>DATEDN010000154.1:0-2370 GCA_035281645.1 Acidimicrobiia bacterium | reverse complement strand
GCGCCTTTATCCCGACCCCCTGCGGCGAGGATGCACGACGCTCACCGCCGCCACCGGGATGGTCCCCTCCCGCTCGATCTGTGGGTCGGGGTCATAGCGGGCGTAAAGCTCCTCTAGCTCGCGAATAAGGTGGTTGAGCTCTTCGGGAGTCAGCATCATGTGATGCCGGGCGACCTGGACTTCCCGCCGGCGTTTTGAGTCCATAAGCGAGAACACGCCGTCTTGCAATGCCGTGACAAACTCGGCCTTGGCCGGGCCGAACACCAAGGAGACGAGGACCGCCCCCACTTCGGATATGGATAGGGATTCGAGGAGCCTCTTCGACACCCGGTAGTTGAGGGCAGTTGCTTGGTACTGACTCTCAACGAGCGGTCCCACCTTGCGCTGCTTGACGACCCGCAGGAGGTTTTTGTCCACCAAGCGCTTGACGTGGTGATAGAGGCGGGTCCGGGGAACCCCCAGTGCGACTGCCATCGCGGACACGGTCGTGGGGCGAATCGCCTGCTCGAGGATGGCGAGCTTTAGGTCATCAGCGAGAAGCTCTATCTGTTCGCGTGATTCGAGAGCCAGCACCCGGCGCACTCCCTCCAACCTATATTCAACCCACTTGAATAGTCAAATGATTTGAACGAAAAGAATTGCGGGAGCGAAGCGGTTCTATCTCAATCTGGGGTGGGCCCGGAGAGAATCGAACTCTCAACCTTGGGATTAAAAGTCCCCTGCTCTGCCTGCTTGAGCTACGGGCCCGCCTCTATTGAACCAGCCTCCCGAGCCAGCTCGGTGCGAGTCAATGCAACAACGGGAATCCTGCGCGTAGTCCTCCGCTGATAGTCGGCATAGCCGGCGTCGATCTCTGAGACAAAGCGGGAGAGTAACGATGAGCGCTCGGGCTCTTCCAATTCATGAGCAACGACCGGGATGATTTGGCCGCCGAACGCCACCACAGCCCTTGGCTCGGCGAGAAGGTTCAGCCACCAGGCCGGGTGAGAGTCCTCCCCGGCGTTCGAGGCGATCACTACCCACCGATCAGCATCGGTCAGATAGGTGAGGCCTACCTGCCTCGACTCGCCAGATTTGCGTCCTCTGGTGATCAACAACAACTGGCGTCCCGGCCCGAGCCGGGTGAAGAAGCGGCCATTGCTGATTCGGAGAAGGAACCGATGAAGCCGCCAAAAAGCTCTCAGGGCGGGACTCTTGGTGACGGCGGGCATCGGGGGCGTCACCCTAGGTATGGGTGGCCGTCCGATGAACGGCGAGGATTCAGGCGGCGGTTTCGTCGACTTCGTCGTCGCTGTCTTCGTCGGCAGCGATGACCTGAGCCGCGGCGGTGGCAGCGGTGGCGCCCCACATCCCGCGCCACACCATTCCCAGGAGAGGAATCATCTGTTTGGCGGAGAGGGTCGTTGTGCTCATCCTGATTTCTTCGGCTTGTCGGGCAAGACACGGCAGGGTGGTCGTGATTACACACAACCTGACTAGTTCTGGCCGCCCTCCTTTATCCTCGCCGAATGCCGGCCCAGATTCGCTTCGGGATCTCGGGCCTGCCACGCGGTAAACCGGAAGACGACGCCGCGTTCCTCGACGACCTCGTCAAGAAGGGCCACAATGCCTTCGAGCTCGCCTTCGTGACCGCCTTTCCCTGGAAGGAGAAGCGTTGTCAACGGTTCGGCGAGCTAGCCCGAGAACGCGACATCTGGGTGTCGGTTCATGCTCCCTACTTCGCCGTCCTCACCGTCGAGGACGAGGATCGCGCCAAGCAGTGTCTGGCCGCCCTCGAGCACACCATGAAGCTCGGTCGAGCCCTCGGAAGTCGCATCATCTGCGCCCATTTCGGCGCTGCTCAAGGTCGCGATCCAGAAGTCTTGACCGAGATGATCCAGGAGCGGTTGCGAAGAATCAGTCCCAAGATCGCACAGATGGGAGTCGGCCTCGGGCTCGAGACCAGCGGAGCCGAGCGAAACTTCGGAACCCTCGGTGACATCGCCCTCCTGGCTGACGAGTTCAGCTTCATTCGCCCCATCGTCGACTGGGCTCACGTCCACGCCCAGACCGGCGGAGCTCTCACCAGCGTGGAGGCTTTCGAATCGGTGATCGCCTTCATCCGCGGGAGCTTTCCCGGCTGGATGATCGACCCGCTGCAAACCCAATTCACCGACAACCTCTTCAACGCCGGGGGGGAAGTGAGACACCTCCCCTACGGCGAAGGCTCCCTCCGGATCGGACCGCTGGTCGAAGCCGCCCTCCACGACGAGCTGTCGATGGTGGTGATCTCCGAGGCGCGAGAACAATCGAGCCACGACGCCATCCAAAACGAGCTCGAGGAGACAGTCAGCAGGGGACCCAGCAGCAAGAGCGACGGACGAAGCATCG
>DATEDN010000153.1:0-30007 GCA_035281645.1 Acidimicrobiia bacterium | reverse complement strand
TCCAGGCATCTTCAGTCGAGGCTCGGGGCGGCGATCTCGCGCAAGCGGCTCAAATTGTGGTGGGCGTCCATATAGCGGATCGAGCCGGTCTTGGATCGCATGATCACTGAATGAGTGGTGACTCGAGTTCCCGAAAAGTCGACTCCCCGGAGGTAGTCGCCGCCCGTCACCCCGGTGGCGGCGAAGAACACGTTTTTTGAGCCCACGAGGTCATCCGTAGTGAGGATCTGCTCGAGGTCGAGGGCATGGTCTTTGGCGAAGGCGCGCTCGCGGTCGTCGCGAGGCCAGAGCCGGCATTGCATCTCTCCACCCATGCACTTCAACGCCGCCGCTGCCAGCACTGCTTCTGGGGAGCCTCCGATCCCCATGAGAAGATCGATGCTGGTATCCGGCCTGGCGGTGGCGATGGCCGCGGCGACGTCTCCGTCACGGATCATGCGAATCCGCGCCCCTTCCTTTCGAATCGCCTCGATGTATTTTGAATTGCGCGGGCGATCGAGCAGTACCACGGTCAGATCGGAGACGTCTTTCTCCTTGGCATTGGCGACCTTGCGCAGGTTGACGGCAGCAGGTGCATCGAGGTCCACCTGGCCGGCGGCTTCGGGGCCGACCGCCAGCTTGTCCATGTAGACCAAATCGCCCGGGGCGTACATCAGTCCGGTCCCCTCGGCTACGGCGATCACCGATAGTGCCCCAGGTTCGCCCTTGGAGGTGAGGGTGGTCCCATCGACAGGGTCGACTGCCACTTCCACCTTCATCCCGTGGCCGGTCCCGACCCTTTCGCCGTTGAATAGCATCGGGGCTTCGTCCTTCTTCCCTTCTCCGATGATGACGACGCCGTCGATGTCAATGGTGGCGAGGTGAGCCCGCATCCCGTCGACTGCCGCCTGGTCAGCCTGCTCTTTGTCACCGCGGCCCATCCAGCGGGCGGCGGCCATGGCCGCGGTCTCGGTGACCCGAACCAGGTCGAGACCCAGGTTGCGCTCGATGGGTTCGGCCATAGGGCAAGCGTAGAAAGCGGCCGGTGGGGCTGCTACGCCAGAATGAGGACGTGCTCGCCTACAACCTGGACCACGTCGGTATCGCAGTGCGCGACCTCGAAGCCGCTCTGGAGGGATATCGCAGCCGCTACGGGATCGAGCCCAGCCATCGCGAGGTGGTCGAAAGCCAGGGGGTGGAGGAAGCCCTGCTTCCGCTGGGTGGCTCTTTCATCCAACTGCTCCTCCCACTCACTCCCGAATCCCCCGTCGGGCGATTTCTCGAGAAGCGAGGGGAAGGACTGCATCATGTGGCGTACGCAGTGCTCGATCTCGACGAATCGCTCGCACATCTGCGCCACGCCGGCGCCCGTTTGATCGATGACGTGCCCCGGTTCGGAGGGCGAGGGGCGCGGGTCGCGTTCGTTCACCCTGCCGATCTCGCCGGTACTCTGATCGAGCTAGTGGAGCCAGCGTCGTGACTTCGGTTGAAATCCGCGGAGGCGCCGATGAGTACGAGGCGGCCGTGATTGCTGCGGTATTCCTCCGACTTCTCGATGAACGGGCTGCTGCCCGTGCCGTTCTCCCGCCGCGCCGCCGTCCCTCCGCCTGGGTGAGTGCCTATCAGGATCCCCATCCCGACGACCCGTATGACTCGATCAGACCGGAGCGTCGGGGTCAACTTCCGGCTCGCTAGCGGTTCCCGTTTCTCCGCCCAGCGAGAGGTTGGGGTTAGTGCCGGCGGAGCCGGCGAGGTGGGTGTCCCTCCACCATCCCGGTGTCGACTCCTCAAGGCGAAGGGGCCGACCTCCCACTGCAAAGACGGCGATCAGCACGACCAGCGATACCGCGATCATGACCAGAGCAGCGAGAGCGTCGGGAGTCGCCAGGGCGTCATTGACTACCCGGATGAACAACGCCGCAACCAACATCAGCGGCAACGTGCGTCCCACCGTGGCGGCGAGGGGTCGCCAGCGATCGGGGCGTCCCTGGGCCCAGATCACAATCAGGGCGATCGTGTAGAGCCACATCACGATCGAGCTGGCGATCGCCAGGCCGGCGACTCCGGTCGCCTCGAACAAGGACAGCGAGAGAGGAATCGCGCCCACGGTGGCAGCGGTGCCAACCAGAACCGGGAGCCACATCCGCCGGTGGGCGTAGAACCAGCGTCCAAGGATTTGGTGGATCCCCCAGGCGGGAATCGACAGTGAGAACCACCCGAGCAGCATCGCCACCTGGGCCGAATCGCTGGCCCCAAACCGGCCCCACTCGTAGACCAACCGCACCAATGGGGCCGCGGCGCCGAAGAAAAAAGCCAGTGCCGCCATCGACACAAAGGTTGTGCCCCGCAGAGCCCTCAGTGTGACTCGATCGGTCCTTTGCTCGGCCCCGGAGGCCACCAGGCGGGCGAGGAATGGGTAGCTGGCCACGGCCGCAGCCTGAGCGATCAGACCGACCGGGACCATGTTCAGCATCCGCCCCAGCGAAAGAGCGGCAGCCGAACCGTCGGCACCGAGTTGCCCGAAGAGGCGGGGGAACTGTTCGTCGAGGACCGTCACCGACTGACCAATCATTAGCGGGAAGGCCAAAGTCAGATACGAACGGACCGCAGTGGAGCTGCCGGTTGTGATTCGCAGTCCCGCCCTTCGGGCCCCGATCCATTGCAGCACCAGAGTTCCCACCACAGCCCCTATCAATGCTCCCCAGATAAAGCCGGCGGCGCGGTTGGAGTCCTGGCTGGCTCCCGCCACTCCACCGATGATGATGCCGAGGTTGTAAATCACCGGGGCTAGAGCGGGATACAGGAAGCGTCTCTTCGAGTACTGGTACGCCATCAACAAGGCGCCCAAGACGAAGGCCACCTGAGCCGGCAGGATGATCCGTGTCAGGTCGACCACTCGATCGAGGTCGGCTTCCCCCAGGGTTGGAAAGGCCACCCGGCAGACATGGTCGGCTACCAGCATCAGGACGACGGTGAGGATGATGATGGCGGATCCCACCCAACGGAATACCGCCGAGAAGTCTCGGTGCAGGGCGTCCTCATCCCCTTCTTCGATCCTGCGGGCGAGGATCGGGATGAGGGTGATGCTGAGAAAACCGCCCGCCAGGAGATAGTTGAGGATGTCGGGAACGACGAAGGCGAAGCGATACAGGTCGCCTTCCTCGCTAACCCCCAGCAAGGCGGCCAGCAACGTCTCTCGTCCTAGACCGAGGAGCCGGGAAACCAGGATCGACCCCGAGACGAGAATTGCGGCGCCTCCCATACCGAGCGGTCTTCTCACGGGCGGAGCGCATCGAGCAGTCCCGCGGGCACCGAGAGGTTGCCGCGCCCGACTCCCAACTCGATGCCGGGCTTGAACGTTCCGTGGTAGTCGCTTCCGCCCGAGGGCAGCAAGCCGAACCTGGCGGCGAGCGCTGCATAGCCCTCGCGTTCGATCGGCGAATAGAGAGGGCAATAGCACTCCATCGCCCGCAGGCCGGCCTCCCTGAGCCGCTGGAGGGTGGAGGAGACCTCCTCGGAGTTGTTGAGTCCAAGCGTGTGGGGGTGGGCAAGGACCGGCACTCCACCGGATTCCAGGGCCAGGCGGATTCCCTCCTCGGGAGCGAGCCGCCAGCGCGGACGATAGGCGGGTCGTCCCCATCCCAGGTAGAGGTCGAAGGCTTCGGCGATCGATTCCACGTAACCCCGGCCGACCATGGCAGCGGCGATGTGGGGACGGCCCACCGATTCGCCTCCCGCCACGGCAGCCACCTCGTCGGTTCCGACCGGAAGGCCGAGGGAGCCGAGCATCTCGAGGATCTCGTTGTTGCGGGCGTGACGGGCGACGCGGATCTCTGCCAGACGATCTTGGAGCGGCCCCACTCCGGGAGGGAGGAAGAGCACCACCAGGTGCATCGCTCCCCCTTCCCAGGCAAGTGATAGTTCCGTTCCGGGAATGAGCTCTATACCTAGGCGGCTGGCTTCGGCGACCGCCGCCGGTACCCCCGATTGGGTGTCGTGGTCGGTGAGGGCGAGAGAGCTAACGCCAGCGGCAGCGGCTCGTTGCACCAAGGTGGCGGGGTCATCCGACCCGTCGGAGGCATTCGAATGGCTATGAAGGTCGATCAATCAAAGCTTCAGTCGAAGGTAACCGACTCGATGTAGACCGTCTCTGCAGGCCGGCTCCTCTCGTTTGATCCGCTGGCGGGCAAGCGGGGAACGGCGAGGATGGCATCGATAGTCTCTTGTCCATCGGCCACGGTGCCGAGGACGGAGAAGGTGTTGGTTAGCACCCGGGCGTCAGGGCCGATCACGATGAAGAAATGACTGCCTGCCGTCCCACCTCCGCTGTTTGACATCGCCACCACGCCCTCGGAGTAGTCGAAGTCCTCCCCAGGGGGCTCGTCGGTCAGCACGTAGCCGGGCGTACCGGTTCCATCGGCGTTGGGATCGCCTCCGTACATGGCGAAATCCTCGATGATCCGGTTGATGACCAGCCCGTCGTAGAAGCCCTCCCGACCCAGGAACACGAATGAATTGACCGTCTCCGGTGCGTCCTCATTGAGATCGATCACGATCGGACCACACGACGTCGAAATGGTGGCGGAGGCGGGAAGAGTGCCCTGGTCCTCGGGTTCGGTGAAGGTCCGCGGGATCCACGCAGGCGGTTGCTCGGCCCCACAAGCCGTGGGCTGACCGCGAAAGCCGGCATAGCCCGGCGCCAGTTGTTGATCGGCGGGTCCGAGGTTGATCAAGACGAGGATGGCCGCCAGCCCGATCCCGACGGCGATAGCGATGACGATGCGACGGCGGAACTCACGACGAGTGGCAGCCTTGCGCTCCTCCTCGCGCTTTTGGAGGCGCTGTTCCTTCTGGCGTTGGCGGCGATCAGTCATTTCGGGGGTGAACCGGGCCGTAAGCTATTCATTGCAGCATCTGGTCCCCAAATTCCATCCTTCTTGACCCCTCGTGAGGTCTCCTCCGTGTCCCTAATCGTTCAGAAGTTCGGCGGCACCTCGGTCGGCACTCCCGACCGGATCAACGCCGTCGCCGATCGGGTTTGCGCGACCACCCGCTCCGGCCACGGAGTGGTGGCGGTGGTGTCCGCCATGGGCGATACCACCGATGACCTGATCCATCTGGCGGAGGCGATCACCCCTGATCCCCCTGCCCGGGAGCTGGACATGTTGCTCACCGCCGGCGAGCGCATCACGATGGCCCTGCTGGCCATGGCGATCTCTGCCCGCGGCGTCGAGGCGATGAGCCTTACCGGCTCCCAGGCTGGAATCCTCACCGATGGCGTCCACGGCGCAGCTCGCATACGTGAGATCAGGGGTGATCGCATTCAGGAGGGCCTGGCCCGAGGCAAGGTGGTGATCGTTGCCGGCTTTCAAGGGGTTGACCCGACTTCGAAAGAGATCACCACCATCGGCCGCGGGGGCTCCGATGCCACCGCCGTCGCCTTGGCGGCGACGCTTGGAGCCGACGTATGCGAGATCTACACCGACGTCGACGGAGTCTTTGCCGCCGACCCGCGGGTTGTTCCCGCGGCGGTGAAGCTCGCCGAGATTTCCTACGACGAGATGCTCGAGCTCTCGGCTTCGGGAGCCGGAGTGCTAATGACCCGGGCCGTCGAGTTCGGGCGCCGATTCAATATCCCGATACATGTTCGCTCGTCGTTCAATGAGAATGCCGGGACTTGGGTCAAGGAGACCACCATGGAGCAAGCAATCATCTCCGGGATCGCGCACGATCGATCCGAGGCAAAACTCACCGTGCGAGGGGTGCCGGACAAACCCGGCGTGGCTGCGGACCTCTTTGAGCCTCTAGCCGAGGGCGGGGTCAATGTCGACATGATCGTCCAGAACATCGGTCACGACGGCTCCACCGACATCAGCTTCACGGTGCCCAAGGCAGTAGTTACCCACGCCGCCGAGGTGACCACCAAGGTGTCGCATGGATTGGGTGCGCAGACCGTCGAAGTCGACGAAAACATTGGCAAGGTCTCACTGATTGGGGCTGGGATGAAGTCTCACCCTGGCGTGGCCGCCCGAGTCTTTCGGGCTTTGGCGGAGGCGGCGATCAACATCGAGATGATCTCGACTTCGACGATTCGAATCTCGTGCATCGTCCGCGGCGATGAAGTCGATGAGGCGGTGGCCGCCCTTCACCGCGAGTTCCAGCCACCGCTGGTGGCCGAGGAGGTCGGGGCATGAGCGATCGGAGGCTGGCGGTGGTGGGGGCCACCGGAGCCGTAGGCCGGACCCTGCTCTCGGTCTTGGAGGAGCGAGATTTTCCGATGGCGGAGTTGCGGCTCATGGCCTCCGCTCGATCGGCGGGTTCGAAAGTGACCACCCGATGGGGCGAAATCGAAATTGAGGATCTGGAGTGGGCCGAGACGAATGGAGTCGACATCGCCATCTTTTCTGCCGGCGCCGAGCGCTCCCGCACCTACGCCCCCAGGTTTGCCTCCGCCGGGGCGGTGGTGGTGGACAACAGTTCCGCCTTCCGGCGGGATCCGGCGGTACCGCTGGTGGTGGCCGGTGTCAACGATCATGCTGTTTCCGCCCACCAGGGGATCATCTCCAATCCCAACTGCACCACCATGGCCCTGATGGTGGCTGCGGGGCCGCTCCACCGAGCCGCTTCGATCGAACGGATGGTGGCCACCTCCTACCAGTCGGTCTCGGGCTCCGGGCAGAGAGGCATGGACGAGCTGACCAACCAGCTCCAGGGCCTTCCTGCTACGGATCTCTACGTGCGTCCCATCGCCTTCAATGTCATCCCCTATGCCGGGACTGAAACCGAATCCGGTTATACGGACGAGGAGTGGAAGCTCGTGAACGAAAGCCGGAAGATCCTCGAGGCTCCCAATCTGGTGGTCGAGCCCACCTGCGTCCGGGTGCCGGTGATGGTGGGCCACTCGGTCGCCGCCACCATGTTCTTTTCCCGTCCGGTTCACCGCCAGGAGGCACTGGGGATCCTCGCGGATGCTCCCGGCGGGGAGCTGTGGCTCGACCGAGTGCCGACACCCCTTGACGCCGCCGGCAAGGATGCGGTGCTCATCGGCCGGGTGCGTCAGACACTCGGTGACGAGGGAGGCATCAACCTCTGGGTGGTCGGCGACAACTTGCGCAAGGGGGCGGCGCTCAACGCCGTGCAAATCGCAGAACTGATCAGCTGATCGAGGGAAAGGCGAATGTCTGCCAGTCCTCGGGCGGGAGGAAGGGCGAGGCTCCGAGGAAAAGCGAGATGGTTTCTCCCAGGGAGAGGATGGCACCGAATCGAAGCACGGAGAGGGGAGCGGGGGGTGGGGGCGCGGTGGTGGTAGGAGTCATAGGAGCCGGCTGAGGCGCCGCCCGGGGAGGGGGAGCTGTGGTGGGTGGCGGCGAGGCAACTGTGGTCGGGGGCGGCGAGGGAGCAACGCTCTGAGTGGGGAGGGTGCAAAACACGATCGCCACCCACAGTCGCCCAGCCGAGTCCGTCGTTGCGCCGGTGCCCATGGCGTTCCACTTCGATTGCTGGATCAGCGTCCAGTGCGACGGGCTACTGGCAAAGGCGTTCATCACTGCGGCGACGTCGGAGCCGTAACCGATCACTTCCCCCGCCGCCGAGCAGGTGCCGAGCAGCGGCCCAAGATCGGAGTGAACCAAGCTCTGACCGCCGGCAATCCGGTTGGCAGCCGCCTGGGCGAAGCCATCGACAGTGCCCTCGATTACCAAATCGGGCGAGCGGACTGCGTTGACGGCGGCGCCGAGGTCGTCCGCTCGTGCCGGCAACGCCACCAGCAAAACGAGCGCGACCGCGAAATATTTGACTCCGCGTCGCATAGGGGGTCAGCCGACCCTAGGTCTTGCGGCCTACCAGGGGCAACTCAACAGCCCACCCTCGGTGGCGGGTCGCGAAAAGCTTCCTTAGCCCTTTCCGCGCGCAGAGTGTCTAGTCAGCGAAGAGAACTCGGCGGAGATCTTGGGCGGTGAAGGGTTTGAGGACACTGGCATCGGCTCCGGCCCGCTTCGCCAGGAAGCGATCGGCCGAACGGTCGAGCAGCAAGACAAGCCGGGTGGGTTCGATCTGACCCATGGCGATCGCTTCCCGTAAGCGGCGCACAACCGCCATTCCTCCCATCGACCCAACCTGCATATCGATGAGCACCACCGCCGGAGGATGTTTTGCCGCGGCCTCCACCACCACTCTGGGATCGGAATGATGAACGCTCCACTCCGAGCTCGGCAAAGCCGCGGCGACGTCGTTTCTCACCCAGGCGGAATCCGCCACCAACAGCATCTGCACGGAGGGCAATGTACCGACCCAACTACGAACCCAGGGTTGGGGACCGCGTTGAACGCGGATAACGGTCCGCAGAACCAACCAGGAAGGTCCACCTAGTATCAGACCGCCAATCGGGACGTAGCGCAGTTTGGCAGCGCGCAGCGTTCGGGACGCTGAGGTCGCCGGTTCAAATCCGGCCGTCCCGACTCAGATTCGCGTCCGATGCATCGAGAGACCGGAGAGGGACTGACCCTGGCAGCAGATTCAGCCCGGCTGGTCGACGAGGAGATAGGTCGTCATCGGCCCCATTCCTTTGACTTCGATTTCCCGGGGCACCAGTTGATAGCGGTCTCTTACCAGTTCCATGGTTGAGGGGGCCAGCTGGATGCGTCCGGGCAGGCCCGATGACTCCATCCGAGACGCCGTGTTCACTGTTTCACCCCACACGTCGAAGAGCATTCGCCGCTGACCAATGACGCCACCGATCAGCGGACCGCTAGCCAGCCCTACGCGCACCTCCAGAGGCTCGTTGGTGGCGTCCCGCCAAGAAGTCATTTCGTCAATGACCGCTCGGGCCAGCTCAATCGCCGCAGCGGAATGGTCGGGCCGCGGATCAGGCGCCCCTGCCACTGCCATGAAGGAATCGCCCATCGTTCTGATCTTCTCCAGGCCATGAGCGATCGCCAGGCCGTCAAGCCGGGTGAAGAGATCGTCGAGCAAACCCACGACGCGCTCAGGGTCGGTGCGTCGCGTCCATGGGGTGAAACCGACGAGATCGGCAAACAGGACTGTCGTCTCCGGGTACGACTCGGCGATGTGTCGCTCACCCCGCTTCAGTCGAGAAGCGATGGTTGGAGGGATCGCATTCATCAAGAGCTCGTCGACTCGGGTCTCCGCTTCTCGCCGACGCACGTCGGTATAGCGGAGCAACAAGAAGGTGATCGTGAGGGGGATAAGGGCGTTGAGAGCGTGGCCGAATAACAGGAGTGGGTAAGGCGGCGGATCCCCTGTCCACCGGACCAGCGGATCGACGGCCACCATCAAGACGACGCTTGCGATGAAGGCGAGGAACCACGCTCTGGCCCGATCCGGACCGAGCGCCATGATCGCGTACGCCGGCACAAGGAAGGCCCATACCAAACCAGGGCTCGACCCAGTGGTTCCGCCACCGACGGCCGTGGCGAGAGGCACGAAAACCGTTCCGGCAGCAATCAGGGCGACGACGTAGCGGTCGAATCGCCGGGTCCGAGCCAGGACAATCAGGTTGACGGCGCTGAAGGTCGAGAGCCCGAGCGCCAAGGGCCAACTGAACGGATGTCCCTGGGTTTGAATCGGAAGGGTTAGGGGAGCGACGATCGTCACATACCCGGCGATGACGCCTACGCGCTTGCGAAGTCGTACCGCTTCATCGTTGGCCTCTTCGGCGATCGCGATCAGGCGAAATATGCGGCCCATCACCTTGGCTGATGGTATGCGCCAACCCCAGCGGCCAAGAGTTGCACGCAGCTGACCCGGATCGGGCCCATCGAGTCTTCTCAGATATGGGCTAGAAGCGCTTCTAGCGGACGTGGAGCTCTTTCGAGGTCAAGGGCTTCGGCGAGCAGCGCTCCGTAGGCGATCTTGCGTCCGGAGTGGGTACCGAGGAACCTTCGCAGCTGGGCCTCGACGCTTCGCTGCCGCTGAGCCGGTTGGCGTTGAAAGATGCGGAAGGAGCCAATCTCACGTTGGGCTTCGATGACGCTCAGAGCGGCGTCGGCGCCGAGCGAGCGGATCATCTCATCTTCAAGGTCGAGGACACATACGAAAAAGCCCAGGCTCTCCATCGACTCCCGAGTCAGGTTGGAGCCCAGCCCGGCCTGTTCCAGTCCGCGGCGAAACTTGGGCTCCTCGCCTACATCGCAGAGGCCGGCCAGCCTGAGGTCGTCGCCGCGTGGGCCCAAGCGACGGAGGTAGTGGCCGACGTTGGTGGCCCCACCCATGGAGACAATCGAGATCCCCTCCTCGGCGAGGTTTCGGCCCAGGCGTCGGGCGAGCACCTCGACGGCGGCTTGATCGCTGGCTCCCTCGACCAGGACGAAGGTTTTTGGTGCGGGACCTGGCATGACCCCCGATATTGGAACAGCTCGCCGATTGAATGGCTTCCACCTCGGGTAACGAGCTGGTGTCGGAAGGAGAGAGATGGCCAGGAAGACCTGGAAACCCCACACCGTGCACGGCGAGCTCGATACCGACGAGCGCGACGACCTGCCTGACAGCGTTTTCGCTTTCCCGAAGTTGCGGAAAGAGCCCCTCACCGATGCCAGCCATGTTCGCAACGCGCTCGCCCGCTTCGATCAAGTCGAAGACGCCACCGATGCCGATCGAGAGCAGGCCTTTGCCAACATCAAGGCCGCGGCCGAGCATTACGACGTCGAGATCGAGGCGGAGTCCTGGAAGGACCTCGGCAAGCCGTAAGCAGTTACATTCGTCGCCATGGGATTCGCCGTATCGGCCGACGCCTATGACAGATTCATGGGCCGATACTCGGTGCCGCTTGCCAATCAGTTCGCCGACTTCGCCATGGTGGGAGCGCCCCAGCGGGTGGCTGACATTGGATGCGGACCGGGAGCCCTCACCGCCGAGCTAGCCAAACGCCTGGGGACCGGGGCGGTCTCGGCGGTTGATCCCTCGGAGCAGTTCGTAGACGCTGCACGCCTGCGCTTCCCCGAGGTCGACGTACAAAGAGCAAGCGCGGAAGACCTTCCCTTCGATGATGCCGTTTTCGATGCGACCCTGGCTCAGTTGGTAGTTCACTTCATGGCCGACCCGGTCAAGGGTCTGGGCGAGATGAAGCGGGTGACGCGGAAGGGCGGGACGGTGGGCGCTTGCGTCTGGGATCATGCCGGAGAGAAGGGCCCGCTCCACGTCTTTTGGCAGGCCGCCCGCCAGCTCGATCCCGACGCCCCCGACGAGTCGAAGCTGGCTGGAGCCCGGGAAGGGCATTTGGTGGAACTGCTCCGGGAAGCGGGCATGGCGGCGATCGAGCACGACGCTCTCACGGTGGCCGTCGAGCACCCCAGCTTTGACGAATGGTGGGAACCCTTCACGCTCGGAGTCGGGCCTGCCGGCGAACACGTGGTGGCTCTTGACAGCGAGCGACAATCGGAACTGCGTGAACTGTGTCGGCGGATGCTGGGACCGGCACCATTCACCATCGCTGCCACGGCCTGGGCGGCCAGGGGGAAGGCGTAGCCGGGATACCATCGCCGGTCTTGTTGGGTGCAGCTCTTCTGGCGATATCCCTGGTTGGGGCACCGCCATTCGAACCGGTAGTCGAAGTGATCGAGCTCACCGGCTATGTCGATGACGCCACCCTGGGCTACCTCCGCGACTCGATCAACGATGCCGCCCAAGTTGAGAGAGAGTTGGCGATCATCCAGCTCGACGCCGAGGCGGTTGTGGCCTCGGCAACAGCGGTTGAGACCACCGTCAGCCTCATTGCTGATCCGCCGCTTCCACTCGTCGTGTGGGTGGGGCCGCCCCCGGCTGTCGCCGACGACGGACTCGAGGCGCTGGCGGCCGCGGCACCGCTGTCGGTGACTTCCGACGATGTTCCCAGCATCCGCCAACTGGTCCAGGATCTCAACGGGATTTCGCTCCTCCCCGGTGACCCCCCGCTGGTGACCATTACCGATGAGGTACCCACCGGCGAGGCAGGGGTTACCACGGTTCCAGTCACCTTCACCCAGCCGGGTCTTTGGCATCGCTTCCTCCATCTGGGAGCGAGCCCGGAAGCAGCTTTCTTCTTTCTGGTCGCCGGGCTCACACTGGCCGCTTTCGAGTACTTCGCCCTCGGCCCGGGCCTGGCATCGGGGGTGGCGGCGGTCTCGCTCTTCCTCAGCTCCTACGGGCTCGGGGTGATTCCGGTTCGCCCCTTGGCAGTCGCCGGCGCCCTGGCGTCGATTCTCCTGTTCGCTGCCAGCCACCAGCGAGGAGGCGTCTTCGGCCTCACCATCTTGGCCACCGCCCTTATCACCTGGGCGGGGTTCAAGATCTCGGCTGCACCCGACTTGGCCCCCATCGGAGGCGCCGGTGTGGTCTTTGCTGTCTTGGTGGTTCTCTTTTTCTTTGTCCTCGCGATTCCGGCCGTCACCCGAGCCCGGATGTCGACGCAGACCATTGGTCGCCAGGCCTTGATCGGCCAGGAAGGAACCGCCTTGCTCGATTTCACCCCCGATGGATCCGTGGTCGTCAATGGGGCGCAATGGCCGGCGACTGCCCATCGGGAAGCGGCGATTCGGGCCGGCGATCCCGTGGTGGTCACCGCTGTCGCCGGTCGTGAACTGGAGGTGGAGCCTCGCCTCGCGAAAAATTGATCCGAACTCCTGGCAAAATTTCCCTGGCGGATCTTGCCAGGGATGAGTAGGTTCCGGCCCCGTCGACGGCTCACGGGAGGATTTGTGCAGCGTTTGGACGACTGGCAACTAAGGGCTCTCTGCCGGGGGAATCACGCTCATCTTTTCTTTCCACCATCCACCTTCGAGCGCAAGGATGAGCGGGAACGTCGAGAAGAAAGAGCCAAGGCCATCTGCCAGGTGTGTCCTGTAGTCGATCCCTGCGCCAACTACGCGATCAGCATCCGCGAACCCTTTGGGATCTGGGGAGGCCTCACCGAACTCGAGCGCCGCGAGTTATCGGCGAGCTAAGGCCGGTCGCTCCCCGACTGGCCGCTACGGTCCTGGTACTCACGGGGGAGCCCCTGAAAGTGCTGATGGTGAAGCGCCCGCCCGGCGGCATCTTCGGCGACGCCTGGGTGTTTCCCGGTGGGCTGACGGAGCCGGCCGATGGAGTTCCCGAGGAGGCGGACCTGCTCAAGAAGCGAGCCGCGGTCCGCGAGCTCGAAGAGGAAGTCGGCCTGCGGATGCTGGCGGACGACCTGGTCTACCTCTCAAGATGGGTGACCCCTCGCATGCTTCCTCGCCGCTACGACACCTGGTTTTTCCTGGCCCCGCTTCCGGCGGAAGTCGCCGTCGTCCCGGCGAGCGACGAAGTCGTCGACGCGGTCTTCGTGGCCCCCGCTACGGCGCTCGCCGCTCATCAGGCCCAGCAGTGGAAGCTTCTTCTACCCACCCTGGCCCATCTTCGCTGGCTGACTCGTCATCGTTCACCGGAAGAAGCGTTGATCGCCGCCAAATCACACGCCACCGCTGAGCCCCTCGAGCCCCAACTCACCGATGACGGCTCTTTTGTCACTCCGGTGTTGCCGTGGTGAGCGGACTGCGCATCGATCGGGTGCTGGCTCCAAATCCGGGCCCGTTCACCCTCACGGGGACCAACACCTGGATCGCCTCCGTCGGTCGGGAGGCGATCGTCATCGATCCGGGGCCGCGCCTGGCCGATCACGAGGCTGCCATCGTCCAGGGTCTCGGCGAGCGAAAGCCGTCGGCGATTCTCGTCACTCACAACCACGAGGACCATGCCCCCTTGGCCAACCCGCTCGCTCGTCAGTTCGACGTCCCCGCCTACGGTCACACCCCGGGTCCGGACTTCGAGCCGGATCTGACCCTGGTCGAAGGTGACCGACTCCCACTGGGAGACAGCGAGCTGTTGGTCCTGGCGACGCCGGGGCACTCTGACGACCACGTGTGCTTTCAGATCGACCGGATACTTTTCAGCGGCGATCACATCATGGGTGGTTCCTCGGTCATGGTCGAAGATCTGGCTCGGTATCTCGGCTCGTTGCGCCGCCTCCGGCCGCTGGGTCTCGAGCGGATCTATCCCGGGCACGGACTCGAGATCGACAAGCCCGACGAGGTGATCGACTGGTATCTCGCCCACCGCCTGCAGCGGGAGCAGGAGATCCTGGCCGCAATGGAGGCCGGGGCGAGGACCGTGCCCGAAATCGTCGAAGTCGTCTACCGGGAGGTGGATCCCTCGCTTCACTCCCTGGCGGCGGTGTCGGTGGCGGCGCATTTGCGGAAACTGGAAGAAGCCGGACCTGGTTGATTGTTCTTGTAGAGATGGATCAAACAGTCCAAAAGGAATGAAAGCCGCTCCTAATACCCTTGACCCTGTGCCTGCGAGCGACGACGTCTACGAGGCCCTGCGCGGTGTAGTTGACCCCGAGCTGGGGGGAAACGTGGTCGATCTCGGCATGGTCACCTCAGTCGACGTCGACTCCCAGGGTCGGGTCGAAATTGGGCTTGCCCTGACCATCGCCCAATGTCCTATGCGGGGCTACCTGGAGGGAGAGACCACCCGCAAGATCGCCGCCATGCCCGGGGTCTCGGAAGTTCAGGTCCGGACCACAGCTATGACTCGAGAGCAGCGGGCGAATCTGATGTCGGGGGCGCGTTTGCGCGCCCGCGAGAACGCGCATCGGACCAAGGTCCACCCGACGACTCGAGTGGTAGCGATCTCCTCGGGCAAGGGCGGAGTCGGAAAGTCGACCGTGGCCGTCAACCTGGCAGTGGCTCTGGCTGGCAAAGGGTTTTCGGTGGGCTTGCTCGACGCCGACATCTGGGGCTTTTCGGTGCCCCGGATGCTCGGTTCGGAGGAGAGGCTCGCCGCCGACGATGAAACGAGGCTCATCATTCCCGCCGACGTCCAGGGGATCAAAGTGGTCTCGACCGGACTCATCATCGACAAGGAAGAAACGGCCCTGATGTGGCGGGGACTGATGCTTTCCAAGGCCCTGGAGCAGTTCCTCAATCAGGTGGAGTGGGGAACGCTCGACTATCTGGTGATCGACATGCCCCCCGGCACCGGGGACATCCAAATGGCCCTGGCCAGATTGCTACCCCAGGCTGAGATGGTGGTAGTGACGACCCCGCAGATCGCGGCTCAAAAGGTGGCGGTCCGGGTTGCCGATATGGCTCGCCGTTCGCACATGCCGATCATCGGAGTCATCGAAAATATGACCTCTTTTGTCTGCGACCACGGCGAGGAGTACACCCTTTTCGGCTCGGGGGGCGGCGCCGACCTGGCCTCCAGTTTGAGCGTTCCTTTGCTGGCTCAGATTCCCCTTGATCCCGCGGTCGTCACCGGAGGCGACGAAGGTGCCCCCGTGACCAGCGAGCGCCCAGAGGCGCCAGCAGCAGTGGAATTCGACCGGGCCGCAGTGCGTCTGCTTGAAGTGCTGCCGCCGATCGACGAAGAGAACTGCACCGGTCGGATCGCAAAACTTCTCGAGCAACTGGCCGTTTCGGAGACGGTCGCCAGCCCATCTGTATAAGGTGACTAGTCACTGAGCAGAACCCAAAAACGGGTCCAGACTTCGAGGGTGGGCTGATCGAAACTAGAGGGCGAACGTGCTCGGGTAATTCGACGCCTGCTCTGGCGTCGCGGCGGGCAAAAACGGAGGGGCTGGGAGGCCAATTGGGCGAGCGTGGCGGCCAGTTCGGCTGACTACCGTCAGGGGCAAGCTTCGGGGATCCGGTTCCCCCAACGGAACCCCGACCAACACGAGGGCCTGTTCCCCCACAGGCCCTCGTGAATTTGGCCGGCATCCCCGGCTGGGGCGAGGGGGAATAGACCAAAACCGCGTCCCGTTTACAATTGGTGACGATGACTCAACTTGTTTCCATCAAATCCGCACGTCCCAGCCCTGTGGTCACCCTCACCGATTCTGCCGCGGCCAAGGTCGCCGAGCTGATCGAAGCCGAGGGCGAGCCGGGACTGGCATTGCGCGTGGCAGTTCGGCCTGGTGGATGCTCGGGCTTTTCCTATGAGATGTTTTTCGACGCCGAGATCGACCAAGACGATGCCGTCACCGAGCACGGCGGTGTGAAAGTGATTGTCGACTCGGAGTCGGCCGACCGCCTGCGCGGCTCGACCCTCGACTACAAGGACGGACTCATGGGCGCGGGTTTCGCCATCGAAAACCCCAACGTCACCCGTTCTTGCGGTTGCGGCAACAGCTTCAGCTAAACCTTGGCGCGTCACCTTCGCTCCGCTTCCGGTGCCCCGGCACCGGTGGGGCCCTATTCGACCGCCGTTGAGGCAAATGGATTTGTCTTCCTGGCAGGTCAAGGAGCGATCGATCCCGGCGGGGGCAGCTTTCCTGAGTCGATCGAAGAACAAACCCGACGGACGATGGAGAACCTGAAGGCCGTCCTGGCGGGGGTCGGACTCGACTTTTCCCACGTCATCAAGACCTCGATCTTCCTCATTGACATGGCGGATTTCACGGCGATGAACGCGGTGTACGCCGAGTATTTCGAGGCCGACCCCCCTGCCCGGACCACGGTGGCCGTGGCAGCCTTACCCCGCCCGGAGATGAGGGTCGAAATCGACATGGTGGCGGCGCGCTGATGGATTCGGCTCGGATCCTCGAGGCCCTCGGGCTCGGGGACCAAAACCCAGGCGTGTTCGCCGGGGAGTGGCTCGAAGGGACGGACGGCGCCATCGAAGTGCTGAACCCGGCAACCGGCGAGCGCATCGCATCGGTGGGGCAGGCATCACCCGAGGAGTACGACAGGGCCGTTTCTGCCTCCATGGCCGCCTTTGAGAAATGGCGAATGCTCCCTCCGCCCAAGCGGGGCGAGTACGTGCGACAGGTCGGTGACGCCCTCCGGGCCCAAAAGGAGGCGCTGGGCGCCCTCGTCTCTTTGGAGATGGGAAAGATCCGCGCCGAGGGCGAGGGCGAAGTCCAAGAGATGATCGACATCTGTGATTTCGCTGTTGGTCTCAGCCGTCAGCTTTACGGACTGACTATGGCCTCGGAGCGACCTCTGCACCGGATGTATGAGCAATGGCACCCGCTAGGGCCGATTGGCGTCATCACTGCCTTCAACTTCCCGGTAGCGGTTTGGTCCTGGAACGCCGCCATCGCCGCGGTCTGCGGGGACACCATCGTTTGGAAGCCATCGTCGGAGGTCCCGCTGTCGGCGGTGGCGGTGACAAAGATCTGCCAAAGGGTGATGGCCGGGACCGGATTCGAGGGTGTATTCGGCCTGGTAGTGGGGCGAGGGTCTGTGGTCGGCGACCGGATGCTCAGCGACGAGCGTTTGCCCTTGATTTCCGCCACAGGCTCGACCAAGGTCGGTCGCCGGGTGGCGACCGCGGTGGCCGATCGCTTTGGGAGGTCGATTCTCGAGCTCGGCGGCAACAACGCCATCATCGTGATGGACGACGCCAACCTCGAGCTGGCGGTAAGGGCGGTCCTCTTTGCCGCGGTGGGAACCGCCGGCCAACGATGCACCTCTCTACGACGGTTGATCGTGCATGAGGCCATAGCCGACAAATTGGTCGACCGCCTGGTGGACGCTTACAAGCAGATCCCGATCGGCGATCCCCTCGAAACCGGGACCTTGATGGGGCCGCTAGTGACCCAGCAGGCGATCCGAGACATGATGTCTGCACTGGAAAAGGCTCAGGAACAGGGCGGGACCGTGGTCACCGGTGGAGTGGTCATCGATCGACCTGGGAACTTCGTCGAGCCCACGATCGTCCGCATCCCCGCCGACGCCGAGATCGTTCAAGAGGAGACGTTCGCTCCAATCTTGTACGTGATCGAGGCCGCGGACCTTGACGAGGCCATCTCGATACAGAATGGAGTTCGCCAAGGGCTTTCTTCTGCCATCTTTACCGATTCGTTGCGCTCGGCCGAGCGCTTCCTCTCCGCGGTCGGCTCCGATTGCGGCATCGCCAACGTCAACATCGGAACTTCCGGGGCGGAGATCGGTGGCGCCTTCGGGGGTGAGAAGGAGACCGGCGGTGGTCGTGAGGCGGGATCGGATTCCTGGAAGCTCTACATGCGTCGTCAGACCTCAACTATCAACTGGGGCGACGACCTCCCCCTCGCCCAAGGGATCTCCTTCGGTTGAGACATCAGATGTCAGACATCAGGCGTCAGATCCGAATCTGATATCTGAAGTCTGATATCTGACGTCTGAATTAGCCAAATCGGTAGCCGACCGATCGCACAGTCGTAATCCACGAGGCCCGGTGTTCTCCGAGCTTGGCCCGGAGCCGACGGACATGGACGTCAACGGTGCGGGCGCCGCCGAAGTATTCATAGCCCCAGACCTTCGAGAGCAGTTGTTCCCGGCTCCACACCCGGTGTGGGTGCTCGACGAAGAAGCGCAACAGTTCGTACTCCATATACGTGAGATCGATCGGGGACGAATCAAGTGTGGCCTGGTACGTGAAAAGGTTGAGCTCTAGGTCCTTGAAATGATGGATCTCATCGGTCCCCTCTGCCCGGGTCAGCCGATGAAGGCGTAGTTCCAACTCGCCCGGATTGACGGGGGCGAGGATGAAATCGCCGAGCCCGACGGCGCTCCTCAGCAGCTCGACATGATCGGCTTCGGCGATGAGCATGACCGGCAGGGGATTGGTGGCGGGCAGACCCTCGATGGCTCGAAGCCGTCGACGAGGCTCCGAGCCGAGCTCGACCAGGAGGGCAGCGCTTTCTGGCGGGGGCTCGGCCTCGATTTCGGCGATGGTTCGGTACTCAATCCGCGCCCGGGCCAGCGCGTCGAGCAGGGACTCCGATGGATCCGGCGGAAAGACCGAGATCACCAGGCCTTCAGAGAACTGGGAGGTAGGTCTCGAGCTCGAAACGGGAGACGTGGTGCTGATAGCGGTCCCACTCCTTGCGCTTGTTGCGGAGGAACCAGGAGAAAACATGCTCGCCGAGGGCCTCAGCCATGAGCTCGGAACGCTCCATCCGATCGAGGGCATCCGCGAGGGTCTCTGGCAACCGAGCGACTCCCGCCGCCGCCCGCTCGGAGGCGGTGAGGGCGTGGACGTCGTCTTGCACTTCGGGGGGAAGCTCGTAGCCGTTCCGTATGCCAGCCATCCCCGCCGCCAGCACCGCGGACAGGGCCAGGTAGGGATTGGCGGCCGCATCGGGTGAGCGGTACTCGACCCGCACACTGGACGATTTCCCTTTTTTGGCCAGCGGCACCCTCACCAACGCCGACTGGTTGTTGCGCGCCCAGGAGATCCAGATCGGTGCATCGAATCCGGCTACCAGCCGTTTGTAGGAGTTGACCCATTGATTGGTGACGGCAGTGATCTCGGCGGCGTGAGTCAAAAGGCCGGCAACGAATTGCTGGCCGACCTTGGAGAGACCGTTGTCCGAACCCGGCTCGAAGAAGGCGTTGCGGTCGCCTTCGAAGAGGGAGAGGTGAAGGTGCATCCCCGACCCGTCAAAGTCCTCCAGCGGTTTGGGCATGAAGGTGGCGTAGATGTCGTGTTCCATGGCGACTTCCTTCACGGTCAACCGGAAGGTCATGATGTTGTCGGCCATGGTCAACGCATCCGTGTAGCGGACAATGATCTCGTGCTGGCTAGGAGCCACTTCATGGTGGGAGTGCTCCACCGGGATCCCCATAAGCTCGAGAGCGTTGATGGTCTTACGCCGATATTCCTGGGCATTGTCGAGCGGCGTCAGATCGAAGTAGCCGCCGCGGTCGAGGACCTGGGGGTCGGGGCCGGAGTCGCGGAAGTAGAAGAACTCGAGCTCGGGGGCGACGTAAAAGTTGAATCCCATGTCGGCCGCGGTCTGGAGGTTGCGCTTCAGCACTCCCCGGGGATCTCCCTCGAAGGGTGCGCCGTCGGGAGTGACGATGTCACAAAACATCCGCGCCACCTGCTGGTCAGGCCGCCATGGGAGAATCTGGAAGGAAGCGGCATCGGGGCGAGCCAGCATGTCTGCTTCCTGCACCCGGGCGTACCCGTCGATCGCCGATCCGTCGAAAGTCATACCTTCTTCAAAGGCCACCTCCAGCTCGGAGGGGCTGATCGAAACCGATTTCAGAAAGCCCTGGACGTCGGTAAACCAGAGGCGGATGAACCGGATGCCCCTTTCCTCCACAGTCCGGAGGACGTACTCGGCTTCTTTGTTCACCCGAACGAGTCTATTTGGGCTAGAGCCAGCCGCTCTTCTTGAAACGTCGGTAGAGGACAAAGCACGTCACCACCATCAGCGCCAGCACCGCCGGGTAAGCCCAGGTCTCGTCGATCTCGGGCATATGTTTGAAGTTCATCCCCCATATCCCGGCCAGCATCGTCGGCACCGCGGCGATAGCAACCCAGGCCGAGATCTTCCGCATGTCGTTGTTCTGGCGAACGCTGACTTGAGTGAGATTGGCCTCGAGTATCGAAGTGAGGAGGTCGTGATAGGTGCCGATCCGTTCCACGACCTTCACCAGGTGGTCGTGAACATCGGCGAAGTACTCCTTCAAATCGGGGTGAATCGCAGGAAACCGACCCCGGCTAAGACGGGCGAGCGGCTCCTCCAGGGGAGCCGTAGCCGATAGGAACTGGTTGACCTCGCGCTTCAACTTGTAGATGCGCTCGGTCGGGGTCGTCGACGAGTCGGAGAAGATCGTGCTTTCCAACTCGCGGATGTCGGTATCGAGTCCATCGATGACCTCGCCGTAGTCATCGACCACCCGGTCGAGGATGGCCAGCAACACGGCGCTCGGGCCCAAATTCAACTCCTCGGGGTCAGACTCGAGATTCTTGCGGACTTCCACCAACCTCGAAGCCTCACCATGTCTGACCGCCACCACGAATCGACGATCGACGAAGAGAAGGATCTCGCCCAGCTCGATTACCTCCACCGGATCCACATAACGAGCCGGCTTCAGGACTACGAAGAGGGTGTCGTCATAGACGTCGAGCTTGGGGCGCTGATGGGCAAGGATGGCGTCCTCCACCGCCAGCTCATGCAAACCAAACTCGTCCCGGACTGATTCGAACTCCTCCTCGGTGGGTTCGTGGAGCCCGATCCAACAGAAGGTGTCGCCGCCCTCGCATTGCTCGAGGGATTTGTCCAGAACGAACGGCTCGACGTGGCGCTTGCCATCGGTGTAAAGGGCGGCGTCGACGATCACCGCCTAAAGGTACCTATTTGTTTGCGAACCCAGGGTTCAGGGGGCGGCTGTACCTATCTGCCAGCCCACAGAAGCAAAGGGTTAGCGGGCGGCGAAGCCCTGATGCAGGAAGAGCCTGAGATTCTGGGTGACCTCGCGCAATCGCTCGGGGGAAGCGATGACCGAGCGGGCCGCTGACATCGTGACATCATGGATCAACCGACCGGCGAGGTCGGGGGCGATCGATCGAAAAGTCCCGGCCTTGACCGCTTCCAGATAGAGGCCGACGAGCGAGGCCGAAAGATCAGTGTGCGCCATCCGAATTCGGTCCTGCGCGTTGGAGCCGAGCCGGGGCACCTCCCGGTGGAGGATCAGACCCAGGACCGGATCGGTGGCGACGAACTCCACCGTCAATTCGGCGAGGCGGAGGAGGCGCTGGTCCGGCGGCCCGCCAGGCGCGGTTTGCGACGTGAGGCCGGCGATCACCTGCGGCAACTCTTCCTCCACCAAGGAGGCGATCAGATCGTCTCGATCGCGGAAGTATTCGTAGAGGGTGGTTCGCCCGATCCCGGCCACGGCGGCCAGTTCGGCCAGGTCGAGGTCGGCGGTGCCGCTTTCCCGGATGAGATCGCGGGTGGCGTCGAGGATCTGACGGCGGGTCAGTGCCTTGTGCTCGGGGATCGACGAGGCCCGAATGCGTGGCATCAGCCCAGGCTACTTTTCGGCATTTCCAAGCCCTGCGGCCACAGGCAGTTCGACCCGGCGGCTGTTCAGCTGGCGAAAACGGGAGACGATGGATAGCTAACTAGTGCCAAAATGGATCAATGACGGACAAAGGCGCCGCTGACCGCTTCTTCAACCGGGAGCTTTCCTGGCTCGAGTTCAACTCGCGGGTGCTCGCCTTGGCCGAGAACACCCAGCTGCCGGTGCTGGAAAGGGCTCGCTTTCTGGCGATTTGGGCATCGAACCTCGACGAGTTCTTCCAGGTCAGGGTCTCGGGCTTGCAGGGACAGGTGGCCCGCGGGGTGCGGGTTCCCTCCCCTGACGGCCGCGCCCCTGCCGAGGTCCTGGCAGCGGTAAGCGAGGCGGCCCACGAGCAGTACGAAAGGGCGGCCAAGGCCTTCATCACCGACGTTGCCCCTCGCCTCGCCGCCGCCGGTATCGGTTTCTCGGACTACTCCGGTCTTGACGACGAGGACCGCCAGTACATGGACGTCCAGTTCCGGGAGCGGGTCTATCCGGTGGTCACCCCGCTGGCAGTCGACCCCTCGCATCCCTTCCCATACATCTCCAACCTTTCGCTCAACCTGGCGGTGGTGGTTCGAAACCCTGAGACCCACGTGACTCGCTTCGCCCGCGTCAAGGTGCCTCCGATTCTTCCACGATTTGTGGTTCTTCCCGACGGCGAGCGTTTCGTTCCCCTCGAGCAAGTCATCGCCGCCCACCTCGGTGAGCTCTTTCCAGGGATGGAGATCGTCGCCCATCATGCCTTCCGGGTAACCCGCAACTCCGACATCGAAATCGATCAAGAAGACGACGACGTTGGCGACTTGCTTCTGACCATCGAGAGCGAGCTCACCAGGCGTCGCTTTGGAGCCGTGGCCCGGCTCGAGGTTGCCCCTGATCTTCCCGATGACATCCTCGACTTGCTCCTGCGGGAGATGGGGGCGAACCCCGAGGACGTCTATCGGGTGGACGGGCCTCTCGACCTAGGCGGGCTGGCCGCTCTCGCCAACCTCAATCACCCCGATCTCAAGTACGAGCCCTACACCCCGGTGGTTCCCGCCCGCTTGGCGCCGATCGACGGTGTTCTCCCCGATATCTTCGCCGTCATCAGGGATGGTGACCTCCTGGTCCACCACCCCTATGACTCCTTCACCAATTCCACCGAGGCGTTTCTCCACCAGGCGGCCCGCGACCCGAAGGTCTTGGCGATCAAGCAAACGCTCTATCGCACCAGTCGCGACAGCCCGATCATGGGCTCTCTGATTCATGCCGCCAACGAAGGCAAACAGGTTGTGGTGCTGGTGGAGCTGCAAGCACGCTTCGATGAGGAACGCAATATCGAGTGGGCGCAGCGGCTGGAGGACGTGGGCGTGCACGTGGTCTATGGCGTGGCTGGTCTCAAGACCCACACCAAGATCTCCCTGGTGGTCCGCGATGAGGGCGAGGCCATCACCCGCTATGCCCACATCGGCACCGGGAACTACAACGAGACGACGGCTCGGATTTACGAGGACGTAGGTCTCTTCACGACGGATCCGGCCATCGGAGCCGACCTTTCCGATCTCTTCAATTTCCTCACCGGTTACTCGCGACAGCGGAACTACCGACGGATGGCGGTGGCGCCGGACGGGCTCCGCAGTCGGCTCCTGGAGCTGATCGAAGAAGAGGCGGCAGCGGGGCGCGACGGCGTCATCACCATGAAGATGAATTCGCTCGTCGATCCGGGGATCATCGAAGCGCTCTATGCCGCCTCGGAAGCTGGCGTCCGCATCGACCTGATCGTGCGGGGGATTTGCTGTCTCGTCCCTGGCGTCCCCGGAATGTCATCCAACATCGGCGTGCGCTCGATCGTGGGTCGCTATCTCGAGCATTCCCGGATCTACCGCTTCGGCTCCCGAAACCGCGAGAGGACCTACTTGATCGGCTCCGCCGATCTGATGCCGCGCAACCTCGATCATCGGGTCGAAGCACTCGTCCCCGTCGACGATCCCAGCCTCCAGTTCCGAATCGACGAGATTCTCGAAGTGCTGCTAGCCGATGACGAACTGGCTTGGTCGCTCCATCGCGACGGGCGGTGGGAGCGGGTACCAGACGAGCGCGGCATCAATTCCCACGCCACTCTGCAAGGCTTGGCTCACGCCCGGTCCAAGGCTCTGGTCTAGGCCTGAGTCGAGAACGTTCACTTCTCGTTTACTTCCCGTAGACCTTCCAGAAACCGACGACTCCTAGGTTCAGGGCCGATAGAAGGAGTCAGGAATGAAAAGGATCATTGCACTGGGAGTGCTCGCTGGCGTCGTCTTAGCTGCGTGTGGAGGCAACGGTTCCACCATCACCAATGGCAGCGGCGAAATCTCGGGAACAATCGTCATCGACGGCTCGAGTACCGTCACGCCGCTAATTACCGTGGCCGCCGAGGATTTCCAAGCAGTCAGCGACGGTGTCCAGGTGACGGTGGCCACCTCAGGAACCGGGGGCGGCTTCGAGAAGTTTTGTGTTGGTGAGACCGACGTCTCGATGGCCTCGAGGCCGATCTCCGAAGAGGAGTCAGCCACATGCGCGGAGAACGGCATCGAACCCGTTGAGTTCATCGTGGCCAACGACGCCCTGTCGGTGATCGTCAATCCCGATAACGACTGGGCCTCGTGTCTCACCGTTGAGCAGCTCAACACCATGTGGGCACCTGAGAGCGAAGGCATTATCACCAACTGGAACCAGGTCGATCCCTCTTTCCCCGACCAGGAGCTCGCCCTCTTTGGGGCGGGATCCGACTCTGGGACCTTCGACTACTTCACAGATGAGATCAATGGTGAAGAGGGTGCGATCCGGACCGACTACAACCCCTCCGAGGATGACAACGTGACCATTGTCGGGGTGGAAGGAGACGTCGGGGCGGTGGGCTTCCTGGGCCTGTCCTACGTGCTCGAGAACGAAGGCCGGATCGCCGCTGTGGAAGTAGATGGTGGCGGTGGGTGCGTTGCCCCGTCAGCAGACACCGTGATCGACGGCTCTTATACCCCGCTGGGTCGTCCCCTGTTCGTGTACTTCAAGGCTGAGTCGCTCCAGCGACCGGAAGTTGGAGCGTTCGCTCAGTACTACGCCGACAACCAGGAAACCATCACCGAGACGGCCCTGTTTATCCCCCTCTCCGAGGAGCAAGCAGCGAGTCAACAGGCGGCTCTTGACTCGATCGTCGGCGCCTGAGCGAACTTAGGATCCCTTCGTCGTGACAGCCGTCAGTGCGGCGGGGACGTCGGAAAACCTCCGGGCTACCGGCTCTACCCGTCGCCGCCTCTACGTACAGGCCGTTTTTAGGGGCTTATTCGGATTACTGGCGTTCCTCACCGTAGGGGTCACGGTGCTGATCGTGATCTCACTCTTGATGCCGGCGCTCCGGTTCTTCTCGGAGGTGTCTCTGGACGAGTTCTTTGGGACCACCACCTGGGCGCCGCTTTTCGCCCCCCCACGCTTTGGGGTATGGCCGATCCTCACCGGCACGGTATGGGTAACCGCCATCGCTCTCGTGGTCGCCATCCCGATCGGGCTTGGGGTGGCGGTATACCTGAGCGAATACGCCCACCGCCGGGTGCGGTCGGTTATCAAACCCGTTCTGGAGATCCTGGCCGGCATCCCTACCGTGGTGCTCGGGTTCTTCGGCCTATTTCTGGTTAACCCGGAGATCGTCCGCCGGTTTTGGCCGATCGGGGACGTCAGCACCTTCTCGGGCCTGGCCGCTGGCCTGGTGGTAGGGATCCTGATCATCCCAACGGTGGCTTCGCTTGCGGAGGACGCCATGAACGCGGTGCCCCGGGGGTTGCGCGAGGGCGGCTACGCCCTGGGCAGCACCAGGCGCGAGGTTGCCACCAATGTGGTGTTCCCCGCCGCGCTCTCCGGAATCGTGGCCGCGATCGTCCTCGCTGCCTCCCGTGCAATCGGCGAGACCACAATCGTCCTATTGGTGGCGGGGAGCAGGCCGACTCTGACCTGGAATCCCGGCGAACAGATGCAATCGATGGCGAGCTTCATCGGCTTTGCCGGCATCGGCGATCAGCCCACGGGGAGCACCGGATACCTGACCATTTTCGCAGTGGGTCTGGTGCTCTTTGTGATCACCTTCCTCTTGAACATCATCAGCATTCGCATCGTGCGCCGCTTCCGCGAGGTATACGAATGACCGCGGTCAGGACCGAGGGCGCGGCGGTCGCACTGGATATCCACGCCCGCACCTCGACCCGGCGAAAGGTCATCGATGCATTCTTCAAGCTCTTCCTCTGGATATCGCTCGGGATCGCCCTGGGGACGCTGATCACGATCCTGATCGATCTGATCACCGAGGGTTGGCCGCGGCTCAATCCGGCTCTGATCACCAACATGCCGTCTGCTCGCCCGGAAAGGGCCGGGATTCAGTCTGCGATCTTTGGCTCGTTGTGGGTGGTGGGGACAACGGCGCTGATCTCGATCCCCACCGGAGTTGGGGCCGCCATCTATCTCGAGGAATTCGCCCGGAAATATCGCTGGTACAACCGGCTGATCGAGCTCAACATTCAGAACCTGGCCTCAGTCCCGTCCGTGGTCTATGGCATTCTCGGTCTGGCTTTCATTGCCCGCGGCGTCCTCTCCTTCGGATTCACTGTTTTGACCGCAGCATTGATCCTTAGCCTCGTCGTGCTACCCACCGTGGTCATTGCCTCGCGGGAGGCGTTGCGGGCGGTGCCCAACTCCCTTCGGCAGGGCAGCCTCGCCCTGGGTGCCACTGAGTGGGAGACCGTCTACCGCCAGGTGCTTCCCGCCGCAATCCCCGGCATCGCTACCGGGACCATCTTGTCGATCTCACGAGCCTTGGGGGAGTCAGCTCCTCTGCTGCTCGTTGGTGCCCTGACGTTCGTGACCTTCAACCCAGAAGGATTTGACAGCCCATATACCGTGCTGCCGCTAGCCATCTTCCGCTTCATCAGCGATGCCCGGCCTGAGTTCCGACCACTGGCGGCCGCTTCTGGGGTTGTCCTCCTCGTGATCCTCCTGGGGATGAACTCGTTTGCCATCTTCGTGCGGAACCGATATGAGAAGAAGCTGAGATGACCAGTGCCGGCCGATGACCGAGAGAACATCGGACATGCTCTCTACTAGAGGCGACACAAGTCGGGCCACCGGGTTTCGAGTTGATATCGCCCCGAAGGACAATGAACGCGACTTGGGCAACGCGCCGATCGTCTTCGACATCAAGGGGCTCAGCGTCTATTACCACGACTTTCGGGCGGTGCGTGATGTTGACATCGCGGTTCGCCAGCACGAGATCACAGCCCTGATCGGGCCATCAGGGTGCGGGAAATCAACGGTGTTGCGCTGCCTCAATCGGATGAATGACCTCATCGAGGGAGCTCGCGTCGAGGGATCCGTCCGCTATCACGGGATGGACATCTATGCCGATGATGTTGATCCGGTTGTGGTGAGAAGGCGGATCGGGATGGTTTTTCAGAAGCCGAATCCGTTTCCCAAATCGATTTATGACAATGTTGCCTTCGGGCCCCGCGTCGGGGGATTCAAAGGAAACACGGACGACCTCGTTGAGGAGTCACTCCGGCGGGCCGCGCTCTGGGACGAAGTCAAGGACAAGCTGGATGAATCCGGATTGGCACTCTCCGGCGGCCAGCAGCAGCGACTTTGCATCGCCCGCGCTATCGCCATCAGCCCGGAAGTGGTTCTGATGGATGAGCCCTGCTCGGCTTTGGACCCTATTGCCACCCTCAGGATCGAAGAGCTGATGACCGAGCTGAAGAACGACTACACGATCGTGATCGTTACCCACAACATGCAGCAAGCAGCACGAGTTTCGGATCGAACAGCGTTCTTTTCGGTGAACGTCGGCTCCGAAGGGCAGCGCACGGGCTATCTGGTGGAGTTCAACGACACCGAGCATCTATTTACCTCCCCTCGCGAAAAGGACACCGAGGCTTACATCACCGGGAGATTCGGATGACCGAAATTCGCAGCCGCTTCCACAAAGAATTGACCGACCTTGAGGAAACCCTGCTCACGGTGGCAGATCAGGCCGAGCAGATGGTGGCGCTGGCGGTAGACGCCGTTTGCGTTCCGGACATGGACAAGGCGGCCCGCGTGATGGCTCTCGATCAATGGGTAGACAGAACTTATCTCGACGTTCATAACCGGTGGATGGCGGTGATGGCCCTGCAACAGCCCATAGCTGGCGATTTGAGGATGATGTCTGTCCTCCTGCACCTCAACACCACGCTCGAGCGCATGGGCGACCAATGCGTGAATATTGCCAAGCTCGCTCAGGTGACGTTTGGCCTTCCTCGCTCGGAGCGGATCGTGGCCCAGATTCGGGAGATGGGCGATCTGGTACGGCCCATGATTCGCACAGGTGTCGACGCGCTTGTGCGCCGCGACCTCGAACAGGCTCGTCAGCTTCCGATAATGGACGAGCCGGTCGATCGGCTCAACCGCAACATGTACAAGGAGGTTGTCGATTGCGGGCCTGACCCCCAGGTTCTGGAGTGGGCCACCCGAATGATGATGGTGAGCCGGGCCTTGGAGCGGATAGGGGACCAGGTGGTTGACATCGCCGAACAGACAGCGTTCCTTCTCACCGGGGAGATGATGGAGTTCACCGAAGAGGCAATTAATGGCATGACCGATGATCGCGAGTGAACCGAAGCCCCGCGTTCTGGTGGTGGAAGACGAACTGGCGATAACCGAGGCGCTCCAATACGCGTTTGAGCTGGAAGGCTTCGAGGTGGAATCGGTCGCAAATGGACGAGCCGGACTCGACGCCGTGCGTAGGCGGCCTCCGGCGGTGGTGGTGCTGGACCTGATGCTGCCTGGCATGTCCGGGCTCGATGTCTGTCGTCAGCTTCGATTCGAGTCCAACGTTCCCATCATCATCCTGACCGCTCGCGACGCCGAAGCCGACAAGGTTGCAGGCCTTGAGTTAGGCGCCGACGACTACCTGACCAAACCCTTCTCGATCCGGGAGTTAGTGGCGCGGGTGCGGGCCCAGCTCCGCCGCTCCGCTCGCAGCGGAAGTCCGGTCAACACGGAGGTCTTGCGCGGAGGACCCGTCGAGCTCGACGTTGAAGCCCACGAGGTTCGGGTGGGCGGCGCCACGGTGGAGTTACGCCCGAAGGAATTCGACTTGCTCGAATCGCTCATGCGCCGCCGGGGACGACTCGCTACCAGGGAAACCCTGATCGACGAGGTGTGGGGTCCCGACCATTTCGGTACCACCAAAACCCTCGACGTTCACATCAAACGACTGCGCCAGAAACTCGAACCGGAGCCTGAGCGCCCCCGGCACATCCTGACGGTGCGCGGCCTCGGCTACAAGTTCGTCGCCGAGTAGGCATGCGCAAGGTCAAGCGCCTCGAGCAAGAGATCGCCGAAATGCGAGCGGAACTCGATCGTCGCACTGAGGAGGGTGGAGCCCAGGCTTCGCTGCTGGGCCAGGTCCTCGCCACGGTTCGTCAAGGAATCATCGTGATCGATGCCGACGACTCGATTGCCTACTTCAATCCTGCCGCAGCCGCCCTCATTCGTCCCGGGTCCTCTCTCGGCCAGCTGACACCCCATCCACTCCAGAGCCTGGTCCGGCAGGCCCGTGCTGGCGGCAATCCACTCGAGGGCACTCTCGAACTCGACCGGCCTCACCGGCTACTGACCGCAGTTGCCACACCCATTGAAGCTGGCGGCCGGGTTCTCGTGGTCGTGGTTGATGTCACCGAAGCCCGGCGCCTTGAAGCGGTTCGGCGCGACTTCGTTGCTGCCGCCTCTCATGAACTCAAGACTCCGGTGGCGTCGATGGTGGCCTCGGCGGAAACCCTGCAGCTGGCCCTAGCGCGCGATCCCGCCCGGGCAGCACAATTTGCCGAGCAGGTAGAGCGATCGGCGCGCCAGCTCGCCAGTCTCGTTGCCGATCTCCTCGACCTCTCCCGCCTCGAAGCGAAACCGGAGGCAGACGAGGAGCTGGCCCTGGACCTGCTCGTGAGAGAGGAGGTGGAGACCTTGAGCGATCGGGCACGTCAAGCAGAAATCAAGCTGCTGATGGAATTGTCTCCGGTCATTGTCCGCGGCTCCAAATCCGACCTGGGCCTGGCGGTGCGGAATCTGATCGACAACGCCCTCCGTCATACGCCGGCCGGAGGCGAGGTGACGGTCGTGGTCGAGCGCTCGCCCGGCAGGGCGGGCGTCCACGTCATCGATAACGGCGAAGGGATCGCCAGCCGAGAAGTTAC
>DATEDN010000152.1:0-1320 GCA_035281645.1 Acidimicrobiia bacterium | reverse complement strand
TTTGCGAACCCAGGGTTCGCAGGGCGCCTCTGCCTATCTGCCAGCCCACAGAACGATGGGAATCGCGTTGGTCGTGGCAGCTTGCGGCCTGGCGCCGGCCTCGAGCCCCACCTCGATCGTCGTCTCCCAGGCACCGACAACGACGCCCACAGCTGCCTCGACGACAACCGCGCCCCACTGTCGGCTCGAACCCGTCGAGAAGGTTTTCACCAGCATGGATCCGGTCGAGCTCTCTCTCACCATCGCCAACGCCACTCTCGATTGTGTCGATGAACTCGTCGTCGCCAGCGGAAGCCCGCAAGAGCTTGAGATCGCGGGCCGCTTCGCCGCCACTCGCGATGTCCCCCTCCTGATCGCGGCGACCGCAACCGACCTTGCCGCCGAACTCGAGCGCCTGGCACCCGCCTCCATCACTGTCATCGGTGACCTCCTTCCCTCGGGAATTCCCTCCGGCACGGATACCAATTCGCTCACCGTCACCGAGGCGGCAGCCGAATCGGAGGCGGCGCCCACGACTTCGACCGGCGCGGTCTGGTTGGCCGATGCCACCAGATCTGACCTGGCGGCGCCCGTGATTGCGCTGGCAGCCAGCCGGGGCGAGGGGGTGCTCCTGGCCGATCCCGCCAACGTCCTCGGTGACCGTGACCTGATGACGGCGATCCGCCAGATGGGGCCGACCACCCTCTTCATGGCAGGTGGGTTTGATTCGGCCACCGCTGAGTGGCAAAGAGCTGCTCTGTCCGACGCGCCCGAGCTTCCGGGTGGCGGACTCACCATGTTCCCGGGCAGGCGCCTGGTCGCCCTCTACGGCAACCCCACGACACCGGCCCTCGGTGTTCTTGGCGAGCAGGGGCCTGACGAAGCAGTGGTCCGTGCCAGGGAGATCGCGGCCGGCTACGAGGCCGATGGCACCCCGATCCTGCACGCCTTCGAGATCATCGCCACGGTCGCCTCGGCGGGTGCGACCGCCGACGGCAACTACTCGGAGGAAATGACTCCCGACATTCTCCGACCGTGGATCGAGGTCGCCGCCTCCCAACAGGTCTACGTGATTCTCGACCTACAGCCCGGCCGGACCGACTTCCTCACCCAAGCCAAGCTCTATGAGGAGTTCCTCCGCCTCCCTTACGTGGGACTGGCTCTCGACCCCGAGTGGCGGCTCGAACCCGATCAGGTTCATCTCCGTCAGATTGGTTCGGTCGAGGCCGCCGAGGTCAACCTTGTGAGCGAGTGGTTGGCAAGTGTGGTGCGGGACAACAACCTGCCCCAGAAGTTTTTCCTCCTCCATCAGTTCAGGCTCGACATGATCGAAAACCGGGA
>DATEDN010000151.1:0-9353 GCA_035281645.1 Acidimicrobiia bacterium | reverse complement strand
TCTCGGCTACTTTCTGTCCGACCCACCGCGACCGTACGTCGTTGTGCTCGGTGGAGCCAAGGTCTCGGACAAGCTGGGCGTGATCGAGAACCTGTTGCCCAAGGTCGATTCGATGCTGATCGGAGGAGGAATGTGCTTCACCTTGATGAAGGCGCAGGGATTTGAGGTAGGAAAGTCTCTCGTCGAAGACGACCAGGTGGAGAGGCTGAGAGACCTTCTGGCAAGTGGGGACGGCGGCAAGATTGTTCTCCCCCCTGACCTCGTGGTTGCGGATCGCTTCACCGCCGAGGCGGACTCCAAGGTGGTGGCAGCTTCGGCCATCCCCAAGGACTGGCTCGGCCTCGACGTTGGTCCCGAGACCGAGAAGATCTTTGGAGGAGCGATCGAGCGAGCCTCCTCGGTGTTCTGGAACGGGCCGATGGGTGTATTCGAGTGGGAGCGATTCCGCTCGGGGACGAAGGCCGTAGCCACGGCTTTGGCGGCGTGTATGGGATATACGGCCGTAGGGGGGGGAGACTCGGCCGCCGCATTGGCAGAGTTGGGGATGGAGGATCAGGTTTCTCACCTGTCAACTGGCGGGGGAGCAGGACTCGAATATCTGGAGGGAAAAGAACTCCCGGGAGTGGCGGTGTTAAAGAAGTGGGCCTATGGCTGACGGCCGCAAGAACTTGATGGTGGGGAACTGGAAGATGAATGCCACCCACCTCAAGGCTATTCAGATGGTGCAGAAGCTCTCCTACCGGCTGGAGTCGAGGGACTACGACCGCATCGAGGTGGTGGTGTGCCCGCCATTCACTGCCCTGCGCTCGGTGCAAACGGTGATCGAGGCAGATCACTTATCAATCCAGCTCGGTGCCCAGAACGTGTACTGGGAAGAGAGCGGCGCCTTCACCGGCGAGGTCAGCCCACCAATGCTCGCCCGGCTAGGGGTGGGATTTGTGATCTGCGGCCACTCCGAGCGTCGGCAGTTCTTCGGCGAGAGCGACGACACGGTCAACAAGCGGACCAAGGCCATCCTCGGGAGCGAAATGACCCCGATCGTCTGCGCCGGGGAAACTCTCGATCAACGTGAAGCTAATCAGACCGAGGAGGTGGTCACTCAGCAATTGCGACGAGGACTTCAGGGACTCAGCCGTGAGCAGTTGGGGTCGCTCGTCATTGCTTACGAACCGGTGTGGGCGATCGGGACCGGTCGGAATGCCACCCCCGACGATGCCGGCGCGGTGTGTGAGCTGATCCGCGAGCAGCTCGCCGAGAAGGCCGGCCTAGAAGTAGCCGATGGAGTCCGGATCCTCTACGGAGGTTCGGTGAATGCTGGCAACATCAAGTCGCTGATGGCCAAGCGTCATATAGACGGTGCGCTCGTGGGAGGGGCTTCGCTGGATCCGGATGGCTTTGCGGCTGTTTGCCGCTACTGGATATGACTAGCCGACTTGTCCTTCTCCGACACGGAGAATCAACCTGGAATCTCGAGAATCGTTTCACGGGCTGGACCGATGTCGATCTCACCCCCAGGGGAGAAGAGGAGGCTCGGGAGGCGGGCCGGTTGATGGCTGAAGAAGCCTTCGATTTCGGGATCGTCCACACTTCCGTCCTCCTACGAGCCATCAGAACGGCTGATCTGGCGTTGGCGGAGATGAACCTCTCCTGGCTCCCGGTCACCCGTCATTGGCGGCTCAACGAGCGGCACTACGGGGCTCTGCAAGGTCTGGACAAGAAGGAGACCTCCGAGAAGCACGGGGCCGAGCAGGTAAAGCTCTGGCGCCGGAGCTATGACGTTCCGCCGGAACCTTTGCCTCCCGAGGATCCCCGCCATCCTCGCCACGATCCCCGCTATCGGGAGCTTCCCCCTGAGCTTCTGCCGGGCACCGAGTGTCTCAAAGATGTCGTGGAGCGGATGCTTCCTTACTGGTATGACCGGATCGTGCCCGACTTAATGGCAGGAAAGAAGCCGCTTGTGGTGGCGCACGGCAACTCCCTCCGGGCCTTGGTTATGCACCTCGACGGCTTGAGCGAGGAGGAGGTAGTGGAGCTCAATATCCCCACCGGAGTGCCATTGGTCTACGAGCTCGACACCGATTTGGCCAAGGTTTCGAGTCGGTATCTGGGTGACGCCTCGGCTATCGCCGCCGCCTCGGAGGCAGTGGCTCGCCAGGCCGGCTGATGAGCCAAATAGGGGAAGGGTGGGGTATGATGGAATCCGCGGCGTTTCCGCCGTGTTTCCCTTCGAGGTAGATCAATGCAAGTTGTGACAATCGCGGTCGTGGTCCTCCACGTCATCTTCTCGTTGGCGATGGTTGCTCTCATCCTTCTCCACGCCGGCCGAGGGGGAGGGCTTTCTGACATGTTCGGAGGCGGTTATGGGCCTTCCAATATGCGTGGTTCAACCGTCGTTGAGCGCAACCTTGACCGAATGACGGTGGCGGCTGGGATCCTCTTTGCGGCTACCACCATCGCCTTGACTTTTCTTCTCTCGTAAGCCCACCGATACAATTCCCGGTTCCCTCTTGTCGGAGTGGCGGAATAGGCAGACGCGCTAGGTTGAGGGCCTAGTCCTCGATAGAGGGTGGGGGTTCAAGTCCCCCCTCCGACACCACTAGGAAAACAGGTATTTGCTGGGGTTTTTCTTGTTGGTGGGAACAGTGCCGGTGTCGGCAACTCCGGCCGTGGTGACTTTTTGGTGACATCAAGAGGTTTAGGGCGCCGGTGTCGGCGTCCGCAGGGGTTCTAAAGCGAGCCGGTGGGCTCCACAATGACCGTGCCAACCATCTCCGGATGAGCGCCACAGAAGTAGGGGAATGTTCCGGCGGTATCGAACGTCACGGTCGTACTGTCATCGGAGAAGATCAGAGGGGTTCTGAAACTGTCGTCCGCCGCTTGGGCGTTATGGCCGACCGGATCGCCATTAGTCCATGTGATGGAATCCCCAACATCGATCGTGACTGGATCGGGAACAAATTTGAAGTTCTCGATCCTTAGATTCAGAGTCGCAGGCTCACCCGCTGAACAGCTCGCTCCAAAGCCGAACAGAACCACCAATGTCGACGCAACTGCCAGACGACGACGTGACCGGGCCATCTACTCAAAAGGTAGCTGGCGTCGATGATCGCCGCTTGTCGACCCGGTTCCGGTGAGGCCGAGGATGATCACGCTCGCCTGGGCAAGGGTTAATGAATGTTCCCTGGAGGCGGGTAGCCGTCGGGCGAGATTGGTAGCCTCGGTGACGTGGCGCACCGAAGCTCGGATCGCCGAACATCCACTTCTGCTGGACGACGACCTCGCCTTATCTACCTACTGATCATCGATGCTCTGTTGCTCGCTGCCTGTCAGCCCACTGCGATTACACCGACATCGACGGCGGTTGGTTCTACTTTGAGCGCGAGCCCTTCGGCCTCATCGTCAGATGTCTCAAACACACCCTCAAACTCGGCTTCTCTCCAGCCGGAACCGCCGCCTCTTCCCAACCCGCTTGACGTCGAAGTTTTAACCAACGAAGCGAGCCGCACAGCGCTAGTCGTCGGACCCGAAGGCGGAGATTTGTCTCTCACTTTGGACGACGGGACGGAAGTGAGTTTGACGATTCCGCCCGGAGCGGTTCCTTTTGCCACCGAGATCGCCGTCACTCCGGCCACCCTCAACGGTTGGGACTTCGCCCCGACCGATTTTGTCGCCGTCGATCTGGCCCCGGACGGTCTCGAACTTCTAGTCCCGGGGTTGCTGAACTTCAAACTGCCATCAGAAACCTCACCCGCAGCATCCGGTCAGGTCGCTTGGGGCGCAGGAGGGACCGACCTGCATCCGGCGCTGGGGACGGCCAATGCTGACGGCGCCACCCTCTCGATCGACCACTTCAGCGGCTATGGCTTCGGATGGAATCTCGACATGGGGTATTGGGGGGCGTGGGAGCAGTGGCGAGCGCGAAGCTGGCAGGCCTATATCGAATCACAACTTGCCACTCTCCTAGGTCTCGAGCGCCAAAAACAACTCATTTCCGGCGGGGAAGAATCCGGGCTAGACCTAACCGAAGCCCTGATTGGGCTTCTCGACAATTGGTACGACTGGGTCTACAGCAGTTTCATGGCGTCCGCCGGCACCGGCTGCGACAACGCGATCGCGGCCGCCAACGCCCAGATCACGATGGGAAAACAGCTGCAGCAGATGGGTCTGAATATCCACGACGTTTGGACTCAGTTCGTAGCCGAACGACAGAAAAGAGGCTTGCCGACTCCCTATTCATTCGATGGCCTCTCCGCCGACTTTGCCAAACAACTGGTTGAGACATGCGACCGGGACGCCTTACAAGCCTGCTTGCTGACCGGAGACCTCGGTCTGCTGCTGCGTTACGTCGGCGAGCGCAATCGCATTCTCGACCTTTCCGCGCAACCGGTTATAGGGGTCGGTAACGGCTTAGACCTGATCGAACGATGCGCCCAATACCGAGTCGAGTTCGATGTGACGTTCCTCCACGATTTCACAAGTGAAGATGTGGGTGGGCCTCCCAGATGGGAGCTCCTCCACAAGTGGCACACACGACTCACAGTGGATCTCCGCTGGATGCAATTTGCCCAAGAGGACGGGAACCCGGTTATAGGCCGCCTCGTCGGCGCAGCAATCCCGGAGATAGCTGGGTTGCTGGCCGAGGTGAGGCACTTTGAGGCGTACGGGACCGACCAGGGAACAGTTGCGGTTGGATGGGAACCGTGGTGCCCGATCACTGAACAGGTACCACCCTGGCCACCATGGCCCCTCCAGCTGATGGACCTCGACTTCAACCGAGAACGCGACCAGCGAGAACTACCCCCGCTGCCCTGGTGGATAGCCCGTCCGCCTCAGGCGGGGCCGACGTACAAGTACGAAAGTCGGCTGATCACGACTTCATTCGAGACAGCGACCATCAAGTTCGACGTGTTGCCTTACAACATGGGTGAGTTTTCGTACACGTGCGGCGACCACTCAGCAAGTGGCCCAACCGCCGCCTGGTTTGAGCAGATCGTCGAAGCGCAATCTCCCGACACAACATGGGCCATGGTCGAGACTGGACTCTCCGAGACTCAGGTCAACCTCCTCGAGCACGGCGAGGAGCGGGTTATAGCTAGACGGCAATGGCCCCACTCCAGCAAGACGACGGAAAGGCTGGAGGAATTCGATCACTACACCCAGGTCGTTGAATGGGAAGGCACCCTGACCCTCACCCACACCGCGCCATTGAGCTAGAGAGCTCGGTATACCCAGGGCTTTCTCCTCAGGCATCTATCGGCCGCGGGATCAAAGGTGAGCCAGCAGATCGGACGCTCAATTGGTCAGTCGAGCTACTTCGCCGCAGTCAATGAGGATTGAGAGACGAAGTGCCGGCCCGCTGGCCCGAGACCCAGGTTACCGATCGACGAGCGAGCTCGCCCATTCCCTGCCAGGAGCGGTCAGGCGCTCTTGACCCAGCCCGGTCCCCTCGCTGAATCCCTTAGGCTCGGGCTTGGTCCCAGGCGGCCATGATCTGCTCGTCGCTGTAGCCGAGGGATCGCATCCGAGCGGCAACGTTTCCGGTGTTCTCGAGGACGAAAATCAGGAGCTGATCGACTGCGAGCACGAATGCCTCCTAGCCTGCCGCTGCCCTCCTCAGTCGTGATTCTCATCAGGTAGACCCCGCCGCCAAATTCGTTACGTCCTGCCTTTGCTCTTCACGTAGGGCCATCCGCCATCCGCGCCATCGAGACGTATGGATTTCTCCCCATTGAAGAGGCTCAACACACGTCTCAAGGGGTCACGGTGCCTTTGACGAGGATGTGGAAGCCGGTCCAGACGCCTCGCCCCTGAGTCCCTTCTGGGCCAGGCCACTGGTGACGCTTTCAGGCATGATCTGAAGCCCCTGGCCCGGCCTCGGTTTGGCGTTCCGGCCTACCACAGGGGACCACGGCCTTAATCCCAAGTACGAACGCCGAAGTCGAGCGCGAACGGATTCGAGAGAGGACGAGTCACAACCTATCGCGGCTCGGGATGGTGCGTTAGGAAGTCGGTCAGTGTTGCCGCCGCATCGTTGAGGTGCGCGACGAGGACTTTGCACGCTGCCTCGGTTCGCCCTTCGCGGCAGTGGCCGAGCAGGGCGGCATGCTGCTCGTCGGAGTGTGACCCACCGCCAAGCTCACGGGTGTAGAGAAGGACGTAAGGGGCGACCGCAGCGTTGAGTATTTCCGCCATGGTGAAACCCCTCGACCAACCACTCGCCCGATAGAGCGCGGCGTGAAAGGCCCAGTTGGCTTCCGTTACTGACATTCCCTCGCCGGCCAGCGCCAGCTCCGCCTCGGCGAGGTCGACGATCGTCATCCGCCCGATTGATTGCCTGAGCAGCAACGGTTCCACCGCCAACCGCAACCCAAAAATCTCATCGCCCTCCTCGCTGGAAAGCGAGGGCACCACCACCCCCCGGTTCAATTCGAACCGCAGCAAGCCAACGGCGGCAAGGCGGTGAAGAGCCTCACGCACAGGGATCTTGCTGACCCCGAGCTGCTCAGCGAGCTCGCCTTGACGCACCCATTGGCCCGGCCGCAGGTCGCCTCGCAACATGCTGTCCATTACCGAACGCTGGATGCGGGCAACAGTTGACACGAGAGAAATCGTATACGATTATAAGTTCGGCGCCAAGAAAGGGAAACAATGAGTCTCGACGACTTCCCACGGATTTCACTGCTCTTCGGTCCTTCTCCCATCCACCCCCTTCCCCGACTTAGTCAAGCGCTCGGCGGGAAAGTGGAGATCTGGGCTAAACGGGAAGACTGCAACTCGGGTATCGCCTATGGAGGCAACAAGGTGCGCAAGCTCGAATACCTTGTTGCCGAGGCGATCGACCAAGGGTGTGACACCCTCGTCTCCATCGGGGCTGTGCAGTCGAATCACACTCGACAGGTCACCGGCGTCGCTTGCCATCTCGGCCTCAAGGCCGTCACCGTGCAGGAGAGCTGGGTGACCTGGCCGAATGTGATTTACGACAAGGTCGGCAACATCCAGCTGACCAGGATCATGGGGGGCGACATCCGCATCAGCGAAGCCGGCTTCGACATCGGGATACGCGACAGCTGGATGTTGGCCCTCGAATCCGTGGAAGCAGCGGGAGGAAAGCCTTATGCGATTCCCGCCGGCGCCTCTGACCACCCGCTGGGCGGACTCGGCTTCGCCAACTGGGCGCGTGAGGTTGCCGACCAAGAGTCCCAGCACGACATCTTCTTTGATCATGTCATCGTTTGCACCGTCACCGGATCGACCCACGCCGGAATGATCGCTGGATTTGCCCTCGAGGAGCGTGACGACCGCAAGGTGCTCGGCATCGATGCATCCGCCACTCTCAAAGAGACCGTCGATCAAGTGACTCGGATTGCAAGAAACACGGCCGACAAGATTGGGTTGAAAAGGGAACTGCGGGAGGACGAAATTACGGTCGTTTCAGGGTACGAGGGCCCGGCCTACGGAATTCCTGACCAGCAGACAATCGACGCCATCCACCTCGCGGCCCGAACCGAGGGCATGCTCACCGACCCCGTGTATGAAGGTAAATCCATGGCCGGCCTGATCGGGATGGTTCGCTCCGAGGAGATCCCTCCGGGGTCGAAGGTCCTCTATAGCCACCTGGGCGGCCAACCCGCCCTACCGGCGTATGCGGGGGCACCCGGACTGGGCTAGCCCTTCGGGAAAATCTGTGCCACTCGGCGTTCCAAGGCGGGCCCCCGCGTATCGCGGCCTCAATTCGCCCGGTGTGAATTCCTGTCCATGGCTGAGTCGGGAATCAGACCGGAGTTCGAGGCGCGGCTGGCTCCGACCATTCTCGAGTCCAGCCGCCTTGGCCAGTGGACCCTTTGCGGGTCATGAAAAATCGAGGGCGCTGGTCTGATTGCCGGTGGCTTCGATCGCCGGCACCTCCAAGACTTGATAACTGAATCGACAAAGCAAAAGGGCCGGGCCTGTAAAGGCCCGGCCCTTCAGTTTGATGGTCGTCCGATCCGCTTACGAGGATGGGACATGGGCCAGCGAAGCTGGCGTAATCGTGGTTGTTTCAACACCGCAAGCGGACACCGACCCGTTGAAAGCACCAGTGGGTGAGTATTCGACGGTCCAGTAGAACACTTTGTCCGTGTCAGTTGTGGCTTGAGTGATGATGTATGCGTCAGCTGGCGAACCAGCATCGGCGGCCGTCGAAACGTCACCATCGTGGGCAGTTGCCAGGCCACTAGCGAGTGTCCTCGAGGCGCTCGTCCAAATGAGATTCGAGCAGACACCTGACGTGTTGACACCCCAAAGTTGGAACTGAACGCTGCCGGTAGCCGTGAGCGGACTCATTGTGACGGCATCGTTGAGAGTCGCCGACCAAGTTGTTGTCCCTGATGGCCGAGTGGCAATGCTCGTGTCCTCGTTGGTGATGGTCTTGACACAGTCGGATGGATCGGAGTTGGGTTCTCGCGAGGGATACGAACACGTGTTGAGGAGCGTTCCCCCAACCAGATTGGTAATCGGTGGATCTGCATCTGCCGCCAGGGCGGTGATGTCACAAGCGATTTGGGTATCTTCGCTGTCGAACGTCCCTGTCGCAGAATCGGTGACTGTGCAATATCCGCTGGATTCGCTTGGACCGAGCTCGATAACCGGGTTGCCGCACCGATCTGCCCACTTGTTGTTACAGGAATAGAGCGTGACGGTGTCGAATGTGACGAGGGCGGGACCTTTTCCGCCTTCCACCGTGGCGCAGGCGGCATATTCGACGAAGCCATCGTCATTGATGTCAAACAAAGAACAGCCGTCGCCGGTGTTGTTGCCACTCCAAGAGGTGTCGTCCCATTTCCACGCGGTGAAGAAATGGTTGGGAGAAGCCGAGTCAACGGCTGAGGCCTGTGCGGTCAGGTCCTTCTGGCCGGGCTCGTCGTTGGCGCCCTGATCATCGTCGTCGAAGTTGAAGACCGGCGCCGCGACGGCGCTGGAAGCAAGCATCCCTGTGACGAGCAGGAGCACCAACAAGGCGAGCCAGCGCGCGCCCCTATGGCTAGACGGTCGGAAAGTCATCCCAGATCCTCCAGGCAGAAATTGCCCGCGCCCCCCGCTCGTGGATAGGCCCACGGTGCGCCCTTCTGCCGGTGCCGAGGCTATATGTGCAGAGTGCTCCGGGGGCTAGTCATTCCATCGCGTCCGCAGTGACTAGTACCAGTCGGCGGCTCAGCGTTGAGAACGGCGAGGACTTCGGGCGGGGAAGAGCGCTCCTAGGTGCGTGTCATTACGATCCTGCTCGGAAGGAAAATCCGAGGAGGGGGCATGACACATCCGAACGTCGAGAGGCTGGAGGCATTTCTCGAGGCCTATGCCGATCACGACCCCGAGCG
>DATEDN010000150.1:0-1980 GCA_035281645.1 Acidimicrobiia bacterium | reverse complement strand
AACCTTTATCGCTGAGACCTCGAATTCGAGCGTGACGCTTTCGCTCACCAACACTCCGCCGGCCTCCAGGGTGGCATTCCAATTGACACCCCAGTCCTTGCGATTGATGGTGGCCTTGCCTTCGAGGCCGATCCTCCGGTTCCCGAACGGATCCACCGAGTCCCCGTTGTAAGTCACTTCGAAGGTGACAGGACGGGTGGTTCCCTTGATAGTGAGGTCGCCCGTGATGCGGTACTCCGCCTGGTCGACCTGTTCCACGGCGGTGGAAACGAACTCGATCTCCGGGTAGCGGTCCATGTCGAAAAAGTCGTTGCTCCGGAGATGGGCATCGCGATCGGGGCTGCGCGTGTCAATGCTGGACGCCTTGATGGTCAGCTCCACACTCGACTGCGCCGGGTCCTCTGCGTCGAAATGGCCCGTTCCTTCGAACTCATTGAAGCTTCCTCGTACTTTGGAAACCATGGCGTGACGGGCGACAAAACCGACCCGACTGTGGGAGGGATCGACTGCGTAGCGGCCCGTCAGGTCCGACTTGGCGTCGATGACGGTTGAAGTCATGTTAGGTCCTTTCACTAGATAAGCAGTATCTGTCTACGCAGGTAATCTAACTCAAAATACCTGCGTTGTCAACTACTGCGTGGTAAGCTTCCCTGATGCCATCCACCCAAGCCTTGGTCACAGACCAGCGGATCGCCGATTACGGACGTCTGGTGGCCACCCAGCGCCGTCTTCACCGGATCTTTGATCGTTCGCTCCGCACCCGGGTCGGGATTTCAATCGTCTGGTACGAGGCGCTGCTCCGGTTGGCTCACTCTCCCGACCAGCAGATACCAATCACCGAGCTTGGTGAGAAGCTAGAACTCACTTCGAGCGGTGCGACCCGACTGGTGGACCGCCTGGAGGAAAGCGGATATATCGAACGGGTTCCTTGCCCCACCGACCGTCGGGTGCTCTGGGCCCGGCTCACCGATCAGGGTCTCAAAGTCCTCAATGAGGCAACACAAGTGCACTTGAACGACCTCGACATCCATTTCGTGTCTCGCCTCGATCCAACGGACCTCAAGACCTTGAAGGAACTACTTCATCGCCTCCACTGAGGCTTCCAACTCTGGTCATGACCAATCGCCGAATGTAGAGGCGGGAAGTCACTACTCGATACCCATCCTCAAACTCAACCAGGACTGAATTCAGCCCACCCCGAGCCAGCACTTTGCATGTTTGGCCGAATCTCTCCGGCAGGCGGGTACGGACCCGCCAGAAGTGGGTCACTCGGCGAGATCGAGGAGCGCTTGTAGGCGCAGAGCATTACGCGGGGCGTGTCCGTATCCGTCGTTGTCGAAATACACATAGACATCGAAGGGGGTGCCCGCCGTCGAATTGGATGCTCGCCATTGCGCGACGCGATTGGCCCATTCGTGCAACTGCTCGTCCGAGTAGCTGCTGCCGTAGAGAGCGTCGGGACCGTGCAATCGAAAGTACATGAAGTCGGTTGTGGCGCCTTCCAGGTAGGGCCAGCGCGACGAGTGAGACGCGGCCAGGCCGACTCCAAACTCGCTCGCCAACTCTCTTAGTCCCGCGGCGGAGAAGCTCGGGGTCCGGATTTCGAGCACATGGCGAACCGGCGAGGCCGATCGGGGTTCGCCGATTTCGACTCCGGCGCGGGTATGCAAGGAGGCGACGTCGACGATCGAGGGGTGGGATCGGGGCAGGAGTTTGAAAAAAGCCTCGAGCCGACTGAGATCGATCGGGAGGTTGGCCGGGAGCTGCCAGAGGATCGGTCCCAGTTTGTCTCCTAACTCGAGCATTCCAGAAGCGAAAAAGTTCGCCAAAGGGACTTCGACCCCCGACAGCTTCTTCATGTGGGTGATGAAGCGACTGCCCTTGACTGCGAACTGGAAGTTGGCAGGAGTGACATCGTCAAGGCGTCGGAACCAGTCCGGCGGTACGAGCGAGTAGAAGGTTCTATTGATCTCCACAGTG
>DATEDN010000149.1:0-1990 GCA_035281645.1 Acidimicrobiia bacterium | reverse complement strand
AACCTTTATCGCTGAGACCTCGAATTCGAGCGTGACGCTTTCGCTCACCAACACTCCGCCGGCCTCCAGGGTGGCATTCCAATTGACACCCCAGTCCTTGCGATTGATGGTGGCCTTGCCTTCGAGGCCGATCCTCCGGTTGCCGAACGGATCCACCGAGTCCCCGTTGTAAGTCACCTCGAAGGTGACAGGACGGGTCGTTCCCTTGATGGTGAGGTCTCCGGTGATCCGGTATTCCACCGGGTCGACCTGCTCCACCGCGGTGGAGACGAACTCAATCTCCGGGTAGCTGTCCATGTCGAAGAAGTCGTTGCTACGGAGGTGGGCATCGCGATCGGGGCTACGCGTGTCGATGCTGGCTGCCTTGATGGTCAGCTCCAGACTCGACTGCGCCGGATCCTCAGCGTCGAAATAGCCCGCACCTTCGAACTCATTGAAGCCTCCCCGTACCTTGGAAACCATGGCGTGACGGGCGACGAAACCAACCCGACTGTGCGAAGGGTCAACCTTGTAGCGGCCCGTCAGGTCCGACTTCACTGCAATGGCAGTTTGGGTCATGTCCTGTCCTTTCACTAGATAAGCAGTATCTGACTTCGCAGGTAATATACGACAAATTCCCTGCGTTGTCAACTACTGCGTGGTAAGATTCTTGAATGCCATCCACAAAAGCCTTGGTGGAAGACCAGCGGATCGCCGACTACGGACGCCTGGTGGCAACTCAGCGGCGTCTCCATCGCATCTTCGACCGCTCCCTCCGCACCCGGGTAGGGATTTCGATCGTCTGGTACGAGGCGCTGCTCCGGTTGGCTCATTCTCCGGACCAACAGATCCCGATTACCGAGTTGGGCGAAAAGCTCGAACTCACCTCGAGCGGGGCCACCCGCCTAGTCGATCGCCTCGAAGAAAGCGGCTATATCGAACGGGTGCCGTGCCCGACGGACCGGCGGATCCTCTGGGCACGGCTCACGGACCAGGGTCTCAAAGTCCTCAACGAGGCGACGCAAGTGCACTTGAACGACCTCGACCTGCACTTCGTCTCCCGCCTCGATCCGACTGACTTGGAGACCTTGAAGGATCTACTCCATCGCCTTCACTGAGGCCTAATCGGCCTCCGACTCAGGTGGACCAGACGGCGGACGTAGTGGCGAGACGTCACTACTCGATACCCATCCTCAAACTCGACCAGGACTGAATTCAGCCCACCCGCAGCCAGGACTCTGCATCGCTGGCCCAGTCTCTCCGGGAAACGGGTACGGACTCGCCAGTAGTGGGTCACAGATTCTTCGCTTCTAACAGCTCCTGCAGACGCAAGGCATTCCGAGGAGCGTGGCCGTAGCCATCGTTGTCGAAGTAGACGTACACATCGTGGGGAACCCCTCGGGTTGACTCCGGCTTATGCCAGAGGGCGATGAGATCGGCCCAATCCCGCAACTGCTCGTCCGAGTAGCTGCTGCCGTAGAGAGCGTCGGGACCGTGCAATCGAAAGTACATGAAGTCGGTTGTGGCTTCTTCGAGGTAGAGCCAGCGCGACGAGTGAGACGCAGCCAGGCCGACTCCAAACTCGCTCGCCAACTCTCTTAGTCCCGAGGCGGAGAAGTTCGGAGCCCGGATTTCGAGCACGTGGCGAACCGGCGAGGCCGATCGGGGCTCGCCGATTTCGACTCCGGAGCGGGTATGCAAGGAGGCGACGTCGACGATCGAGGGGTGGGATCGGGGCAGGAGTTGGAAAAAAGCCTCGAGCCGACTGAGATCGATCGGGAGGTTGGCCGGGAGCTGCCAGAGGATCGGTCCCAGTTTGTCTCCTAACTCGAGCATTCCAGAAGCGAAAAAGTTCGCCAAAGGGACTTCCACCCCCGACAGCTTCTTCATGTGGGTGATGAAGCGACTGCCCTTGACTGCGAACTGGAAGTTGGCAGGAGTGACATCGTCAAGGCGTCGGAACCAGTCCGGCGGTACGAGCGAGTAGAAGGTTCTATTGATCTCCACAGTG
>DATEDN010000148.1:0-26730 GCA_035281645.1 Acidimicrobiia bacterium | reverse complement strand
CGGGCGGGATCTGTCCGACCGTCAGATTCCCTTCGCCGGGCTCACCGCGGCCTTCATCTTCGCCGTCCAGATGCTCAATTTCCCGGTCGGCGCGGGGACCAGCGGCCATCTCCTCGGGGGATCGCTGGCGGCAATTCTCCTCGGCCCCTGGCTGGGAGCGCTCGCCGTCGCCGTCGTGGTTTTCGTGCAGGCGCTCATGTTTGCCGACGGCGGCATCGTTGCCCTGGGCCTGAATGTCCTCAACATGGCGCTCATCACCACCCTGGCGGGGTGGGGAGTTTTTCGCTCGTTGGTGAAGGTATTGCCCAGGAGATCTTCGGCCGTGATGATCGCATCAATGGTGGCGGGGGCAATATCGGTGGTGGCTTCGGCTTTGGCTTTCGTTCTCCAGTATGCAAGCGGGGGGGAAGGCGCAGCCCCGTTGCAGACTGTCTTCCAGGCGATGGTGGGGGTGCACTCTCTGATCGGAATCGGCGAAGGAGTCATCACCGCCTTGGCGGTGGGTACCGTGCTGGCTGTTCGACCCGATCTGATCAGAGGGTTGTCCGATCTCAAGTTGCCCCACCTAGCCACGACGCCCAGTCGGAGGAGCATCGTCGCTTTCGTAGCTGCGGGACTGGTCATAGCTCTCGCACTGGTGTTTCTGGTCGCGCCAATCGCTTCTGGCGATCCCGACGGCCTGGAGCGGGTCGCAATCGACAATGGGTTTATCGAGGCCGCCCAGGAACATCCCCTCGGGGGACCACTAGCCGACTACGGAGTCAGTGGTATCGAGAATGAGGAGACCGGAACTGTCCTCGCCGGTGCCATCGGGGTCGGCGCGACATTCGTAGCCGGACTGATTGTGACCACGTTTCTCCGCCGTCGTCGTTCGGCGTGAGCGGCGGCCACGCCCACGCCCTTCATTTTCACGGCCACAGCCCACTCCATCGCCTACCGGCCGCAGTAAAACTCGTTGGGCTCCTCGCCTTCGTGGTGGCGGTGGTGGCGACACCGGCGCGGGCGGTGTGGGCCTTTAGCGGCTACACGCTGATTCTGATGGTTCTCCTTGTCCTCTCCGAGGTCCCGGCCCGATTCTTCCTCACCCGGCTGGCGATCGACTTGCCGTTCATAGCTTTTGCCTTGCTGCTTCCCTTCGTGGGCGAGGGACCACGAGTCGACCTGGGTCCGCTCACGGTTTCCGCCGCCGGGCTCCTCGGAGCATGGAATCTCATCGCCAAAGCGACACTCAGTGCCGGCGCCTCGGTGTTGCTGGCAGCAACCACTGAGGTCCCCGATATCCTTGCCGGCCTTTCACGCCTGCGGGTGCCGCCAGTCCTGGTCGCGATCGCCTCGTTCATGATTCGTTATCTGGAGGTGGTGGCAGGCGAGTTTCGTCGCAGCCGGATCGCCATGGCGGCCCGGGGATATCAATCGCGATCCGCCCTCGATTGGAAACCAATTGCGGTCTCGGCCGGAGCCCTCTTCATCAGGTCGTTCGAAAGGGGAGAACGCGTCTATCAGGCGATGTTGGCCAGGGGATACGACGGCAGGTGGCGCACGGAAGCGCACCAGGCCATTGCCCGCTCTCAATGGCTGGCCGGGCTCTTTCCCGGAATCGTGGCGGCAGCGATCATGGTCGCCGCGCGCCTGTGGTGACCCAGCTTTCCGTTTCCGATCTCTCCTTCTCCTACCCCGACGGAACCGAGGTGCTGAAGCAAGTGAGCCTTGAAATTGCCCCGGGGGAGAAAGTCGGGCTCTTAGGCCCAAACGGCGCCGGGAAGACCACCTTCGTCCTTCATCTCAATGGGATTCTGCGGGCCTCGAGTGGAAGCATCAATCTGGGCGGCATCACGCTCTCGGATGAAACCCTCCGCGAAATCAGGCGCCGCGTCGGTCTCGTGTTTCAAGATCCCGATGACCAGCTCTTCATGCCCACCGTCTTCGCCGATGTCGCCTTCGGTCCGGCCAACTTCGGGTTCGCGCCAGAAGAGGTCGAACACCGGGTGAGGGGAGCCCTGGAGTCAGTCGGCGAATGGCACCTGGCGGATCGGGCCCCTCATCACCTCTCGGGGGGCGAGCGGCGGAAAGTAGCGATCGCCACTGTTCTTGCTTCCGACTCCGAGCTTTTGGTTCTCGACGAACCCACGTCCAATCTCGATCCGGCGGGTCGAAGGGAGCTGGTGGCACTGCTGTCTTCGCTACCTACCACCCAGCTCATCGTGACCCACGACTTGCCGTTCGTATTCGAGCTCTGTCCGCGATCGATCATCATGGACGGGGGCCGGGTGGTAGCCGACGGCCGCACCGGAGAGCTGCTTTCGAATCGCCAGCTGATGGCGGCCCATCGCCTTGAACTGCCATTCGGCTTCGATCCGACCAACATCGCCACTCGTTGAGACCCCTGGAGTTAGCACTAGCTGGATTTTGCGCGGTAGCGGTGGCCTGGCCGGCCATCTTTGGAGTTCGCTCCCGGCGGGGTCTCGTGCTGGCGGGATCGCTCGGCATCGTCATCGCCCAGCTCTTGCTCGAAGGCTTCCGCTGGCAACTGGTGCCCCTTTACCTGGTGGCCCTGGCGCTGGGCTTTGGCGATCTGCTGTCGATGGAGCGAAAGCTGCCCTGGTGGAGGCGGGTATCGCGTCCGGCGCTGGGGCTAATCGGCGTGGCCATGATGTCACTTCCCCCTGCTTCTCTGCCCGTGCCCAGTCTCCCCGCACCCAGCGGTGATTTGGCAGTGGGGACTGCGACCTTCGAGCTCACCTTCGCCGAGAGGTTGGATCCCTACGGCCCGGAAGCCGGCACGCGCCCGCGGCGACTCGCGGTCCAGGTTTGGTACCCGGCTTTGGCCGATGGGCGCCAACCCGGACCGTGGACGCCCGACCTCGATCTCATCGGTCCCCGTCTATCGAGCCGCCTCGGGTTTCCTGGCTTCTTTCTCTCTCACACCGTCTACACGCTCGGCCATGGCCGCTCCCTTGCCAGCCCTCTGCCCGGGTCCTTTCCGGTGATTCTCTACTCCCACGACCTGGCCGACTTTCGAACCGTGGCGTTGAATCAATTGGAGGCACTGGCGAGCCGTGGCTATTTCGTGGTGGCCGCCGACCATGCCTATCTCGCCCTGGTTTCTCGCCTGCCCGATGGATCCGTCCTGGACTTCGACCCCACCGCCCTTGCTCCCGATCTTGACGAAGCCGCCCGCCTCGAGCGAGGACGGGATGCGGAGTTGGTAATGAAGGACGATCTCATCGGCATCCTCGACGCTCTCGCCGCCGAGCCAAGCCCGTTTGGAGGGCTAGCGTCTCATGCCGATGTCGGACGGGTGGGGGCTTACGGTCGCGGTGTCGGGGGCGGAGTGGCGGTCTGGCTTTGCCTCACCGATTCCCGGTGCCGGGGAGCCGCCGGTTTCGATCCCTGGGTGGAACCGCTTCCCGATCGGGTGGCAGCAGAGCCCACTTCCTTGTCGACGATGTTCATGCGTTCTTCCGAGGCGTTGGGAACGGCCAACGACGGGCGGCTGCGGGGCCTGGCTGAGCGAAGCGACGGCACCGCGTTTTGGATAGGAGTTGCTGGTACGGAGAGCAATGACTTCGTCATGACTCCACTCTTCTCTCCAGTGGCCGAGCGGCTGGGAATGAAAGGCCCGATCGCGGCCGATCGGATCATCCCCATCATCGACCGCTTCCTGGCCGGATTCTTCGATCACACCCTTCTCGATGCGGGCGCCGCCGCCATCGAACGCAACCCCTTCCCCGAGGTCAGCCTCGAGATCATCGGCTAAGAGGCGAACCCAGGGTTCAGAGGGAGGCTGTGCCTATCTGCCAGCCCACAGAACGAGTGAACGCCGGTTTGTTAGGGACTGTCAAAGGTCTCGCCCAGCACCTGCTGACCGGGCTCTTCGCCTCTGAGCACCGCATCGATCGACGAGCCGAGGACGAGGGCGTCGGTGGCGCCGATTGCCTTTCCCACCACGGTTCCACCGGCATCGATGAAGAAGGTCTCGGGGATACCGAAGACCCCGTAGGAAATGGCGGCGCGACCGCCCGGGTCCAACAAGTAGATCGCCTCCTCCGAGGAAGCGGTCTCCTGCAGGAAGGAGATCGCAGCTTCTGCCGTGTCCTGATAGACGATCTCGACCACCGTCACTTCTCGCTCGGCAAAGGCCTCGGCGGCGGCGCTGAGATCATCCTGTTCGTCGCGGCAGGGAAGACACCAGGAGGCGAAGAAGTTCACGACCACCACGCGACCACGGAGAGACGCCAGGTCGAAGTCGCCGGAGCCGTCGAGGAGAGGAAGCGTAGGAGAGGGGGCCGGTTGTCCCATCAGCGGTGAAGGGACGAGACCCGGATCCCGACCAAAGCGGGTGGAGAAGATCACGGCCAGGATCACAGAGGCGACGACCGCGGCGATGGCCGCCCAGCGGACCGATGTCACTGGTTTGGGTCGTTCTGTGGGCCCTCAGGGCGGCAGAGCCGCCCTGCGAACCCTGGGTTCGCAAGATTCATGGGCAGGAGGCGCCGGCCTGGGCGCTCTCGAGGTCGGTCGAGACTCGAGTGCGGACGTTGGGATCGAGGTTCGGAGTCGTCAGCACACGATCGAATATCTCTGCGGCGGCGTCGGGATCGGCCTTGCCGCACCAAGTCACGCGTCCTTTGAGATACAAAGCGAACGCGTCCCCGGGCACCAGGGCCAAACCGCGGTCGATCAACTCCAAGCCGAGTTCGGTTTCGCCGTTGCCGTCGTAGACCATCCATCCCAGCCGGGTGTAGGCGGCGGCGGCTTCGGCGGCGGCTGGTTCTGAGTCGAGCACCGCTTGATAGTGGCCAAACGCCTTCTGGTAGTCGCCCTCCTCGAAGTAGCGGTTGGCCAACGCCAGCCGCATCCCGTTGATCGAGGGATTTTCGAGATTGGCGGCGATCACCGCCTCCATGGTCTCGTTGGAAACCGCATCGGGGTCGAATTCTTCGCCGGCGATCCCGGCCAGGTTCTGGTCGACAGGCCGCGCTTGGCGGAACTGGCCGACCGTGGCGATGGTGATCGCTCCCGCGAGGACGAGGAGCCCGCTCCCCAGGATCCATCGGCCGGGTGTCGTGGAGAGCGTGGCGGTCGTCGGGGGCGGCCGCCCTGGCGAAGCCTGTTCGTGGAAGCGGCGCCTGACCATCCAAAGCCCCGCTAACAGCGCCGCCAAGGGCGCTATCCACAGCCAGAGGGTGGCGCCCGCCGCCGGGGGATCAAGGAGCAGGGCCCCGGTGTATGAGGAGAGCAACTCGGCGATGATCTCGTCATCGGAGCGTCCCTCGTCGATCCGAGCGCGAACCAGATCCATCATGTTGCGGGCGGATTCCGATGGGGAGTCAGCGATCGAATCCCCCTGGCAGACCGGACACCGAATGCGAGCGCCAATAGCCAAGGCGCGGTCCTCGGTCGCGGTTGGACCCATCAGCACCGCCGCCATCAAACCTAAGGCGAGGAGCGCTAGCCCCACCCAGGACACAGCCCGCGCCGTGGGCCTAGCCAACGCTGACCGGCTCCCGGGAGCGCCTCTTCGCCGCCAGAGATATCGCTCCCCCCGCCGCCGTCGTCAACCCCCCAAGCCATAGGAGCCATATCCCCGGTGAGGTATTTAGTCGGAGAAGGATGCCTGCAGGGTCGAGATTGAGCAGAGTCAAATAGAGGTCGCCGCGCCAGGTGCTGTGGACGGCGGGAGTGGTGATGCCGGAGGTGTCGTTGCCGAAGTAGTTGGCTCGCGGAGACAGTTCGGTCACCAGTTGGCCGTTCCGACGGACCTCGATTTGCGCCCCTTGAACCCGCCGGTTGGGCTCGGTGTAGAGAAAGGGCGACCGATAGATGATCTCGTAGCCGGCAAAGGACACCGAGTCGCCCGGCGCGAGGTCGGTCTCGGTCTGGAGGCCGAGGTTGGATGCGAGGGCCATCCCGACCACGATCAGGGCAACGCCGCAATGGGAGAGCTGTCCCGCCCAGAACGAAGGGTCAGCTTTGAGCTGGCGGCCAATTGCAGACAGCGTGGGCTGGTTGCGAATAGCCGCGCTGCGGGCAGAGCGCTCCAGCAGCAAGCTGACATTGGTCGCGAGGACAAACGTTCCCAGCACGACGGCAACCACCACATAGCCGAGACGGCTGGTGGTGATGACGGTGACGAACCCCGCGATGAGAGCGACCCCGATGGGCACCCGGAGTCGATCGGCGACCTCGATGGGCTCCGCCCGCCGCCAAGGAAGCATCGGGCCGATCCCCATCGCCAAGAGGAGGCCAAAAGCCAGAGGGATGGCCATCCGGTTGAAGAAGGGCTCCCCGACCGAAACCCGGGCTCCCGAGGTGGCTTCGACCAGGATCGGGTAGAGGGTCCCGGTCAAGACCACGAACGCGTAGACGGTCAACAGCAGGTTGTTGACGAGGAAACTCCCCTCCCGACTCAAGAGGCGTTCCAGGCGGGGGACATCTCCCACCAGGTGCGAGCGAGCAGCGAAGAGTGAGAAAGAGCCAACCAACACCAGGAAAAGGAAGCCGAGCAGCACCGGCCCGATCGCCGATTGAGTGAAGGAATGAACCGAGGCGACGGTTCCCGACCTGGTGAGAAAGGTGCCGAGGATGGTGAGGGCGAAAGCGCCGATCACGAGGATGAAGTTCCAAGATTGCAACGCACCCCGCCGTGCCTGTACGAGGGAGGAGTGCAAGAAGGCGGTGGCCACCAGCCAAGGCATAAAGGAGGCGTTCTCGACTGGATCCCAGGCCCAGTAGCCGCCCCAGGACAGAACTTCGTATGCCCACCATGCCCCGAGCGTGATTCCCACGGTGAGAAAGGACCAGGCCACCAACGCCGCTCGCCGGCTCCGGCGGAGCCAATCGGCGCCGGGCATGCCAAGGGCGAGGGCGGAGATCGCGTAGGCGAAAGGAACAGTGAGACCGACGTATCCGAGGTAGAGCATGGGCGGATGGATCGCCATCAGAATGTGGTTCTGGAGGAGGGGATTGGGACCAGGGCCATCGGCGGGGGCGGAGGCGGCCGCCCATGGCCACGGACTCGACGCGGCGCAGCCAATCGACAGCGGATCGGTGCAGACTTGAAACGGATTGGCGACGGTCGACTGGAGGCCGAAAAAGAAGACGGCGACCAAGCCCATCACCGCCAGCGCGCCGGCTCCGAGTCGGTCGGGAGCAGTGCGAAACCGCCGCCAAGCAAAGTAAATGAAACCGGCCAGCACCAGTCCCCAGAGCACGATCGAACCTTCGAGCGCTGCCCAGCCGGTCGCCAGATTGAAGGGAAATGGCGTCGCCCGAGCGTGATGGTTGGCGACGTACTCGAGGGAGAAGTCGTTAGCAGCGAGCGCACCCTCTAGAGCCCCGAAGGCGACGATCGCTCCGCCGACGATGGCGGCGATCGATCGGCGCAAGGCGATGCCGGAAGACAGGCTCGCGGCCCGGGCCTGGCGGATTCCGGAGCCAACCAAGCCCACCGATCCGCCCAACGCCACCGCCACTCCGAGGAATCCGAGCAGGGCGAACATCAGGGGAGGGTGGTAGGAACGACGTAGTTCTCGTCGTGACGGACCAGGGCGAGGTCGGCCAGGAAAGAGTCTCCCGCCCAGCGTCCTTCGACGACCACGCCGATTCCTTCCGCGAACAGTGGAGGGGCGGGGGCGGTCAACTCGACGTTGATGGTTTGGGCTCCGTCGGTCACTTGAAACCTTTTGACGTTTCCATCCTCGGTCAAAGATCCCTCGACCACCAATCCACCCAGGCGAAACCTCTCTCCGTTGCTGTTGACGTCCCGCTGGGCGACGGCTTCACTCGGCGTCAGGTAGTAGGTGAGATTGTCGCCGAGGCTGGTTACCACCAGCGCGATCACAACTGCCGCCACCGCCGCCAGTGCGGGCCAGACGAACCTTCGATAGGGCACGGTCAGCTTCGGTCGCGCAGCCGGCGCATCCGCCGGTAAAGCCGGGCCCCGTACCAGAGAATCAACCCGTAGGTGACCGCGTATGAGAGGCCGACGACAGCTGACTCAGGCATCGCTGAGGCCCGGCGGGGATATCACGGCAGCGCCTGCCACCGGAAGGGCGGCAACGAGGCGAGCCTCCTCCCGGGCAACGATCATTCGGGCTGCCAGGAACGAGACATAAAGCAGGGTGAATGCGGCCAGGTTGACCAGGAGAGCCGTGACCATCGATGCCTCCAGGGTGGACCCGTCGGGGCGAATGCTCTGGGTCTGATGAAGGGTACGAAAGAGGTTCACCGAGAAGTAGACGAGCGGAACCTGAATCACTGCCACGATTCCGAGGATGGAAGCCCGATCGGCGGCGAGTTCGGGACTCGGCGAGTACCGACGGAGAGCCAGATATCCCAGATAGACCAGGAACATCACCGCCGTCGATGCCATGCGGGCATCTCCCCAGTCGAAGAACACCCCCCAGACTGGTCTCCCCCAAATGGCGCCCGTGGCGATGGCGAGACCCGTGAAGAGGACGCCGATTTCTGCGGACGACGCCGCCAAGCGGTCCCAAACGAAGCGACGCCGGAGCCGCCACATCACAGAACCTAGCGCCGTGACCCCGAAGGCGAGGAATGCCAGCCAGGCAGATGGGACATGGAGGTGAAGAATTCGGGCGTAGGTGCGCTGCACCGCTTCGGGAGGGGTGGAAAGGGCCAGAACAGCACCAGAGATGACGACGAGAGCGGTGACCGCGTAGAGGAGCTTCAGTTTCGTCGGTACGTGGTCGGGTTTCATCCGAGGGTTTCCTCAAGCGGTCGTGCGGACAGGACTCCGGCGATGACTCCGATCAGATCGACCAGGACCAGCACCAGGAGCCAGGCCAGGATACCCCCGGGTCGTGATATGGCTGCTTCGCTCGAAAGCTCTGCCACCCTCGAGCCGGCAAAGAGCAGGGGCAAAGCGAGAGGCGCCACCAGGAGAGGTGCCAGACCGGCGCGCGCTGACAGACCGAGAGTGACGTCGGCGATCAGGGTCGAGATCAATGACAAGCCAATGGCGAAGAGGACTAGGGCGGCAGTGAATGCCGGCCAATTCTCGATAGTCGGTGGCGAGTAGAGCAAAAGCGTCAGGAACAGGCTCGCGGACATGAATCCCACAAGAAGCGTGAGGTTGGCCACTGCTCGGCCTACAAAACCGGCGGCGGGGTCGAGGCCGGAGAGACGAACCTGGTCACGAACCGCACGGTCGGTGGCGGTGGTTTGACGCCAGGCGATCTGCATCCCGAATAGGAGGGTGACAACCCAGAACGCCGGCAAGCCCAGGCGCGAGATCGTCGGTTGATCGATACCGACCGCCAGCGGGATCATGATCAAGGCGGCCACCGCAAACGGGAGCACCAAGCCGAACGTTTCGCCCCCCCGGCGATCGACTAGCAACTCATTGCGGGCCAGAACCCTCGCTTGCAACCAGAACCCCCTCACGCAAGCGTCCCGTTCTCTAGCGCATAGATGCGATGAATGCTCTCGCCCAGGTTCACCCGGTCGTGGGACACCACCACTGCCGCCCCACCTTTGCTAACACTTCTCTGGATGAGCTGATCAATGATGACCCGGGCGGAGCGATCGAGGGTGTCGGTGGGCTCGTCGAGAAGAAGCAGCTCCGGGTCGTCGACTAGCAGTCGGGCGAGATCGGCCCTTTTTCTCATTCCGGCCGAACACTCGGCAGTCCGCCGCTCTCGGGCCCCGGCCAGCCCCACCGCCTCCAGGGCCGGTTCGACACGATCTGGGGAGATGCCGGACAACCGGGCATAGAACGCGAGGTTCTCCCTGAGAGTCAAGCCCGAAGCCAGGGCCGGAACATGTCCGGCCAGGCCGATCCTCTGCCGCACCTCTAGCACCTCACGGCTGCCGAGCCTCGCTCCGAGCACCTCGCCTTCGCCTTCGGTCGGGGGGGCGAGTGTGGCTAGCACTCGCAAAAGCGTGCTCTTGCCGGCGCCGTTGGGCCCGATTATCGCTATCGCGGAACCGGCCTCGATGGTGATGGATATCGGCTGAAGAATTGAATACGACGGGGTAGAGAGCGCGACGTTTCGCAACGAAACGAGGGGTTCCACACCGAGAGTGTATGAGTGGCAAGTACGCGCAACCCCAAGCTGGGAATCGCCTGGCCGCTACATTTTTCAGGTGGAGCGCTACACCAAGATCGTGGCGACGATGGGTCCGTCGGTCGCCTCGGCCGAGGCGGTGCGGAGCCTGATCGACGCCGGCATCGATGTGGCCCGGCTCAACTTCTCTCACGGGGACCACGAGTTTCACCGCCAGTTTTCCGAATGGGTTCGTGAGGGCGCAGAGAAAGCCGGCCGCAATGTCGCCATCCTCCAGGACATCCAGGGCCCGAAGCTGCGGGTGGGAACCTTTCCCGAAGGAGCGTTGGTGCTCACGACCGGCCAGACGGTGCGCTGCTATCAGGGGCGAAGTCTCTCTACCGAGCCTGATGTCATTTTTCTCGATTACCCGTACCTGCTCGAAGATGTCGAGGTGGGGGAAGAGCTGGTCCTAGCCGACGGTCTTATCCGTCTGGTTGCCACTGGCAAAGCGACGGATCACATCGAGGCCCGGGTGGTGGTGGGCGGCCTTCTCGGTAACGGGAAAGGGGTGGCATTCCCGGCCACAAATCTCCGCATGCCGGCGATCACCGAGAAGGATGAGGTGGACCTCAGTTACGGCAAGGTGCTCGAGGTTGACTGGGTTGCCGCCTCCTTCGTCAAGAGCGCCGACGACATCCGGCGGGTACGAGAGCTGGCCGGCGACGTTCCCATCATCGCCAAGATCGAATTGGCATCCGCCTATGCCAATCTCGACGAAATTCTTGGCGAGGCGGCGGGGATCATGGTGGCCCGCGGAGATCTCGGCGTGCAGCTGCCACTGGAGCGGATTCCCTTGATCCAGGCAGACATCCTTCGTCGAGCCAACGAGGCGGGAGTGGTGACCATCACCGCCACCGAGATGCTCGAGTCCATGACTCACTCAACCCGGCCGACCAGGGCCGAGGTCACCGATGTCGCCAACGCCGTCCTGGCAGGCACAGACGCGGTCATGCTCTCGGCGGAGACCGCGGCCGGTATCCATCCCCGGGAGGCGGTCGAGTTCATGGCGAGGATCTGCGCCACAGTCGAGTCCGAGACTTCACAGAACACGGTCGTCCATGCTTATCGGACACAGCAGTCGGCCGTGGCTTCGGCGGTGGCGCAGGCGGCGGTGGACTGCGCTGCCAATCTCTCGATCGACACCATCGTCGCCTTCACCGAATCGGGTTCGACGGCTCGCCTGCTTTCCAAGTATCGACCGGCGGCTCGCATCGTCGCCTTCACTCCGATCGATTCCACCCGGCGGCGAATGACCCTCTACCGGGGAGTAACGGCTTATCCATTCGAGCGACGCGACTACACCGACCACATGATCGCCGCCGCCGAGAAGTTCCTCGAAAAGGAGGGGCTCTGCCAGCGGGGCGATACGGTGGTGATGGTGGCGGGGATCCCCCCCAATCGACAGGCCTCGACCAACCTGCTCAAGGTTCACATGATCGGGGAGCGGGCTGGCGGGGTGCAGTCCCAGCGCTCCGGCCGGACCTCGCCCGAGGGGCGCTAGACCGTCTTCCTTCTGTGGGCTGGGAGGTAGGTAGGGCCTCCCTCCGAACCCTGGGTTCGCAGACGGGCCGGTACCATCGCCCCTCACATGGGTCAGACGATCGAAGTGCTCGACAGGACCGAATTGGGGGAGACGCTTTTGGTCGCAGCTGACCGTTCGTGGTCGGGTCAGGATGGGGAGGCCTACACCGAGGCGCCGATCGAACGAGAGACCTTTCCGGCCGAGCTGGCCGCTCGCCTTTTTGGCGCCGGGTTGGGAATCGATCATGTGTATGTCATGTCGAATACGGTCTCGATGCGCCGCCCCGGGGGGTGGGACGGTGAGGCAATCGATGCCGCGGCCGAGGTGATCTCGAGCTTCTTCCGTTTCTACCGGGATCAGACGGCTACGGAGCAGCAGTCGTCGGAGGAGGAGCCGGCAGCGTCGTAACCGGCGGGGTAGTGGTTGTGGTGGGACACGACACCCCCGAGTCTTGGATCTGGCAGGGGTGGACCAGGATGATTTCCTGGCGTGGGGGATAGACCACCGTCCAATGATCTTCACGGGTCTGATCGCCGACCGTGATGAAACGCGTCACCTGGACCGTGAAGCCCTGGGCAGCAGATTGGTCCTGTTTTTGCTCGGGCGGAACGATCGTCGGGTCGCCGATGTAGCGAGGAGGGGGTGGTTCACGGAAGTTGGTGCGCTCGCTGACGTCGGCCGATACCCGGCGGGCGTTCTCCCCGCCTTCCGCCGCGGCATAGACCCGCAGCTCCCCACCACTCTGCTCGCCCACCAGAATCCTTCCGTCGTTGTCGGAGTAGAAAGCAACCGTGATTGAGGTGCGGCTGTAGAAGGTTCGAATGAGGATGGCGCTGTCGGTGTTGTTGCGAAAGCGGACGTCGGGGAGCGGCCACGAGATGGTGGCTTCGATCCCGAGGGGGTAGCGGCTGAAGTAAAAGCTATGGGGCTTGTGGGCGATGTCCTCATAACCGCCCCAAAAAACGGCGTTATAGAACGTCGTGGCGAATTGGCTGACCCCGCCGCCGATCGCCTTCTCGAGGCGGCCCCCGATGATGGCGCCATCTTCCAGGTAGCCGCCTTCGGCCGTTCGCTCGCCCACGGTGTCGTTGAGCGAAAACTCGGCACCGGCCTCGACGATCGTGTTGTTGACAGTGTCGGCGATCAAGTGAATGTTTGTCACGCGGTTCTGACAGCAGTCGTGATAAGTCGTGAATTGACTGACCTTGTGATTGATGTTTAAGGCCTCAAGCTCTTCGGTCGTCACGTCGGGATCGACGGACTCGTCGATCGGGAGCGGACCAGAACGAGAGGCTGAGCTCGCCGCCGCCAGCATCCTCTCGGCAGTCGCTTCGGGATTGATCACCGTCCCCCGTACACCCGGGACGACGGTGACGAAATCGCCGTCGACCACGAGCTCGGCGTTGACCGGGGCCTCCTCGAGATCGGCTCGAATAGGCTCGAGATACGAGGCCACAATCTCCGGGTCGAATTCGAACGTGATCGTGTCAACCCCTAGCTCGGCCACGAGGGCATCCGCTAACTCCTGCACGGAGAAGTTCACCTGCTTGTTCCGTTCCCGATTGGTCAAATTCACCGGCCCCGCCAGCAGCAACTGCCCCTCCCGCACAGCCGTATCGATGTCGGAAATGGTGAGAGTTGGTTGCGTTTCCGCTACCGGGAGAGCGGTGGTAGTGCGATCGCTGGTGGATGCCTCGGCAAGGATGATGTCGGGAGCCACGTTGCGATCGATCTGCTGGCCGGCACGGGGATATTCACCGACGACTTCGGTTCCCTCCACGGCGACGCTCCCCGGAAAGGGTGGACTGGCGATGACCTCGGCGTCCCAATCGGATAGCACCAGCTCCACCGCGGTTGGATCGAGGTTGGCACTCAACGGGATCGGCGTCGACGAGAACAGATGAGTGATCCACCAAGCGAATTCACCGAATGGATTGCCGCTTCGCCCCACACGAATCGCGCTCTCCACCATCGCTCGTTCGTCGAGGTCGAATCCCACCGATTCCGGCGCCAACTGCAGGGAGTGGTCGAGCACCGTGAAGTGTGCCGGTGTGTTTCCCAGGGTGTCTTCGAGGCCGAGCAGCGCGTCGGCGGCAGCGCTCTCGGTCAAGCCGCCCAATTCGATTCGATCTGCCGTGACCGAGCCCATTACCTCGCCTGCCGAGAGCAGCCGGGTCGCCCCGTAGGCAACGAGCACGGCCGCTACAAGGCCGCCAAGTATCCAGAGCAGACGGGGCCGAGTTGGGAGGGCACCGGTCGGAGGGGGAGAGGTGATGGTCGGCGCGGACGCGTTGGCAGGCATGATTTGGGTTTCCCCCGGAGACGTCCGGCGAGTTTAGGGGGGTTCTGGTCTTCTGACAGACCCACCTCGTACGATGCCGCGAGTGATCGAGTTTCCACCGATCCAACCGGGGGATCCGGTGATGGTCTCGGCGACGACATACATCGCCTACCGGCAATGCCCAGCTCAAGGTCTGGGCCGGTTCCGCGGTCGTTATCCGCCGGAATCAAAGGCCTCGTTTCGCGGTGGCCTCACCCATGGACTGATTGCCCGTCATCTTCAGACCGGACCCATCGGCGACCCGGAGCAAGCCGCCCGGGAAGTGATCGGGAGCACCAGCCTCAACAACAAGATCGCCGCAGCCGGGCTCAATCGTCCCTCGCTGCTGGGCCCGGTGATATCGGAAGCGAGCGATCTCTATCGCAGATTCTCCAAACTGCCCGTCGACCAGTTCGAACGAGCCGAGGTGGCCCTCCTTTCTGAAGTGGCGGAAGGTGTCACTCTGGTCGGGCGGGTGGACGCGGTGTTCGCCGGACCGCTTCTTCGAGATTGGAAAACCGGGCCTCTCGGCGAGCCCCTCGAACAGCTGCTTTTCTACGCGCTGGTTTGGTGCCTGCAAGAGAAGACGCTCCCCAGGGTGGAAGCGATTTCGCTCCAAACCGGAGAGAGCCTTACGCGTACACCGAGTGTGTCCGAGCTTTCAGCGGTGGCCACAAAGGTCGCCGACCTGGTCAATTTTGTGCGGCGGTCGGTCGAAGCCGAGAGGCACGCCGGACCCTGGTGCCGGTATTGCCCCTTGTGGCAGGAATGCCCGGAAGGACAGGCTGCGCTGGCGATAAACAATTAGCCCGCCGTTAGCGTGCTCCGTCGGTGACGCGTAAACAGACCCGCCTTTACGGTGACCTCTCGCTTCTCCTCTCGGTTCTCGCCTCCGCCGACATAGAAGCGGAATTTGCTTCTTCCCGGGACGAAGCGGTCTCGATACTCGAGGGCTATCTCCTGCCGCGGATCATTGGCGAGCTACCACTCGTGATCGCCCTGATTGGTTCGACGGGGGCGGGCAAATCAACTCTGCTGAACTCGCTCGCCGCCGAAGTCGTGTCGATGCCGGGAGCGCTGCGGCCCACGACCAAGCGAGCGCGAGTCTGGTCCTCCGAGGATGCTGCGGAACGGCTGGCTCACATCGGACCGGTCTCGGTGTCGGGCCACCCTCTTCTTGACAAGCTGGCGATGGTCGACACTCCCGATCTCGATTCCGATTTCGTCGACCACCGCGCCGAGGCGCTATCGGTAGCTCAGGCGGCGGATTTCATCCTCTTCATCACCACTGCCGCCCGGTATGGCGATCAGCTCATATGGGAGACGCTCCAAAACTTGGTGCGAAGGCGCCCGCTGGCGATCGTTCTCAACCGAGTGCCGAGCCGCTCGTCTGGTGCGCGCAACGATCTCCTCGCTCGTCTGCGGAGGACCGGGCTCGGGAGTCTCGACGTCTTCACCATTTCTGAACAGAGGATTGATCCCGATCGAAAGAGACTCAGTCCCCAGTCGGTGCAGCGGCTCGCGAGCTTCCTCCGCGATCTGTCGCCGGAAGTCCGCCGAGAGTCGTTAAATCAGGCGTCCGATCGGGTAGCCGAGCTGGTCGCGCCCCTTCGAGCCTCGCTGCGAGCCGCCCACCAACAGCGGCTGGACGAGAGAAGCGCCCTCGAGAAAGCTGCGGTCGAGCTCTCCGACATCACCACCGAACCAAGAGCCACACGATTGAGGTTCCGTAGGCCAAGGATCCGAGCGGATTTGCTAGATCGCATCGAAGAGCGGCTGCGGGAGGCGCTCGGGGACGCCAATCTTTCTCCGCTCACGATGGAAATTCTCGGGGAAGCGACGCCTCCTTATTCTCTGGTCGCTCAACGGGTTATGGCCACCGAGCTGGCCCTGCGCCCCCCGCCCGACCCAGCATTCATCGATACGTTGGAAACGGGGTGGCAGGCCCTCTTGGATGCCAGCTTCGAACAGTGATCCCACTCCTCGATCTGCTCGATCGGTTGGTGTCGAGTGCAGCCGAGCACCTGCCACCTGATCACTTCACCCTCCTGGCCCAGACCGCGAAGAGGCTCCGTCATCGCCGCGCCTACTCGGGCGTTCTCGTAGGTCTGGCGGGCAGCACCGGCTCGGGCAAGTCGAGCCTTCTCAACGCCATTGTCGAGGAACCAATCTCGGACCCGGGTGCGACCCGGCCGACCACCGCTCGCCCGCTGGTAGTCGTTCCGCCCGCCGTCGCCAATCGCCTGGAGCGAATGTGGGCTGAGCTGGGCATCGAGGACGTCGTCCGGCGAGAGACGCCGGGATCCCTGGTGTTGGTTGATCTCCCGGACGTCGATTCCGTGGCGACGGACCATCGCCGCCAGGTGAGCGACCTGCTGACGATCATCGACGTCGTTGTCTGGGTGACGGATCCGGAGAAATACCGCGACCGGGTCATGCACGATCAGTTCTTTCGTCCGCTCGTCGCTCATGAACACACCTACGTGTTCGTCCTCAACCAGATCGACCGGCTCGATGAGGGGGAATTGGCCCTGGTGACCGAGGATCTCGAGTGGGCCCTTCGCCGCGATGGTTTCTCCGAGCCCGAAGTCGTTGCTACTGCGGCCGACCCCCCGGCCGGTCCTCCGATCGGGATCGAAGAGTTGGTTGAGACCATCTTGGCGAAAGCCGAAGCGGCGGGCACGGGCGAGGAGAGAATGAGAAACGAGATAAAGCGGGTTCTTGTGAGCATCCGTCCCAGCCTGGCCCCGGTGGGGTTTTCCGAGCGTTGGGATGCGGTTCGCACTCGGGTCGCCTCCGACTGGGAACGAGCACCGCACCAAGCCCGTCAGGAGTTGGGTGCTTTTCTTGCGGGTTTGTCTGAGGAAGCGCCCGAGCTCGAGGTTTCTCTCGAGATTCTCGGAGAGCCGACCGTCGATGTCGGAAGGCATCTTGATTCCACCTTGGGCAAGGCCCTGCGGGAAGGCTTGCGGCCCCGCGCCCGCTCGCGAGCATTGGCCACCGAGCTGCAACTAGCCCTCGAGCATCCCTCTCCCGGGTTCACCGGCTCTCCCCACTGAGGGGGGAGAAACAGGGACAATTACCCGCAGGGCCCCACTGCGGCTGGTGGCACCCACTTCCTTCCAGGCGCCGCTGAGCTCCCCATCTGCCTGACCCTCGACTGGAGGATCGGCGGTGACGGTAAAGGACTCGACGCCCTCCCACACCCGCAACCCAGGAATCCGGGCCAGGTCTCCTCCCAGGAGCAGCTTGGAAGCGATCCTCAGCAAGCGGCGGGCGGGAATCGCCTCGACAACCAGAAGCGTCAAGGGCTCGGGAGGCGCTTTGGAGAGCGTGAGGGCGAGACGCCCGAAATAGGTGTAGATCGGGTGGAACTGGACCAGGACCGCTACTGCCTCTGCCCGGCGATCTCCAGCACTGACCAAAAGATTGGGCTTGCGGGTGCGGTACTTGCTGAGGACGGTGGCAATGGCCTTTCGTCCGTAATGGAGGCCTCCGAACCAATACTTGCGATATGGCTCACCCTCGGCGGCTTTGACGACATCGGCATCAAAGCCAAAGCCGGCCGCGAACAATGCAAACTGGTGAACCGGCCCCGCTTCATTCACCCCTTCGATCTCGAGCAGTGGTTCTCGGCGGCGGTCGTGGGCACCGACTATCAACTTGGCGGCGGCCCCCGGTTTGCGGGGGATTCCATAGAGCCGTGAGTACACGTTCGTCGTGCCAGTAGGGATCACGGCGAGGGTGCTCTCTGTGCCGGCGACCGCTTGTCCGATGTGGTGGACGACGCCGTCTCCCCCCATGGCGGCGATCACGTCGAAGGAGTCGGCCACCGCCTGCTCCGTGAGTTGACGGGCATGGTCGGCCGATTGCGGCCAGGCCGACTCAACCGCAAAGCGCCGACTGAGGATGCGGGAAACCTTGCGATGGACCCCGCCCGTGAATTGCGACGAGGCAGGATTGGCGATGAGAAGAAGTCGTTGCAATGGCGAAAAGACCGAGATGGGGTCTAGGCGCGAAAGCGTAACTGGTTAGTCTCGGAGCCGTTGTCAGACGCGAACGGCCCTCTGTTTTCGCTCGTCAACGGTGAAGGGGCAGGTGCCTTACTGGCCGCCGCGGCCGGAGACGTGGCGGGTGCTTGGAGCAGCGTGGCTTATTCGGCGCTCACCCAGCAAGCGACCGTTGTCGCCTATCACTTGATGGCCAACGACGGAGTGCAGGGATCCGCGCTGGCCCGAGAGTGGTCTGAGCTCGGCGCTGATGATTCCAATCCGTCGGTCTATCGGGCGGCGAGCTCGGAATTCGAGGACTGGGTCAACGGCCTCGGACCAGGCGAGTCTCGGCGCGCGTTGGGCCCGAGCGCCGAGCCGGCGGCGCGGGTGATTCCGGTGGGGGTTTGGTTTCGGCGCCGCCCAGAGGAGCTGGTTGTAGGGGCGCTCGAGGTTTCCCGATTGACCCATCTCGATGCGACGACCGCGGTGGCAGCGGCGGCTATGGCCGGCGCCACCGCGGCTAGTTGCTTTGCCCAATCCGGTCGCGATCTCCTATCCGCCGCGGCCGAGATTTCAAATCAAGCCCTGACGCTGGTTGTGGACGAGGCTACGTTCACCAATGTCGATGAGGCGCGGCGCTTTCCCCGCCGTTTTCTGGAGACAGGCTCGCTCGCTACCGCCGGTCCCGGGCAGGTGATGGCCGAGATGGGACGAAACCAGGGTCCAGATGAAGTGCTGACGGCCATCGTCCTGGCGTCTAGTTCGGATCGAACTCCCGAGAGCCTCATTCGCATGGCGGCGTCAGCAGGGGGCAGCCGCTTGGCGACCATGGTGGGAGCCCTAGTCGGGGCTCGCGACGGCATTCGCAACTGGCCGTGGCTCGTTCCCAACTCGACCTGGTTTGCAGAAATCGGCCGCCGACTCGTGAGCGGGACTCGTGAGACCCGTGACCTCCCGGTGCCCTATTTTGTCGAAGAGACGTTGACGCACGGCATCGATCGGGACGATCACTTTTCCCGTCCCTGACCAAAGCTATCCGCCGCGGTTGGCGCGGCCTGCCGCACGCGGCTGCCGATAACTCGCCAACCGGCGATGATGAACGCGGCCAGCGCCACCATCGCCACCGGTCGTCCCCAGCGAAAGACGTCGACAATCAAGGCCCAGACCAGCGGGCCGACGATGGTGGCAAACCGTCCCACCGTCGCATAGAGGCCGTAGAACTCCCCCAACCGCTCTGGAGGGCTCAACTCGAACATCAGCACTCGGTCGCTGGCCCAAGTCGACCCCAGGGCCAGCCCGCCCATCACTCCCACTGGCCAAATCAGCCATGCCAGATCGATGACGGCCGCCGCCGATCCGAGGAGGATTGCTGCCGCCCATACCAGCAGCGTGGCGCGCAGGGTTCTCCGTGCTCCCAGGCGACTTGCCACCCGGCCCCCGAAGGCCCCACCGATGATGGCGGCGCCGATGGCAATGGCCAGAAGCGTGTTGACGTCTTCGGGGCCCAGACCCAGCTCCGAGATCACGAACAATGCCAGGAAGCCGCCGATGAGAGTGTTGATGGCGTCGGTATAGAGAAATCGACCGATCAAGAACCGGGTCAATCCCGGCTCTCGAGAAGCGGACCTCCAAGAGGCAAGCAGTCCGGCCGGGCGAAAAGTCGCAGGGGTCGAAGCTTCGGGGAGCCATACAAAAAGGGGGAGGGCGAATACAGCGAAGGCGATTGCTAAAGCCCTGAAGGTGAAGGCATAGCCCTGCGACTCCAGAGTGAGGCGCCCGATCCCCAGGCCGATGAAGGACCCCAGGTAGCCGACAGCGACCCCGAGACCGGAAATCAGCCCGCGATTGGACTCGTCGCTCACCTGCGAGAGCAGGGCGTCGTAGAGGGCAGAGCCAACGTTGAATCCAACCAATCCAAGGCCGAGAATCACGAGGGAGGGCCCGAGTTCGAAGCTCCCCAGTGAGAACGTGGCGACGACGGCCATCGCCGTCGTCAGGGCCAGCAGCGGCAACCGGCGACCGCTCCGATCACTGCGAGCGCCGATCCAGGCGGCGAGAGCAATGACGACCGCTCCGGCCGCAGCTTCGGTGATTGCTAGGTGGCTGTCGCGACCCCCTTGCTCACGAAGCCAAGCCGGGAAGTAGAGGCCGATGATCCCGAGGGCGAAGATCGTGTTGGCGAGGTCGTAAAGCAACCACCCCGTAACCGCCCGTTTGCTCACGGGAATCCAGGATCGGGTGAAGTTGATCAGAAGGTGACGGCTACCGACATGAGCTCGTCATGCCCGAGCATGCCCGCCGCCGCCTGGAGTGCCCGCGAGGACTCCTCGAGCGGAAACTGGTGAGAAACGAGATCGTCAAGCCGAGGATCGGAGGCGATCTGGGACGCCGCCCAGGTATATGCGGCGCTGCTGGCCCCCAACGCCCCCTTGACGGTGAGTTGCTTCTGCACGATCAGGTCCGAGAAGAAATGGACTGGTCGGTTGCCCTTGGTCGAAGCGAGGATCACCGTACCCCCCGAGCGCACCAGATCGAGAGCAGTGAACATGGCTTCGGGATCGTCTGAAGTGACGTCGACCACAACGTCGGGACGGGTGCCGAGATGATCGGCTACCGCGGCTGGGACGTCCTCGGTGGTGGCGTTGACGGTGAGCTTCGCTCCTAGCCGGGAAGCCACCTCGAGTCTGTCGCTGTCGAAATCGAGTCCACTGACTCCTACCCATGCGGCCCCGGCCCCCATGGCGGCTATGACACACCCGAGACCCCGGGGCCCGGGCCCGAGCACCATGACTGTTTGCCCGGATTGGAGCAAGGGCAATTCAACCGCCCAGGTGTATCCGGCGGCGAGGGGGTGGACGAATGTGGCCAGTTCGGCGGTGATGTCGTCGGATACGACATGAGTTCGCGAGCTGGGATCGAGATAGAGATACTCGGCGAGGCCACCCCACAAACCCGGCGGCTCGGTGGACGGGAGCCGTCCATAACTGTTTATCGGTCGCCTCTGACGGCAACCGCTGATTCCCAGTCGGCAGCGGCTGCATACCCCACAGTGCAGTTCCGGTTCGACAACGACTCGGGTCCCGATCTCGTGGGGCAGAGAGCCGTCGGTGCTGGCGATCCGGCCTACGACCTGATGTCCGAGGACAAGGGGATAGACCACATCAGCGCGATCGCCTTTCCATATTTGGACGTCAGCACCGGAGATTCCATTGGCCTCGATCGCCAGCCAGCCGCCTTGGTCTGGTGGGCGGATGGGTAGCTGGTGACAGCGCAGCCGCTTCGGTTCGACGAGCAACATCGCCTTGGCCTGAGATGGGGTCTCCACGTTTCGGCGAGTGTACCGGCGCAGCCTTGAGCCAATTCTTGGTCCCACTCACGCCGTCGCAGTTGTGGGGAGCGAATTCAGGTGCGGGAGAAGACCGCGTCCAGCCGCTCCATCGCCGTTTCGAGGTCATCGTCGGCGAGGGCATAAGACAGACGGGCATAGCCTTCCGCTCCAAACGCCTCGCCTGGGACTACTGCCACTTTCGCTTCGTCGAGGAGGTGCGCCGCCACTTCCATTGACGAGCCCCATCGTTCAACATGCGGTCGCAAGGAAGGGAACGCATAAAAGGCGCCATCAGGTTCGACGCAAGAGACCCCATTCATCTTTGTCAGCCATCGATACATGGTCTGGCGTCGACGGTCGAATGCCTGTCTCATCTCCTCGATCGGTTCTCGCGGACCGACGAGACCCGCCAGCGCCGCTTGCTGAGCAATGTTGTTGACGTTGGACGTCAGGTGGGACTGATGACTGGCAGCAGCCTTGATCACGTCGGTCGGACCCACGAGCCACCCAACTCTCCAGCCGGTCATTGCGAACGTTTTGGCAACCCCGTTGATCGCCACCCAACGATCTCCGAGCTCGGGAGTGGTGATAATCGAGGCGGCTGCCGTTTCTCCCGTATAGATGAGCCGTTGATAGATCTCGTCGGTCACGACCCAGATGCCACGTTCGCCCGCCCATTTTGCAATCGCCACGACTTCGTTGGGGGTGTAGACCGCTCCGGTGGGGTTAGACGGGGAGACGAAGATCAGGAGTTTCGTGCGGGAGGTCACGGCCTGATCGAGCTGTTGTGTCGAGACCTTGAATCCAGCGACGTCGTCGGTGGCGACCGCTACCGGCATCCCTCCGGCCAGCTTGGTTGCTTCCGGGTACGTCACCCAGTAGGGAGCAGGGATCAGCGCTTCGTCGCCAGGATCGAGCAGAGCTGCCAAGGCCAGATAAACCGCTTGTTTCGCCCCGTTGGTGATGAGCGTCTGATCTGCGTCGACTCGGGCGCCGGAGAACTCCGCGGTGTACTCCGCCACAGCCTCCCGCAGCTTCGGGAGTCCGGCGTTGGGCGTGTAGTGATGATTGGCGGGGTCCGCAGCTGCTCTTTGCGCGGCCTCGACGATGTGGCCCGGAGTCGGGAAGTCGGGCTCGCCCGCCCCGAGGCTGATCACCTTTTCTCCGGCTGCCCGCAATTGACGAGCGCGTTCGGTGATCGCCATCGTGGCGGATTCCTCGATCCCCGCCACCCGCGCCGAAACTCGCTTCATTATTTCAGAGCGTCCCTGACTAAGCCTTATGACTCTGCGTCGTCTACCGCTTCGGACGCCGCCTCTTTGGCCTCTTCGACCATATCTCCGGCCTTGTCCTTGGCATCTTCGAGCACTTCTCCAGCTTTGTCTTTGGCGGTGTCGACCACATCGGAGACTGCTTCTTCGGCCGAACCGGACCGGGCCTCGGAAATCTTTTCCTTCCCCTTATCCCAGACTTCACCGGCCTTTTCTTTGGCTTTCTCCATCACCGGAGCAGCTTTCTCCTTGGCCTTCTCCATCATCGGTCCGGCCTTCTCGATGGCTTCACCGGCTTTTTCTTTCGCCTTCTCCATCATCGGTCCGGCTTTTTCAGCGGCGTCCTCGGCCAAGTCTTTGGTCTTAGAGAGGACTCCTTTCAAGGTGTCCTTCAGTGACATCGCACCCTCCTGTGGATAGACGTTGCCCTGAACTTAGCCAGCCGGCGAGCTGTCAGTAGCGGTGGAAAGCCACCACCCGGCCAAAGGCGTCGAGGAGGATGACGGCATCGCCATCGTTGTTCCAAACCGGTTGATCGCTGCACCAGGCGAGAACGTCTCCGGTTCCTCCACAGGCGGTTGTAACCGCGACTATGGCGTGGGGCTCGAGTGCCATTCGGGGGAAAGCGAAGCGATTGATCGATGATTCGTCGCGGAGGACGAACCCCTCGAGATCGACGGATTCAGTCGACCGATTGCCTACCACGACGAGCTCGGCATCGTCGTTTCCCGGGGGGTTGTAGTCGACTTCTTCGATTGTGAGGGTCGACTTTTCGCCGGTGCCCCCGCAAATCACAGCTCCCCAGAGACCACGTCCGCCTTCTCGAGCGCCATCCTCCAAATCAACGAGGTGATCAAAGTCACTGAGGGCGAAGGCATGTCCGGTGGCAACCGCGTCCTGGTTGACGGAGACGCCATCGACCATGACCTCGGCCAACAAACGGTCGAACTGATCGATCGAGATGGGCGTGATCTCGACCGTGCTTGTGTCCAAGGCTCCAGCGAGCCACTGGCGGCTTTCGCTACCGAAGCACTCATCTCGCTCAGGAGCGTTGACACCGATGAGCCTGACCTCTCCGGAAGTTGTGCGAAAGCTGTCGCCATCGGATACTTGGGTCACCTGTACCGAAAGCGTCGAGGCGGTTGTCGGCGGCGCCTGAGTCCGACGGCCGCCGACCGCGCTACAACTCAAGATCAATCCGAGCCAGAGATGTCCGAGGCGCCTCATGTGGCTCCAAGGCTATTGCTGGGCTCAGTTTTCTCGTCCGACGTAGAAGTAGGGATCGAGCACGCTTACCGGGGTAACCGTATCGACCGGGAGCCCATTGAGTCCGGCGACCTTTCGGATCGACTGACCGCGTCCAGGCTGAGCGCCGGGCGCGGCTTGAAGCCTGCCCTTGTCGGATGACTCGCGGGCACACCTTGTGACTTCTAGGCGCTGGAAGCGGCCCGCCGGGCGGCGATGTGGATCAGGTCCCAGACCGATGAGAAAGGAGGGGCGTAGGCGAAATCGACCCAGGCAAGTTCGTCGATCGACATCTGCGTCCAGATAGCGGTGGCAATCACGTCGATCTTCTTGCCCGATCCAGGGCCACCCACGATCTGTCCTCCCAGCACTCGCCGGCTGATGTGATCGGCTATCAACCTGACATGGACTGGCGAGGCGGTGGGCCAGTATGCAGCCGTGTTGGTTCCGGTCACCGTGCCGACCGCGGGCTCGTATCCGTAAATCACGCTTTCGGTGGTCAATAGTCCGGTACGGGCGATTTCGATCTCGCCCACCTTGGTAATCGCCGTGCCGAGGACGCCCGGGAATGCGGCCCTTTCGGGCGCGCCCAGAACCGTGTTGCCAATGTTGGTTCCGGCCACCCGGCCGGCCTTGTTAGCCACCGTTCCCAGGGCGATGTTGACCTGTCGCCCGGACACCCGATGGGTTGTCTCCGCGCAGTCGCCTCCGGACCAGACACCAGGTTGGTCGGTCTCCTGGTAGGAGTTGACCGCCACCGCTCCCGTGACACCGATCTCGATCCCCGCCCGGCGGGCAAGCTCTGTCTCGGGCGAGGTCCCGAGCCCAATCACCACCACATCGCCGGAAAAGTCGCGCCCACCGCCATGAGCGACGTGTTCGGAAATGGTGTCGATGTAGACGCCGGTGACGAGCTCGATGCCGAGCCTGCGAACGGCATCGTCGGCCAGGGCTCCCATTTCGGGATCGAGCGTGCGAGTGAGGACGTGTTCTCCCGACGTGACGAGGGTGACGTTGCGACCCCGGTGGGCGAAAGCCTCGGCCACTTCCAGTCCGATGTAGCCGCCTCCTACCACTACGGCTTTGCTGACACCTCGGTCCACCACCCGGCGGAGGTCTTCGGCGTCGTTGAGCGATCGCAATCCGATCGCCTTTTCTGCCCCGGCCACGCTCGGGGGGCGCAGGGGACTCGCCCCAGTGGAGTACATCAAGTAGTCGAAGCCGATTTTTGACCTGTCACGGGCCGAGTCGACCACGATCGTGCGTCGATCGAGATCGATCTCGATCACCTCGCTGTGGAGTCGAACTCCGATGTCGCGGGCGGCGAACTCTGCAGGGGTCCTGGCCACGAGATCGTCAACCTCGGCCACCTCGCCGCCCATCACGTACGGTTCACCGCACGCTGAGTAGCTCACGTAGTCGCCTCGCTCGAAGGCGATGATTTCGAGGTCGGGGACAAGACGCCTGGCTTGCGAGGCGGCCGACATTCCTGCCGCGTCTCCGCCCACCACCACGAGCCGCTCGGTCACGAGGGGTTTCTAGTCGACGCTGGCAGCGGCACCGTGGAAGTGCCAGTGCTCTTTGGCCTGGCGGGCCTGATCGATATTGACGAAGGCCAGGACGATGAAGCCAAGGGCGAAGAATGCGATAAGCGACAGGATCGCCTGGCGGCTCGAGCCGGTCACCTGGTTGACGATGCCGAACAGGAGCGGTCCCCAGATGGCGGCGAACCTGGAGAACACGGAGTAAAAACCGTAGAACTCAGCCGACGCCTGCTCGGGGATCATCGATCCGTAGAGGCTGCGGGAAAGCGCCTGAGTGCCGCCCAGGACCAGACCCACCGAGGCGGCGAGGCCGAGGAATGGAACGAAGCTCTCTTCGGGCAGGCTGTACCCGAGGATCGAGACCCCGGTCCAGAGCACCAGCGATACCATGATGGCCCGCTTCGGCCCGATCTTGCCTGCGATCCACCCGAACAAGAGCGCGCCGCCGAAGGCGACGATTTGCACCACCAGGAATGCAAGGGCAACGTCGGCGGTGTCGAGTCGCAGGGTCTCGGTGGCAAATGCGGCCGAGATCGAGATCACGGTCTGGACACCGTCGTTGTAGAGCAGGAAGGCGACGAGGAACAAGAGGAGCTGCGGGAACTTCCTCAACCGGGCAATGGTGGAGCCGGTGCGGGCGAACCCGATCCGGGCATAGGTGGAAAACCCTGGTCTCGTACCTTCCGGCAGCGGTTCGGCCACTCCCGGTTCTCGCAGGCGCCTGAAGGCGAAGATGGCAAATCCGAGCCACCACAGTCCGGCCATGACGATGGCGATGCGAGCGGCCGTGGCGGCGAAGCTGTCGGGACTGAATTGGATCAAGAGCAGGGAGATCAAGAACTGGATCCCGCCGCCGAGATAGCCGAACGCGTAGCCTCGTGAGGAAACCCGATCGATGGTCTCATTGGTGGTGAGATGGGGGAGAAGGCTGTCGTAGAAGACAGCGGCGATCGCCCAGCAGGTTTCGACGACAAGGAACAGGATCACTGTCAGCCAGATGTCTCCCGGCCCCATCAGAGCAAACAGGAGCGAGAGCAAAGCGCCGATGTAGGCAAAGGTCCGAAGGAACCTCAGTTTGCGGGCGGCGAAGTCGCCGATCGCACCCATCACCGGTGAAAGCACGAATGCCACCAGCGCCGCCGCGCTGACCATGTAGCTGAAAAGCGACTCACCATCGACCGTTCGGCCGAACACCGTCACCCCTCCCTCCGGCATGATCTCGCCGGTAAAGATGGCCGGCAGCAATACCGCGAGAGTGGTGGTGGTGTAGGCGGAGTTGGCCCAGTCGTACATCGCCCAGCCGAATATCGACCGGCGATCGTTTCTCATGGTGGCGCTCTGCATCCGGCGGCGACTTTATAGATTGCGGGTGTCGCTAGCTTCCCGAAGCGATGCCACGACCGGTACCAATTGGTGCCTTGCTCTTGGTTTTGGC
>DATEDN010000147.1:0-1430 GCA_035281645.1 Acidimicrobiia bacterium | reverse complement strand
TGTCGTCGCCCACCTCGAATCGGAAGGGGTATTGGTGCGCGAGATCCCAAAGACGGGATTGGTGCGTGCCTCGATCGGATGGTGGACCAACGACGACGATCTCGAGCGACTGGCCAACGGTCTCAAGACGTGACCAAGACCCGGGTTCCCGAGGACTCCCGACTGCCCGTTCTTGGATTTCGGGCCGGCGACCTTCCCCACCGGGTGCTGGTCGTCGGGGATCCCAACCGCGCAGAGAAGGCGGCAGAACGCCTTCAGGACGTGAAGGAATTGGGCCGAACCCGCGAATACGTTTCGTTCTCCGGTCGGCATCACGACATCGAAGTCGCCGTCGTGTCCCACGGCGTAGGTAGCGCCGGCGCCGCCGTCTGTTTCGAAGAGCTGTTTCGGGCCGGGGCGGAGCGGGTGATACGGGCTGGTACCGCGGGGGGAATGCAGCCCGACATCCTTGACGGACTTCTGGTGGTAGCGACAGCCGCCGTCCGCGCCGACGGCTTCTCCCAACAGGTAGTTCCGTTGGAGTACCCGGCGACAGCAGATCATCGAGTCGTCGACAGCTTGCTGGGGGCAGCCGAGGCGGCCGGCGTCGATGTCCATCCAGGAGTCGTGCTGACGGTGGCGTCCTTTTATCCCCATCAGATCCTGGGAAGCAGCCTCCCGATGTGGCAGCAATCCGGAGTCATCGCAGTGGAGATGGAGGTAGCCCCTCTCTACATACTGGCCTCGCTTCATGAAGCGAGCGCCGGAGCCATTCTTGCCATCGACGGCAATCCTCTCGTCGAGAAGGATGAGGCTATGGAGGGCTACAACCCCAACCGCCCGGTGGTTCATGAAGCGGTAGAGCAGATGATCACCATCGGTCTCGATGCGCTGGTCCGCTAGACCCATCACCAATCGACAACTGAACCGGGCGACGCTCGAGCGTCAGCTATTGCTCCGGAGGGCGTCGATGCCACCGACGACTGCGGTCGAGAAGCTGGTCGGTCTCCAGGCCCAGAACCCACTCGACCCCTACCTCGCCCTCTGGTCACGACTAGAAGGATTCGAGGCCGATGCCCTGGGCCGGCTGTTGTTCGATAGATCGCTGGTGAGGATCACGGTGATGAGGGGAACTATTCACTTGCTCACCGTCGGGGACGCCTTATGGCTCCGTCCCCTCACGCAGCCGGTGCTGACGGCCGAGCTCTCCCGTCATCGCGAATTCGCCCCGGCTCTGGCCGGGGTTGATCTCGAGCCGATCATGGCCGTCGCCCGCCAGCTTCTGTCGAACACGCCGCTGAGCGGCCCACGTTTGCGGGCATTGCTGGCAGACCGCTTCCCTCAGCTCGATCCCGCCGCATTGGCCTATGCCTGTCGGTGCCTGCTGCCGCTGGTTCAGGCTCCGCCTCGCGGTGTGTGGGGTCAAACCCGCCAGGTGGAAGTGGTCACGC
>DATEDN010000146.1:0-10367 GCA_035281645.1 Acidimicrobiia bacterium | reverse complement strand
ATCGTTTCGGCCAAAGCCCCCGACTTGCTTCGGCGGGTTCTGGCCGGGGAGGACGTCGGCACCTGGGTTGATCCCCGCCCGCAAAAACTGGCTGCCCGCAAGCTTTGGATCGCGTTCGGCCTTGCCTCCGCCGGCACGGTCGTCGTCGACGGGGGAGCTGTGGCGGCGTTGGTCGAAAGGGCCCGGTCCCTATTGCCGGTTGGGGTCATGGAAGTCCGGGGATCATTCCCCGAAGGGGCTGCGGTCGACATCCTCAGCCCCGACTCGGCCTTGGTTGCCAAGGGCCTGGTCGCCCTGGATTCGGCATCCCTCCAAAGCCTCGCTGGTCAGCGGGGGAACCGGGAGGCGGTTCACCGTGACGACCTGGTGATCTTGGTCTGAGGGCAGCTAGCGGGTCGCCCTTAGACTGCCTTCGATGATCCAGGCAATTGGCGAGGCGGCGCGGGCGGCCTCTCGTCGGCAGGCGATGGCGGCGACTCATCTCAAGAACCGCGCCCTCGAGGGAGCGGCCGCTGGTCTGGAAGCCGAATCCGAGCGGCTGCTCGATGCCAACAGTGGCGACGTTGAAGAGGCCCGAGCGCAGGGTATCGGAGGAGCGTTACTGGATCGGCTCCGGCTGACGCCGGCCCGGATCGGCGGGATGGCCGGTGGGCTTCGCCAGGTGGCAGCACTACCCGATCCCGTCGGAGAGGTCACTGCGGGCTTCGTTCGCCCGAACGGCCTGCGGATGACCCGATTCCGGGCTCCGCTCGGGGTGGTGGCGGTGATTTTTGAGGCCAGACCCAACGTGACCGCGGATGCTGCTGGATTGGCGCTGAAGGCCGGGAATGCCGTCGTCCTCCGAGGCTCGAGCTACGCCCTGCGGTCAAACCTGGCCATCGGCGAGATTCTCCGTGAGGCTCAGGTTGAAGCGGACCTCGAGGCCGACGCCGTGCAGGTGATGAGCGATACCAGCCGGGAGGCGGCCCGGGCCTTGATGCAGGCCAAAGAATGGATCGATCTCCTCGTGCCGCGGGGAGGCCCCAAGCTGATTTCGGCCATCGAATCCGAAGCCACGGTTCCCTATGTGATCGATGGTGCCGGCAACTGTCATATCTACGTCGATGCGAGCGCCGATCTGGACCTGGCAGCTGAGATCGTCGTCAATTCGAAGGTCTCCCGCCCGGGCGTCTGCAATTCGGCCGAGAAGCTTCTCGTCCACCGATCGGTGGCGGCCGACTTCCTCCCCCAGGTCACGAAACTCCTAAGCGCGGCGGGAGTCGAGTTGAGAGGCGATGAGTCTGCTCGCTCCTACGTCGAAGATCTGCTGGAGGCGGGAAGCGATGATTGGTCAACCGAGTATCTCGATCTGGTGATGGCGGTCAAGGTCATCGATTCTGTCGACGAAGCGATCAACCATGTTCGCCAGTTTGGAAGCGGACACACGGAAGCGATCATCACGAGAGATCTCGAATCAGCCGATCGGTTCGTTCGCGAGCTCGACTCGGCGGTAGTCATGGTCAACGCCTCCACCCGATTCACCGATGGGGAGGAATTCGGCTACGGCGCCGAGATCGGGATCTCCACGCAGAAGCTTCACGTGCGGGGTCCGATGGGACTCGAAGCCCTGACTTGTGAGAGATGGATGGTGCACGGCAGTGGCCAGATCAGATAGGCGGCCGGAGTGAGCGACCCGGGAATGGAGTCACCCGCCTCGGTCGGCGCCGCCCTGACCGCCGAGGGTTATCTCCCGGACGAGCGAATTGCCCAGGTCGTATACCTGGCGGGGCGGCTGCAAAAACCGATCCTGGTGGAGGGACCGGCGGGTGTCGGCAAAACCGAACTCGCCAAGGCGCTCGCCAAGCTCACAGGACGTCGTCTCATTCGCCTCCAGTGCTACGAGGGCTTGGATGAAGCCAAAGCGCTCTACGAGTGGAACTACAAGAAGCAGCTTCTCCGGATTCAGGCGGATTCAGACCGTGATTGGTCGGAGATTGAAGACGACATCTTCGCCGAAGAATTCTTACTGACCCGTCCGTTGCTGGAGGCAATTCGGTCCGACCGACCAGTTGTGCTCTTGATCGACGAGGTCGACCGGGTCGAGATCGAGACCGAGGCTCTCCTCCTCGAGATCCTCTCCGACTTTCAGGTCTCGATACCCGAGCTCGGCACGATCACCGCCAACAGCACCCCGCTGGTGGTTCTCACTTCGAATAACACTCGCGAACTTTCCGAAGCCTTGAAACGGCGATGCCTCTTTCTCCACATCGCCTATCCGGAGGCAGATCGCGAGAAAGAGATTCTGCTGCATCGAGTGCCTGGAATCACCGAGCACCTGGCCACTCAGATCGCTCGTTTGGTTCGGTCGATTCGTGGCCTCGATCTCAAGAAAGCGCCATCGGTGTCGGAATCGATCGACTGGGCGCGAACGCTGCTCGCCTTGTCGATCGAGCACGTCGACGAGAAGGTGGTCGGGGACACGCTCCATGTCCTTCTTAAGTATCAGACCGATATTGAGAAAGCGGCGAAGGAGTTCGCAACCCCACCTGCAAGTTCGACTTGATAGAACTTCTTACCGACTTCATCACGGAGCTGCGGGCAGCTGGCATTCCCGTTTCGATGGTTGAAGCCATCGATGCCATGGAGGCGATTCGACACGTTGATCTCGCTGACCGGGGAGGCCTCAAGGCGGCCTTGGGGGCGACGCTGGTCAAGAACGAACGCCACTATCAGGCCTTCGAAGTCGCCTTCGAGGTTTTCTTCGCTCACCATCGCGGCCCGGTCCCGGGTGAGGAAAGGTCCGGGCAAGGGCCAAGTCCCAATGGCTCGCAACAGGCCGGCTCAGGCAGTGGTGAAACGGACCTCGACTCCTTGCTCGAGTCGCTTTTTCAGGCACTGTTTTCTGGCGACATGGCTTCGATGGAAGCCGCCGCCCGGAGGGCGGTGACTGAGTTTGCCGGGATCGAGCCGGGACGGCCGGTGGGCGGCACCTATTACTTGTACCGGACCCTCCGCCGTCTCGATCTCGATGCGCTCCGACAGCGACTCCTCGACGCAGTGCTGGCTGGGGTCGACGCCGATGACCAACTCGACCAACGCCTGGCGCGCGAAGACGTGGAGGCCATGATCAGCCGTCTTCGCCGCGAGTTGGCCGACGAGATCCGCCGGCGTCTGGTGGCAGACCGCGGGCGCCTCTCGGTCGCTCGCACGCTGCGTCAGCCTCTGGTGGAGGACCTCAACCTGATGCACGCCACTCGATCCGATCTCGAAGAGATCGAGGAAGTCATCGATCCTTTGACCCGAAAGCTGGCCGCTCGGCTTGCCCGCCGGCGACGGCTGCTCCGTAGCGGAAGGCTCGATTTTCGCAAGACCGTCCGGAGATCGCTCGCCTCTGGTGGGGTCCCGTTGGATCCAGCTTTTCGTAAGGCACGACCGCATCGACCGGAGGTTTTTCTGCTCTGTGACATCTCGGGATCGATGGCCACGTTCGCTCGTTTCACTCTCCAGTTCACCTATGCGATGGCTGCTCATTTTTCCCGACTGCGCACCTTCGTTTTCATTGACACGGTCGATGAAGTCACCCGCTATTTCGGTCCCGGTATCGATTTCGGGGAGGCGATCGGCCGCATTGCTACGGAAGCCGAGGCGGTTTGGCTCGACGGCCATTCCGACTACGGCAACTCGTTCGGCCGATTCGAAGAGCGCTATGGGCCAGAGATCAGTCCCCGGACCACCTTGATCATCACCGGCGACGCTCGCAACAACTACCGGCCCGGTAAGCCGGAGGTCTTATCCCAGATTCGGTCCCGGGCCCGTGCCCTCTATTGGCTCAACCCTGAGCCCCGTTCCTACTGGGATTCGGGGGACTCGATCATGGGCCGCTACGAGCCCTTCTGTGACGGGGTCTTCGAGGTCAGAACTCTCCGCCAACTGGAGCATTTCGTCGAGCAGCTCTCGCTTCCAGGTCACCTGGTGGGGACCCGGCAAGGGAATCCTCAACCCCAGGCGGCGCCCGGCCGATAGTTTCGCTAAGCGAACACCAAGGCAGTGACAACAGTGGGTCATCGAATTCTGGTAGTTGAAGATTCCGCCGTCATTCGGCGCCTGATCGAGGTATGCCTGCGGGCCGGAGACGTCGAGATCATCACCCGTGAAGATGGCCCCGGGGGACTGGAAGCGGTCACAACGGAGGCTCCCGACCTGGTGGTGCTGGACATCGGTCTCCCGGGAATGGACGGCTGGCAGGTGCTCGACCAGATCCGATCTCAGGCCGAAACGCGCCAGTTGCCGGTTGTCGTCCTCACTGCCCATGCGGAAGAGGAGTCACGACGCCGGGCCGACGAAGGCGGGGCCGACGCCTTCATCACCAAGCCCTTCCAGCCCAACGACTTCCGCGAGACGGTCCTCGACCTCATCCGCTAAGTATCGCGACCCAGGGTCGTTAGGGTCGTACAGCGACCGCTCCAGCCCACAGAACGCGGGGATACTCTCCTAGCTCAGTGGTAACGCGGTCACACCAGGATCATCTTGTCCCTTCGATGCTCGGAGCGCCGGTCCAGCGCGCCGAGGACCCGGCCCTGATCACTGGCACCGCCACCTTCACCGAGGATCTGACCCCAGCCGGCACGCTCCATCTCGCCATCCTCCGAAGCCCATTCCCGCATGCACGGATCAGCTCTGTCGACACCACCCTGGCGGCGTCGTCGCCAGGGGTCTGGGCGCTCTACACCGGCGCTGACGTCGCCGATTTCGAGATTCCCCCGGCGCCGAATCCGAAGCGAAACGTTCCCCGCCGGTTCGCACTGGCTCAAGACCGAGTCCTGATGCCTGGCGACCCAGTGGCGGCCGTCGTAGCCGACTCGCTCGCCGAAGCCATTGATGCCCTGGAGCAGATCGATGTCGACTATGAGCCGCTCGACATCGTCGGGGATGTGGACGAAGCCCTGGTGGCTCCTCCGCTCCACGAGGGCCAAGAGTCGAACGTTGCCTATGACCGCTCCAAAGGCGATTGGGAGGCGATCGCAGCCATGGAGGGTGTCATTGTCGAAGGCGTGGTCGAGCACCCACGGGTGGCCCCGGCACCCATGGAAGGACGCCTGGCGATTGCCCAATGGTCCGACGGAGTCCTGACCCTTCGCATTACCACCCAGGCACCGCATTTAATCGCCGAGGAGCTTGCGCGCTGTCTCGACCTCCCGAACAGCTCGATACGAGTCATCACCGGATTCGTCGGAGGCTCTTTCGGCTCCAAGTTCGATCTCGCCGAGGAAGAGATGTTGACCGTCTTCGCTTCGCGTCGATTGGGACGTCCCGTCAAGTGGGTCGAGGGGCGTCGCGAGCACCTGCTCACGGTCGGGCATGGACGCTCGATGCGAGCCAAGTATCGAATGGTCGCCGGAGAGGACGGGCGGATCAAGGCGTATGCAGTCGAGTGGTTGGTCGATCTCGGTTGTCGCCACCGCTATCTCAGCTTCAACACGATTACACCTCGAATGGGAACCGGCAACTATGACATCGGTTTGTACGCATGGCGGCTCCGTGGGGTCTGGACCAACCGGAACCCCCGCGGTATCTACCGGGGAGCGGGTCGGCCGGAAGCGACCCTAACTTTGGAAAGGGCCCTCGATCACCTCGCCGCCGAGCTCAATATTGATCCAGCCGAGATCCGCCGGCGAAATTTCATCAGGCCCGACCAGTTCCCCTATCCCAGCGTGGCTGGCTACACCTACGACAGCGGTAACTACGAGCTCAATCTGCAAGCGTTGCTCGAGGCGGCTGGATACGGCGATCTCCGCAAGGCGCAGGCGGAGGCGCGCGGCGAAGGTCGGATGGTCGGGATCGGGCTCGCCTCTTACGTCGAAGTGTGTGGTTTCGAGGACTGGGGAGCAGCCCGGGTGGTGGTCGCCCCCGATGGTTCCGTCACCGTCCTGGTGGAGACTCTTGATCAGGGTCAGGGGCATCGGACGGCTTTCGCCCAGATCGTCTCGGCACGTCTTGGAATCCCGATGAGCATGATTCGTGTCGAACAGGGCGACACCAGTACCTCACCATATGGATGGGGAACGTCCGGTTCGCGTTCGTTGGCCCAGACCGGCTCGGCGACACAAACGGCTGCTAGTGGTGTGGCCGAAAAGGCGAAACGGATTGCCGCTCATCGTTTGGAGGCCGCCGCGGCTGACATCGATCTCGCCAACGGAATGGCGACGGTTAGAGGTACCGACGTCGCGATTAGCTGGAAGGACATTGCCTCGACCGCATACACCGGAGAGGTTCCACCCGGCGACGAGCCCGGACTGGAAGAAGAGGTCCGCCTCCGATCTGACGGCCACAATTTCCCTTTCGGGGCTCACCTGGCGGTGGTGGAAGTCGATCCCGAGACCGGCTCAGTGCGACTCGAGCGGATGGTGGCCGTCGACGACGCTGGTGTCATAATGAATCCAATGTTGGCGGACGGTCAACGCCACGGGGGGATGGCCCAGGGCATCGGTCAGGCGCTGTGGGAAGCAGTCCGTTACGACGAGTCCGGCAACCTCACCACTGCCACATTCGTCGATTACCTTCTCCCCACGGCCGCCGGGCTCCCATTCTTCGAACTCCTCGAAACCGAAACCCCAACGGCCACGAATCCCTTGGGCGCCAAGGGAATCGGTGAGGCAGGAGCAATCGGATCGACTCCGGCCGTGCTCAACGCGGTTTGCGATGCTTTGGGGCGCCAGGACCTGCAGGTGCCCCTGACTCCCGAGCAAATCTGGAGAGCTATTCGCTCGAATCGGGAATGATGAAGTTGAGGACGGCGGTGACGATCGAAATCACCAGGCTGCCGAGAAAGGCTGCCAAGAATCCGTCGACAGTGAGGTTCTCCATCAACCCGGCCGTGATTGCCAGCATCAGCATATTGATGACGATGGCGAAAAGGCCGAGCGTGATGATGAGGAACGGGATCGAGAGGATCTTCACCAGAGGTTTTAGGAGCGCATTCACGATCCCAAAGACCAAGGCGATGAGAAGGATCTGCCAGATATCGCCCGTGAGCTCGATCCCGGAGATCAAACGATCCGCTACCCAAAGGGCAGCCGCACCCACCAGAACTTTGATGATGAAGCCCATGAGGCGAGTGTAGGAAAAACAGTCACGGGCCGATCAAAACCGGCAGGCGGCACGGGTCGAGCCCCTGACGCAGCGCCCGCCTTATCAGGTCTTGACCGGATCCGGCAGTTTTCCGAGGCGCTCGATCAAGTCAACCACCCGATTGCTGTAACCCCACTCGTTGTCGTACCACGACAACACCTTCACCAGGTTCCCGCCCAGAACCTGAGTACCGGCGGCGTCGAAGATCGAGCTATGAGGGTTGCCGATGATGTCGGTGGAGACGATCGGGTCCTCGGTGTACTCCAACACTCCGGCCATCGGACCCTCGGCGGCCGCCTTGACCGCGGCGTTGACCTCTTCGACCGAGACGTTTTTTTCCAGCTCGACTACGAGATCTACGGTCGAGCCATCGGGGACCGGGACGCGCATCGCCATCCCGTGAAGGAGCCCGTCCAGCTTCGGATAGACCTTGCCCACTGCTTTGGCGGCGCCCGTGGTGGTGGGGATGATGTTCTCCGTGGCAGCGCGGCTTCGCCGCAGGTCCTTATGGGGAACGTCCGCCAACCGCTGGTCATTGGTATATGCGTGGACAGTGGTCATGATGCCCCGCTTGATCCCAAATGCTTCGTCCAGCACCTTGGCGAGCGGTGCCAGAGAGTTGGTAGTGCATGAGGCGTTGGAGACAATGACGTCGTCGGCGCCGAGTTGGTCGTCGTTGACTCCGAGGACGACGGTGTCATCGATTTCGTCATCTGCCGGAACAGTGAGGATCACTCTCTTGGCGCCGGCATCGATGTGCTTTTGCAGCTTCTCCCGCGTGCGGAACACACCGGTCGATTCCACGACCACGTCGATTGCGAGCTCCTTCCAGGGCAATTGAGCGGGGTCTTTGATGTAGAGCATCTTGACTTCGTGTTTGCCGACAGTCATGACTCCATCCTTGACTTGAACCTCTTGCTCGAAGGGTCCCATCACCGAGTCGTACTCGAGCAGGTAGGCAAGGATGTCGTCGTCGGCCAAGTCATTGATCGCCACAACCTCGATTTCTGACTCGGTGCGCTCGGCGATGATCCGAAAGACCGCCCGCCCGATCCGGCCGAAGCCGTTGATCGCCACTCTGATTGGACTGGTCATTGCCTTCCTCCATTCGGCGTCCGGCTCATCTCCTCGAGGACCTCGACGATGCGTGCTGAGTATCCCCACCCATTGTTGAACCAGGTGATGGTCTTGACCATGGTCTCCTCCACCACCATCGTTGAGAGGCTGTCAAAAATTCCCGAATAGGTGGAAGACTTGACATCGGATGAGACGATGGGATCGGCCGTGAATTCGATCAGGTCTTTGAACCGTCCGGAGGCGGCTGCCGCCACCGCGGCGTTTACCGCCTCTTTGCTGGTCGGTTGATTGACCAAGGCGGTCAAGTCGATGGTCGATCCATCGGCCACTGGAACATTGAGGGCCATGGCCGAGATCTTCCCCCCTAATTCGGGCATCACCTGGGCGAGGATCTCGGGAGAGTTGGTCTCGGCGGGGATGATGTTCTCCCCGGCCGCCCGGCTGGTGCGGAAACCGGTCCCGGGAACATCCGCCAGGCGCTGGTCATTGGTCATGGCATGAACGGTGGTGAAGAAGGCACGCTCGATCCCGAGCGCGTTGTCGAGAATGCGAAGGATGGGGGCGACGGCGTTGGAGGTGTTTGAACCGAGGGCGATGATCTCAGCCCCTGAGTTCAGAAGAGAATCGTTGATTCCTCTGAGGAGAACCGGGATGTCTCCCGGCTTCTCGGGGGTCGAGGCGACCACGACTCTCTTGGCACCGGAACGGAGATGAGCCTGTGCGGCTTCCATCGTTCGGTAATTGCTCGTGGCGTCGACTACCAGGTCGACTCCGAGACTCTTCCAGTCGATGTCGCTCGGAGACTTGGCAGTGAGGAAGGCGATCGAATCGTCCTCGACCTGCAGGGTGCCGTTGTCATAGGAGACCGGTTTCGGGAACCGGCCGTAGATCGAGTCGTATTTGAGGAGGTAGGTCAGGCCGGCGGGATCGTCGATATCGGCGATGGCGGCTACCTGCAGTTCCTTGTGGTCCACGAGGAGGCGAAATGCATTGCGCCCGATGCGCCCGAAGCCGAAAAGCCCGATTCGATTCATGTCCGCTATCCCTTGATTGAACACCGCCGAGGGTAGTCAGAGGCAGTCGAAACTCTTCCCGGTCTCACCGATCTTCGATACGTTCACCGAAGCGACGAAGGAGGGTGATGACCGGATTGGTGCTGGCGCTGTGCTTGCGGGCGCCGGTGCCCGGACCGATGGTGTCTCCCTACGGTCCCGAGGGAAGATACGCCGGCCACCATGGCGTCGACTTCGCGATACCGCCCGAGAGCTCGGTGTTCGCGGCCGGCAGTGGAACCGTGACCTTTGCCGGATCCGTCGCCGGCATGCTGACTATCACGATCGATCATGGCGGCGACCTGCGCTCGAGCGTTTCCTTTCTGAGCGCGCTGGAAGCGGAAGCGGGAACGAGCGTGGAACTGGGGATGGTCATCGGGCGGAGCGGGACCGCTCATGGGAGGGCGGCGGTTCATTTCTCGGTCCGGATTGGCGACGCCTACACCGATCCAATGCCGTTCCTCAGGTGTCGAGCCGGAGGACCCGAAAGGCTGTACCTGCTTCCCCCGCCGCCCACTTCCTATGCTCGATTTCGTGTCAAGCGGCCTAATGGGAGGGACTTTCGATCCACCCCACATCGCTCATCTTCTGGCTGGAGAGGTCGCTTATCGGCAGCTCGGCCTCGACAGGGTTCTTTTCATTCCCGCCGGTTCGCCATGGCAAAAGGCCGGCAACTCGGTAAGCCCGGCGGCGATGAGATGGGAGATGACCAAGCGGGCCACGCAAGGAGTCGAGTACTTCCTTCCCGATGACCGGGAGGTTCACCGCCAGGGTTGGACCTTCACGGCTGACACTCTCTCCTCGTTCCCCGCCGACGAGGAGCTGTGGTTGGTCCTCGGCGCCGATGCTGCCCGGGGCCTGCCCACCTGGGAGCGGGCCGATGAAGTCATGGCAAGAGCACGCGTGGCGGTGTTGCCCCGCCCAGGAGTCGATCCGGCGGAGGTCGAGGATGCCATTGGGCCCGCTCTGTGGCTAGATATGGCCCCGGTGGCGATCAGCGGCACCGACATACGCCACCGCGTGGCCACCGGCGTTGGCTATCGCTTCATGGTCACGGAAGCCGTTTACGAGTACATCGAGGAGCAAGGGCTCTATCGGCTACGAAGGGCGTGACGGGCACTGACCATGATG
>DATEDN010000145.1:0-137357 GCA_035281645.1 Acidimicrobiia bacterium | reverse complement strand
GGGCTGACTGCCACCTTGGCACGGTCGAGCAGGTCAAGGGTGAAGGCCATCGAGCCCTGCTCCTGATAGGGATCAGGTATCGGCGCCCATAAGAACATCGTCCCCGATGGCCGCTCCACCTTCCACCCATTGCGGCTGAGGCCCTCGACGAGGACGTTGCGGCGTCTCTCGTATATTTCGCGGACCTCGGCAACGTATTCGTCTCCCTCATTCAGGGCGATGATCGAGGCAATCTGAATCGGCTGGAAGGTGCCATAGTCGAGATAGCTCTTGAGTTTGGCCAGGGCCGCGATCGCCTCCCGGTTGCCGACGCAAAACCCCATCCGCCAGCCGGCCATCGAATGGCCCTTGGTCAACGTGTAAAGCTCGACGGCCACTTCCTTCGCCCCTTCCACCTCGAGGATCGACGGCGGCAGATAGCCGTCGAAGTGAACGTCGGCATAGGCGAAGTCGTGGACGACGAAGAACCCGTGCTCATGGGCCATCTCCACCAGGCGCTCGAAAAATCCGAGATCGACACAGATCGTGGTGGGGTTGTGGGGGAATGCGCAGATAACTACCCGCGGTCTCGGGAGGCGGGCAACTTCCTCCTCGAGCCGTTCGAAGTAGGACTCGTCTGCCGTGACCGGAACGCGGCGAACTTTGGCTCCGGCCAGGCCGGGAGCGTAAATGTGGATCGGATAGGAAGGCTCGGGCACCACCGCCACATCCCCCGGCTCGACCAGCACCCACAGCAGGTGCGACAGCCCCTCTTTGGCTCCAATGGTGGCGATGACCTCAGCCTCGGGGTCGAGATCCACTCCGAACCGCCGCCGGTAGCGATCGGCCGCCGCCTTGCGCAGATTCGGCAACCCCCGGCTGACCGAATACCGGTGGTTGCGCGGGTTCTGAGCCGCTTCGATCAGCTTGTCGACCACGTTGACCGCGCTCGGAATATCGGGGTTGCCGAAACCAAGGTCGATGATGTCCTCCCCCTCCCGACGGGCCTCGAGCTTGCGCTGGTTGACCGTGCCAAAGACGTAAGGCGGGAGATCGTCGATCCGGCGGAAGTCCACCTCCGAATTCTGGCCGATCCCCCGCTCTCCGCGGGTGATGCCCTTATTCGCGAGTGGTCTGACTGATAAAAACCATTTTTAGGCGGTGCCGAGGACCGTTTGCGAGAAGAGCTCCCAATTGGAGGGGCGGTTGGGGACCACCGAGACGACGATCTCATCCACCACTTCGCTGAGCTCCGCGAGGTGCCCTTTGATGGTTGGTGGCGTCCCGGCCATCGCTCCCTCCGACCCCCCTCGTTCCGCGAGCCTCGTCGCCAGAGTTGCCTCGTCGGGAGCGAGTACCAGGGTCCCGCCCCAGGAAATCACGAAGGGCCTCTCACCGACGTTCGCTCGAACCTCAGCGGCCTCTTCGGACAAATCAGAGATGTCCGCACCCCAAGCGTTCCAGCCGTCTGCCTGGCCCGCCGCCAGCTCGCGCAAGAGAGGATGGCGGCCACCGACCCACACCGGCAAGGTCGGCGTCACCGACTTCACCGCGGAGACGGTTTCTTCGAGGAGGCTCAGGCGATCGTCCAGCGACGGCAGCGTCTGCCCAAAGCGATGGGCTTCGTCAGCCGACATCGAGTCCCCGATACCAAGACCGATGATTGCCCGTCCCGGCACGAGGGCGTCGAGCGTGGCCGCCGCTGCCGCGCTCACCTCTGGCGACCGCAGGGTCACTCTCATCACCAAGGAGCCAACCCTCACATCTGACGAGGCACCGAGAGCACCGAGGATGGCGGTCAATTCGAAAACCGGGCGATGGGGATCTCCCAACGGAACCAGGTGGTCGAAGGCGAAAAGTCCGTTGATTCCGTATCCCGAGGCCCTCGCCGCCAGGGTGAGAAGGTGCTGGGGATCGTTGGAGAACTGGGGAATGGTCAGCGAGACCGGGACCATCAGCCGCCGGCCAGGCGTCCCAGCAGCTTGCGAATCTTTTGGGGCACGAAGTCGTTGATCGTGCCCAACGCCGAGCGGACCATCGCCAGTATGTCCTGGGGTCCGTCCCAGTGCTCGACGACGATGTCCTCCCCCGCCCGCTCGATGAGATGGTTGAGGGCGAAGGCGACCAGGAACAGGTCATCGAGCACGCCAGCCACCGGAATCATCTCGGGGAGGATGTCAATCGGCGACAGCACATAACCCACCGCCACCAGGAGGACGAGCTTTGACCGCCGAGGAACCCGAGGGTCTTTCACCAGCCGACCCAGAAGCTTGACCAGGTTGGGCAGCATCAGCACCGCGTCCTTGGCCAATTGCCGGGCTTGGATCGAACCCCCCGCCTGGGGGGGTATCACTTCGTCAGGTCGCACCGAGCCACCCGAGCGCTGATCCCCATCCATCGGATCAGGATAAATCGCCTCCACCCGTAGCCGTTGGAAGCAACGCTCCTCCGACCGCTCCCGACCACATGCCGAACCGTCCCGGAACCACCGGGGTCGTCTCTCGGTGATCAGAGCCCTCGAGCGCGTACCCGATCTCCGAACGCGCCGGCGCCAAGATGTCTTCGCCGGCCCCTTCGATCACCCCTCCACCGACGATCACCAAGTCGGGATCGAGTAGTGCGATCAGGTTGGCGAGCCCCCGGCCAAGCCAGCGGCCGGCTTCGGCGAGCAACGTGTGGGCTCGGCGATCACCGGATCGGGCTGCGGCGGCAATGGCCGAGGCGCTCGGTGTGCCGAACTCCCACTGTTGCTCTAGCCGCCACCCCGAAACCAGGGTTTCCCAGCACCCCTTCCGACCGCAGGCACACTCGATGCCGCCGGGGTCCATCGTCATGTGGCCTGCTTCGCCAGCTAGCGATCTCCCCCGATAGATCTGGCCTCCGAGCACGAGACCCATTCCGATCCCGGTGCCGACCATCACCACCAACACGGAGTTGACGCCGTCGCCGGGACCGAGCCGACTCTCGGCCAGGGCTGCGCAGTTGGCATCGTTGTCAACCAAGACCGCCCGACCGAGCATGCGACTCAACTCCGAAGCCACCTCGACATCGACGGCGAATATGTGCGGCGCCCAGATCAGACGCCCGGCCCGATGATCGACCAGCCCGGCAACGCCAAGGCCAATTGCACCGATTGGCCGGAAGGAGTTGACGAGGTCAGCGGTTTGTTGGAGCCAACTGTTCTCGAGGCGCTCGACGCGTCGCCTTTCTGTGACCGACCCCTCTTCCAGCCGAACCACTTTGATATGGGAACCCCCGATATCAACACCGATCATTTGGCATTTGCTCTAAGGCGCCTCGCCGATCGTTATTCGACGTCAATTCGCTGCGGTCGATTGGCATTGTCCGGCACCTCGGGCCGTCCTACCTTCGCCAGTTCATCAAGGACGGCCGAAACCGCACGAAGGCCTTCCACTCCGGCCATGGCCAGGTGATAGGCAAAACGCTTTCCGGCGCGCCGCAGCGCTTCGAGGGTTTCGGATTCGGTCACTTCTTCTTTCTGGTTGGCACTGGCCCGAAGTTGACGCGCAGGGTTCCCTTTTCCAACTTGGCGCGGGTGACCTGCCGACGGCGCAGTGTGTCGGGTAGCAGGAACGAGCGCCTGTAGGGACCAACCTGGAGGTAGAGCTCGGAGCCGTGGCGAAAGACGTCGAGCTCACCTTTGTCGACGAACGGCACCTTCATCTCCATCGTCACTTCACCCCCCTTCTCGGTCACCCGGAAGGGGCTGTGGCCGGCGAAGTCCCGCACCGGGTCCTGCGCTCCATAAAGCTCCTCGGACATGGTCCGGAGCCGATCGATCCCCACCATCTCGTCGTCGAAGAGACGCAATCGCAGCCGAGGCACATCGGCAAATCCCGAGTCAATCGCTTCCAGGTGGCCCTTCTGGATCGACCGCCATCGGTCGAAGTAGGGGTCGGAGACGATGTCGGGGAGCACGCGATTGACTATTACCCCGTCCACGCCGTAACCAAATAGCCCGAGATAGGTGAAGGTTCGCCGGGCCTCGTCGATCACCATCTTCTCGGGATTGACCACCAATCGGGCCGAGGTCACCTGGGGATTCGCCAGCAGGGCTTTCACCTTCTCCACACCTTCGAACACTGACTGGGCTGCCTGGAATACGTTGTCCTCGGGCACCGGCAGATCGGTGAGGCGAGTCAGTAGCGGGCGGGCCGCCCGCATGATTCGGCGCTCGGCCGGCATCACTCGCTCGAAGTACCAGCTCAACACCTCCGGGAGCGAAAGCAGGCGCAGGGTCTCGGCGGTGGGTGCGCAGTCGACGATGATCACGTCGTAGCGTCCCGAAGTGGCGTGGCGTTCCACTTCGAGGAGAGCGAACAACTCGTCCATCCCCGGAAAGACCAGGAACTCCTCGGCCTCGATCCCGCTCACCCCGCCCCAGTCGAAGACCTGCATGATCTGGTCACGAATCGAGCCCCAGTGGCGGTCGAGCTGGCTCTGCGTGTCGATTTGTTGACCCCAAAGACGAGGCAAGATCTCGCTTTCGACGTCGCCCAGCTTTTGATCGAGGGCGTCGGCTAGTGAGTGAGCAGGGTCGGTGGAGGAGACCAGGACTCGATGGCCGCGATCGGCGGCGAGGACCGCCGTGGCAGCAGCAACCGTGGTTTTGCCTACTCCTCCCTTGCCGGTTACCAGGATGACCCGCATCGGCGCAGGATATGAGCTTGCCCGGCTAGACGATCGCCGGATTACGGACTAGCGATCGAGCTGTTCGACCCGCTTGCGCAGGCCGCGCAAAGCGGTACCCACGAGTTGCTTTTCGGCTTGTCGGCGCAAGAACCCGGGGATCGTGAAGGAGGGCTCGACGCGCAGGCCGTATACGACTTCGGTCCTTCCATCGCTTATCTCATTGAAGACATAGGAGCCCTCGAGTTCTTTGAGGTCAGGCCCAGGCTCCGCGATCCACGTCATCGAATGGGGCTCGTCGTAGCTGTACTTGAGGACGTAGGTGATCTCTTTGATCATCCCGTCCACCACGAATCGGGCCCGGGCAGGCCGACCCTTCTTGTCCTTTTCGAGGACCTCGATCTCCTTCACCCCGGTGGCCCATTCGGTGTATGAGTCGAGATCGGAGGCGACGGCGAAAACCTGGGAGGGGTCGGCGCGTATCTCGATCGACTCAACCGTGCCTTCAACCATTTCTTCCCAGCAGGTTAGTTAGGCACGTGCTCAGCGACCGTTCTCCGAAAAGTGCATCCAGTCCTTGGCGCTGTGCCAGTTGCCGCCCCACTCCCAGCCGATTTCGGCAAAGCCTGTCACCACCGGGCTCTCGGAAGCGATCATTCCCGGGCGAAGGGCAGCACGGTCGGTATAGGCGCTGGCCAGCTCGGGAACCACCACCTCGCCTCGCAGGTAGGGGTTGTGGAAGGGGTTGATGTCGACTGCGAGACCGAACGCGTGCATCGACCAACCGCTGTCCCGCCCCACCGCCGGACGACAAACGAAGCTGGTCGTGGAGTTCCAGTCACCGGTGGGTGGTGCATCGATTTCGGCGGCGGTGATGACCCGCATCTCCTCGATCGGAAACCTGGTCTCGTAGAGCAGCCTCATCACCTGCACGATTCCTTCGGCGTGATCGGCGTTGACCAGCAGCTCTCCCGTATGGCTGGCACCGTCGAAGCCGACAAAGCTCACCGTCACATAGGACAGCTCCTCGAGGCTGACCGGACAACTCTCTTGCCAGGACGAACGGGCGGCGACCTCGGCCGGGACCGGCCCCAGAGTGAACTCGAACTCAGTTCCGGCTGGTGGAGGCAGCAAGTCGGGCGAGGGATACCGCCGGTTGAGCATCTCGGGAGGAGTCGGTTGAGCAACACCGAGCCCATCGGGACGCTCGGGGAGGATCCGGGTCCCCAGCCAGTCGGGCCGCACCGTGCCGGGCTCGGGAGCCGCTGTGGTGGTCACGACCCCGGTGGTGATCGGGGCGATGGTCGTAGGGGCCGCAGTCGTGATCGAAATCGGGGTGGGTGGGAGTGTCGTCGGCGATGTGAGCCCGGTAGTGGTGCTCGCCTGCACCGAACAGGCAACAAGTACCACGGCCCAGACTGCCAGGCCCCGCCTCATCGTTCGAAAATTACGGGACGCTTGGTGGCCCGGAAGTAGCCAACGTTGCGGCACTCGGTCTTCCCCACCTTCCAGGACACGGCCCGGGGTTGATGGACGTCGCCGAAGAAGTGGTATTGGGGCTGAAACCGTCGCACGTACTCGAGGATGGGTTCGGAGCTTCTCTCGCGTCGACCGGTGATGACGTCCGTGCAAAGCGGATCGATTTGGGGTGGTAGGTGCGAGCAGAGCACGTCGACCCGACCTAGCTTCTCGAGCTTGCGGCTCATCTCCTCATCTGATACCTCCCCGGCCGCTCCCAAGGGCGTGGAGATGCCTCCCCCGACGAAGCCGACGGTTACGCCTTCGACCTCGTGGACTTCTCCGTCGACGAATCGCATCGTCTCGGGCAGGACCGCTGCCAACAGCTCGGGGTTGTCGACATTTCCGTACGTACAGAACCCGACTGCTCCGGCCAATGCCATCCGGCAACCGGCATATTGCTCCTCGATCCCCCGGCTGATCGCAGCTCTGACCTCATCGCGACGATCGCCGGCGGCCTCGCCCCAGGCGTCACGCATCGCCTGGTAGTCGCCGCTGGCCCGATGACCCGCCACCCGGGCGCCGAATTGCTCGCCGAGGACGTCGGCGATGATTCCCTCGCGGGTCCGGTAATCGAGGAGGTTGATCAGATCCCCCAGGATCAAAAGCGTCTGGCCGCGAGCAACTACCGCCTTCAGGGCATCGAAGGCCCCGTGGACATCGGATACCAGCAGCATCGCTAGGAGGGTTCGGTGCGGGGACGATCGATCCAGGTGGAGTACCACGCGGCGGCGCCGGCACCGAGGACCGCCAGCACCAGGCAGACTGGCCAAGAAAGGTCCCGAGGGGAGAACTCGGCGGACATCCCCGCCATGCCGAATCCGACCAAGGCGGCGACCACCTGTCGCCCCCGCTTGCCGAATCGCTCTTCGGGACTGATACGGCTCCAGGCCTCCACGTTTCCGGCCAGGTAGACCGAAAAGATCCAGGCGATGAGAAGTAGCACGCCGACCGAGAGCGCAATGGCATAGACCTTGACCATTGCCATTCATTCTTGCGTAAATCCGGCGCAGAAAGGTGCGCCGGATTTACGCAAGAAGATCAAGTCGCACCAGTGACAGCGCCGGTTTCGGCCGAGCCGACCAGACGGGCATATTTGGCGAGGACCCCGGTCGGATAGCGAGGAGGATGGGGCTTCCAACCCGCCCGCCGTTCATCCAAGGTGTTCTCGTCGACCAAGAGGTCCAAGCGTCGCTGGCTGATATCCACCCTGATGCGATCCCCCTCGGCCACCAGACCGAGCGGTCCCCCAACTTCGGATTCGGGGGCGACATGGCCGATGCACAGTCCGGTCGTTCCGCCCGAAAATCGGCCGTCTGTCACCAGTAGAACGTCCTGCCCGAGGCCGGCACCCTTGATCGCTCCCGTGATCTGGAGCATTTCTCTCATCCCCGGCCCACCCCGTGGTCCCTCGGTACGAATGACGACCACGTCACCCTTGCGCAACCGATGTTCAAACAAGGCGTCGAGTGCGAGCTGTTCGCCATCGAATACCCGGGCTGGGCCCTCGAAGACGTCGAGGGAAATACCTGCCGTTTTCACTACCGCCCCGCCCGGGGCGAGGTTCCCGCGCAGTATGGCGATTCCGCCTTCGGCGGCGATGGGTGCGGCAAGCGGCCGTATCACCACCTGATCTTCGGGAAATGTGATCCCGGCCAAATTCTCGGCCATCGTCTTCCCGGTAACGGTCAAAGCCTCGCCGTTGATCAGTCCCTCGTCGAGCAATGCTCTGAGCACCACCGGCACACCTCCGATCCGGTCGAGATCCACCATGTGGAAGAGCCCGAACGGTTTGAGATCGCCGATGTGGGGGGTGTGGCGAGAGATGCGGTCGAAGTCCTCGAGGTCGAGATCAACTCCGGCTTCATGGGCGATGGCGAGCAGGTGGAGCACTGCGTTGGTGCTCCCTCCCAGCGCCATCACCGCCGTGATGGCGTTTTCGAAAGCGGGCCGGGTCATGATTTGGCGGGGGCGAACATTGGCTTCGAGCAGCGACATCACCGCCTCCCCTGATCGACGGGCATAGTCGTCGAGCCGGGCGTCGTCGGCGGGGACGGCGGCCGAGCCGGGAAGCGACATCCCGATTGCCTCTCCCACCGAAGCCATGGTGTTGGCGGTGAACATTCCTGCGCACGAACCGATCCCAGGGCAGGCGTGACGCTCGATTTCGCCCAACTCTTCGAGATCGATCTCGCCGATCGAGTGGGCTCCTATTGCCTGGAAGACATCGACAATCGAGATGTCACGGTCGCGGTGCCGCCCCGGACGAGAAGACCCACCGTAGAGAAAGACAGAGGGAAGGTTGGTGCGAGCGGCGGCCATGAGCATCCCCGGCAAGGATTTGTCGCAGCCGGCGATGGAGACCATGCCATCGAACCGCTCGCCGTGCATGACAAGCTCCACCGAATCGGCGATGACCTCCCGGCTGACCAGGGATGAGCGCATACCTTCGTGACCCATCGAGATTCCGTCAGAGACGGCGATGGTGGTGAAGATCAAGCCCACTCCCCCCGCTTGCTTCACCCCTACCTTCGCTTCCGCGCACAGTCTCGGACCCGAGAGGTTGCAGGGGGTCACCTCGTTGCCCGCCGAGACGAGACCGATCTGCGGCTTGTCGAAGTCCTCGTCCGTCAATCCAACGGCGCGAAGCATGGCCCGGGCGCCCGCCTTGGCAGGGCCCTCGGTTACGTCCTGAGAGTGGATCTTGGGGCTCATTCCTTCGATCCTACGCCCCGGCGCCAATGCGGTTTCCTTCCCAGCAAGCACCGCCGGGTATCTTTTCTGCGTGAACATCCCCACTCTGCCGCAGGTCGAGTTCGCCATTCCTCCGGCCTATGCCCGAACGGTGGAATTGGCCTACAACCTCTGGTGGTCGTGGAACTACACCGGCACCAGCCTCTGGTCGAACCTCGACCCCGTGGCCTGGGACAACACCCACAATCCGATCGATCTCTTGGAGTCCATCGCCCCCGGACACTGGCAGGTGATCAATCAGGTTGAGGCCGTCCAGGAGCGATACCAGGCAGCTCTCTCCGACTTCGATCAATACCTGACGGCGGAGGACAGCTGGTATCAGCGCCAGCAGCAGAAACTCTCGGGACCGATCGCCTATCTCTGCACCGAGTTTGGCATCCACGCCTCCGTCCCCTTCTACTCCGGCGGGCTCGGCATCCTCGCCGGAGACCACCTCAAGTCCGCCTCCGACCTCGGCCTCCCGCTGGTAGCGGTGGGCCTCTTGTTCCGTCGGGGCTACTTTCGCCAGGAGATCGAGGCCGAAGGAGAACAGCAACACATCTATCCCTCTCTCGACGTGCGGCGGCTGCCGGTTCGACCGGTCTCCTCCGCCACCGGAGGACAACTCAAGGTCGAGGTGGAGTTCCCCCACGGCCCGGTGAAAGTGGCGGTCTGGAAGCTGGATGTGGGCCGGGTACCACTTCTCCTCCTCGATACCGACATCGACGAGAACGACGTGAGCGACCGTCCGATTACTCACACCTTGTACGTCCGCGGCCGGGCCATGCGGTTCTGTCAAGAGATGGTCCTCGGGATCGGAGGAGTACGCGCCCTCGAGGCGCTTGGCATCAAACCGGCCGTCTGGCATATCAACGAGGGTCATGCCGCTCTCGCTCTGCTCGAGTTGGCTCGAGAGCGGATCGCCGGCGGCGCCGACTTGGCGACGGCGATGAAGTCAATCAAACAGCAGACTGTGTTCACCCTCCACACCCCGGTGCCCGCCGGCAACGAGGTTTTCGAACGGGGTATCGCTGACCACTACCTGCGTCCCTTCATCTCGGAAATGGAGAATGGAACCAGCGACCTTTCCGAGCTCGGCGTGGCGCGCGACCACGCCAGCTTCGATCTGGGTGCCTTCGCAATCCAGATGTCTTCAATTGTCAACGGCGTCAGCAAACGACATGCCGAGGTTGCAACCCGCGACTGGGAGTACCTGATCGGCGGACCCGCTGCCGCCGTTACCAATGGGGTCCACACTCCCTCATGGATCGGACGTGATGCGGGCCGCATCCTCTCGGAGACTTTCGGGACCAACTGGCCATCGGATCTTCTGCTCGATCCCGAGGGCCCCCAGCACCTCGCCGCTCTCACCCTCGCTGACATCTGGGCCAATCATCAGCAGCGAAAGGAAATCTTCACCACCTTCGCCCGCGGCCGGCTGCGGCGGCAGTTCGCCCGCCACGGCGCCTCGCCCGAAGAGCTCCGCGAAGTGGAAACGATGCTGCCCAACGAATGCCTCACTCTCGGCTTCGCCCGGCGCTTTGCCACCTACAAACGAGCCACGCTGATGTTCGATGACCTGGATCGATTTCAGGCTCTGGTCACCAACGCCGAGCGGCCAGTGCAGGTGGTGTTTGCCGGCAAAGCCCATCCCGCCGATCGCCAGGGACAGGATTTCATCAAACGGATCGTCGAGCTCTCGAAGCTGCCAGAGCTGCGGGGACATGTATTCGTCTTGGAGGACTACGACGCCCGGATGGCCCGTTTCATGGTTCAGGGGTGCGACGTCTGGGTCAACAATCCTCGCCCGCCGATGGAGGCGTCGGGAACGTCGGGGATGAAGGCGGCCATCAATGGCACCCTCAATCTCTCCGTCCTCGATGGATGGTGGGTCGAAGGTTTCAACGGTCGCAATGGCTGGGCGTTCGGATCACCCGGCGGCGACGACGACCACGGCCGCGAGGATCGCGACGACGCCGAGGCCATGTACCGGCTTTTGGAGGAGGAGGTGACCCCCCTCTTCTACGAGCGAGACGAGGAGGGAATGCCGGTGGGCTGGGTGGAGATGATGCGAGAGGCGGTCATGTCGACCCTGGTGGCGTTCTCGAGCCATCGCATGGTCGCCGAATACTCCCATCTGGCCTATTTCCCGATGGGGGGCATCACCCAGCCCGCCGACGCATGAGCACTCATCGCCGCCATTTCCAGCTCGTCCCGCACTCGTTGGTCTGACTCAGCCAGTGCTCGATCGGCGATCACGGCCGCTGCCATCGGGCCTCCCAGTCGCGCCAGGGCCCAAACAGCGTGGACGCGGAGCAGCCAATCCGGATGACCGGCGTAGGGAGCTACCAGCCGGGCTAGGGAATCGGAACCCGAGTTGCCGGCCGCAATCAATGCATTCCGCCTGATGATCCGGGGATCGCGGTTGGGAATGAACCAGTGACCGAACACCTCGAGCAAGCTCTGATCGGAAAGGCACAGGATCTCGGCAAGGGAGAAGCGAATCCCCTCCGCCGTGGCCGCCACGCGATTACCGGGCGGACAAGCCTCGAGGCAGTCATCGCATCCATACATGCGATCCCCCATCGCTTCTCGTAGTTCTACGGGGATGATGCCGGGAGTCTGGGCCCAGGCGGCCAGGCAACGGCGGGCGTCGAGAACACCGGGCGACACCAGCGCCCCCGTTGGGCAGGCCGGCATGCATGCCGAGCAGCTTCCGCAATCTCGACTCATGGGTTGGTCGGGGGCGATCGAGGCATCGGTGACGACGGAACCGAGGAGGAACCAGGGACCGAGGCCCGGTGCCAGGACCATGGTGTTTTTCCCCCACCAGCCGAGCCCCGCCCGAACCGCCGCCGCCCGGTCGACCAGACGATTGTCGTCTACCAGCACCTCGGCCCGATAGCCCTCGTGCGCCAGAGCCTCAGCGACCTGTTTTAGCGCCGCCCGAATCGGCGCGTACCCCGGAGCCCGCGCCGCCGCCGAGACCCGGGCCGTTCCTGGAGCCGGCTTTGAGGATCGAGCGGGAGCGTACGGATAGGCCCCGACCACGATCGTCTCCGCCCATGGAAACGACCGCCGGGGTGTGGTGGCGAGATCGGGATCGTTAAAGGTGAAACCGAGACGGCCGGAGGCACCGCTTGCCCGCCGGGACTTGAGCTCCTCGCCCACCTCCGGAAATGGTTCGGCGGAGCTGAACCCAATCCGGGCCAGGCCGGCTTGGCTCCCGACCACAAGCAACCGCTCCCGAAGATTCATGGGAGCCCATTGTTGCTAGCCCGTTTCCGATAATGGCCCGGAGGGCGCCACCCGAAGCCGCAAACGGGGTACGAGCCCCTCCTCGGCGAGAATTTCGAGGGCCTCGATCTCCTCGTCTTCCAGATCGAAGGGCCGCGGGGTATTGAGAAGAAAGGTGACGACGCAGTCGTCACAGGCGTCGGTGTCCCTTGCTACGCAGATGTCGCAGTCGATATGCATTGCTCGAACATACGGGAGGGGTGGGACAGAAATGCCGGCTGTCGATGTTCTGAATGCAGAAACATGCGGCTTTCGCCTGCTGAAGCCCTAGTTTCCTAAAGGGGGCCGAGGTCCGAGCTCGGTAGCCAGGCGATGTCGGGGGGGAAGAAGAGGTCGAGGGTCCAGTCGGCGGCGACGCGGGCCTTGCGCAACGTAGTCGGCAACTGCAGCAGGTAATAACTGCGCCAGAGGAACCAGCCAATCAGCCCCGAGACCGGGACCCCCATCACCCTCCCAACCGCATTGCGATGACCGAGCGAGACCAGCTCTCCCTTGGTCTGGTAGGAGAAGGGCGCCACGGTCCGACCGGTTTGGATGACATCGAGATTCTTCCCTAGATATTTCCCTTGGCGAAGGGCGAACTGAGCGGTGGGGGGGGAGAATCCTCCGTCACCGGTCGGCGAAAGAGCGGCGTCGCCCACCGCATAAACGCCAGCTCGCGCCGAGCGGAAATGGCCGTCGACTGGAATCTTGCCCCCATCGGTCTCGACCCCGGTACTTGCCAAGAGCGGATGCGGTTTGATCCCCGCCGCCCAAATCACGGTTCCTGCCTCCACAAACTCACCGTTTTCGAGCTGGATGCCCGCGGAGCTCACTTCGGTGACTGCCGATCCCAGGACGAGCCGGACATCGCGCTTGGCGAGTGCCCTAGCCGCCGACTTCGAGAGCGAAGAAGTGAGGGCGGGCGTCACCCGCTCGACGGCATCGACCAACATGACCCGGGGAGGGGGTCCATCGCGGTAAAAGCGTTGATGAACTTCGCGGAGGAAATCGGCCAGCGCCGCGGTCAACTCCGCTCCAGAGAATCCGGCTCCGACGACAGCCACCACTACGCTCCCCTCGGCTTCCATCTTGGCGAGGATGCGATTTCGGATCCGCAGCGCATCGACGATGGTCTTGAAGGGAAGAGCGTGCTGGTCGGCTCCGGCGACTCCGTAGGTATTGCTCACCGAACCCAACGCCAGAACCAGCGCATCGGCACTAATCGACTCGGTAACTTCCCCGAAGAGACGGTTTACGACGACCATGCGTCGCTCGGCGTCGATGGACTCGATAATCCCTTGAACTAATTCGGCCCCAGGGGCGAGCTGACGAATTGGAGCGATGATGTGACGGGGATCGACGTCGCCCACCGCCGCCTCGGCCAGCATGGGAGTGAAGAGCAGAAAGTTGTCGGCATTGACAATTACGACCTCGACCCCTGCTTTGCGGGCCAGGCCCCGGGCCACCATCGACCCCGAAAAGCCGCTTCCGGCGATCAAGACTCTCATTTGAGCCAGTCGACCAGTGCTTCTCCCCAGAGTCCGATGGCGCCAAGACGACCCGCCTCCTCACGAACCCGCCGATCCGAGGTTATGACCACCAGCGACGACTCCTTTTCCGCCAACTCGATCAAAGCCTCATCGGCGGAGGCGGGGAACCGCACCTCGACATGAGGATGGGTTCCCCGATAAGGCCCGGCTACATCAAAACGGGAGTCGAAGAGAACCAAGAGCTTTCTCTTTCCCACTGAACGATGAGAGAGCCGGCCGACGGCGGCTTCGACCTGGCTTCGCTCCTTCCGACCGGGTGGGTTCTTGAGCTGGAAGGCGAGATTCCAGCCATCGACCGCCACCGTCATCGGACCCGGGTAAGACAGGAGCCACTCAATGGCGCCGGCGGTGTCGGGACGGACTCCGATCGGAATCGATAGCGGCCGCCTGTGATCCTTCTCCGGTGCAGGCGGCGGTGGTGTGACCCCGGCCGGAGCCAGCGACAAGGCGTGCAGTCGGGTGTCGAGATCGCGGGCCAAGTCGAGCGGCCCGCGCCGCATCCCGGCGGCGGGCGCCGTTGGAGGCGTCGACCGACCGCTCCGGCGTCGGAGGAGAACGTCCAGGCGCTCCTGTAATTGCGCCACTTCGGACATCAGCCCTTCGCGGGCTGCCTCGGATGCAGCCAGCTCCTTCTGGATAGAGCGCAAGGTCGTTCGCAGCTTCCTGATCTCGAGCTCCCTGTCGGTCGACTCCGCTTTCTTGGTCGGAGCCTGTCCTGTCTGGCGGATTGTCTTGCGCAGTTGTCGCCGCAGAGATTGGATCTCCTCCTTGGCCGCGGCAAGCTCCTCCGAGATCAGGCGGTGAGACTCTTCCGCCAAAGCGTTCTCGTCTTCCTTGGCCAAAGCGATGAGGCGCTCCTCCCATCCCGGTTCCCTTCGCAGGAACTCGGTTGAGGCCATTTCCGACCCGGCGCCATCGGCGTCGACCAACTCGTCCAGAGCGAGCTTCCGCAGCCACTCGTTGCGATCGAGCTCGGAGATGAGACTCGATGCCAGTGGGGCCGGAAGCTTGCCCGATCTCTTCGCCACCACGCGGACCCGTGCCGGAATCTCCTCCTCCTCAAGTCTTCTCAAGGCCCTTCTTGCCGCCACCACTGCACCGCTGAGCAGAGTGGGACTGAATGAGTTGGCGGCCGACACTGTCTCGATATAATGGTGGCCAGAGATGACCTACCAGATCCTCGTACTTCCGTAGCGCATACGCCTTAACTCAGGCGTGTGCGCCCCTACGACCCTCCCCACCGGGAGGGTTTTTGTTTCCCTTCCAGAAGCCCGACCAAGAGGACCCCATGACCAAGAGCCCGCAGAAAACTTCATCGAAAATGACCGGGGCCCAAGCCCTGATCGCCTCGCTCGAGCGGGAAGGGGTCGACGTCGCCTTTGGGGTCCCCGGAGGAGCGATCCTCCCCGCCTATGACCCGCTCCTCGATTCCTCGATCCGTCATGTCCTCGCCCGTCACGAGCAAGGCGCAGGTCACATGGCCGAGGGCTATGCCTGGGCGACCGGAAAAGTCGGGGTCTGCATCGCCACCTCGGGCCCTGGCGCTACCAACCTGGTCACCCCGCTCGCCGATGCCCTGATGGACTCGGTGCCCCTCGTGGCTATCACCGGCCAGGTACCGACCACGGCCGTTGGCAACGATGCCTTCCAGGAGGCGTACACCACTGGCATCACCATGCCGGCGACGAAGCACAACTACTTCGTCACCGATCCGGGCGAGATCGCCTCGGTGATCCACGAAGCCTTCCACATTGCCTCCACTGGCCGACCCGGCCCGGTGCTGGTTGACATTCCCAAGGACATCCTCAATCACACCACCAACTGGACCGAACCCGGAGAGTTATCGCTCCCCGGGTACCGGCCCACTGTGGAGGGGCATCCCCGCCGCATCAAAGAAGCAGTCGAATTGATCAATCGGGCCAAGCGGCCGGTCCTTTATGTCGGCGGAGGCGTGATCAAGGCCAACGGCTCGGTCGAGTTGCGCCAGTTCGCCGAGCTTGCCGGGGTTCCCGTCGTCACCACCTTGATGGGGCGGGGAGCTTTCCCCGACTCCCACCCGCTCGCCTTGGGGATGCCGGGGATGCACGGCACCTACACCGCCATCACCGCCATCCAGAAAGCGGACCTCTTGATCGCTATCGGGGTGCGCTTCGACGACCGCGTGACCGGTAATCCGAAGTCCTTTGCCCCCCACGCCCAGGTGATTCATGTCGACGTCGACCCGGCGGAGATCGGCAAGGTCCGCGCCGCCGAGGTTCCGATCGTGGGCGACTGCCGGCGAGTCCTTTCGCAGCTGGTCACCGCCTGGGGTGAGCGGGAGACGCCCGATCGTTCTGCCTGGCTCGAGGTCCTCGCCCGTTGGCAAAAAGAACACCCCCTCCAGTACCAGCAAAGCCCCGATGGGCCCATCAAGCCTCAATTCGCCATCGAAGAGCTCTACCGGCTGACGGGAGGAGACGCCACCATCGTTTCCGGAGTCGGCCAGCACCAAATGTGGGCGAGTCAGTTCTGGCACTTCGAGCGCCCACGTCGCTGGATCAACTCGGGGGGTCTGGGAACCATGGGCTTTGCCGTTCCCGCCGCGATTGGGGCCAAGGCGGGGGCTCCCCAAGACCTGGTATTTGCCGTTGATGGCGATGGTTGCTTCCAGATGACTTGCAACGAGCTGATCACGGCATCCACGGAGAAGATCCCGATCAAGGTCGCGGTCTTCAACAACGGGGTCCACGGCATGGTCACCCAATGGCAGCGGCTCTTCTACAACGGACGCTTTTCGCAGACCTTCCTGGGAGACGGAGTGGACTACGCCAAGTTGGCGGAGGCGATGGGATGCGTCGGCTTGCGGGCCGAGAGCCCCGACGAACTTGGACCGACATTCGAGAAGGCCCTATCCATCGACGATAAGCCAGTGGTGGTCGACGTCGTGATCGATCGCGAGGAGATGGTGTTCCCGATGGTGCCAGCCGGTGGCTCCAATGACGAGGTCATTCTCGGACCGACCGAAAAGGTCATCTCGCCGGCGAGCGACCTGCCGTGAGAAAGACGTCAGACATCAGACATCAGACATCAGATCTGAAATCTGACAGCCCGGCGCAGCCGGGCGATCTGATGTCTGAGATCTCATCATGAATCACACCTTGTCGGTCGTGGTCGAGGACAAGCCCGGGGTGCTGGCGCGGGTTTCCTCTCTGCTGGCCCGGCGAGGATTCAACATCCACTCCCTCGCCGTCGGACCCTCCCACGAAGATGGCATGTCACGGATGACTGTCGTCGTGGAGGCCGAGGACATCGAACAGGTGAAGAAGCAGCTTCACAAGCTGATCAACGTCGTCAAGATCTCCGAGTTCGATCCCGAGACCTCGATCGAGCGCGAGATCATGCTGGTGCGAGTCACCGGTGGCGCCGGCAAACGGGGCGAGATCCTCGAGATAGCCACCATCTTCTCTGCCATTCCCGTCGATGTCGGACATAGCGCGATCACCTTTCAGATCGCGGGTGAGCCCCGCAAGGTGAACGATTTCCTTGAGTTGGTTCGCCCTTACGGTTTGGTCGAGTTGGTCAAGTCGGGCCGGGTAGCCCTCTCGCGGGAGCCCAAAGGCAAACCGGCGCCGCGATTACGGGCCGTCAACTGAGGAGGAGGAATGGGCAAGATCTACTACGAGCACGATGCCGATCCCACGCTGATCAAAACCCGTCGGATCGCCGTCATCGGCTATGGCAGCCAGGGCCATGCCCATTCGCTCAATCTCTCCGAATCGGGAGCCGACGTGGTGGTGGGCCTGCGCCCGGGATCGAGTTCGGAGGCTAAGGCCACCGAACTCGGACTCAAGGTGATGTCCCCGGCCGAGGCGGCCGGGTGGGCCGACACAGTCATGATGCTGGTCCCCGACCAGCATATGGCCGACCTCTATCGAGAGGAGATCGGTCCCCGACTCGACCCGGGCGACGCCCTCATGTTCGCCCATGGTTTCAACATCCACTATGGCGCCATCGTCGCCCCAGAGGACACCGACGTCTTGATGGTGGCGCCCAAAGGTCCCGGCCACCTCGTCCGCCGCACATTCACCGAAGGCTCCGGCGTTCCCTGCCTCCTCGCCATTCACCAGGATGCCACCGGCAACGCCCGAGCCCTCGGGCTCTCTTATGCCTGGGGTATCGGCGGGGCCCGCGCCGGGGTGTTGGAGACGACGTTCAAGGAAGAGACCGAAACCGATCTCTTCGGCGAACAGGTGATTCTCTGCGGCGGCGTCTCCGCCCTCATCAAGGGCGCTTACGAGACACTGGTCGAAGCCGGTTACCAGCCCGAGTCGGCCTACTTCGAGACCCTGCACGAATTGAAGTTGATCGTCGATCTCCTTTATGAAGGGGGACTCTCCTGGATGCGCTATTCGATCTCCGACACGGCCGAATACGGTGACTACACACGGGGCCCGCGGATAGTCACTGACGAGACCAAGGCCGAGATGCGGAAGGTGCTCGACGAGATTCAGTCGGGGGCCTTCGCCCAAGAGTGGCTTGCCCAGGCCCGGGAAGGGGCGCCCTACCTCTTGGAGCAACGAGCGGCGAACCGCAACCACCCCATAGAAAAAGTTGGACAACAACTCCGGGGCCTCATGCCCTTCCTAACTCCGAAGGAGGCACCGTGAACCTCTCCGATCGACTGGTCATCTTCGACACCACGCTGCGCGATGGCGAACAAGCGCCCGGCATCGCCCTCACCCCCGAGGAGAAAGTCACCATCGCTCACCAGCTCGCAAAGCTGCGGGTGGACATCCTCGAAGCCGGCTTTGCCGCCTCGTCCCCGGGAGATTTCGAAGCCGTCACCCGGATCGCCAACGAGGTTCGGGGACCGGTGATCGCCTCTCTCGCCCGAGCCCACCCCGATGACATCGACAAGGCGTATGAAGCCCTGAAGGGAGCGGACAACTTCCGCATTCACGTCTTCATGTCGACCTCGCCGATTCACATGGAGAAGATGCTGCGACTGACTCCGGACGAGGTTTTTCGAGCGTCAGTCGAAGGCGTTCGCAGGGCACACCAGTACACGGACGATGTTGAGTTCTCTCCTCAGGACGCCACCCGCTCCGATCCGGACTTCATGATCTCGGTCTGTCGGGCCGCGGTGGAGGCGGGAGCTACCACGATCAATATTCCCGACACCGTCGGGTTCGCCACTCCGGCCGATTTCGTGGCGTTGCTGCAGCGAGTCTTCAAGGAGGTCAAAGGCGACCGCGATGACGTGACGATGTCAGTCCATTGCCATAACGATCTCGGCCTGGCCGTGGCCAATTCGCTCTCTTCGATCTCCGCGGGCGCTCGTCAGATCGAGGGCGCCATCAACGGCATCGGCGAACGGGCGGGAAACACATCGATCGAGGAAGTGGTGATGGCAGTCAAGACCCGCCAGGATGCCTTCGGTGTCGATTTGGGAGTCGATACCACTCAGCTCTACGAAACCTCGCGTCTTGTCTCGCGGCTGACGGGATATCCCGTGCAGTACAACAAAGCCGTGGTGGGGCGCAATGCCTTCGCCCACGAATCCGGCATCCATCAGCACGGCGTGCTACGAGACAAGGAAACCTACGAGATCATGGACGCGGCTGCGGTGGGACAACAGGCCGCTCAGATCGTCCTCGGAAAGCACTCGGGTCGGGCCGGATTCACCGACGCCTTGAAGAAGATGGGGATCGTCCTCGAGGATGAGTCATATGCCCGCGCCTTTGAGAGGTTCAAGCAGCTCGCCGACCGCAAGGTCCAAATCGGCGAAGACGAAATCAGGGCGATCGTCGAAGACCAGATCGGGGAAGCGAAAGAGAAGGTCCGGCTGGTGGGCATCCACGTCGCCGGAGGAAGCGACCTCACCCCCATTGCCACTGTGCGAGTCGAAAAGGACGGTACTGAGCAGCTTTTCTCCGGGCAGGGCGACGGGATGATCCATGCCACCTTTGCCGCCCTCCGACTCGCCTTTGGCACCGAAGCCAAGTTGATCGATTATCGGGTGGTCCCGGTTACCTCTGGAGCCGACGCCATGGCTGAGGTGAATGTCGTCGTCCAGATAGACGATCGGACTTACGCGGGACACTCGGTAAACACCGACGTGGTCGAGGGTTCGGCGGAGGCCTTTGCCAGCGCCTTGAACAAGGCCGGCTGAACCCACTCAGCCACGCGATTCTGTTCGCGGTCTCGCTGCTGGGCCGCGTCCACCACTCCGGGTTTGCGTAAGCTGAGATGCAAAGGAGAGGTGCCAGGGTGAAGTTTCGTCGTCTTCTGTTGCTGGGGCTGGGGGTGGTCGCGGCCGTAGCCTGTCAGAGTGGAACCGCGGAGACCAGCGCGCCCCCGACCGACAACACCGAGGTTGCGACCACCGAAGCCCCCGCCGACCCTGGGTCGGTGGGAAGCGTGGACGACATGCCAGCCGAATGCGTCGACGCGTTGCGGGAATACCTGCAGGCAATCGAGCCTGTCGTCGAGGGCATCGACTTTCAATCCCTGACCCAGACCGACTTCGAAGCCTTGAGCGAAGAGCTCGCTACCGCCACCGAAGGATTTGAGGAGAGAACCGAGTCCTGCCCCGATCTCGATGTCAGCACCACCGAGAGCTTCTCGATCATCCGCGAGTTCGCTGAAGAGGAAGCCCCGGGCACGGTGGCGTACTTCACGTTCATCGAGGATTTCGTGGGGGCCTTGGAAAGCGGAGGTAACGCCTCGGGCGACTGCGAGACCGACATCGCGGCCTTCCAGGAGTTCGTCGACCGCGGCGGCTCGATGGCCGATCTGACCGCAGCCGAAGTGGCCGAGGCATCGACTCTGATGAGCTCGATCGGTGCCAACTGCTCGGACGAGCGATTTCAGGAATGGTCTCAAGATGAAGAAATCCAGGCGTGGATCAGCGGCTGAAGTTGACATCCGACGGGAGCTGATTAATTAGTACCGGCTTGGGCCTGGGCCTGGTTGCTGTCCTTGTCCTTCTCACTGCCTTTTTCGTCGCCGGAGAGTTCGCACTAGTTGCGGTCGATCGCAGCCGGGTCCGGCGGTTGGCAGCCGAAGGAGACCGGGCCGCCAATCAGATCAACGGCTCACTCTCGCGGCTGTCTTTCGAGCTCTCCGGAGCTCAGCTCGGCATAACCATCACCTCGCTCTTGACAGGTGCCATCGCCGAGCCCGCTCTGGCCGACTTGTTCGCGCCTTTGCTGCGCAGAATCGGCTGGACCGGGGTCACCGACCGCCGGGCATTCGCCGTCGGAGCCGCTCTCCTGGTCGCCAATATCGCCTCGATGCTCATCGGCGAGCTGGTGCCGAAAAACTTCGCCCTCTCCAAACCCTACGGCACCGCCAAGGCAGTGGCGATCCCAATGTCCTGGGTCAACCGGCTCCTGCGCCCTGTGATCCTCCTCCTCAATCGGGCCGCCAACTGGACGGTCACCAAGCTGGGGATCGAACCCCGCGAGGAACTGGCCGGAGTGCGGTCGCTCGAAGAACTGGAGCTGATCATCCGTTCGTCCGGCGAGGAGGGCGAGCTCGACGACGCTGAGCTCTCGCTCCTCACCAGGGCGATCTCGTTCACAGAGAAAGTCGCGGCCGATGTCATGGTCCCCCGGGTTGATGTGGAGGGGCTATCTCGTTTCGATTCGGTGGCAGATCTACGCCGGGTGTCCCTCGAATCGGGTCACTCACGCTTCCCGATTTTCGGCGAGGATCGAGACGAGATCATCGGCGTCGTCCACGTCAAGGACACATTTCGGGTCCCTCCGGAGCGTCGATCGATCACTCCTGTGAGTCACATTGCCAAGCCGGCTCTCATTGTTCCCGACTCCCGTCATCTCGACGACCTCCTGGTTGACATGCAAGGCCAGAGTCGGGCGATGGCATTGGTAGTAGACGAGTACGGAGGACTGGCGGGAATCGTCACGATCGAAGATCTCCTCGAGGAAATCCTCGGAGAAATCAGCGACGAACACGATGTCCCTCTCACCGCCTTCGAATCCGACGACGGAGTCTCCGAACGGATCGAGCTTCGGGGCCTGGCCAACCGCCACGATGTGGAGGACGGACTTGGCCTCGAGCTGCCTGATGGGCATTTCGAGACTCTGGGCGGATTTCTCGTCTCCCGGCTTGGCCGTTTTCCCGAAGCCGGGGAGAAAATCGCCTACGGACAGTTTCTGTTCGAGGTGATCTCGATGGATGGCCGCCGCATCGATCGCGTGGCAGTCACCCGGAGCGGCGAACGCCCATGAACGTCGGGGCGCTCGGCTGGATGATCGTGCTTCTTCTCGCCAACGGCTTCTTCGTGGCCGCCGAATTCGCTTTTACTGCCGCCCGCCGTGAAGTGATCGAAGATCTGCCGGGTCGGGGGGCGCGGGCGGCTGCGGCCACGATGAGCAATCTTTCCGATGCCCTGGCCGGGGCTCAGGTGGGAATCACCCTCGCCACCCTCCTCCTCGGTTTTGTGGCCGAGCCGGCCGTAGCCGGGATCTTTGAAACTGCACTCGGCTGGTTCTCGGTCCCCTCCGGCCTCACCCACACCATCGCCTTCATCATCGCCCTACTGATCGTGGTCTTCTTGCACATGGTGGTTGGCGAGATGGCGCCCAAAAACGTCGCCATCGCCACTCCGGAACGGTTGGCGGTTTGGCTGGGAGTGCCCTTCCATTGGTTCATGACCCTCTTCCGTCCCTTGATCGCAGCGCTCAACTGGGTGGCCAACGGATTCCTGCGAATCTTCGGGGTAGAGCCCCGGGACAAGCTCGAAACTGCTCATACCGCCGAGGACCTGGCCTCGGTGATAGCCGCCGGTCGCCAGGAAGGCGTGATCGAGGAGTTTGCCAGCAAGCTTCTGTCGGGAGCGATCCGCTTCTCGGAGCGCGATGCATCGGAAGTGATGGTTCCCCGCCCCGACATCGTTGGCCGCCCTCGGGACGCGACCCCGGCCGAACTGGAGCAGGTGATCATCGATGAAGGCTTCTCGCGGATCCCGATCTTCGGGAACAATGTCGACGATCTCATCGGCTTCGTGCATGCCAAGGACCTGCTGGCCATTCCCGACGATCAGCATGACCTTCCCATCGACCCGGCGCTGATTCGACCGGTGCTAGCGGTGCCGGAAACGGCATCGATCCGTCCGCTCTTGGGCGAGATGCAGCGGAGCGGCCGTCACCTGGCCTTGATCGTCGACGAGCATGGCGGCACCGCCGGCCTGCTGACCCTCGAAGACATCGCCGAGGAACTGGTGGGCGATATCCGTGACGAATACGACGAGGGTGACCTCGAAAGTCGTCGGATCGGGGAAAGCGACTGGTTCTATGTCCCCGGGGCGATTAGGCCTGATGAGCTGCGATCTTTGGCGGGGATAGCCATCCCGGCGGGTGAGTACGAAACTCTGGGCGGATTTCTCATGAACCGACTCGGCCGAATCCCTCGCCGTGGGGACCGAGTGGAGGAATCGGGCTGGGTCATGAGGGTGCGGCGGATGGATGGGCGCCGAGTCACCGAGGTCGAGCTCCTCAAGCGCTGAATCTTTCCTTGCGTACGATCGCCCCCCCAAACCCGGGACCAATACGCAAGAAGGACGGAATCAGATCTCGACCACCACCCCGATGTCGACCACCCGGTCGAAAGGGAGCCGGAAGTATTCGGCCGCGCTGCGGGCGTTGCGGTGGAGGAAATAGAAGAGCCGTTCTCTCAGACCCCACAGCCCCACTCCTTCCTTCGATACCACCCTCTCCTTGCCGAGGAAGTAGGTGGTTTGGAGCGGGTCGAAGGCCACCTCGGCGATCAGCTGGTTGAGCGCGGAGGGAATTTCGGGCTCCTCCATGAACCCGTATTCGAGGATCACCTGAAAGAAGCGGGATCCGAGATGGCGGACCGAGTCGCGCCGGGCCGCCGGCACCCGCGGCTTTTTCGAGACCACCACCGACAGAAAAACGACCGACTCGTGAACGGCGTCGTTGTGACGCAGGTTGGCGATGAAGGCAGGAGGCACCACGCCCGGGACCGGGAAGAAGTAGACGGCGGTTCCTTTGGTCCGCTGAATGGGCGACTTGGCAAGTGAGGCGATGAACTTGTCGAGGGGCTGGCGACCGAGACCCGATTTGAGGGCCACCAGACGGCGACCCTTGACCCATGTCGTCATCAAGAAGAACAAGCTGCCGGCGGCCACGAGAGCGAACCAACCTCCCTCCGGGATCTTGAGCAGGTTGGAGGAGAGAAAGGCCAGGTCGATGAGGGCGAAGAGACCGATGATCGTCACCACCCGTCCCCATCCCCACTCCCATCGCTCACGGGCGTACACAGAGATGAGGATGCTCGTGATGAGCATCGTGGCTGTGACGGCAACCCCATATGCCGCCGCCAGGTTGGTCGAACTCCGAAAGCCGAGAACCAGGCCGATGCAGACGATGAGAAGCGACCAGTTCACCGCCGGCAGGTAAACCTGACCGTGGACATCCTCTGAGGTGTGCTTGACCAAAAGACGGGGAATGAACCCGAGCTGCATGGCCTGGGTGGCCAGCGAGAAGACGCCCGAGATCAAGGCCTGGCTGGCAACGATGGTCGCCAGCGTCGCCAGTACTACTAACGGCACCAGCGCCCATGCCGGTGCCAGTAAAAAGAAGGGGCTTTCGACTGCGGTCGGATCGGCCAGCAAGAGCGCGCCTTGACCCAGGTAGTTGATCACCAGCGCCGGAAGCACCACTCCGAGCCACCCCAAACGAATGGGGCGGGTCCCGAAATGTCCCAGGTCGGCGTAGAGGGCTTCGCCTCCCGTCACCACGAGCACAATCGAGCCCAGCGCTACGAATGCCCGACCCTGATACTCAGCGAAGAACCTGATCGCATGGAGCGGGTTGAGGGAGGCCAGCACCGTCGGATTACCGGCGACCTGGACGGCGCCAAGTACCGCCAATACGAGGAACCAGACGAGCATCAACGGTCCGAAAAGCCGTCCCACCACCTCGGTTCCTCGCTGCTGGATTGCGAAGAGCCCGATGAGGATCGCAATCGAGATCGGGATCACAAAGGCTGTCAACTCGGGCGTCACCAGCTCCAAGCCCTCGACCGCTGCCAGCACAGAAATCGACGGAGTGATCGCCCCCTCGCCAGTCAGCAGAGCCGCCCCGAACATCCCCGCCAGTACCAGACCACTTCTCCTCCGCCGCTCCCGATCACTCGGGGCGACCAGAGCGGTGAGCGAAAGAATCCCGCCCTCGCCGTCGTTGTCCGCACGCATCACCACCACCACGTACTTGATGGTGATAACCAGAATCAGCGCCCAGAAGATCAGTGACAGGGAGCCGAGCACCGATACCTCGGAAACGCTGATTCCGTACCTGGCGGCAAAGGTCTCCCGCAAGGAGTAGAGCGGGCTGGTTCCAATATCCCCGTAGACGATGCCAAGCGCGGCCAGGGTGAGACCCGCCACGCCTCCCATGGCGGTGGGTCGCCCTCGATGCGTAGGGGTCACGGCCGGCCACGGTAACTTGCTCGGATGGCGTATCGATTTGCCGTCATCGGCGGAGACGGAGTTGGCCCGGAAGTGATCGAGCAAGCGTTGCGCGCCCTCGACGCAGCCGCCGAACGCTTTGAGATTGCCTTCGAGACCAGCGACTACGACCTCGGTGGCAGACGATTTCTGGCCACGGGCGAGGTTCTCCCCACCTCAGTGGAGGACGAGCTGGCCGCTCACGATGCCATCCTCCTCGGAGCGGTGGGCACACCCGAGGTGCCGCCCGGAGTGCTCGAGCGGGGTCTACTGCTCAAGCTGCGTTTCGACTTCGATCTATACGTCAACCTGCGACCTATCCGGCTCTACCCGGGGGTTCCGAGTCCGATTGCCCGGCTCGAGCCGGAACAGTGCGACCTGGTGGTCGTGCGCGAGAACACGGAGGGCCTTTATGCCGGAGCGGGCGGAGTGTTGCGACGGGGCGGGCCTGACGAGGTGGCAACTCAAGAGTCGATCAACACCCGTCTCGGGGTCGAACGGGTGATCCGCTTCGCTTATGAGCTTGCCAGCACTCGCTCGGGCCGCCTCACCCTCTGCCACAAGACCAACGTCCTCACGTATGCCGGCAGTCTCTGGCAGCGGACCTGCGATGAGCTCGCCCCGGAGTACCCCGCTGTCGCTTCCGATTACGTGCATGTGGACGCCGCCTGTCTCTACCTGGTCTCGAATCCGCAAAGGTTTGACGTGATCGTCACCGACAACTTGTTCGGAGACATCATCACCGACCTCGGCGCCGCCATCCAGGGAGGCTTGGGGCTGGCGGCCTCGGCGAACCTCAATCCCAGCCGTCGGTACCCCTCGGTGTTCGAGCCGGTCCACGGTTCGGCCCCCGACATCGCCGGGAAGGGCTGGGCAAATCCAGTTGCGGCGATTCTCTCGCTGGCTCTGTGTCTGGACCATCTCGGCCAGTCCGAAGCCGCCAAAGCGGTGGAAGAAGCGGCCGTGTCTGTGCTCGCCGATCTCAAAGCCATGGCGGGACCGGAGATGGGGATGACGACTTCCGAGATCGGGTCCGCCATCGCCTCCCGGATCGCCGGCTAGGAGAGCCGGGGGAAGGCGGGTGGCCGGGTGAGCGGGCGGTCCCCGAATTCCGGCGCTCCCGGGGCGGCCTCGATCAGCTTGAGCAACTCCCCAAGACCCGCCTCGAGCTGGCGGTCGAAGCCGCGGGCGTAATCCTGGGGGCTGTTGATGACCTCGAGATCAGGAGTCGCCCCGAAGTTCTCGACTGCATAGCCCACGTCCGTGAACCAGGTGTGGAACTCGGGCTGGGTTGTGACCGTTCCGTCCACCAGCGATTGCTGGGGCCATATCCCTACCACGCCGCCCCAGGTGCGAGTGCCGATCAGGGGTCCCAGTCCCTTCATCTTGAAGACGTGGGAGAAGATGTCGCCGTCGGAGCCGGCGTTCTCGTTGGTAAGGCAAACCATTGGGCCCATCGGGGCGTCAGAGGGCATTGCTGAAGGAGCTCGCCAGCGGGTGATCTGGTAGCCCACCCGCTCTCGCAACAGCCGCTCGAGGAGGAGCTGGCTGACGTTGCCACCGCGATTGAAGCGGACATCGATCACCAATCCCGGGCGATCCACTTCGGACTTCCATGATCGGTGGAACTCCGAGAAACCGGACGGTCCCATATCGGGAATATGGACGTACCCGACCCGTCCCTGCGAGTGTTCGGCCAGGTACTCGCGGTTCCCACGCACCCACGCTCGATACCACAGCCGTGTCGCATCGTTAAGGGGGTTAATCACTACTCGGCGCGCTTTGCCCCGGCCGCGTCGCACGGTCAGAGTGATGGTTCTCCCGCCCCGCTCCACCAACCGTGAAGCGGGCGATACCTTGGCATCGACCGGCCGGTCGTCGATCTCCAAGATGCGATCTCCCACGGCCACATCGATCCCGGGGGCAGCCAGCGGGGAAGATGACTGCTGATCCCACGAGTCCCCTCTTGGAATGTCGACGATTTTCCAGCCGCCGCGCTCATACACCACCCGCGCACCCAAATGGCCCTGAGTCCAAACCGGGGCCGGCCGATAATCCCCGCCCAACTCGTAGGCATGTGATGTCCCCAATTCGCCCTGCATCTCCCAGAGCAGATCGGAGAACTCCGCCCGGCTGGCGACTCGATCGACCAGGTCGCGGTAGCGATCGTGGATCGACGGCCAGTCGACTCCGCCCATGGTTTCCCACCAGTAGTGGTCTCGCTGCAGACGCCAGGCCTCCGAGAACATCTGCTTCCATTCCGCACCCGGGATGACTTCAACCCGAAGCCGATCAAGGTCCACGAATCCCGTTTCCCGCCCTGCCCGCTCGTTGCCCGACTTGTCGTCTTTGAAGCCAACCGGTACCACGCGCAAGGCCTTCTTGGTCCGGTAGGCGATGACCTTCCCGTCCCGGGAGACGGTAAGGCCCGTCACGCCCTCAGCGATCGTTTCCGATTTGTCGTTGCCGAAATCCCAGGCGTCGAGTCGCGCTCCCCCACTCGTCTCCTCCCCGAAGTTGGCCTCTCGTTCGAGCGGGTGGACGAGGTACAAAGCCCGCCCGCGGGCCAAAAGGATCCGGCTGTAGACGCCGGGGGGAGTCGGGAAGGCGACGATCCTCTCCGCGAGACCTTCGAAGTCGATCTTGGTAGTGGCGGGCGGCGGTGGCGGCGGGGCCGGTTCGCCGTCGGGACGCTCGGCCGCCGGCTCCGGGGGCTTGGGCGGCCCGCCCTCTGGCGGTGCGCCGGGGGCCCGAGGTTTGCGCTGGCTCGGTGTGAAGGGAGAGGGTGTTTCAGCTGCCAGAGGGAGGAGCATCAGCATGCCTCCTCGAGGAAATCCGTAATCGTGGAAATGGGAGTCGGGGATGGGCTCGAAAGCGCGAACCGACAGAAACGCCAGGTACTTGCCCTCCGGGTCAAAGCTGGGACTCCAATCCTCGAACTCCGGGCCTCCCAGCACATGAGTCCGGCCGCTTCCCACCTCGTAGATACAGATGTTGGAGGTAGTGCGGCTGGTGACGGCCCCGAACGCCAGATAGGCCCCATCGGGCGACCAGCTCACTCCCGCGGTCCAGCCGTACGGGCTGTGGTGGACGAGCTGGATGCGGCCGTTGCTGGGATTGACCAACAACAGCTCGTGGCGGTGGTTGGTGATGGCGACCGCATCGCGATTGGTTGGAGAGGGATGGAGCGTGCGGACCCGACCGAGGTCGGTCCGCCGGCGGCTTCGGCGTCGCCTCTCCGGGCTGGTGGCATCGTTGGTCACCACCAGCTCGTCCTCCCCGCTCTCATCGGAGACCATGACCAGTGAGGCGCCGTCGGCCAGCCATTCGGGCAGCCGCTGGCGGGCCTCTGAGACCAGCCCATGTCGTATCGGAGATCCCTCCCACAGGGGCATGGAGAAGACGCCTCCTCTCACGACCGCTGCCACCGTGTGCCCCTCAGGGTGAAGCGAGACCGATTCCAGATTCCGGGGCGTGACCGGGATGAACCGACGGTTGCGTTGCGGTCGGGCCGACGGCAAATTGACGTCGAGGCGCCGGCTCTCATCCCGCCGGGGGTCGAAGATCCAGAGGTCGGCGCCGCAGTGATAGACGATGCGACGTCCATCGGAAGATGAAAAGCGGGCATAGAAATCGTCGTGGTGGGTGTGTCGTCGCAGCCCGGTTCCAGTTGGGGACACCGAGTAGATGTTTCCCACTCCCTCGTGGTCGGACAAGAAGTAAATCCGGCGCCCGATCCACATAGGGTCGGCGAGGTTGCCACCCGGATCCACGAGGATCGTGAACTCGCCTTCGCCCTCCCGGTCGACCCAGAGGCTTCCTGCCCGGCCCCCTCGATATCGCTTCCACCGAGCCGGATCGAAACTGTTGCGACCTATCACCACTCCCGGACCGCCCCTCTCGTAGGAGATGGCGCGGGCCGGACCCCAGGCCAACGCCTCGGGGGCGGGACCGTCGATTGGAATTCGCCAGAGGTGGCCCCAGCCCTCGAAGGGCTGCTGATAGTCGCTCGAGACGATGACCGATTCCCCATCCAGGGACCATGTGAGAACTTGTGTGTTGGCCCCGAGATACGAAATCCTCCGGGAACTGCCACCGGCTGCCGGCATGACATATACGTCGAGCCGGCCCTCGTCTCGACCAACGAAGGCGATCTGACTTCCATCGGGCGAGAATCGAGGAAAAGTCTCGGTGCCGGGATTAGCCGTCAATCGAAAGGCGTCCCCACCCTCGGCGGAAACCATCCAGAGGTCATCCTCGGCGACGAAGACGACCCGATCGCGGAAAATCGTCGGATGGCGGTAGTAGCCAATCACGCGGATGTCCTAGTCAAGTTGGCAAGACCTCGGAGAGAAAGTCTGTGACCGCTCGCTCGTAGGGCTGGGGACCGACATTCCACCCGCGCACGTGGCCGGCGCCGGGAACGATGAAGAGCCTGACCAGGTCGGGGCGGGCGGCGGCGAGGTCCTCTGAGACCTGGAAGGGGACCGTCTCGTCGGCGGTGCCATGGATGACGAGCACCGGAACCGAAAGCAGATCGGCCTCCGGGAGGTAGTCGGTGGCCTCCCAATCGAGGCCGAAACGGAGTGTGGCCAGGCGCTTGGCCGTCCAAACCAAGGTCCCGGGCAATGGCAGGGGAATTAGGGGCAGGCGGCGTTGCGAAGCTCCCAGATCAATCGACTGCTCCAAATCGACGTTGGGGCTGTCGAGGATCAACGCCAGTACCGGATTGTCGGGAGTCCTCTGGAGATAGGAAAGGATGTGAGCCGCCCCGGTCGAATAGCCCACCAGCACAGTTCCTGTGGCACCCTCGCTGGCCGCCTGGTCCACGGCAGCGGCGATGTCTTCCCACTCCGTGGCTCCGAACTGATAGAAGCCAGAGTCGTCGAGGGGGGCACCCTCATCGTTGCGATAGTCGATGACCAATTGGGGAAATCCCGCCGCCGCTAGTGGCTTGATGAGACGCAGCGCCTCGCGCTTGCTCGCTCCGAGGCCGTGGACGTGAATCACCCAGACATCGCCAGGCGCCAGGACCCGCCACGCCTTCATCGTGCCCAGTGCAGTGGGGTAATCGATCTCGGTGAAGTCGATGCCGAATGCCTGAGAAGGATCTCCGGGAAAAGCATTCCCGTCAAGAAAACCAACGTCTCCAGGCTGTGGAGCTTCGCCGCTCAGACGCTGGATGTTTCTGGTGACCGAGCCATCATCGGCGGAGGTGAAGCTGGGGCCGAGTTGCCCGTAACCGGTCCCCCAATCCAGGCCGACGATGCCGCTGGTGGTGAGGTCCGGCTCGAAGCCGGGCACGGCGGCGAGACGCACCGTTCCCGCCCCTGCCTCCAGAATCGTGACATCGTCGGTCGGGGGCTCGTGATCCGGACTCAGCGCGTCGCGGCGGATTTGATCAGCGAAATACCAACCCCCCGCCAAGTGAAAGATGGCGAGCACGCCGATCACGACGATGACGGCCCTTCTCATGACTGGCAATCGCTACTGCCTGTAGGTTCCGATGAGATGCCCGTGACCATCGACAACCGGCCACGGGCCTGACAACCTGTTTGGCTCACCCGATTCTTGGCGGGCTCCCGAGATCGAGCTGGCGGCTTCGACCAACGACATCGTCGCCGAGACCGAGATCGGATCATCCATCAGGTTGGCGATGGGAACATCGGCCGCCGCCCCTACCAGCCGGGTCCGTTCGACGACGCCGACCAACTTGCCTCCTTCGACCACCGCCACCCGCTCATCGTCGTATAGGCGCCGCCCGTCGCCGGCGAGGTGGAGAGGTCCCACGAAGACCGGGTCATCCATCACCTGAAATACCCGCGGAGGAGCGGCCCGAACGATGATCGCCCCGGCCTGAGCTCGGGCCCGCAGCCGCGCACCAGGTCCGAACACCAGCCGAGAGAGGAGCGAACCGCCGGCCTCGCCCAGGACGAGCAAGGCACCCGCCGGAAGGGCCTTGACGAAGTCGGTGAGATCGAGGGCCTGAATAGATAGCTGCTTGGCATGGGGGACAAATTCGCCCAGACGAGCGACGAGCGATTCGGCCTCCTCGGATGCGTCGCTCTCGCTATAGGCGGTGGCAATGTGGACATCGACGTTGAGCCGCCGGGCGAGATGGTCGGATACCTGGACGTTGAGCTGGGAGTGGGGGCCGCCGGCGATGGCGGCTACGACCGCGGTGACCTCGGTGGGATCGAAGTCAAGGGGGGAAACGACACTCACCAGAGAAAAACCACCAGGAGGCCTGCGGGTAACGAGCAAGTCGGCGCGGGCACGGATGCAGGCTTCGTCGAGGTCGCCGGTGACCCGGCTTGACGCCGGAGCGAGGAGCTCCGCCAGCTCTGAACAACCTTTGCCCCGGGTGTAACAGACCCGCGGGTCTCGGCTGCCGAGACCCGGAATCGGGGCCTGCGGGTCAACCGGCCAGATCAGGGCACCCCGTCATGGGCGGTCAGTGTGCCAGACAACAGACATCAGATGTCAGATTTCAGATAGTCCGCGGCTCGATCTGATGTCTGAAGTCTGATGTCTGTCCGTCTTTCGTCTTTTCTGTTCCCTCTTTAGTCTTTTTCCATGAAGATCGGCGTCCTCCGAGAGACCGAGACCGCAGAACGACGGGTGGCGATCACGCCCCACATCGTCAAGCGGCTCACCCAGAGGGGTCACTCGGTTATGGTTGAGGAGCGAGCAGGGGCCCGGGCCGGACTTTCCGATGACGCCTACCGAGCAGAGGGGGCAACGGTGGTTGGGCGGGCGGATGTGTTCGAGTCGGATCTGGTGGCGACGGTCAACGCACCCCGAGACTCCAGCCTTCGGCACACCATGGTTCTCGGCTTGCTACGCCCGCTCGAGGACCCTGGGCAGATGTCTTCCTATGCCAGCCGTGGGATCGCAGGGCTGGCATTCGAGCTCGTTCCCCGCACCACCCGGGCACAGGCGATGGACGCCCTTTCCTCGCAAGCGACGGTTTCGGGCTACCAGGCGGCTCTTGAAGGAGCCAAGGCATGTGATCGATTCTTTCCGATGCTGACCACCGCCGCAGGCACAATCCCGCCCGCCCGGGCGCTCGTCCTCGGAGCCGGGGTGGCGGGTCTGCAGGCCATCGCCACCTGCCGCCGGCTGGGGGCGGTGGTCTCGGCCTTCGACGTGCGAGCCGCGGCCGCCGAGCAGATCCGCAGCCTCGGTGCGAGCTTTATCGAGTCCGAGCTGGAGCCCCAGGATGCCGCTAGCAATGGCGGCTACGCCCGTGCGCTCGAAACCGACGCCGAGGAAAGGGTGCGGGCCAGCCTGGCTGGCCCGGTGGCGACGGCTGATGTCGTTATCGCCACGGCCGCCATCCCCGGCAAGGAGGCGCCGCTCCTCATCACGACCGCGATGGTGGAGTCGATGCGACCGGGATCGGTAGTCGTCGACGTCGCCGCCACCACCGGTGGCAATTGCGCTCTCACGAAGCCCGGAGAGGCATTCGAGCATGGAGGGGTGCACGTGATTGGCTATACCGATCTCCCCTCCCGCAAACCCTACGACGCCAGCCAGATGTATTCCCGCAACGTCGCCGCCCTCATCGAGATCATCGGTCCAGATGGGTTTCTCGATCTCTCCGATGACATCTTGAACCAGGTCACCGTGACCTACGGCGGCGAGGTCAGGCACCCCCGCATTCGGGAACTGGTGGCCGGCGGCTTATAAGCCATGGACTTCGTCGACGTTCTCCGGAAGCGACGAATGGTCCGCAACTTCCGACCCGACCCGGTACCAGCGGAATCCATCGAGCGGATTGTCAGCGCCGCACGCAAAGCCCCTTCGGCTGGCTTTAGCCAGGGCGTAAGCTTCATCGTCGTCACCGAGGAGTCGACCCGACAAGCCATCGCCGAACTGGCCGAGGAATCGACCTACGTTGCCACCGGCTTCGACCCTTGGATTTCGAAAGCTCCGGTTCACCTCGTGGTGGCCGTGTCCGAGCAGGCTTACCACGAGCGCTACCAAGAACCCGACAAGCTCAGATCGGATGGATCGGAGATCGAATGGCCGATCCCGTATTGGTGGGTGGACGCCGGAGCCGCACTGATGCTGGTGCTGCTGGGAGCAGTGGAGGAGGGTCTGGCGGCCGGTTTTATAGGCGTCCACTCCCTCCCCGGCCTCCGTGAACTCCTTGAGATCCCCGCGGAGGTGAACCCGTTGGGGATCGTGACTCTGGGCTTTCCTCTCCCGGATCGGCGCTCGCGGTCTCTCGAGCGGGGTTGGAAAGCCCAAGATCTGGTGGTGCATTACGAGCGCTGGAGACCTCAGAAAGGGGCTAGTTACGGTCAGGAGGCCCATAGCAATCCTGTAACGAAAACCGAGGATGAGCTACCTGCGAGTCGAGGTGATGTCTAGAAACCGTCCATACGAGGATCTCCGATCACTCGGGGAGTTCCTCCGCCAGCGGGTGGCTGCCGACGATTCCCGTCGGGTGGCGGCTGCCGCCGTGGGACGACGTCGCCCACGAAGGTCCCGGGCCTGGATTGCAGTCGTCGTCAGCACCGCTCTATTTGCCCTCGCCAACGTGGCCCTGGCCCAGGCTGCCGATCCTGCTGTCCCCGGTGAATTCTTGTATCCGGTAGATCGGGCCTACGAATGGGTATCCGACCGATTCGCAGCCCAGGACCATGTTCCCGAGCGCGTGGCGGAGGCGCTGGAACTGGCCGAGGGTGGTCACACCGACCGGGCGCTCCTAGTCGTCACAGAGATCCTGGCAGACGATGAGAGCCTCCAAGCCGAGGTCGGCGTGCTCTCTGGAAGCGGCAGCTCGCTAGCCGTGCGCGACGAGGTGAAAGACCTGGTGGGAGCTGCTTCCTCCGTGCATGAAGCTGCTCAAAGCGGTGACCCCGACGCCCTGGAAGATGCAATCAGCAATGTCAAAGCGGCAGCCCGGGAGGTGGCCGAGACCGCCAGCCAGGGGGTCGCTGGTGGTGAGAATCCTGGAGTGACCGCCCCCGGACAGACAGATAACCCTTCGGATATCGCCCCCGGACAGGATCGTGCGGGCAGCCAGGGCGGCGGCCGGGGGCAGGGCAGTTCCAATCCCTAAGGGGGGAGCAACTCGCAGGCAATAGTCTGTGAGGATGGCTAGGGATCTGGGCGCGGTGGACCCGGCCCTCCAGATTTAGGTGTGGCCCCCTTACGCCGACACCGTCCGACAGGCGATTGCCGGCGACTCGAGGGCACTGACTGAACTCCTCACCCTCGGCCACCCGCGGATAGTCGCCTTCTTCCTCGGACTCGGGCTCGATTTGCATAGCGCCGACGATCTTGCCGCCGAGACTGCGGAAGCCATCGTCAAGGGGATATCCCGTCTGCGGGAACCGCAGGCTTTCGAAGCCTGGTTCTGGTCGATCGCCCGCAACCGCTTGCGCAACTTTTATCGGCGACGCCGAAGTGCCCGGCCCACCGACGCCATGATTTCCCCGGCGACTCCCGAAGAGCTCTCTATCGAAAGGGAAGAGCACCGTCGCATCCTGGCCGCTCTAGCTCAGCTCTCGCCGCGGGACCGCGAGCTTCTGTGGTTAAGAGAGGTTGAGGGACTCGAATATGAGGAGATCGGCGGCCGCTTGGGCACCGCCATCGGCACCGTGCGGGTGGCGATCCATCGGGCTCGCCGACGCCTCGAAGAGATCTACCAACGTGACGAGGTCGACCGGCACCACCACCGCCCCTAGACGTGGTCCTTGCCTTCGAACAGTTGTTCGATTTATGGTGCCAAGGTGCGCCAGCTCACCCTCGACGATCTGGGAGCCCCGCTTTACGACGTCACCTTCTGCGTGCTCGATCTCGAAACCACGGGTGGTTCCCCGCGGACCTGCTCCATCACTGAGATCGGAGCGGTGAAGTACCGCGGCGGGGAACTGGTGGGATCATTTGCCACCCTCGTCAACCCTGGCGTCGGCATCCCCCCGTTCATCACCATCCTCACCGGGATCACCCAACAAATGGTGGTGGCCGCTCCTCCGATCGAGGCCGCCCTCCCCCCCTTCCTCGAGTTCTGTCGAGGCACGATCATCGTCGGTCACAATGTCCGTTTCGACCTGTCATTTCTCGACTCTGTCTGCAGACGACTCGACTATCCCCTGGTTGGCTCAGAACCCGCCGGGAGAAGACACGTCGACACGGTTGGCCTGGCTCGAAGGCTGATCCGGCCCGAGGTTCGTGACCTCACCCTGGCGACCCTCGCCCGTCACTTCCGCTCCCCCTTTCCCCCCATCCACCGGGCGTTGGAAGATGCCCGGGCCACCGCCCATGTCTTCCACGCCTTGCTCGAACGGGCCGGAACGATCGGGATCACCGGTCTTGACGAGCTTCTGCTGCTTCCCACCGCCCGGGGATCGAGCTACTACCAAAAGCTCCATCTCACCGAAGGACTTCCCCGCTCTCCCGGCGTTTACATGTTCTTCGATCGGAACGAGGAGCTCATCTACGTGGGAAAGGCCGACAACCTTCGTACCCGGGTCCGCAGCTACTTCTATGGAGATGAAAGGCGTCGGATCGGCGATCTTCTTCGACAACTGCATCGAGTCGAGTACCGGGTTTGCGCCCACAGCCTGGAATCGGAGATCACCGAGCTGCGTCTGATCCACGCTCAGCGGCCTCGTTTCAATCAGCGCTCCCGCCCACCCCGACGCACGCTTTTTGTCCGCCTCACCGAGGAGCAGTTCCCGCGTCTCAGCATCGCCCACAATTTGGCCAGCCGGGGGCGAATGTGGCTCGGCCCTTTTCGCTCCAAAAGGGCCGCCGACCTGGTCGTGGAAGCCCTATGGGCGTCGACCCAACTGCGCCGCTGCACGGGCCGGGCAGGAAGTCGTCAAGGCCTCTGCGCTCCGGGGCAGATGGGGGTGGCGCTTTGTCCCTGTGCGGGTGGGCTCAGCGCCGATCTCTACGCACAGGTGATAGACACCATCGTCGGCGCCCTCGGTCAGGATCCCGGGTTGGTCCTCGATCCCATCGCTCACAAGATGCGGCGTCTGGCCAGCGAGCGCCGGTTTGAGGAGGCCGCTCAGATGCGCGATCGCCATCGGGCCCTCGCCCGGGCCTTGGAGCGGGCCCGGGCCTGGCAGGCACTGTCCGCCGCCGGCCGGATCGAATTGGAAAGCAACCTGGGCGAGCGGGTGGTGGTCGATCAGGGACGGCTCGTGGCGGCGTGGAGAGCTGGGCAGACCCCGCCTTTGCTGGCCACGCCGATCGAGCCCGACGACGGTCCCCCAGCCGCCAGCTATCCGGTGCCACCCACCATGGACGCCGCCGAGGAGGCCCACCTGATCTGGCAATGGATGACTGGTGGCAGGGTTCGGGTCATCGAATCGAGCGGACCGCTGGTTCTCCCGGCGGCAGCGATTCCCCATCTAAGCGCCGCCTGACCTCTTCCTACCATCGCCCTTGATGCGATTCATCGTTCGCCAGGGCGTCGACCCCGTTGCTCGTGCCGATGCCACCCTTTTGAAGGCATTAGGCCTTCCCTATGGAGGGGTTTTGAAGATCGGGAAGACCCACGTTTTGGTCAAAGCTGGCGATACTAAAGACAGCACTGCCCTCCACCTTGGCCCGCAGGCGATGTCGAATGCCGATGTCGCCGAGGGCCAATCGGTCGATGCGGTCCGAGCCGTCCTCGGTCATGCCGCCGTCGTCCGGCTGAGCGGCGACCGGCTCGTCGATGCCAAGGTGCTGCAGCGTTACTGGCAGGGCCGCCCTCTCTCCGACGGCGACCAGGCCTCGATACCGGGCGCGGAAACGGGAACTACCGAAGTGGTCGCGGTCAGAGTGGTTCAGGTCGAACCTGGCGATGCTGGCCTGGTCGGACCCGGCACACGGTTCATCTTCGGCGACGATGACGAACCGAGCCCGGAGGTGCAGGGCCCACTCGAAAAGCGGGAGCAGACCGCGCCTGCTCCTGCGCCGGGGCCGAGTCGATCGGAGGCCCTCTTGGCGGGACTCGACGATCAAAGGGATCTCCTCACCGGCTGGCTCTCGCTCCTCACGTCCAGCTCCGATCTTCCTACCGCCTGGGGACTGCCGCGCGTAGCCGGCGTCCTCCTCGAAGGCCCCCAAGGCTGTGGGAAGTCCGAGTTGGTCGCCGCTGCCGCAGCCGAGGCCGGAGCCAGCGTCCACGAGGTCCCACTCGACCAGGTCTTCAAGCCCGAGAAGTTGCTCGACGTGCTCGAGGCGGCAATCCGGACCACTTCGGCTCCGGCCGTGATCTTCGTCGACCGCCTCGAATTGGTCTCCGGAGACGAAGGCATGGCTCCGTTCCGTACCCAGATGACAGCAGTCCTTCGTTGGTTTCTCGACTCCTTGACGTCTCAGCCCGGTCGGGCCTGTGTGATCGGCTGCTCCTCTCGAGCGGCGCTCGATGCGGCGATCGCCTCTAGCCCGTTGCTTCCCCGGTCGTTGACGATTCCCCCGCCTGACCTCCACCGGCGACAGCTTCTCTTCGAGGCGGCTCTGGCACGGGTTCCGGCGGCGGATATCGATTACGCGTTGCTTGCCGGACGCTCGGCCGGGTTCAGCGGCACCGACGTGGTGGCGGCGGTGATTCAGGCCTCGACCCGACTCGCTCGCACACCCGGTGCCAAGCTCACCAACGACGACCTCATCGAGGCAATCCGCGACACGAATCCTTCCCTCGGGTCGCTCTCGCTGGGGGAAATGCCCAACTACGGGTTCGACAAGGTAGCCAACCTCGACGAAGTCAAGCAACGGCTGGTCGAGGCTGTGGTTTGGCCGATTACCGATCCCGGCCGCTTCCAGAGCATGGGCATCGATCCACCCCGCGGCATCCTTCTCTATGGTCCCCCGGGGACCGGCAAGACCTTTGTCGTCCGTGCCCTCGCCCACGAAGCGGGGAGCGCCTTTTTCCCCGTCAAAGGTGCCGAGCTCTTGGACAAATACGTTGGGGAATCCGAGCGAGCCGTACGTGAGCTCTTCAGCCGAGCCCGGGCGGCAGCGCCGGCCATCATCTTCTTCGATGAGATCGACGCTCTAGCCCCGGTGCGAGGGCGCTCGACCACCACGGTCACCGACTCGGTCGTGGCCGCCCTCCTCACCGAGATGGACGGAATCACCGAGCGAGGCAATGTGGCCGTCATCGGCGCCACCAACCGGGCAGATCTGATCGACCCCGCCTTGCTACGGGCCGGCCGTTTCGAGACCCAGATCGAGATTGGACTGCCTGATGCCGCCGCCCGCCGCGCCCTCATCGATCTCTCCGACGTTCCCTTCGCCGACGATGTCGACAAGGCCAAGCTGGCCGAGGTGACAGAGGGGATGTCCATGGCCGACCTCGCCGGCGTGCTGCGGGAATCGGCCCTTGCCGCCCTCCGGGCCGATTCGAAGGCGCGCCAGGTCGAGTGGATTCATCTAATAGCGGCGATCAAGCGCTGGCAGTCGTCACAGGCCGCCTCTTCTTGAAATTCGTTCTTGCGTAGAATTCGCGCCCTAAGTCCCAGGGGTTTTACGCAAGAATGAATAGATGGCCGCTTGCGGCCGTCGTCGTCACCTCGATCCTTGCCTTGCTGGTGCTTCTTCTCGGAGTCCTCGGAGTGGTGGCTATGACGACGATTGGCCGGCTCAACGACGATGTCTCCGACCTTTCGAACCAGCTTGCCTCCGCCGAGTCACGGATCGCCGATTTGGAGGACGAGCTGGCTTCCGCGCCCGACAACGGAGCGTCGGGACTCGAGGATCTCCTCGGTGGCCTTCTTGGCGGCGAAGGATCAGGCAACCTGGATGATCTCCTGGGCGACCTCTTCGGCGGAGCGGGCGGCGATCTGAGCGACCTCTTCGGCGGCGAAGACGGTCTGGGGAGCCTGTTTGGCGGAGCCAACCCCGATCTCGGCTCCTGTCTCACCGCCGTACCGGGTTCGATCGAGATCGCAAACGACAACCTCGAGGCCCAGATCGACGACATCGCCCTCGCGGTCAGCGACATCCGAGAGCTCGAGTTCAGAGGCGACGTCGATCCGATCCTGGTCAGCCCCGAGGAGATGGGCGAGCGGGTGCGCGATCTCGCGGCCGAAGAGTTGCCCGCCGACGTCGTCGAGTTCGACACCAGGTTGTGGGTGGGGCTGGGGATGCTGGATCCGGGCTTCGACCTCGTAGAGACCCAACTCGACTTGCTCGACTCCGCTGTCGCCGGCTACTACGACCCCGATAGCAACGATCTCGTCGTCGCCACCACTGCCAGCGATTCTCCCCTTGATCCCATCGATCAGGTGACCCTCGCCCACGAGTTGATTCATGCCTTGACCGATTCCAATTTGAACTTTCCCGACATCATCGACGATCCCCGCGCCGACCCCGAGCGGGTCCGGGCGATTCAGGCCCTGATCGAGGGCGATGCCACGTTGGGCATGCAGCAGTTCTCATTGGGAGCGATCGATCTCATGGACCAATTCGGGATGATCCTCGATCCCCGTCTGGCCGCTTCCCAGGCGGATCTGGACGAAGTCCCTTACATCCTCTCGAATGGCTTGCAGCTTCCTTACCTCGAGGGAATGAGCTTCGCATGTGCCCTTTATGCCGATGGCGGATGGGAGGCGGTAGATGCCGCTTACGACGATCCGCCCGACACAACGGCGGAGATTTTGTTCCCCGAGCTCTACCAGGATGGCTGGGAGCCGGAAACCCCGGCGGCGGCAGGAAGTCCAGGCGAGGGGTGGTCCGAGCTGCGGACGGCCGGGTTCGGCGCCGTCGACCTCCTCAACCTTTTTTCGGCCCCCGGCGACGACACCTCCGCCGCCCTCGACGATGTCCGGGAGAGAGTTCGTTCCTGGGGTGGGGGAACGGCCACCGTTTGGGCGCGCGACTCCGATACCGCCATCCTTTTGAATCTGGTCGACAGTGGTGCCGGCCCGACTTCCCTATGTGAATCGATGGAAGCCTGGGTCCGGGCGGCTGCAGTTGCAAATGCGAAAGTCGATTGCGAGGACACTTCGGTTCAGGTCGGGATCGGACCCAACCTCGACATCTCGGACTCGATCGTTGAGTAAGTCCATCGGCGCCCTCGCGATCGCTCTTTTCGCATTGTTCGGGTGTACCAGTGATGCCGCCGCCCCCGGAAACGATCTCCCGGAAATGGACCTGGAGGCCTTCGTCGCTCAGCTGGAATCGTCGGAGAAACCGGTGGTGGTGAACGTTTGGGCATCGTGGTGTCTCCCTTGCCGGGACGAGGCGCCGCTCTTCACCTCGGCCCACGCCGAATTCGGGGACAGGGTGGATTTCTATGGCATCGCCTACAACGACAATCAGCCCGGAGCCCGGCAGTTCCTGGCCGAGTTCGATCTCCCCTTCACCCACTACTTCGACTTCGACGGCGATGCCCTGGTCCGCTTCGGGGGGATCGGTGTCCCTCGCACCTACTTCTTCGGCCCCAGAGGAGAATTGGTCGCAACTGTCAATGGTGTGCTGACCGAGGACACGCTGACTTCCAACATCGAAGCGCTCGTCGGCCTCTAAGTGTCTGATCAGGTCACGGTCTACGACCTCCAAAGCCGGGAGGACGCCCGGATCGAGCTCAGACGACTCCCTCGTCTGATCCGTCACGGCCTGCGGGTCATCGTCGACGCCGGCCGGCGGGAGTTCATCCTTTCGACAGTGCTTCAGGTCTTTTCCGGCGTCTCGGTGGCGCTTTCGCTCCTTATCGGGCAGAGGGCATTACAGGCCCTGCTCGAAGTCGACCGCGTCGGGTCGGGCTTCGATCCGGTTGTTCCCTGGGCAGTCGCCCTCGCCGTCGTGACCGGGGCGAGCCTGTTCGCATCCTCTGTGCAACGCGAGCAGCAGCAGATTCTCGGTGAGTTGGTTGGCCGCCACATGCAACAGGCCACGCTCGAGGTGGCAACCAGAGTCGACCTGGCAGCGTTCGAGCACCCTGACTTCCACAACCGCCTGCAACGAGTTCAGTCGGCCACTGGCCAGCCCCTCAACATGGTCTACGGCCTTAGCGGCATCGCCTCTGCCTTGATCGGTGTCGTCGGCGTCGCTGCGGCCCTTATCGCCATCGAACCGCTGTTGATCCCGATGGTCTTGGTCGTCTTGCTCCCCGCCTGGCTTGCCGCCTCGCGCCGGGGCTCGGAGTTCTGGCGTTTCTTCTGGCGAATGACGCCTCGCGATCGCGAGCGCAACTATCTCGGTCATCTTCTGGCTGGCCGCGATGAGGCCAAGGAGGTCCGAGCCTTCGGCCTCGGGCGCTATCTCCTGGGACGCTGGAACCGTCTCTACGACGAGCGCCTCAGCGACCTTCGTCAAGTGGCTCGACGTCAGCTGCGCTATTCCCTCTTGGCCACCGCAGTGATCGGCACTGTGCTCGGCGCCACCGTTCTCCTCGTCGCCTGGCTCGCTTCCAGCGGACGGGTGTCACTTTCGGAGGCAGGAATTGCAGTGGCGGGGATCGCCGTTATCGGAGCCCGGCTGACCGGTGCCGGCTATTCAGCCGCCAGCCTGTCCGAGGCTGGTTTCTATCTCGACGACTTCAAAACCTTTCTCGCCCTCGGGACTCCACCGCTTGAAGCGACCAGTCCGCCACCATCCGGGTTCAAGGCCATCGTTGCCGAAGACGTGACCTTCACCTACCCGAGCAGTCAGGAACCGGCCCTGATCGATGTCTCGCTTCACATCGATGCCGGTGAGATCGTGGCACTGGTCGGCGAGAACGGCTCCGGCAAGTCGACACTGGCGAAACTTCTCGCCGGCCTCTACGCCCCTGCCTCGGGACGGATCACCTGGGACGGGATCGACATCTCTTCTCTCGATCAAACCGAGCTCTCGAAAAAGGTGGCCGTGATCTTCCAGGACTTCATTCGCTACCACCTGGACGTAACCAGCAACATCGGCTTTGGCAATATCGCTTTCGGCAACATCGTCTTCGACAACATCGGCTATTCCGACAACGGGACGCAAGGTCCGACGTTGCTCGATGCCGCCCGTCAGGCCGGGGCGGATGAATTCATCGACAAGCTGCCGCGGGGTTATGAAACCCTTCTCGGTCCCGAGTTCCTTGGTGGGGTAGACCTCTCGGTCGGGCAGTGGCAGAGGATCGCCTTAGCCCGAGCGTTTTTCCGAGATGCGCCCTTGATCATCCTCGACGAACCCACCGCCTCCCTCGACGCCAGAGCCGAGCACGAATTGTTTGCCCGCATTCGCACCTTGCTCGCCGGCCGAACGGTATTGCTCATCTCGCACCGCTTTTCCTCGGTACGGGCCGCCGACCGGGTCTATGTCTTGCACGAGGGAAGGGTGGTCGAAGCCGGCACCCATGCCGAACTGATCGCCGCCGCCGGCCGCTACGCCGAGATGTACACGATGCAGGCAGAGGCCTACCGCTAGCCGCACCGAAACCTAATGCTATAGGCCGCGGAAACCGCCGCTTACAGCCTTAGGTTTCGAGGTGTTGCCTCAATATCTGGTTGACGAGCTTGGGATCGGCCTTTCCCGCAGTTGCCTTCATCACCATCCCCACCAGGAAGCCGAACACCTTCTGCTCGCCGGATCGATAGCGCTCCACCGCCTCCGGTTGCGAGTTCACGACTTCGGAGACCGCGGCCTCGAGGGCAGATGTGTCCGAGATCTGAATCAAGTCGAGCCGCGCCGCGACGACTTCGGCCTCATCGCCAGTTGTCAGCATTTCAACGAGAACCTCCTTGGCCGCCGATGATGAAAGTCTTCCCTCCTCGGTCATCTCGATCAGGCCGAAGAGCAACCGCCCGTCGAGAGTGGCAGGGGTTTCGAGCCGGCGGGTCGCCGCCGTCAGCTCACCCGCCACCCAGTTGGCGGCGGTCGTCGGCGGAGCGCCTAATGCCACCGCCTCTTCGAAGGTCCGTCGCAACTCGGCATCGGCGTGGGCCAGGGCCCGGGCGGTGTGCGGCGCGATCCCCAGTCCTTCCAACCGCGCCCGGCGATCCGCCGGTAGCTCGGGAAGCCCGGCCCGGAGCCCCTCGACCTTGTCGGCCGGAAAGACCAGGGGCAGGAGATCGGGCTCGGCGAAGTAGCGATAGTCCGAACTCTCTTCCTTGCTGCGCATGCTGTGCGTAGCCCCGGCCTCCTCGTCCCAGTGCCTGGTCTCCTGACGGACCTTCTCTCCCTTCTCGAGGAGAGCCACTTGGCGATCGATTTCAGAGGCGATGGCCCGCTCCAACGATCGGAACGAGTTCATGTTCTTGATCTCGACCTTGGTGCCCAAGGCGTCGGTGCCCATCGTGCGCACCGACACGTTGGCGTCGAAGCGGATCGAGCCGGCCTCCATCCGGGCATCGGAAACACCGAGTTCGGCCACCAGATTGCGCAGGTCTTGGGCATATGCCCGGGCCTCGGTTGCCGAGCGCAGGTCGGGCCGGGAAACGATCTCGACCAGCGGCACTCCCGAACGGTTGAAGTCGAGCAGGGTCGACGTGGCGCTGTGGATTCGGCCCCCGTCTCCCTGATGGAGGCTCTTTCCGGTGTCCTCTTCCATGTGGGCTCGCTCGATTCCGATCCGCCTGGTCTCTTCGCCCACGGTTACATCGAGGAATCCATCGCGGCACACGGGCAGATCAAACTGGCTGACCTGGTAGTTCTTGGGCAGGTCGGCATAGAAGTAGTTCTTGCGATGGAAGACCGACCTCTCGCTGACCTCGCATTGGAGGGCGAGGCCGATCCGGACGATCCAATCCATGGCCACGCTATTGGCCACCGGCAAAGCCCCCGGGAGTCCGAGGCAGGTGGGACAGACTTTGGCGTTGGCCTCCCCGCCGAAGGAGACCTCGCACCCGCAAAACATCTTCGACTGGGTGCTGAGCTCAACATGCACCTCAATCCCGATCACCGGTTCCCAGGCCGAGTTCATGGGCTCACCGCCAACGGCGGCCGTGCCTCAAAGCTGGCTAGGGCCTCCACCGCCGTCGCAGTTTGAAACATGACCTTCTCGCCGAGGGCCGGGGCCATGATCTGAAAGCCGATCGGAAGCCCAGCCGAATCGAGTCCGATCGGCACCGAAATTGCCGGGGTCCCGGCGAGGTTGGCGGGGATCGTGCAGACATCGGAGAGGTACATGGCCAGCGGATCCTGGGTCTTGGCTCCGAGTTCGAAGGCGGTGGTCGGGCTGGTGGGCGAGACCAGCACGTCGGCCTGTTCGAAAACCGTCGCCATCTCGGCGATCAGCCGGCTCCGAACCTTCTGGGCTTTTCCATAGAAGGCGTCGTAATAGCCAGCCGAAAGCGCATAGGTGCCGAGCAGAATCCGCCGCGTGACCTCGGGCCCGAACCCCTCCGCCCGAGTACGCGCCATCATTTCCTCGACGGTGTCGCCGGGAACCCGGAGCCCATAACGAACCCCATCGAAGCGCGCCAGGTTTGCCGAACACTCGGCGGGAGCGATGAGGTAATAGACCGAGAGGGCCACCTCGAATGAGGGCAGGGACACCTCCGAAACCTTGGCTCCCTCGTCCGCCAGCTTGTCCACCATGGCCGAGGTGGCGGCTGCCACCTCGGCGTCATAGCCCTCGCCCCCGAGCTCCCGCACGATTCCCACCCGGAGACCGCTGACTCCCTCGGCCAACGTCGGGCGAATTTCGGGTACGGGACCCTGGTACGAGGTGGCGTCGAGGGGATCGTGACCTGCCACCGCTTCGAACAGGGTCAAGGCGTCGGCAACGGTGCGGGCGAAGGGACCGATCTGATCGAGACTCGAGGCGAACGCCACCAGCCCGTATCTGCTGACCAAGCCGTAGGTGGGTTTGAATCCGACCACGCCGCAGAGCGCGGCCGGTTGACGAATCGAGCCGCCGGTGTCCGAGCCAAAGGCTCCGAGCACCGACCCCACCGCTACCGCCGCCGCCGATCCTCCCGAGCTTCCTCCCGGGACCCTTTCCGGGTTCCAGGGATTGCGGGTGGGCCCAAAGGCGGAGTTCTCGGTGGATGAGCCCATGGCGAACTCATCGCAATTGGTCTTCCCCACCAAAACCGCACCAGCAGCTCGAAGCCGGGCCACCGCGGTGGCATCGTATGGAGGGCGATAGCCGAAAAGAATCTTGCTACCGCAGGTCGTTTCTAGATGGCGAGTACAGAAGTTGTCCTTCACAGCCAGTGGCACGCCCTCGAGGGGTCCGCGCGACTGGCCGCGCCGCAACCGCTCATTGGAAGCAGCGGCCGCGGCTTGCGCTCCCTCATGGTCGATGGTGAGAAAACTGTGAAGGTCGGCCTCGGTCAACGAAGCCCGGGCCAGGACCGACTCGAGCAACTCGGTGGCGGAGATCTCCCCGGCCGCCAGAGCGCTCCCGGCACTCGCAATCGTGAAATCTGCCATCAGCCCTCGAGGGCCGGCGGGACTACGAAGTAGACCCCTTCGGTCGCTGGTGCTGCGGCCAAGACCTCGTCTCGGTCGAGGGAGGGTCGAATCTCGTCGGGACGGAACTGGTTGACGATCCCCAAGGGGTGAGCTGTCGCCTCGAAGCCCTCGGTATCAACTCCTTGGACCTTGGCGGCGTGCTCGAGGATCACTCCGAGCTGATCGCGGTAGAAGGAAAGCTCTTCCGCCGACAAACCCAGACGGGCGAGCCGAGCTACGTAAGCGATATCGATGTCAACAGGCATAGGACTTTCCGGACGGCGGAAGGACTCAAGTTTAGGTGGGGCCCGCTCTGGCCATTCCCGGTTGCGGCTCTCCGGGGGCACTGCTTAGCTGCCCCAGGTTGCCTGTCGCCCGGAGGGGGTCAGATGCTCAAGGGAGACTCGGCTCGTGCCGAAAATCCGGGGATGGAGTGGAGGAGTCGCCGTTTGGTTCTGGCCGTCCTTGCCATCGTCGCGTTCGCAGCAGCCCCTGTCTCCGCAGAGGAAGCATTTATCCCCTCACAGCCCTTCGATGCCAGCCAGATCGTCTTCCCCGTCGTTGGTGGCCCAACCTTTTTCATCGACGACTTCTACCAGCCTCGGTCGGGTGGACGCACTCACGGCGCAACTGACATCATGACCGGCGGGGTCAAGGGATGGCCCGTGGTGGCGGCGGCGGATGGGGTGGTTACCTGGATCGGCTCGACCTGCTGCTATCTGGCACTCGATCACGGGGGCGGTTACGAGACCTGGTACATCCACCTCAACAACGACACGGCTGGGACCGACGACGGCCAGGGTTGGGGTATAGCCGTCACCGAGGGAACCGTCGTCGCCAAGGGACAGTTGATCGGTTGGGTCGGAGACAGCGGCAATGCCGAAAGCGTCGGACCCCATCTTCATTTCGAAATTCGCCTCAACGATTCACCGATCAATCCGTATCCCTATCTCCTCACCGCCCCCCGCCTGCTGAGCCCGGGCGGGACTTACGTCACCCCCTCAGCCAACACCTTCACTGACGATGACGGGAACCCTCATGAAGCCAACATCGAGAAGCTTTACGAGAACGGCATCACCATTGGCTGTGCTCCAAGCCGCTACTGCCCCTTACAGACTCTGAGCCGAGGACAGATTGCGCTCTTCATCTTCCGGTTGTTGAACCTCTCCCCCACCACCAACGACTACTACGACGACGACAATGGATCGCCCTACGAAGTGGCAGCCAACGCCATCACCGCCAGCGGCATCGGTTTCGGCTGCGGGGAGCGCAATTTTTGCGAGGATGACGCTCTACCCCGCGAACAGATGGCGGAGCTCTTGGTTCGAACCTTCAACCTTCCGGCATCGTCGACCGACTACTTCGACGACGACAACGGCTCTGCCTTTCAGGCCTCGATCAACGCCCTCCGACAGGCAGGGATCACGATTGGTTGTGATCCCGACGACCCTGCCAAGTACTGTCCGATTCGAACCCTCACCCGGGACGAGATGGCAACTTTCTTCGTAAGAGCAATGGGGCTGTAGTCGGTCTGAGAACCAAAAAAAGCAGCCGGGCGTCTAAGCGACGTGAGCCCCCTGGCAGCGAACAAGAGATGATGGCGACCGACACCGGCGAGATTCCGGTCGTTCGGATGCAGGAGTCCTCCTTCGAGGCCTTTTATCGCACCAATCGCCAGCACATCTTTCGGGCACTGGCGTTGACATTGGGTAATCGCGATCTGGCGGCGGAGGCGGTGGACGAGGCGATGACCCGCACCTATCAGCACTGGCGCACCGTCTCCGGTTTCGACAACCAGGCCGGCTGGACCTATCGAGTGGGACTCAACTGGGCACGTTCGAGGCTCCGCAAGCGGAAGCGGGAAGTACTCGCCGATCAGGTTCCAGAACGCTCGACCGAAGTCAGCTTTACCGACCCTGATCTCGACCGGGCCGTGAAGGCCTTGCCATTGGACGCGAGAGCGGTGGTGGTGCTTCGCCACTATCTCGATTGGAGCACCGACGATGTGGCGCGGGCTTTGGGAATCAGGCCAGGCACCGTGAAGAGCCGGCTGCACCGAGCGATGGCGGAACTTCGGCAGCAATTGGGGATGAACCATGAGGCTTGAGGATCGAATCAGGAACGAATTGCATGACACTGCCGAGCGGCTGGCGCTCGACCCCGGCGAGTACCGGCGGGCGATCGAGGTAGCCCAGCGTCGCCGGCAGCGAAGGATCATCGGCGCCCTTTCGGGGATGGTCGTCGTCGCCGGGTTGGTCGTCATTGTGCTCGCTCTGCGCCCCGGCAGCGAAGTGGTCGTCAGCCCATCAACCACTGGCCCCACGACCCCCACCACCGCCGCTCCCAGCCCGACGACAACCGCCCTTCCTGTCGTCACAGCGGGAGCGGCGGTGGTGACCGCCGGCCCCGAGGGAATCTCTTGGACGGTGCTCGGCACCGACGGAGCCACCGGCGCCCTCGAAAGCGACCCCTACTACGAAGGCATCTCGTGGGTGGTAAGCGACGGAGAGGGAGGGCTGGTCTTCACCCACGAGGTGAGCCCCCTTCCCTGGGATCAGGGCACGTTGCTCTGGCTCCCCGCCGGAGCGGTGACTCCTCAACCGGTGGCGGCGCCTCCGCCTCAAGGCTTGATAACGCCCGTCGGAGTGAGCAACGGTCGCGTCTATTACCGGCTGGACTCGCAGGGGACGAGCGCTGTCGTCAGCTTGGACCTCGATGGCCAGAACCAGGAGGTGGTGATCCCCGCCACCTCGGAATTGATAGCCGCTTCGCTTTCAGACTCTGTACTGGCCCTGGTACGTGGCATCGATTGCCCCGAGATCGACCTCTTCGCGACGGGCGGTCAGCAGATGCCCGAAGGCTTTCCCGACTGCCACCCGGCTTCGATCAACGACGTTGCCCTCAGCGGTGATTCGCTGTACGTCCTCGAAGACGGATCGGATGGTCGCGTTCTCCGGCATCTGACCACTTCCGGCCAAGACCTCGGGGCGAGCCCTGTCGACGGTTGGCAGATCGAGGCTTTGGACCTCAGCACCGTGGCGGTGGGTGGCACCTCAGTGGTCGTCGGCGACTTCAGTGGCGACTCATTCGTGCCTCAGACCGAGATCGAAGGTTCCAGCACCTTTGCACTCGTGCCCGAGCTCACCGTCGACGCAGCGGCCTCTCTTGGATCGGGTTTGGGTGAGATCCCCTGCACGCCCCTCGACCTGCCGGCATTGGCTCCCCAGGGTCTACCGGAAGTAGTGGAAGCCAAACGGCAGCTGATCTTTGAGCTGGCGTCGGGCTGTGAGATGGGCAGGCTGGCCGAGGTCGTGCTCGAAGACAACGCCGCCTTCACGTTTGGAGGCGAAGAAGACCCGATGCGAACCTGGATCCACAGCGCTCGCCTTGGCTTCGACGTCCTCTCGATGACGACCAGGATCCTCAACGCCGATCCGGCTCTCGATGGCGCCGGCGTCTATTCCTGGCCGGCGGTCCACGCCACTAACAGCGAAGAAGATTGGCAGGCACTCTCCGGAATTTTGGCGGCAGCGGAGTTCGAGCAGTACTACCAGTTCCGGGAGAGCGGCTATCTCGGCCTCCGACTGGGCATCGATCCCGACGGCCGCCTCGTCTATCTCATCGCCGGCGATTGATGCGGAAACCTAAGGCTATAAGCCGTGGTTTCCGCGGCCTATAACCTTAGGTTGCGATTTCATACCGGTTTATCTACCTCGGGCTCGCATTGGTGGCTCTGGCTGCGGTGCTTCTGGCCATTGCCTTCGGGGGTGGCGGCGAGCCCACCGAGCTTCCCGCGCCGATCGAGTCGATCACTCCCCATCCCAATGATTCGGCTTTGACGCAGGCGATCTTGGAAATCGATCTTGAGTCCGGCTACCAGGCCCAGATCTACGTCAATGGTTTCCTCATCCCCGAGAATGAGATCACCTTCGTCGAGCCGACGGGAGTCCATAGGTGGCAGCCGAGCGCCCAGAGCCTCGTGATGCAGGCCTGGACCCCGGGTATCCAAGAAATCCGAATCGTCTGGGACTCGTTAGCCGGACTCCCCAGCCCCGGCGAGTTCGAATGGACTTTCCGCGTCCAGTAGAAGTTGGCGCAGGGTGTCGAAGACCTTGTCGAGGTCGTCGAGGCGGACACTCTCATCCACCTTATGAGCCAGCGCTGTTTCCCCTGGCCCGTAGTTGACCGCCGCGATCCCGTGTGCGCCCAGCCGAGCCACGTCTGTCCAGCCTTGTTTGGCTGCCGCCGGCGCGCCCGACAACTCGCGTAAGCGGTCGAGGATCGGATGAGCCGTATCGACCGGCCCCGCAGGCGCCGAGTCGACGACCTCGAACCCATCGGCAGCGGCGCACACCGAGGCCAGCACATCGACCGCATCGTCGATGCTGCGATGAGGGGCAAACCGGAAGTTGACGTTGAGCTCGAAGCTCGAAGGAATGATGTTGTTGGCGATTCCCCCCGATGCCCGAGTGACCGAGATGACTTCCCGGAAGATCAGGCCGTCGATCTCGACCGGTTCTGGCTCTCGCTTGTCCATCTCCGCCAGCCACTCCCCCGCCCGAGTGACGGCATTGACTCCCAGCCAAGGACGGGCGGAATGGGCGGCGGTGCCCTCGAAAACGACACGAGCGTTGACAACTCCGTTGCAACCGATCTGGACCTCGCCATCAGTCGGTTCGAGGACGACCGCAAACGACGCGGCTTTGAGCCAAGGTGCTCGGACCAACACCGTTTCCAACTCGTTTGCCTCGGACGATCCTTCTTCCCCGGCATAGAACACCCCGATCAGGTCGCGGCCCGTCAATCGGACGTCGCGATCCTCGAGCAAGTGCAGCATCACTGCCACCCCCGCTTTCATGTCGGAGGCCCCGAGACCGAACATTCGGTCGCCTTCTATCCGCGCCGGAGGCTGACCCTGAGAAGGAACCGTGTCGAGGTGTCCGACGAGAAGGATGGGGGCGGCGGCATCGCGGGGCCCGACGACCAGGGAGTTCCCCACTCGGTCGACCGTCTCCTGCCCGAAGGCGCGATAGAGCCTGGCCGCCACCTCCGTGCAGAGCCGACCCTCGTTGCCGGTCTCTGACGGGGTATCGATGAGCCATTGCAAGGTTTTGTGGAGATCATTCACACGCTGACGCCGGCTTCCCTGAGATAGTCATTGAGGCTGGTTTTCTCGCTCGTCGAGGCGGTGCGGTACCCAATGATCAAAGCGCAAGAGAGTTGATAAGTCCCGGCAGGAAATTGCTTAGGCCGGGTACCGGGAACAGCTATCGCCCCCGCCGGAACCCTTCCCCGATACTCGACGGGCTCAGGGCCAGTCACGTCGATGATCGGGGTGTTGGCCGCTATCACCGTGTTCGCTCCCAGCACCGCCCCTTTTTCGATCAGGGCACCTTCGACCACGATTGAGCGCGAGCCGATGAAGGCGTCGTCTTCGACGACTACCGGTCGTGCCCCCGGTGGCTCGAGCACTCCACCGATGCCGACTCCCCCGCTCAGATGGACATTGCGACCGATCTGGGCGCAGGAGCCGACGGTGGCCCACGTGTCGACCATGGTTCCCGAGCCCACCCGGGCGCCGATGTTGACGTAGCCCGGCATCACGATCACTCCCGGTTCGCAAAAGGCGCCATATCGAACCATTCCGGGTGGCACCACCCGGACCTGCTGGCTGGCGAGGTTGCGTTTGAGGGGAATCTTGTCGTGGTACTCGAAAGGCCCGATGTCGATCGTCTCAGATTTCCTCAGCCGAAAATAGAGAAGGATGGCCTTCATGAGCCAGCCATTGACCTTCCATTCCCCGTCGACTTGCTCGGCCACGCGCTGAGTCCCCTGGTCGAGTTGGGCGATGGCCGCCTCGACTTCGGGGGCGGCCTCTTGCAGATCGACCTCGCCGGCAAAGGCCGCTTCGATCAGTTCGCGAGACATTCCCTCAAGACCTCGGCCGCTTCGTCACACTGATCCAGCGGTGGTACGAGAGCCAGTCGAACATATCCCTCGCCCCCCTCGCCGAAGGCGCGGCCGGGAGTTACGAGAACTCCCCGGGTGAGCAAGCGACTGCTGATCTCGAGATCGTCACCGACTCGAACCCAGAGATATATGCCTCCCTCCGACCCCACCACGGCCATTCCGACAGCCTCGCACGCCGCTCCGAGGATGCGGCGCTTCTGGCGAAAGATGGCCCGGCGCTCGGCGACGTGATCGTCATCGGACCAAGCGGCTATCGCCGCCCGCTGCACGAACTCAGGGGAGGCAGTACCCGTCGACGTGCGAAGAAGCCTGATGAGGCGTATTGCTTCCGCGTCGCCGACAATGGCCCCCGAGCGATATCCGGTCATGCCCGATCGCTTCGAGAGGGAGAAGAAGGCGAGGACTCCTTCCGCCCCCGGACCGGCCACCTCGAGCACCGAGGTCGGGGGTTGTTCGTCGTAGATGTCCGCGTAGCACTCGTCCGAACAGAGGAGAGCCTCGCCCTCCCGGGCCGCGGTCACAAGAGCGGCCAGGTCGTCGCCACTGGTGATCGATCCGGCCGGGTTGTGAGGCGAGCAAGTCCAGACCAGAGCGGCCCGCCGCCAGGCGTCCGCCTCCAGGTGGTGCGCCCGGAATATGAAATCGGATTCGAGCTCGACCGGTCGCCCCTCGGCCCCGGCGAAGCGTGCTCCTCTTCCATAGATCGGATAGCCCGGGCTCGGCCAAGCCACTAGATGTTTACGGCTTCGGTCGACGAAGGCCAGAGCCGTCGAGAAGATCGCTTCCTTCGAACCCGAGGTGGGGATGACTTGAGTATCGGGATTCACGCCGACACCAAATCGACGTTTGAGGTACCCCGCGATCGCTTCTCGCAACTCGGGCAGGCCGGCTGTGGTCGGATACTGCGAGATCTGGGGAACGGCCGCCTTCAACGCCTCGGGGATGAAGGGAGGGGTTGGCTCGCGCGGATCACCGATCGAAAAGTCGAGCACCCGCACTCCCTCCGCCCGGAGTCGGCGAGCGTGCTCAGCCAGCGCTCCAATGGCGTACTCGCCAAACCCTTCGACGACGGGGTTGACCTTCACGGGGAAAACCCTAGCTCTGCTCTCTCAGGCCGCCTCGTCCACCGTGAAGGCGCATGGGATTCCCGATTCCGGGCCTCGCTGTGCGAACTCGCCCCAGAAACTGCGAGCGGCCTCGACGTCGATGCTTTCGAGTTGCGCCAGGTTCCCCCAGGCCACCATCGCCAGGGCCACGTCGAGGCCGGTGTGGGGCATAACGATCACATGAGTCGCCAGCTCCCGCCCGAGGTCCTCGAGTGCGGCGAGCTCGGTGTCAGAGATCGAGTCGGGCTGGTAGTAGAAAATCACCGCCCCGTGCTCGAGGGAATGGATGTTGAAGATCTCGGGCACCTCCTGTCGGAAAATCCCGCAAGGGGTCGGAGCCGGTGCATGTGGCCCCGACGTAGCCGGCACTGAGCTGTAGCGAGGTGGGTCTTCAGTGCCGGCCACGATGGCGTCGACGCTCTCTGGTGACAGGTGCTCGACTCCCAAGTCCTCGGGTTGGGAGACCTCGTACGTACGCCCCGCCGGCTCCGCGCAAGCCGCCAAGGCGAGGGCCAGAAATACCGCCCCAACCCCTCTAGGAGAGAGCATCGAGTCCCTCGGATAGCAATCGCAAGAACTGCTTCTCGTCGATTATCGGGACGCCCAAGTCGGTCGCCTTGGAGACCTTGCTCTGGCCGGCATTCTCACCGGCCACTAGCGCCACTGTCTTGCGGGAGACACTGCTTGCCGCCTTGCCGCCCCGGCTTGTGATTTCGCTTTCGGCTTGCTCCCTGCTCATTGAGTCCAAGGTGCCGGTGACGACCAGAGTCATCCCGGCCAACAAATCGGAGGAGGCGTCCGTTTGGAGTTCTTCATCGGCCATGCTGACGCCCGCCGCCGCCAGCTTTTTCACCAGAGCGATGTTGTCGGGATCTATTGACCAAGCCCTCACCGAGTTGGCAATGACTTGACCGAGCCCCTCGACCCCGGCGAGGTCCTCGGGGGTGGCACTCATCAGGCGTTCGAGGCTGTGAAAGCGACGTGCCAGGAGACGGGCAACGGTGCCACCGACATGCCGAATTCCCAAGGCAACCAGGACCCGCTGGAGCGGGCGATGCCGAGCCGCCTCGATCCCTTTCATCAAATTGGCCACCGAAACCTCTCCCCAGCCTTCGTAGCCGAGGAGTTGCTCAGGCTTGAGCAGGAAGATGTCGGCGGGGTCGTCGATCAGCCCTTCCCGGAGAAGCAGATCGATCGTCTTGTAACCCATCCCCTCGATGTCCATCGCTCCCCGGGAGGCGAAATGGAAGAGCCATTCCCGAACCCGGGAGGGACATTCGAAGCCTCCGGTGCAGCGGGCCACTTTCTCGCCCGGGGGCCGCTCAATGGGGTGACCGCAGAAGGGGCATTTGGCCGGCATCGACCAGGGCTTCTCCTTCCCTGTCCGCACCGACACCACCGGGCCCACCACCTCAGGGATGACGTCGCCGGCGCGCCGAACGATCACTTTGTCGGAGATGCGAACGTCCTTTCGTCGCAACTCATCCTCGTTATGGAGGGTGGCGTAAGTGACTGTCGCTCCACCGACTTGCACCGGCTCGAGAACCGCAAACGGCGTGGCCGCTCCGGTGCGACCGACATTGATTTGGATATCTCGCAGGGTCGTCACCTGTTCTTCCGGGGGGAATTTGTAAGCGACCGCCCAGCGAGGAGCGTGGGACGTGTAGCCGAGTTCCAGCTGGTCGGCGAGGGAGTCCACCTTGATGACGACCCCGTCGGTTTGGTAGTCGCGGCCGTGACGCTTCTTCTCCGCCTCGAGCAAGAACTTCTTCACCTCGTCGAGGTCCGACACTGCCCGGGAGGTGGGGTTGACCCGAAGGCCCAGCTCCGAGAGATATGCCATCTGCTCGGAATGGCGAGCCAGCGGGGGACCTCCCTCCAGGAGACCTACCTGGTAAACCCAAATCCCGAGGTCGCGGCCGGCGGTGATGCCCGGGTCCTTCTGACGGACCGAGCCGGCGGCGGCGTTGCGGGGGTTGGCGAAGATCCTGAGTTCGGACTCGCTCTGGCGCCGGTTGAGCTCTTCGAAGGCTCGCAGGGGCATGTAGACCTCCCCTCGCACCTCGAGGAGGCGGGGAGGCTTGCCGAGGAGGCGCAAAGGAATCGATTTGAGAGTGCGGAGATTGGCGGTGATGTCCTCGCCGGTCGCCCCATCACCCCGGGTGGCCGCCCGAGCCAGCTTGCCATCCTCATACGTCAGCACCACCGCCAGCCCGTCGATCTTCAACTCGCAGGAAAATCCCTGGGCCGGCCTTCCCAGTCCTCGCTCGAGACGCGAGCCCCACGCCTCGAGCTCCGAGGTCGCCTCGATGTTGTCGAGGGAGAAGAGCGGGCGCAGGTGGCGGACCGGTGCGAAGAGGTCCCCGATCGGTCCTCCCACCCGCTGGGTCGGGGAGTCGGGGGTTATGAGGAGGGGGTGTTCCTCCTCGAGGGCAATCAGCTCGCGCAGTAACTGGTCGTAGTCGAAGTCGGAGATCTCGGGCTCATCGAGGACGTGATATCGATAGCCGTGATAACGCAGCTGCTGACGCAGCTCCTCGATCCGCTCGCTCGCCTCCTGCTCTTCCATTTCTTGGTTTTATCAGGCGGACCGGTCACATTCCGACCGGGACAACCCGAAGAACTCCTCACGCCTCGATCGGCCGGCCTACGGCCAGTCGATCAGAGAGCCTGGACCCGAGCAGGTCGCGGTACTCGCGATCGGGTTCGGTCCCCGTGCCGTCGAGAGTCTTCGAGAAAAAGGCTCGAGCCGCGGCCGCCAGAACGACATCGAAGATATCCTCATCGGTAAAGCCCAACTGCCGCAACGGGGCGATGTCGGCTTCGGTGATACGAGAAGCATCGATAGCCACGTTTCGCGCCAAGGCCATCACCGCCTTGTCTATATCTTCGGAGGCTTCCCCGTTAACGACTTTGGTCAGTTCGGCCTCGTCGAAGACCTTCTCCTTGAGAACGAGGCCATGAGCTAGAGAGCAGTAGCTCGATGAGAGTGCCTGGGCGGCAGCAAGGGTCGCCAGCTCGTAACGTCGCAGGTCCATATTGGCTCTAATCGAGCCAATGAGCTTGGCCCAGGCTTCGTACACCTCGGGGCGGAGAGCGAACAGCGAAAGATAGTTGGGGACATATCCCTTGCGCGCCCGCTCGGCTTCGAATAATTCGGCGACCCGGCCCTCGGCCTCCCCCTCGTCGACCCGTTTGATAAAAGGCACTCGTCTCCCTTTCTACGTGGTCCGGGTGATGATCCCGCTCCCCAGGACCAGGTCGTCACGGTAGATAGCGGCGGTCTGGCCGGGAGCAATTGCCAACTCAGGCTCGAGAAACGTCACTCCATGTCCCTCGAAGCAAGCGGGCACCGGGCGGCCGTGCGCCCGGAATTGAACCTCAACCATTTCTCCGGCCGGAAGGGGTTCGTCGGTCCAGGTGATCTGCTCGAGCCACAATCGGCTCACCGCCAGGTCGGACCGGCCTCCCAGCGTCACCGTCGAGGTGTGTGGATCAACTCCAACCACGTAGCGACGCTCCCCCAGCGCCACGCCCAGTCCATGCCGCTGGCCGATGGTGAATCCCGAAACTCCTTCGTGGCGGCCCACAACCGCCCCCCGATCGGTGATCGAGCCCGGAGAGAGGACGTCGGGATCGTGCTGCTTGAGAAACTGGCGGTACCCGCCCGGCCCGACAAAGCAGATGTCCTGGCTGTCTGATTTGTGAGCGGTTCGTAAGCCCAAGTCGGCCGCCAGGGCCCGGGTTTCTGACTTCTGCAGCTCCCCCACCGGGAAACGAACTCGACTCAGGGCCTCCTGGTCGAGCATTGCCAGGACATAGGACTGGTCCTTTGCCCGATCCAAGCCCCGGCGAAGCGTGAACCGGTCGCCCTCGGTACCAACACGGGCGTAGTGGCCGGTGACCAACAGGTCACATCCAAAGGTGTGAGCCTGATCGAGGAGCTTTCGGAACTTGACACTGCGATTGCATTCCACGCACGGGTTGGGCGTGCGACCATGGCGGTAGTCGGCAACGAAGCGCTCGATCACACCCGCTCGGAAATGCGAGGCGTAGTCGAGCACGTAATAGGGGATATCCAATTGAGCGGCTACCCGCCGCGCGTCTTCGGAATCGGAAAGGGTGCAGCAGCCAGCTGTTGGCGACTCCCCATTCGGTCCCTGGTAGAGCTTGAGCGTGGCGCCGATGACATCGTGGCCCTCGGACTTCATGATCGCCGCTGCCACCGACGAATCCACTCCACCCGACATTGCCACCAAGACTCTCATCGGCTCGCCTCGATTGCCTTAAGGACGATCTCCGCCGCCTGATCCCCGTGCTCTGGTTGGGTGGTCCAGCCGAAGCTGAACCGCAGCGATCTCCGCGCCTGCTCCTCGGAGATTCCCATCGCCGTCAAGACGTGAGAGACGGCAGCCGCGCCCGACTGGCAGGCTGAGCCAGCCGAGGCCGCAAGGCCGAGCCGATCCAGGTGGACCAGCATCGCCTCGTTGGGAACCTCGAAGGTGAGATGACAATGATGTGAGGTGGTCAGAAGAGCGGGAACCGTGCGCACCGCCTGCTCCCCGAGTCCAGCCTCGAAACGCTCCCGGGCCTCCTCAGTCACCCGGCGAAACCGTTCGCGGTCGGCAGCGGCGGCCTCCATGGCAGCAACCATGCCGACGATCCCGGCGACGTTGTGGGTACCGCTGCGTCGTCCCATCTCCTGACCCCCGCCGGAGATGAGAGGCCAAAACGGCATCCCCTTGCGGACGTAGAGGAGGCCGACCCCCTGCGGTCCTCCGAACTTGTGGGCCGCCAAAGAGAGGAGGTCAACGGATCCAACGTCGACATCCATCGAAGCAAACGCCTGGATGGCGTCCGTATGAAACGCGGTTCCGCGATCTCCAAGCAGGTTGCGAATTTTCTCGATCGGTTGAATGGTCCCGGTCTCGTTGTTGACCATCATCACCGATAAGACCGCCGCCCCACCTTCGTCAACCGCGGCAACAACCTTTTCCGGATCGACCTTCCCCCGACTATCGACGTCTACCACTGCTACGGGACAATCCAAGCGCTCCAACCAACGAGCGGTCTCGAGAATGGCTTCGTGCTCGGTGGCAACGGTGACAATACGACCTCGACTCTGGAGAGCGGTGCCCACCAAAGCCAGGTTGTCCGCTTCCGTTCCCCCGCTGGTAAAGACGATTTCCTCGGGTTGGGCACCGATCAAACGGGCCGCCCTTTCTCGGGCCTCCTCGAGTGCATTTTTCGCCCGGCGGCTGATGAAATGGCTGCCCGAAGTGTTCCCAAAGACCCCCGATGCATATGGAGCCATGGCCTCGATGGCCTCGGACCGAAGCGGAGTAGTGGCGGCGTGATCCAGATAGAGCAAGCGAGAATTGTCCCATGACTTGGTGTGTTTCGACCAACCCACGATGACTCCGATAGTGGTCTCGGCGGATATCGGTGCCCCTCTGGCCGTGGTCTGGGAGGCGGTGAGCGATCTCAAGGGTCACGAGCGCTGGATGGGAGACGTCGAATCCATCGGGTTTGGCAGCAACGTCACCTCCGGTCCGGGAGCAGTTATCGAGGTGGCCACCCGAGTGGGCCCTTTCCGCCTCACCGACCGTATGACGGTGACGGTCTGGGAGCCGCCTCATCGGATTGGCGTCGAGCACCAGGGTCTGGTGACTGGGACGGGCGAGTTCGCGGTGGCCGCCATCGCCGGGGCCACCCGCCTCACCTGGTGCGAGGAGCTCCGGTTTCCGCCCTACCTCGGAGGACAGTTGACGGCGCTCATCGCCCGTCCGGTGCTGGCGGAGATCTGGCGGAGGAATCTGGCCCGGCTGAAGCGGCAGCTGGAGGTGGAGCCCTCGAGCTACTTACCCTGAAAGGAAGGAGCCCGTTTCTCGATGAAGGCCGACACCCCCTCGCGGGCGTCGTCGGTCCAAAAACTCTCGTCAAAGGCGGCCCGTTCCAAGTCCATTCCCTCGGAAAGTGGGCGCCCATGCCCGCCGGCGAGTGCTTTTTTGGCAGCGTGGAGGGCGCGGGTGGGACCGGCCGCCAGCTCGCGGGCGGCGGCCTGGGCCTCGGTCAGAACGTCGGCGGCCGGAAAGACCCGATCGGCGAGGCCAATGGCGAGAGCCTCTTCCGCCCCCACCTGGCGCCCGCTGTAGACAATGTCCTTCGCCCGTTGGAAACCGACCAGGCGCTGGAGCCTTTGGGTGCCACCAGCGCCGGGAATGAGACCGAGCTTGATCTCTGGCTGACCGACCTTGGCGTCGTCTGCCAGATATCGGAAGTCCGCCCCCATCGCCAGTTCCAGGCCACCACCTAGGGCGTAGCCGTGAATGGCGGCGATGGTGGGCTTCTCGAGAAGGTCGAGCGCCCAGATCGCCTCCACCAAGGTCGAGGCCAGCTTCTGTTCGCCGCCTTCCTGGTACACCGTTTGAAAGCCTTTGATGTCGGCCCCGGCTGCAAAGTGGGGCTGCCCGGTGACCACCACTGCTCTCACCGTCGGATCGGCCGCCTCGGTGAACGCCGCCAGCAGATCCTGGGAGAGCTCAGGCGACAACGCGTTCACCGGAGGACGGTTGAGGCGCACCAGGGCAACCGGTCCGTCCACTGTGTACTCGACGAGGTCCATCGACCGAATCTAACCGCTAGCCGGCGCCGGCTCGCCTTCGGGCAAGCGGGCGCTTTGGTCATACGGGAAGATATCGATCAACTCGCCCGCCGCCACTCGTTTCTGCACCGCCAGCCACCACTGGGCGGTGTACAGGTCACGGTGATGTGACATGAACTCCGCTTTGAGGTCGTCTTCGACGCCGAGGAAGCGCTCGAATTCTTCCGGGAAGACGTCGTCAGGCCCCACCCCAAACGAGGGCTCCTCGCCGCTGTCGGCGTCATCCGGCAGGGCTCGGAAGACACACTTGCCGATGGTGGTCAGTTCGTCATAGTCATAGAACACGACCCGGCCGTGGCGGGTCACTCCGAAGTTCTTCAAGAGGAGGTCCCCGGGGAAGATGCCGGTAGCGGCAAGTTCCTTGATGGCATTCCCGTAATCGACGATTGCGCTCGCCCCCAGTTCCCCGTCGGCGTCACGGAGATAGATATCGAGGGGGATCACCCGCCTCTCGATATAGGCGTGGCGGATGACCACTTTCTGCTCGAACATCTCGAAATTGCGACCGCATTCGTTGCCCAACAACTCGAGCAGTTCGGGGTCGAAGCGAGAGCGATCAAACTCGAGATACTCGAACTCCTGGGCGTCGACCAACCGGCCCGCCCGATCGGCGAGAAAGACGAGCCGGTATCGCTCCCTCACCTCTTGGCGAGTTGTGCGCTTGGGAGCAGGAAAGCGATCCTTGATGACCTTCACCACCACGTCGAATCCGGCCAGCGTGAAAACCGCCATCACCAGGCCCTTGGTGCCGCGGGCGATGGAGAACCGCTCCCCGGTGCCGGCCAGATGAAAGAGTAATTCGCGGTAAAGAGATGTCTTGCCGTGCTTGTGCTGGCCGATGGCGATGTACAACTCGGACATCCGCTTGCGGGGCATCAGCGAACGGAGAAAGCTCACAAGGTCATACGGGCGGGCGACGTCAACGTGGAAATAAGAGCGGGTGAACGAGAACAGCACCGAGACCTGGTTCTCGGTCAGAAGCAGCGCGTCGAGTTTGCCCCCCTGGGGGAGATGGAGCACCGCCAGGACGAGCGGGAACATCTGGCTTCCGCTGTACACCCGTCCCACCAGATAGGCAGCCTTGCCGCGGTAGAAGATGGAGTCGACCACGTCGGCGCGGTCGATGACCCTCAACCCTCCTGTATTCCGGAGGTGCACGGCGATCCGGAGGGCAGCCTTTCGGCAGTCTCCGGCCAGGTCGATGTAAGAGATCCCGAGGTCCGAATCGGTGATGATCGTTTCCACCAACGTGGCGACGTCGCTCGGATCGACGTAAGAGCGGTAAACGGGTCGAAGCGCCTGGTGGGGAGGAGTGTCGAAATCGGTGTCGACGAACTCGATGTTCCGGTCCACTCCCACGGTCACAAAGATCTTGCGGGTGACGGAATTGAAAAAGGTCTCAGCCAGCTCCCAGTCGTCGCGTTCTTGAATGAGGCCCGAATAGACGGCTTTCATCAACGCCCATAGCTGGCGGTCCTCGAGCCGCACCCCCATCAACTTGCGGACCGTCCCGATGACGGTGCCGACCGCCTCGGCATATACCTCGAGCCGCTCGAAGCTATCGGCGCGCATCCCCTTCCACTCACGATCGATGAACCGATCCCGGGCGCGACGCGTGATGACCCGGAAACGATCGTCAAAGGCGACATAACCGTCAGCGACGGCCCTGGCGGCGAGGTTGGCGAGGCGTGAGTCGGAGATAGTTGGGTGGGCGACCATTAACTTTGCGAACCCAGGGTTGCTGCTGTGGTTCGAGAGCTACGGCCCACAGGAATACGTGCCCGGGGTGGGACTCGAACCCACACGCCTTTCGGCAAGGTGTTTAAGACCTCTCTGTATACCCATTCCAGCACCCGGGCGAACCCAGAAAGGCTAGAAGGGGGTCTCGATCAAGCTGGCGATGATCCCGTCGAGAAGGTCATGGTGGGAAACCGTTACCTCCTCGGCACCTGCTGCGCTCATGGCTCCCTCCGCCACGATCGCTCCCCCGAGCATCACCGGCGCCCGCGCCGGGTCGAGGCCCGGAATTCCGGCGGTCTCTTCGAGCGACATCGCCGCCAGGCGCTCGACCCACGCCGTCACCACCGCGCGGCTGAGTTTCTCGGTCTCCTCCATGGCAGCAAGGCTGGTCCAGGTTCCGGCCACCCCCATTACCGAACCGTTGAAGGCACTCACACCCCCGAGAGCCTCGGTCACCATCGCCCGTGCCGAGGCCAGCACCGGCCCAGGCACGGGCCGCTCCGCCAACAGGCGATCGGTGAGCCGAACCGACCCGATTTCGTAAGAAGTGCCGCCGGCCCGGGTAACGAACTCGGTCGAGCCACCGCCGATGTCGATCACGAGCAACGGCTCCGGGTGCTGGCCACTGGCGCCGGCGAAGGCCAGCCGAGCTTCCTCCTCGCCGCTGATTAGCTCCGGTCGGACCCCGAGGGCGAGCTCGGCCCGATCGAAGAACGGCGCACTGTTGGCTGCATCTCGCGATGCAGAGGTGGCCACCGCCCGTCGCCGGTCCACGCGGGCTTCTTTCATCCGGCCGCCAAACTCCGCCAGCGCCAGCAGCGACCGATCCATCGCTTCTTCCGAGAGCATTCCGGCCGCATCGACGCCCCGCCCAAGTCCGGTCACCCGCTCGAAGCGGCCCAGTTCGACAACACCCGAGCCGACCTGTTGGACGAGGAGGAGACGCATCGAGTTGGTGCCGATGTCGACCGCTGCCGCCCGGATCGGATTCGAAGCTATTTGGGCTCCTGCCAGTCGGGGTTCACGGCGCCGGCAACGACACACCGCTCTACGCAATCGAGAGGTTCGATTTGGGGCGCCACTATGACCCCGGCGGGGTTGTAGTTACCGGCGGCGTGGTCGGCGTAATGAGCATGCAAACACTTGATCCCCGCCCGCGCCCCCGCCACCCCACCCTGGGGCCGGGGATCGGCGTCGGCTGGGAGCAGGGCGTCCCTTTCTGCCTCGTAACGCTTGTGGGCGGCATCGACTTCGGCGGCGAAAGCCGCGTCGCTCTTGCGCCTTGCCTCCATTCGTCCAATCTCACCGCGGGACTCGATTCGCGAGATCCGCTTGATCGCCAGTGGACAGGTCAGCCAGTAGCGGGTGGGAAAGGGCGTGCCGTCATCGAGCAGTGGGGGGACCTCGATGACGACCGGCAGGCTCAAATGACAGGTACGGAGAACAGTCGATGCGGCTCGTAAGGGGCGGCCGAGTTGCGCCGAGATATCGGCGCGGACCGGTGCGTCAACGGACGTCGGCACCGGTCAGGAAATTCCAGAGGGAGCGCCACCAAGGCTGGGAACGAACAACGGGGTCCTGAACTGGCGTCTCCAACGGAGTGGAGACCGCGTCTTCGGGCTCGAGGACCACAAATGCCGTTTCACCCGGCATGACATAGCCCAGCTTCTCGCGCGCCATCCGTTCAATCTCGGCTGGAGTCTGTAGAGCCGCGATCTCGTCGGCCAGGAAGAGGTTTTCGTTTTCGAGACGAGCGAGCTCGGCAGCAGCCGCCTCCACTCGCTCTTGTTGATCGATGATTTGGCCGAAAGGGATGGTGGCCGCCAAAAAGGCGAGCAGGACCAGGCCGAGAGCCAAGCGACCGATGCGCATCGCCACCCGCGAGGTTCGCGTCATCGGGCGAACTTCCGAAAGGTGTCCCAGCCCGCATAGCGAGCCTCGGTGCCGAGAGATTCCTCGATCCGCAACAGCTGGTTGTACTTGGCGGTGCGCTCGCCGCGAGCGGGAGCTCCCGACTTGATCTGCCCGGCGTTGCTGGCGACCGCCAAGTGCGAGATGAAGGAATCCTCGGTCTCCCCCGAGCGGTGGCTGATCATGCGCCCATAGCCCGCTCGCAGGGCTGTCTCCATGGTGTGCAGGGTCTCAGAGAGGGTTCCGATCTGGTTCACCTTGACCAGGATGGCATTGGCGACGCCAGAAGCGATGCCTTTCCGCAAGAGCTCATCGTTGGTGACGAAGAGGTCGTCGCCGACGAGCTGGATCCGGGAGCCGAGGCGCTCGGTCAGTAGCTGCCAACCATCCCAATCATCTTCAGCCATCCCGTCCTCGATCGACACCAGCGGGAAGTTCTCCACCAACCCTTCGAGATAGTCGACCATCGCCTTCGGCTCGAGCTCGACTCCATCGAGGAAGTAGCGGCCGCTGTTGTAGAGCTCGGTGGCGGCGACGTCGAGGGCGAGGCCCACTTCCTGCCCCAGCTTGTAGCCGGCCGCCTCCACCCCCTCCGCCAAAAGTTCCAGGGCCGATCGATTGGTGGCCAGGTTGGGAGCAAATCCGCCCTCATCCCCGACATTGGTGGCGAGCCCCCGCCCCGCCAGCACTTTGCGCAGCGAGTGATAGCACTCGACGCCCGCGCGGAGGGCATCGCTGTAGGTCGAGAAGCCACCGGGAACCAGCATGAACTCCTGGATGTCGATCGAATTGGCGGCATGAGCCCCACCGTTCAACACATTCAGGCACGGGACCGGCAGGACTCTGGCGGCCGGCCCACCGAGGTAGCGGTAGAGCGCCAGCCCGCTCTCTGCGGCTGCGGCCCGGGCCACGGCCAGGGAAACAGCCAGCATGGCGTTGGCCCCGAGCCGGGACTTGTCGGCTGAACCATCCAGATCCGCCATGACCTGATCGATGGTCTCCTGCCGACTTGCCTCGAGACCGATCAGCTGCGGGGCGATGTCCTGACGAATGTGTTCGAGCGCCCGTTGCACCCCCTTGCCAAAAAACCGGACGCCCCCGTCGCGTAGCTCCACGGCCTCGCGGCTGCCGGTCGAGGCGCCCGAGGGGGCCGCCGCCCTTCCGAAACTGCCACCCGCCAGGTGCACCTCGGCCTCGACCGTGGGATTGCCCCGGGAGTCGAGGATCTCGCGGCTATGGATCGCAGCAATCGAGCTCGCGTTCGCCATGCGTCAACCTTACCGGCCTACCTATCCGGGCCTTTTCACCGCCTCCCAGCGGGCTTCCAGTTGATCGAGGTCGAGTCCTTCCAGTGAACCCTCCTTCTCCATCTCCTGGAATCGGCGGGTGAACTCCCGAATCGTGCGGCTGAGGGCAAGCTCGGGATCCAATTCGAGGTGACGGGCGAGGTTGACGACTGCAAACAGGAGATCGCCGAGCTCCGCTTCGACTGCCTCGAAATCACCTCCCGAAACCGCCGAACGCAACTCGTCCACCTCCTCTTCGATCTTGTCGAATACCCCCTCGGCATCGGGCCAGTCGAAGCCGACTGCCGCCGCTTTCCGGCCCACCTTCGCCGCCCGTTCCAGCGCCGGCATTCCCGCCGGGACCCCGTCGAGCGCGGAAGCGGGGCTGTGGCCGCGCTCGTCTTCTTTGATCCGCTCCCAGTTGGCCTTCACCTCCTCGGGTGAACCAGCTACGACGGAACCAAAGACATGGGGGTGACGACGAACCAGCTTTTGACGGAGGCTCTCGGCGACGTCGTCGACTTCGAAACCGGTCGCGATCTCGCTGTGGAAGAGCACCTGCAGAAGGAGGTCGCCGAGCTCATCGAGAATCGCCCCTTCCGACCCCGAAGCAATCGCATCGACCAACTCGTGGGTTTCTTCGAGAAGGTTCTTGACAAGACTGTCGTGGGTTTGAGCGCGATCCCATGGGCACTCTTTGCGAAGCCGCGCCATCACTGCGATGACTCCGGCCAAGCCGCCAGGGACAGGGTCGATGAAAATGGACGTTCGCAACCCCGCGAGGCTCGGATCTACCGCGTCGATCGACGTCGTGATCGATTGCTCCCTGTCGCCGCCGGCATCGATCACCAGGGTGATCATCGAGCTTTCATCTATGACGCGGCCAAGCGAAGCAACGGCGTCGGCGAGTATCAGCGGTTGGTCGAGATGGGCAATGATCGTGGGGCCATCGATGAGGAGAGGAGTAGGCAGGGTGTGACCGTTGAGAACCCTGAGCCCGCGATCTAACGGGTCGTAACCAACTGCCGAGAGAGTGGCGTCGAGGAACGACTGCGAGGAAATGATCTTCACCGGTACTCGCTTCCGCAGCTGCGCCACGGTGAACTCGCCAATGAGGGGACTTCCCGGAACTGCGTATATGACCGGTTCCTCCGCGTCATACTGGACAACCCGTTCGACGATGGCGGCGTAGACCTCCTCAAAGTTGTCGGCCCGCTCATAGAGGTCGTCGCAGGTAACCACCTCCCGCAGGGTGGATAGTTCTTCAGCAGCCGGATGGGCAATCGTCCGCAATACCACCTTGTAACCAGGATTGAGCAGCAGAGCCGCGGTCGATTGGGGCAGTTGCTCCAAGCCGGCCGGACCGAGGCCGATCACCAGGAGCGGCACGACTAGCTGGTGGGAGCCTGCACCATCGGTGTAGGTTCGAGCACCCAGGTTCCGTACTGAGGATCGACCTCCACTTCGGCGGCGCTGACCTGCTCGAGGATCCAGGCGGCGACCAGCTCGCCAATCCGGGCGTCGCTTATTTCCGTCTTGACCTCCTCGAGCGACGGCTCCTCTCTCGACTCAACCAGGATCAGGTGGTATCCGAACTGCGTTTGGTGGGGGCCTGACACTTCCCCGATCGGTGACTCGAAGGCGGCATTGGCGAATTCGGCGACATAGAGGCCGAGCCGGTTACAACCGAGGTCACCTCCGTTGGGCGCCGTGCCGTCGGTTCCAACGTCGGCGGCCACATCTTCAAACGCCTCGCCACCTTCAATCCGGGCCAGAGCCGCGTTGGCATCTTCTTCGGTGGCGACGAGGATGTGGCGTACACAGGCGTTGGTCCGTCCCTGTCGTTCCGCACCCAACAAGATTTCCGCATCCTGGTCGGTGACGGGATCGATATCGGGGGCGAATTGCTCCCTCAACTCATCGCGGATGAGCTGTTGGCGGGCGATGACCTGCAGTCGTTCCACTGGCAGCCCCTGGGAGGCGAAAAACTCGTCAACTCCAATCCCTTGCGCAGTCTCGATCTCATCGGAGAGCTCGGAGACCTTGCTTGCAATTTCCTCGTCCGTGGGATCGAAGCCGAACTCGCTCAGCACCGCGTTTACAACGGCGGTGTCAATGATGGCGTCGGTGAGATCGGAGGCAAAAAGGGTCTTATTGATGGTGGTGGAACTCTCTCCGACCCGCATTCCCTGGATGTCGGTGACCGCGATGTCGATCCCGTTCACCGTGGCGGCGACGTCGTTGCCAGCACCCCCGCACGCGACGAGAAGCGCCAGCAAAAGTAGGGATTTCCGCACGGAAGGAGGTTACTTTCATTCTTGCGTAAATCCGGTGCAGAAAACCCGCCCGAATTTACGCAAGAACGCATCAGCCGGGCCACATCCGGCGTACGAAGTCGATCATCCCGGTCACGGGATTCTCCCGCGGCAGCGGTACGAACATCACTCCGTCCCGCACTACCGCTTTCGGGGCCAGGCGTTCGAGGCGCACCTCCTCGCTGGCCGATAGCTCCACGGGAGCAAGTCTCACTTCGTGTCGAAGGTTGACGATCTCGGTCAGCCCTACCCGGAGTGCTTCCACCCGCAGGCGGGCGATCTCGATTAGCGCCCCGGCCTCGGGTGGGAGTGGGCCAAATCGGTCGATCCATTCCGCTTTGGCCTCCTCCACCGCCTCGGGTGTTTCGGCGGCCGCCAAACGTCGGTAGGCCTCGAGCCGAAGCGATTGATCCGGCAGATAGGCATCGGGGAGGTGAGCGTCGACCGGCAGTTCGATCCTGACTTCTCTGATTTCAGCCTCGGTCGGCACTTGGCCTTCGAGCTTCGACACCGCCTCGGCGACTAGCTCCGCATAGAGATCGAACCCCACGGCGGCGATATGACCGGATTGCACTTCGCCCAGGATCGATCCTGCCCCACGAATCTCGAGGTCCTTCAAGGCGAGATGAAATCCGGAACCGAGATCGGTTGCTTCTCCAATCGCCTCCAGACGACGGTGTGCCTCCTCGCTGAGCACCTGATCGGCGGGATGAAAGAGGTAGGCGTAGGCCCGTTGGCTGGAGCGGCCCACTCGTCCTCGAAGCTGATAGAGCTGGGCCAGTCCCAAAAGATCGGCCCGCTCCACGATCAACGTGTTCACCTGCGGAAGGTCGAGTCCCGATTCGATGATGGTGGTCGCCACCATGACGTCGTACTCGCGATTCCAGAAGTCGAGCATGATCTGCTCCAGCTGTCCTTCTGACATCTGTCCATGAGCGACGACGTATCTGGCGTCAGGAACCAACGACTGCAACCTGACGACGGCCTCATCGATCGAGCGGACCCGGTTGTGAACATAGAAGACCTGCCCGTCACGCAACAGCTCCCTTCGCAATGCCGCGGCCACGGTCTGGGCGTCGTAGGGTCCAACAAATGTGAGGATGGGATGGCGATCCTCGGGAGGAGTGCGAATGTGACTCACGTCGCGAATCCCGGTGAGAGCCATCTCCAGGGTTCGGGGAATGGGAGTGGCGGTGAGGGTGAGGACGTCCACGCCCACTTTCAACGCTCGTAATTGGTCCTTAGCGGCCACTCCAAAGCGTTGCTCCTCGTCAATGACGACGAGACCGAGGTTCTTCCAGCGCACGTCATCGGACAAGATCCGGTGAGTGGCGATGACGATGTCGACCTCACCGCTGGCGATGCCGGCCACGACCTTTTGTTGTTGCCGGTTGGTGAGAAATCGCGATAGCACTTCGACCCTGACCGGATAGGGCTCGAACCGTTCGGAGAACGTCTGGTGATGCTGCTGGGCCAGCAAAGTCGTCGGGCAAAGCACCGCCACCTGTCTTCCAGCCTCGACCGCCTTGAACGCCGCCCGGATAGCGATTTCGGTCTTGCCGTAACCGACATCGCCGAACACCAGTCGATCCATCGGCTGATCGCTCTGCATATCGGCTTTGACCTCGTCGATGGTCACAAGTTGATCCGGGGTTTCTTCGTAGGGAAAGAGTGCTTCCATCTCGCGTTGCCAGGGGGTATCGGTAGGAAAGGCATATCCACGGGCTCGGGCCCGCGCCCGATGGAGCCGAACCACTTGCTCGGCGACCGCTGCCACCGCCCGCCGCACACGATCCTTGGTCTCCGACCAATCCTTGCCGCCCATTCGCGAAATCCGGGGCTCTTCTCCTCCCGTGTACTTGCGAACCGAGGCCAGTTGGTCGATCGGCACGTAAAGCCGGTCTTCTCCCGCGTATCCGATCATCAGATAGTCACGCTCGATGCCAGCCATGGTGCGTGACGTCAGTCCATCGAATCGGCCGATCCCATGTCGCTGATGGACCACATAATCGCCCGCCGTCAGGTCGGCGTAGTTGACGCCAGCGTCGGCTCGCTTGCGGGCGGAGCTGCGATGGGCCCGCCTCCGACCGGCGATTTCCTGCTCGCCGAGAACCGCCAGCTTGAGATCGGGAGCGACGAAGCCACGATGGATCCCCTGGGATATGACCGGTGGGGCCACGCCTTCCTCGGCGAGAACGCGAGCGACTCGATCGGCCGCCTGTTGACCGTCCATGGCGATCACCACCTCGACTCCCAGCCGCTGGAGCCGATCGATGGCCAGGGCGACAGACTGCGGGTTCCCGGGGACGGCCTCAAGCCCGCGGACGGTCAAGACCGGATCAGCGGGGCCCGTCGGGAGCGATGGCATCTCCAGAAAATCGCCCTCCAACGGAAGGTAGAGGGCGGGATGGTCGCCAGCCTCCATTCCCCATGTGGGCGAAAGCGCGGAGGCCAGGTCCTCTTCTTCTCTGGCGAGATCGGCGGCGCGCTCGCGGCTCCGCTGAGGGTCGACCAGAACCATCCGGCTCTGCGAGGCGGCATCGAGCAGGGATACCGGCTCCGCCACCCAGGGCATCCACGATTCCATCCCCGAAAAGATCTGTCCCTCGGCCAATCGCTCCCAGGTCGAGGACGCCGCCGGCATGCTGCGGACAAGGTCGCGGGCCCGCACACGGGTTGGCTCGTCGGGTCGGAATTCACGAGCTGGATAGGCCAGCAGGCGGTCCACCCGTTCGTCGGATCTTTGATTGCCAATCGCGAACTTGCGAAGGTCCTCGACTGAATCACCGAAAAGGTCGACCCGAATGGCTTCGTCGGCCTGGGCCGGGAAGACGTCGATGATCCCCCCACGCACGGCGAACTCGCCCCGCGCCTCGACCCGATCGGTCCGCTCGTAACCAAGAGCGGCCAGCTTCTCGACCAATGCGGTGAGCGACACCTCTTCTCCCCGCTCTACCACGATCGGATCGGGCGACGACGGCGAAAGGCGCTGCATCGCCGCCCGGGCCGAGGCAACCACCACTACCTCGGGGGGAGCCTCTTTGAGGATTCGAAGGCCTTCGGCTCGACGGGCCATGGTCTGGAGGTTGGGCGAGATGTGCTCGAACGGGAGAGTCTCCCAAGCGGGTATCAGGAACGGCCTGATGAACAGGGAGAGGTCGTCGACCAGGTCTTCTGCCTCGCGTTCGGTGGGAACCACCGCTACGACGGTCTCGCCCCGCGCCATTGCTGCCAGCGCGAAAGCGCGGGCACCGGGCGAGACAGCTAGACGCCTGCCGTCGTCAAGTGGTTTTCGCCAGCGCTCGAGAAGATGGGCTAGAGGCGGGGAAGACAACCCGCCGATGGTAGGCGCGAGCTCACCATTCGATCTCGAGGCAATTTCGATGCGAAGTCGACTCAACTTGAAATGTGGCGTGGGCGATCCCGTACGTCTCCTCGAGCAGACTCCTCGCCCGATCGAGCGTGGAATGTGGGTCGACCTCCGGTTTCACCAGGATATGGGCCGAGGCCACTTCCATCCCCGAGGTCAGCGTCCAAACGTGGAGATCATGAAGGTCGACGACGCCAGGGATGGCTTCGAGTTCGCCACGCAATCTCTTCAAGTCGAGGTCGGGCGGCGCTGCCTGAACCAGGATTCGGGTGGCCTGGCGTCCGATTTTCCAGGCCCGGGGCACGATCAAGATCCCGACGGTCAGGGCCGCCACCGAATCGACCTGAGTCCAGCCGGTCAGGGCGACGATAAGGGAAGCAACAACGACGCTCGCCGATGCCGTCAGGTCGGCCACCACTTCCGCCCGGGCGGCGGCGATGTTGAGTGAGTGTCCCTGCAGCCAGCGCAGGCTGATCACGTTGACGACGAGACCGCCGAGAGCGATGGCCAGCATTGGACCGCTCTCAATGGGAGTCGGAGCGTTCAGCCGACTGGCTGATTCGATGACGATGTAGACCGCCAATCCCAGGAGCAGGAGGGTGTTGGCGAGGGCAGCAAGGATCTCGAGCCGGTAGAGGCCAAAGGTGTGGCCAGCCGGCCGTTGCATGCGATTGGCCATAGCCGCTGCCATCGCCAATCCCAGTCCGAGAGCGTCGGTTCCCATATGCCCGGCGTCAGAGAGCAGAGCGAGTGACCCGGTAACTATCCCACCGACGATCTCGACGAGCATGAACCCCACCGCCAGCAAGAGACTGGCGCGCAGTCTCCTCAGCTCGTCTGGTGCTCGGGGAATGGCTCGATGAGCATGGCTCGTCATTCCCAATAAAACTACCAGTTGAGACCCGGACGTCTGAGGGTCGCCTGCTCGGTATTCTCGGAATGGTGAGCGTTCCACTCGTGGAGCAACTCCATTTCGCCCGAGCCGAGTTTCGGCGCGGGCTGTGGGACGTTTCCGATGAGGACGGGGCCCGGCGGATCGGACCTATGAACTCGATTGGCTGGATGGTGGGCCACCTGGCCTGGCAAGAAGAGCGTTATTGGTTGCGGCGCGCCCGCAACACGATCTTGATCCCGCGGCTTGACGAAGAATTCGCCTACGGCAAGCCGGCGACGATTCCGGTGATGACCGAGGTTTGGGAATGGTGGGACCAGGTCATCGCCGCTGCCGATGAGTGGCTCATCGACCTCGACATGGAGCGGTTGACGCAGCCGCTCGCCGAGGGCTTCTCGAGCGTGGGAACGTTTCTGCTTCGCAACATCTATCACTACTGGTATCACCTGGGCGAGGGGATGGCAGTGCGACAGGCCCTCGAACACCAGAGCTTGCCCGACTTCGTTGGCGACATCGACAACCAGGCTCCCTGGCGCCCCTTCTAATCCGAACCCAGGGTTCGGAGGGCGGCCCTACCTATCTGCCAGCCCACAGAACGTCCGGGGGCCCCCCTACCCTCGTCAGCAATGCAACAAGGTTCCAAGAAGGCGATCGTCGCCGCCCTTCTCGCCAACCTCGGCATCGCGATCGCCAAGAGCGTGGGCTTTGTCTTGACCCGTTCGGCGGGGATGCTGGCCGAAGCGGGCCACTCGCTCGCCGACACCAGCAACCAGGCCCTGCTGTTGCTCGGTGGCCGCCGAGCCGCTCGGGCAGCCGATGAGACCCACCCCTTTGGCTACGGGCGGGAGCGCTATTTCTGGTCGTTCGTGGTCGCCCTGGTGCTTTTCAGCATGGGAGGGCTATTCGCCCTTTACGAGGGGATTGAGAAGTTACGCCACCCTCACGCCACCGAGAGCCTGGCGATCGCGATCGGGATCCTGATCGTCGCGATCGTGCTCGAGACCTTTTCGCTTCGAACCGCAGTCCGCGAAGCCAAGCACCTGAAGCCCGCCCACGTGTCTTGGTGGAGGTTTATCCGCACTTCGAAGTCGCCGGAACTGCCTGTGGTCTTGCTAGAAGACGTCGGGGCCGAGATCGGTCTCTTTCTCGCCTTGATCGGTGTCAGTCTGGCCGCCGCCACCGGCGACCCGCGCTGGGACGCAGTGGGGTCGATTGCCATCGGCGTCTTGCTAGTGGCGATCGGCATCGTCCTGGCCATCGAAACCAAGGGCTTGTTGCTTGGGGAGGCGGCGTCACACGATGTCATCGCCGCCATCTCAGCCAGCATTGCCTCCCAGCCGGAGGTCACCAGTCTCATTCACTGTCGCACCCAGCACATGGGACCCGATGAGCTTTTGGTGGGGGCAAAAGTCGAATTCCAACGACACCTCGATGTCGCCCAGCTGGCCGCGGCTGTCGACCGCGTGGAACGGGCGATTCGTCAGGCCGTCCCGAGCGCGGTGACGATCTATGTCGAGCCTGACTTGCGACGGGCGGCCGGGGGCGAATAGTTCCCGTGCGCCTGTGCGACCAAGCGCCCTTCGTCTCCTTCCAGCCACATGTCGATCTGCCCGTAGATCCGGGTTGATCCCACTCGCAGGAGCTGGGCTCGACCCAACACCGAGCCTCCAACAGCGGGACGGAGGAACGAGATCGCGAGGTCCGACGTGACCGCCATTGGCTCGAGCCCGACCACGGTGAAGGTGGCGAACCAGAGGGCGATATCGGCCAACCCGAAGAGGGTCAAGCCGGAGACGTAACCACCGGGGCGAAGGACGGCCGAGTCATGCTCCCAGCGGGCGACTGCGCTGCGATCGCCCAGTTCGACGCAGCGGTAGCCGCCGGCGTGGGCGGCTGGGAACTCTGACTCCACCAGTTGGTTCACCTCCGCGGGCGAGATCACAGCAGTCCTTCTTTCGTAGCCCAATCTCGAAGACGGCCAAAGGTGACATCGGCCGACGTGTATTTCAGTCCCAGCTCTCGGCTGGCCCGGGATCCATCGAATAGATGTCCGTGGAGTATCGCTCTCGCCGATTCCCCACAGATGGGGGCGGTGCGTCGAAGAATCTTGAACAACCCGCCAACGACGAAACCAGCGATCCTGACAAGAGGAGCGGGCACATACGACACCCGAAGGGGGTGAGCGATGACGGACTCAATCACCGATACCGCCTCCTGCGTCGTCATCGAGAAGGAGTTGAGGATGTAGCGCTGGCCGGGCTCGCCCATGGTTCCGGCGAGCAGGTGCCCGGCGGCGCAGTCATCGATGTCGACGATCGAGATCCGGGTGTCGACGATCGTTCGCAGCTTGCCGCTCATCATCTTGAGCAAGAGCAGCCCCGTCCCAGTTACCCGGCCTGGCCCTTGCACCGACGAGGGATTGACAATTACCACCGGCTGCCGACCGAATAGCTCGGTGAGCTCTTGCTCCGCCCGCCATTTGGAGTCGGCGTAGCGACTGGGCAACGGTGCCCGCGGCACCGAACTTTCGTCGCCGATCTCGCCCTCGTTCTCTCCCAGCACGGCCGCCGAGGAGGTGTGAACCAGCAGCGCTCCCGCTTCGTACGCGGCATCGGCGACGTTGCGGGTACCGAGGACATTGACTCGTTCCATTAGGCCGGGGTCGGCGCTGCACATCTGATTCACACCGGCAACGTGGAAGACCGTTGTCACCCCCTCGAATGCCCTCCGCAGCGATGCCGGGTCGAGTACGTCGCCCCGGATTCGCTCTACTTCCGGGGGCAGGAGATGGTCCGAGCGGACCAGGGCCCGGACCTTCTGTCCGTCGGCGAGGAGATGCCTCAGAACCGCGCCCCCGACCACGCCGGTCGCCCCGGTGATCGCAACCGTCATCTACTGGCGGCGTTCGAACGACTCCCGATGACCATCTTGGAGAAGGCCCCGAAATATCCCCATGCTGAGGCGATCGTGACCAACACCGCCACCCACATCACCCACTGGTCCAAGAAGAAGGGTCCCCAGCGGTCGGGGAGACGCATGAAGGCAAGGGCGATCGCTCCGTATTGGGCGGTGGCTTTGATCTTCCCCCAGGTCGAGGGCTTCACCATTCCCCCGCCGAGGGCAACCAGACCCCGCAGCCCCATCACGGCGAACTCGCGCATCATGATGACGAGGGCGGCCCAGATCGAGACCCGACCTATCGAGGTGAGAGCGAGCAGGGTGCCGGTCACGAGGAGTTTGTCGGCGGTGGTGTCGAGAAATGCGCCCAGGACCGACTCGACATGCCAGCGTCGGGCCAGATAACCGTCGAGAAAATCGGTGATTGCCGCCACGGTGAAGAGGGCGGCGGCGTAACCCAGGGCGTGGTCGATTCGATCCTGGGACCGGGTCAGGGCCATGATTGCAGGGACCACCAGAACCCGGCCGAACGCCAACCAATCAGGGAACGAGATGAGGGCTCCTTGCGCTTGCTGCCGGGCGGCGATCTTACCGAACGACCTCGGTACCTAACCTTTTCGCCCGATGCTCGCCCCCTCCTGGACCCGTGCCGATCATCGCCGTCGATTGGGAGAGCCAGGCTCCTTCGATGTCGTCGTAGTCGGAGGAGGAGTGATCGGCTGCGGTGTGGCTCTCGACCTCACAACGCGGGGATTCCGTGTTGCCCTGATCGAGCAGGCGGACTGGGCATCGGGCACCTCCGGGCGGTCGACCAAGCTTTTTCACGGTGGCATCCGCTACCTCCCCCATTTCCGGTTCCAGCTGGTCGCCGAAGGGCTGCGTGAGCAACGGGTATTGGCCCGAATCGCCGACTACTTGTTTCAAACCCTCGAATTCGTCGTTCCCGTTTACGACCAGCACGGGCTCGCCGACGCCCCTGCCTGGGCGGCTCGCGGACGTCGAGCTTCGATTGCCCTTGGCGCCGGGCTTATCGTCTACGACCTCCTGGGAGGTTTCAACCGGCCGGGCGAGCGGCATCGCCGGCTTGCGCTCGCGGAGGTCCGCAAAGCCGCTCCCCTTCTGCGCACCGGAGGGCTGCGGGGAGGCTTCGCCTACTCCGACGCCCAGACCGACGACGCCCGGCTGGTAATCGCCCTGGCGAGAACCGCAGTCCGGCACGGTTGCACTGCCGTCAGTCGAATGCAGGCGCAGCGAATCGAGGAGACGGCCAGCGGATTCGAGATTGATCTCGAAGACCTCGTTGACGGTGGGAGGAGGCTGCTCCGAGCCCGGGCGGTGGTCTCGGCGACCGGTGCCTACCGTTCGCCTCCGCTGGGGGAAGATCCACAACCTCAGTTGGTCCTCTCCAAGGGAGCCCATTTGATCATGGCGGCCGAGGCCGTCGGGCTTTTGGACCGGGCGATCGTGCTGCCGAAAACCGACGATGGCCGCGTTCTCTTTCTCATTCCCTGGTCGGGCCATGCCCTGGTCGGTACCACCGACACCCCCTACGAGGGCTCCCCCGATCGACCCATCGCCTCGGCCGAAGATGTTGAATATCTGCTCGACCACGTCCGCCGTTACCTGGACGTCAAAGACGTCAGCACCGTCTCTACTTTCGCCGGACTCCGAGCACTGGCCGATCAAGGGGCCGAATCCACCGCCGAGGCCTCGCGCGAGCATGTGATCACCGAGCCCGGACCCGGGTATCTCGTCGTCGCCGGAGGAAAGCTCACCACCTACCGCCGGATCGCTGCCGAGGTTGCCGACCAGGTCACCCGTTTCCTCGCTTCCAAATCGAAGTCGCGGACCAAGCATGTCCTCCTGGTGGGTGCAGGAGGACCACCGCGGACCGGAGGGCTCCATCGCTACGGTTCGGAGGCGAGCTCGGTCGAGAAGATCGTCGGTGAGGTTGCAAACGGCCGGAGGCTCCTAAGCGACGGTGTCACCTTGCTCGGTGAAGTCGGTCATGCCGTCCGCAACGAATCCGCAGTCTCGATCGGCGATTTCGCACTTCGACGCACGCGGCTGTCGCTGCTGACAGAAGATCATGGTCGTGAAGATGCGGTTGCCATTGCCGAGACGATGCAGGAAGAGCTGGGGTGGTCTGATACGCAGCGCGACCAGGAGCTTTCGGTTTTCCACCGCGAGCTCGAGGCGGAAGGGCTCTGATCAGACCCAATCGAGGGTGCGCCCAACCGCCTGCCGCCAACGATCGATGAGAGCCTGGCGCTGGTCCTCGGCCATCTTGGGCTCGAAGCGTCGATCAACCCTCCAGTTGGAATCCAACTCCGAGACTGAGCTCCATACACCCTCGGCAAGGCCGGCGGCATATGCCGCACCCAACGCGGTGGTCTCCGCCACCACCGGTCGCACCACTGGGATTCCGAGGATGTCCGCTTGGAACTGCATCAAGAGTTCGTTTTGGACCATGCCCCCGTCGACCCGCAACTCCGCGAGGGCGATCCCCGAGTCAGCCCGCATCGCTTCGGCCACCTCCTGAGTCTGAAAAGCCGTCGCCTCGAGAGCCGCCCGCGCGATGTGGCCACGAGTGGCGAAGCGGGTGAGACCGACCACCACGCCCCGCGCATCCGGGCGCCAGTGGGGGGCAAAGAGCCCGCTGAATGCAGGCACGAAGTAGACGTCCCCATTGTCCTCAACCGAAGCTGCCAGTTCCTCGACCTCGGTCGCAGACTCGATCAAGCCGAGGTTGTCCCGCAGCCACTGCACAAGTGAGCCCGCCACCGCCACCGATCCCTCGAGGGCAAACCTCAAAGGTCCGTTTTCCAACCGGAACGCGGCGGTGGTCAGCAGTCCATGGTCAGACGGGACCGGAGCGCTGCCGGTATTGAGCAGAAGGAAGCATCCGGTGCCATAGGTGTTCTTCGCCGCTCCCGCCTCCAACCCGAGCTGACCGAAGAGAGCTGCCTGCTGATCGCCGAGCACGCCGCTGATCGGAACTCCCTCAAGAGGTCCGGTGCCCACACCGACACGCCCCGAGGAGGAATGAATCTCCGGCAATGACGACAAAGGAATCCCCATCGCCTCGCAAATCTCTTCGCTCCACGCGCCTTTCCTCAGATCCATCAAGAGGGTGCGGGAGGCATTGGTGACGTCGGTGACATGGCGTCCCACCAGGTTGGACAGGATCCAGGCATCGATGGTGCCGAAGGCGAGGTTCTCAAGCTTGGCCGCATCGGCCACGGCCGGAACCTCCTGCAAAAGCCAAGCGAGCTTGGGACCGGAGAAGTAGGTGGCGAGAGGAAGACCGGTGACCGGCCGGAAGCGGTCGGGGCCGGCTTCCTTTCCCAGTGTTTTGCAGAGCTCGGCGGTGCGGGTGTCCTGCCAGACGATGGCGTTGTGGAGGGGTACGCCGGTCCGGCGGTCCCATGCGACGGTGGTCTCCCGTTGATTGGTGATGCCAACGGCTGCCAGATCCTTCGCCGTCAAGCCTGCTTCGGCCAAGGCGCGCCCGATCACCCGCCAGATGCTTTCGATGATCTCGGTGGGGTCATGCTCAACCCAACCGGGCCGCGGGAAGATCTGACGGTGCTCCTCCTGACTTTGTCCGAGGATTCGCCCCGAGTCGTCGAAGATGATGAATCGACTGCTGGTTGTGCCTTGGTCGATAGCGCCGACCAACGCGGTCACGCCTGAGGTTGCTCCTGGGATGCAAACAGGTCGAAATGATTCCCATCGGGGTCGGCGATCGTTGCGTACCGCATCGACCAAGGAGCGTCGAAGGGAGCGACCACTGTCCTTCCACCGATTCCGATCAAGAGCAAGTGGAGGCGATCGACTTCCGCCGGGCTTTCGCAAAGAAACGCCAGCGTTGTTCGTTGACTCCCGCCATGGGGCGGCTCCCAGTCCGAGAACGACCTCATCATGTCCTCGGTGTCGAGCATCACCCGAATCCCACCCGGGGTCTCGGCTTCGACGTGACCTTCATTCTCAGAGCCGGCGGGAAAGTCAAGACCGAGGTGTCGGTAGAACGCCGTCGAGTCAGCCATCGAGGAAACCACTATTCCGATTGCATCAAGTCGGGGCATGATCGGATTCTGGCACTAGGACGGTCGGCGGTGTGCGGCCAGCTCCTGAGCCCGGGCTGGGTCTTGGAGCCAGCGCTCGGCCACGTCAGCCGCGTCCTCGACCAGCAGGTCGGCTTCTTCCCGTTCGGACTTGTCGAAGGGACGGAGCACGTGGTCGGCGGCTTCCCGGCTTCCGGGCGGTCGGCCCACTCCCAGCTTCAGCCGGGCGAAATCGGGGTGTCCAAGATGCGACTCGATCGAGCGGATGCCGTTGTTGCCGCCGCTCCCCCCACCAACCTGGAGCCGCAGTCTCCCCAGGGCGAGGTCGATGTCATCGTGGACCACCAGCAGCTCGGTTGCCGGCACCTTGAAGTAGGAGAGAATTCCAGCCACCGCCCGTCCGGAGTCGTTCATGAACGTGAGCGGGGCGGCCAGAATCAGGTTCCTACCGGGTAATCGGGCCAGCTCGGCACGCACCCGCAACGGACCCCGCCGGAGCTTTGCCTCGAAGCGTCGCGCCAAACTGGAGACGACCTCGAAACCAAGATTGTGGCGGGTGCCGACGTAGGAGGCTCCGGGATTCCGAAGCCCACAGATGACCGGCATCTACTCCTCGCCGGACTCGCCGTCTTCTGTGGCTGCCACCTCGGGACCCTCCTCGCCAGCCTCGGCACCCTCGCCCTCTTCACCCTCGGTGGGTTCGGGCTCCGGCTCAGGCTCGGCGGCGGGCACCGAGACCGAGACCAGCAATTCTTCGGGGCTGTCGAGGATGGCAACTCCCTCGATCTGCGGTAGGTCACTGACGTGTAGAGAGTCGTTGATTCCCAACTCCGAGACGTCGAGCTCGAAGGCCGACGGGATCTCGGTGGGAAGGGCCTCGACGGTGACATCGTTGCGGGCCGGAACGAGGATTCCTCCTTCCTTCACTCCTATCGGGCTGCCGACGAAGTGGATGGCAACCTCGGCATGGACTTTGACCGTGAGGTCAACACGGACGAAATCGACGTGACGGATGAAAGGCTTGTAGGGATGTCGATCGACGCCTCGGACCAGGGTCGGAATCCCCTCGGCACCGTCGATCTGGAGGTTGATCACGACATTTGCTCCGGCCGGGGTGTGAAACGCCTGAGTGAGATCGTGGTGATCAACTGCAACATGAGTGGGGTCGGCCCCCCGGCCATAGACCACGGCCGGCACCTGGCCGGTCTTTCGCAACCGGCGTGCCGCCCGACTGCCGGTGGCGCGACCGGTATCGGCTTTGAGATTGACCTCAGCCATGACTAATTCTCCTTGGGGAAAAGGGGGGCGAGGAGCCGCCGAGAATTATACGCCCTCGCTATCGCTTCGAAATCAAGACAAAGACAAGCCGAAATCTATGCAAGTACGAAAGCGAGGGTTTCTCGGACGAGCAGTTCGACAGACCCGAGACCCCCCAGTGAGTGATCCGCCTTGAGATCGATCACCTTTGCGTTAGGCAGCGAACGCACATGACGATCAAAAAGCTCTGAGCGACTGAGGGCGTCGTGATCGCCCTGGAAAAAGAGCATCGGCACCCGAATCGAGCCCAGGTGATTGATCCGAAGACGGTCGGGCTTACCGGGTGGATGAAGGGGATAGCCATAGCAAACCACCCCTCGTACGTCGGCCCCTTCCGCCGCCAAGTAGGTGCCCATCCTTCCCCCCATCGATCGCCCGGCCAGATAAGTGCCCTCCGGGCACCTCTCCGCAAGTTTGGCGAGCGCCGCCCGGTGAGTGACAAGCAGTCGTTCGGTCACGTCCGGTCGATTTCGGCCTGCCTCGGAGTAGGGATAGTTGAAGGTCATCACCCGCGCTCCGCCGGCTGCCAGCCCCGAGCGGGTCGCCACCATGACGGGGTGATCCTGGCTGGTGCCGGCGCCGTGGGCGAGGAGGATGCCCCGCTCCCCTTTCCCCTCGATCTTCCCCGTGACGGCATCGCCGACTACCTTGATTCGCAGGGTTCGAGCCATCTGGGCACGCTAGGAGATAGCCTCCTTCAGTGCGCACCCGCCTTCCCGGCATCTCGACGGCGGTGGTGCTGGCGGCAGCCGCGATCGTCCTCGGTCGGGTTTTGGAGCCCTTCTCGGCCCTGATCATCGCGCTCCTCCTCGGGTTCGCCGCCGGCAACCTGGCCGGCCCGCAGCTCGGCTTGGGACCAGGCTTTCAGTTCGTCGCTCGGCATCTTCTCCGGGCCGCGGTGGTCTTGCTGGGCGCTCGGCTCTCCTTCGGGGACCTGGCGGCGATTGGGGGGCCGGGTCTGGCGGTGGTGGCGGCGACCGTCGTGGCCACCTTCTTTGGGGCCCAGCTGCTCGGTCGGCTCCTGGGAGTGAGCCGCAACCTTTCGCTCCTGATCGGCACCGGCTATGCCATCTGCGGGGTGTCGGCGGTCGCAGCCATGAACGGAGTCGTCGGCGCCGAAGACGAAGAAGTCACCTACGCGATCGGTCTGGTCACCATGGCCGGCAGTCTCTCGATCTTGATCCTGCCCTTGATTGCTCGGGGTCTGGGGATGGAACCGGCCGCCTTCGGCAGCTGGGTGGGGGGCGCAGTCCACGACGTTGCCCAGACCGTGGCCGCCGCTTCGACCTCGCCGCCTCCCGCGCTGGAGGCGGCCATCGTCGTCAAATTGACCCGAGTCGCCCTCCTGGCCCCGCTCGTTGTGGCGGTGGCCATCTCGAGAAAGCGGGGAGATTCAGCCATCGGGCGCCAGCCCCCGCTACCACTCTTCGTCATCGGGTTTCTGGCTCTGGTGGCGATGCAATCGCTCGGGCTTCTTTCTGATCCGATGACCGAACTAATCCGAAGTATCGAGGTTGCGGCTTTCACCATCGCTCTCGTTGGGGTCGGGGGCGGCGTCGATATTTCTCGCTTGCGCTCCCTCGGCGGTCGGCCATTACGCCTCGGCCTCGCCGCCTGGGTCCTGGTCTCGGCGGTGGCGTTGGCCGCGGTCGCTTTGGCCACGTAGAAAGGCGTTGGAGCTAGTCGACCCGAGCCTGAGCTTGATCGCGTACCCTCACGAGCCAGTCCCTCACCGTGAGAGCTTGGGGATGAATCGCCCTCGTGGGGGCGGTATCGGTCGACACCTCCCCGGTCCGCAGCCAGCGCCACATGGGGATGACATCCCGTTTGGTAAACCGGTCAAACAGCCACATCGGCATAGGAAAGGTTCGAGGACTCTTGCCCATGATCTCGCGATATAGAGAGCGGCACTCACGGAGCGTTCGCACGTCACCGGCCAGGGATAAGCTCTGGCCGATATATACCTCGGGCTGGGCCAAGACCGCGGCAGTGATAACGCCGACGTCGGCGACCGCCAGCCAGGGGATGGGGCGATCTTCTCCGGTGAGGGGTGGCCAGATCCTCCAGGTCCCGACTGCGGGGTAGAAGCCCTTGTCGGTCATCAACTCCATAAAGGCGCGGGGACGGAGGCTGGTGAAGGGCAAATCGAGACTCTTCATGTGAGCCTCGACCTCGAGTTTGGACTCCCACGATGGAATCCCGGTGCCCTTTTCGCCGGTGCCGGCGGAGGCATAGACCAGATGTTGCACGCCTACTTCTTTGGCCACATCAGCCACATTTCGTCCCTGTGCCACCTCACGCACGAAGCCACTGACGAGCCCGTTTTGGACGCTGAATACCGCCCGTGCACCGTCGAACGGTTTTCGCAATGTCGATGGCTCGTCCAGGTCGCTTTGAACTACCTCGGTTCCCAACCTGCCGAGGGCCTTTGCGGGCTCTCCATCTGGTCGTCGGGTGAGAGCACGTACCTTCCAACCCGATTGCAGAAGAGCGCGTGCCACGGCGCCGCCTTGGCGACCCGTGGCGCCACAAACCGCGACGATGTTCTCAGCCGGCAATGAGTCCTCGAATACCTGCGCGGGCGATCGTAGTGGGGGTACCTACCATCATTGGGTGTGAGCGGTTGGCGTGCGGGATTGGTCGCCCTCGCCCTCGGCGGTGTGATCCTGGCAATTGGCTGGGTCATCGGGCGCGATGCACCGACTCCCGGCCCCGGCACCAGTGTCCCCGTAGCCGAGGCCGACGTGACCATTGCTTGCACCCAAACCTTTTCACTTGTCTGTGGCGAGCTGGCCAGACGGTTCGGTTTCGTAAGCATCGGATTCACGTTGGGATCCGAGATCGCCCCCGACACCGTCGTAATCGGTTTCGCCGCCGACCTCCCGGCCGAAGCGACCTCTTTCGCCCGGAGCCCGATCGCGATCGCCATCTGGGCCGAGAAGGCCCCACGCCTGCAGCAAGCGTGTGGGGCCGTCGATCCCGCGTGTTTGGTAAGCGAAGCGGGCACCCGTTGGGAGGATCTCGGAGGCTCGCCCGATTGGGGAACGTTGCGTCTCGGCCTGGCAGATCCCGAAACCGGTATCGCCGACCTCGAAGCCTGGAAGCTCATCGCCGACCAGCAACCCGGTCCCGGCTTCCGGCAGTTCGTGCCCCTCACCAGCCAGGATGGTGGGAGCTTGCTGCGAGACTTGGTCCTCTTCTCCTCGCGGGCCGACGCGGTGGTCTCCTCTGAGGTGGCCATCGCCGCCCAGTTGGCGAATGCCCGGGCGAGAGCAGGCCGGCTCGACGTCTTTTACCCTGAGCCCACTCCCTATCTCCCGGTGGCCGCTCTCGGAGAAGGGCGGGCCGCCAACTCATTCGTCGAGAGCCTGAGCGGTCCTGAAATTCAAGCTTTGCTCGGTAGCCTGGGTCTTCGTCCCCTGACCGGCGAGCCCATCGACCTGCTCGAAGACCTCGGTGAGCCCGGGACCGAAGCGGCGGGGGCGAGTCAGGCAGATCGACCCGCATTGGTGGCGAGTTGGGACACACTGATAGGAGCATGATGATCACTCGACGGGCCTGCCTCTCGTGGCCCTTGGCCTTGCTGGCATTGCTTGCCGCGTGTACCTCGGGAGGCCCTCTCACCACCGACGGTTCCGGTGTTGTCGTCCCGGGCGGTTGCGAGGAGGTGCCGATCGCCACCTCCCCTGAGAAGTTCACCCTCTTCACTTCGCTCGCCGAGACGTTCAATGCCACCGAGACCGAGTTCGGCGGAGAATGCGCGGTGATCACCGTCTACAGAGCCTCCTCGGGGGCGGCTGCTCGCATGCTGGCCGAGGGCTGGCCCGAGGACGGATCCGCCGGACCTCTTCCGGTGATCTGGTCTCCGGCCGCCAGTACTTGGGGAGCGATTGTCAACGAGCGTCTCGCCGCTCGCGGGGCGGCGCCAATCGCCAATGACTTTCAACGAGTGATGATCACTCCCCTGGTCCTCGGGATGCCGCGCCCGATGGCAGAAGCCCTGGGCTGGCCGGAAACCGATGTCGGATGGGCCGACATCCTCCGACTCGCCTCCGATCCCGAGGGCTGGGGAGCATTAGGCCATCCGGAGTGGGGCGATTTCCGTCTCGGGAAGACCAATCCCAACTTCTCGACCTCGGGCCTGGCCGCTACCGCCGCTACCTATTACGCCGCTACCGGAAAAACCAGCGGGCTCACCGGCTCCGATCTCGATGATCCCGAAGTTCTCGATTTCGTCCGCGGCGTGGAGGCGGCCACCGTCCATTACGGAGACACCACCCTCACCTTTCTTGACAACATGTATCGCGCCGATCAGGAAGGTCGCGGACTTACCTACGCCTCGGCGGTGGCGGTGGAAGAAGTGTCGATCATCGCGTACAACCGGGGCGATCCCGCCGATACCGGCACCCCGGGTCCGCCGCCTCGGGTGCCGCTGGTTGCCGTCTATCCAGAAGAAGGAACGCTCTATTCGGACAATCCGGCCTACATCCTCGACGCACCGTGGGTCACCGAGGTCGCCCGCCAGGCGGCCACCGCTTTCCGCTCCTTTGTGATCGACGATGCCGCCAACCAGCAGCGGGTTCTCGAGTTCGGTTTTCGTCCCGGAAATCCATCGGTGGCGATCGGGGACCCGATCAACTCGGCCAACGGCCTCAATCCCAATAAGCCAGACACCGAGCTGGCCGTTCCCGATCCTGAGGTCCTCACCGCTCTGCTCGACAGCTGGGAGGAGAATCGCAAGACCGCCCGCGTGATCATGCTCTTCGACGTCTCCGGTTCGATGGCCGACCTCGCCGGCGGTGGCGACACCAAGCTCGCGCTGGCCAAACAGGCGGTCCTCTCGGGCCTTGACAACTTCAAGCCCGACGACGAGATCGGCCTTTGGATCTTCTCGACCAACCTCGACGGCGACAACGATTACCTCGAAGTGATCCCCCCGGCTCCCCTCGAGGACATTCGCCCGCAGTTGGAGCAATCCATCAACGGGCTCGTAGCTGATGGCGGCACCGGCCTTTACGACTCCACTCGGGCGGCGGTGCAGGCCGTCCGCGACGGGTTTGATCCAACCAAGATCAACGCCGTGCTGTTGCTCACAGATGGGATGTGTGATGACAACCCGCCAGGCTGCGAGCTCGACCCGCTACTCGGGTTTCTGGGATCGAACGAGCGTGACGTCGTCCGAGTGTTTCCGGTGGCGTACGGAGAGGATGCGTCGGTCGAGGAATTGACCGCCATTGCCAATGCGTCGGCGGCCCGCCTGTATCAAGCGACCAACCCGCTGACCATCGAAGCGGTCTTTCAACAAGTGATCTCGAACTTCTGAGCCCATGACCAACCGCTCTGGCAGCCGCATGGGGAGCGTCTTCCGGTATAACCCTGTGACCCGGAAAAGCAAGCGCCTGCTGCGGGCGATGTTCAGCCCGGCCGGAGTCGTGGCCACCGCCGGATTGATCGGCGGCGGACTGGCACTCGGTCTTTCAGCTCCGTTCGTGGCCGGGGCGGCGGTGGTCGGGTTTGTGGCCTCGGCCTTGATGCACCTTCGCGATCCCAAGCTCGCTGCCTCGATGGTCGCTCCCGAATTCGACCGTGACCTGAGCCGACTTGATGCCGAACATCTTCCTTTGATGGTGAGCGGGCTCGAAGCCCGGGACCGCCTCGAGCATGCAATGGAGTCCTGGACCGGTGGTGAGCACGAGGGAATGATGGCCCGGGTCACCGAGACCCTTCGCAAGCTCTACGACTCCGTGCTCTGGGTTCAGCGAGCCGACAACTTCCTGTCGACCGTCGACGAGCGTCGCCTGCTCGCCCGGCTCCGCGACCTCTCGCCGGGTCCCCTGCGCGAAGAGATGGAAGCCCAGGTCCACGAGGTGACCAACATTCGCCAACGACGCGAGGAAGCGGTTTCTCGCGTCGTCGCTACGACAACTGGCATCGACACGTTGGCGGTCAAGGCACACTCGATAGCCCTCACTTCCACCGGGCCTGATCAGACCACCGACGAGGTGGCCGCCCTCCGAGCGGAACTCAACGCTTACGCCCGCGGGCTTGAGGAGATCGAGGCTCACCTGCAAGACGTACTCCCCCAGATCTCGTGAACACCGTCGTCTTCGACGATGCCCGAGAGTTGGTCCACGGTGCCGCCGCTCACTTGGCAGCCTTGATCGATGCTGCGCCGGGCCCCCGGGTTTCGGTGGGCTTGGCCGGGGGCTCGACGCCGGCGGCGATCTACCTCGAACTCCGGCGATGCGATGTCGATTGGAGCCGGGTCGACTTCTGGCTGTCAGATGAACGTTGGGTGCCCTGGCATGACGATGATTCCAACGGCAAGATGGCCGAGGAGAACCTCGTCGGCCATGTCTCCGGCCGCCACCTGCGTCCCCGGTGGGCGCCCTGGCTCGAGCCCGATGAGTCGGCCGCCCAATACGAGGAGGAATTGCGGGCGCTTCACGGTGGCGAGCACCCTCCCGACTTGATCCTCCTCGGAATGGGTAATGACGGTCATTGCGCTTCGCTCTTCCCCGGAACGGAAGCGCTCTCGGTGACCGATCGGTGGTATGTGGGCAACTTCGTTCCCTCTCTCGAGGTCTGGCGGCTCACCTCCACCTTTGCTCTGCTCGACCTCGCCCGCCAGATCGTCTTCATGATCGGTGGCGCCTCGAAGGCCGAAGCCCTCGCCCGGGTGACAAATGGGGAAGACCTCCCCACCACCCGGGTCAGTAACGGCGGGGCTCCCGTGACGTTCCTCCTCGACCGGGCGGCGGCTGGCCTCATCGCATGAACCGGGCCTGGTGGCTTGGCCTGCTTTTGCTATGGGCCTGTACCGGCGAAGCCGACCCCGCCACGACCACGATCACGGTCACCACTTCTGGCGCGACAACCACCGTGGCGGAATCCCAGTTCGTGCGCCGAATCGACTCCGTCGCCGATTTGCCGGTGACGGTTTTTGGACCGGAGTCGGTCGGGTCCTATCCAGTAGTGGTGCTATTCCACGGCGGCGGATGGTTTGGCGGTGCCCCGACCTCGACCGCCCCCCTGGCCGAATTCCTGGCGTCGAAGGGAATCGTGGTGTTCAACGCGACCTATCGGACCCAAACCGGCGGCTATCCCGAGAGCTTCGACGATGTCGCCTGCGCCCTGCGTTACGCCCGCGCCAACTCCGACGATTACACCACTGCCGATGGGCCGGTCGTTCTCGCCGGCCATTCGGCCGGGGCCCATCTGGCCTCGGTGGTGGCCTTGGCCGGTGACGAATTCGGGAGCGATTGTCCGGCCGAAGAGACCGCAATCGCGGACCGGTTCATCGGCCTCGCCGGTCCCTACGATCCGACCTTGTATCGACAGGTGCTGCCGGCTTTTTTTGGCACCCGTTTCGAGAACGATCCCGCCCCCTGGGAGGCTGGTTCGGCTTATTCGTATTTGGGCGCCAACCCGGGACTCGAGATGCTGCTAATGCATGGTGACGCTGATGAGTTGGTGCCGATCAGCTCAACCCGCCTATTCGCCGACGCCCTGGCGGAAGCCGGGTATGACGTCGAGATGGCTGAGGTCAAGGGCGCACACCATCAGGACTTGCGGGACCCGAATGTTGTTGGAGACGCAGTCGCCCGATTCGTGAGTCAGTAGGCCGCGAAGGAGCGGAGGGGCTGTCGAGGCCCATAGGCGGGTGCGTGACCAAGCAGTGAGATGAGGCGGGCGACTCGACCTCGCTGAGGGCGGAACGGCTCGAGGAGATCAACCATTTCTTGGTCGGTGCCCCGCGGTCGACCCGTCAAGTGCCAGGCGACCAGGTTCTTCAGGTGGTAGTCACCAACCGAAAGTGCATCCGGGTCCCCATGACTGACCGCCACCGTCTCCGCCGAGGTCCACGGGCCGATCCCTGGAATCCGCTCCAGCCAGGTTTGCGCCGCTCTGGGATCAACAGCTCGTAGCGCCTCGATGCGATTTGCCTGCCGGGCGGCCCGGAGCAAGGTGTCGGCTCTCCGTTTTTCGATCCCAAGCGGATGGAGAACGAAGTACGTGGCGTTGGCCAGCCGCTCCGGATCGGGGGGGAGTCGCAGCGGCGCACTCCCGGCGGGAGCGGGACCGGGGGCGGGATCGGAGAAGCGGCGCCGGAGCATCTTGAGCCCGTGGCCCGCTTCCTTCCCCGTCACCTTCTGGGTGATGATGGCGATCGTGAGAGCCTCGAAAACCGAGGCCGTCATTCCCATCCGGAGCCCGGGATGACGGCGACCAAGTTCTGCGATCAGGGGATGATCGGTCTGGAGATCTCCGGGCCGATCGTCGCCGCCGATCAGTCCCCAGAGTGATCCCAAGGCCTTGCTCGCTCCCGGACCGAATGCTCTCCCTTCCACCCCCCCAACGCCGCGACGAACGTGAAGTGTCGCCGGACCCTCTTCGTTACGGGTGGGCCGCCACCATCCATCGGGACGGAAGTATCCGGGTAGATAGGAGAGGGTCCGGCGAAGATCGAGTCGGAAATCGACGGGAATCGTGAGGGCCTCCACGGTCCGACGACCCTACCTCTCGCTCGTTCTGCGGGCTGGCAGGGAGCCGGTACCACCCTGCGAACCCTGGGTTCGCTCAGAGACCTTTGGGATGCCAGACGGTTTTGGTCTCGGTGAAGGCCGCGATCAAGTAGGGGGATTGGAGATCGGTGTAGCCGTCGGTTCCCACCAGCCGCTTGACGTTGTGGACCGCTCCCTGCCTCACCCGCAGGCCGACTTCAGGCGAGGCACCGGCCATGTCGAGAGCATTGACGTCCATATGATCGGCCAGCCACGGAGCGAGCTCGGCAGGGAAACCGGTGAGGATGTTGATCACCCCAGCCGGGACATCCGAGCTCTCGAGCACCTCTGAGAACGTGATGGCCGGAAGCGGCTGGGTCTCCGATGAGATCACCACCGCCGTATTCCCGGCCACCATCACCGGTGCCAACCGTGACACCAGGCCCAGCAAGGCCGGGCTCTCGGGAGCGATGATGCCCACGACACCCGTGGGCTCGGGGGCAGAGATATTGAAGAAGGGCCCGGCTACCGGGTTGAGATTGCCGTAGATCTGGGCGAACTTGTCGGCCCATCCTGCGTACCAAACCATCCGGTCGACGGCCGCCGATACCTCGGCCCGGGCCCGCGCCGGGGTGAGCCCTCCATCTGCGAGTTGCTCGGCGAAAACCGCGCCCCGATCCTCCATCATCTCCGCGATCCGGTAGAAAATCTGTCCGCGGTTGTAGCCGGACTTGGCGGCCCACTTCTCCCCCGCCGTGCGCGCCGCCCGCACCGCCTCCCGCAGGTCTTTGCGCGAGGCCCGGGCCACGCGAGCGAGAACCTCACCTTCTCGATCGCGGGCGGGGTAGCTGCGACCCGATTCCGACCGCGGGAACTCCCCGTTGATATAGAGCTTGTAGGTCTTGCGGACGTCGAGCCGGCCATCTCTCGATTCTTTGGCCATCAACCGACGCCCTTGAGATAGGGCAGAAGGCCATGACGGCCCCCCTCGCGCCCAAAGCCCGACTCCTTGTACCCCCCGAAGGGCGAGGCGGGATCGAACTTGTTGTAGGTGTTGGCCCACACCACCCCCGCCTTGAGGCGATCGGCCATCCACAGGATGCGCGAGCCCTTGCTGGTCCACACCCCGGCCGACAGACCGTAGGGGGTGTTGTTGGCCTTTTCCACCGCTTCCTCGGGAGTGCGAAAGCTCATGATCGAGAGCACCGGCCCGAAGATCTCTTCCTGAGCGATGCGATGGCTCTGGGAAACACCCGTGAAAAGGGTGGGGCGGAACCAAAATCCGTTGCGCGGCAGAACGCAGTCCGGCTGGTACATCTCAGCCCCTTCCTGTTGGCCGGCTTCCACCAGCTCTGAGATTCGTGCCAGCTGTTCTGCCGAGTTGATCGCTCCCACGTCGGTGTTCTTGTCGAGCGGATCACCCACCCGGAGGGTCGAAAGGCGCCGCTTGAGCTTCTCAACGAATCGATCGTGGATCGATTCCTGCACGAACAAGCGACTGCCGGCGCAACACACATGTCCCTGATTGAAGAAGATGCCGTTGATGACGCCCTCGATCGCTTGATCCATCGGAGCGTCGTCGAAGATGACGTGGGCCGCCTTTCCCCCCAGCTCCAGGGTGAGGCGCTTTCCACTCCCGACCAGCGTCGAGGCGATCTGTTTGCCAACCGCGGTCGACCCGGTGAAGGCGATCTTGTCGACATCGTTGTGTTCGACCAGAGCTGCGCCAGTGGCACCGGCGCCCGTGACGATGTTGATCACTCCCGGGGGCAAGCCGGCTTCGGAGGCCAGGCTGGCGAACGTCAGAGCCGAGAGCGGGGTGGTCTCGGCCGGCTTGAGCACGACGGTGTTGCCTGCGGCCAAAGCGGGGGCGATCTTCCAGGCCAGCATCATCAATGGAAAGTTCCACGGGATCACCTGGCCGGCGACTCCCAGAGGCTTCGGATCGAGCCCGGGGAAGGCATATTCGAGCTTGTCCGCCCAGCCGGCGTAATAGAAGAAGTGAGCGGCCACCAAAGGCAGGTCGACATCCCGTGACTCCTTTATGGGCTTGCCGCCGTCGAGGGTCTCGAGCACTGCGAGCTCGCGTGAACGCTCCTGCACCATACGAGCGATCCGGAAGAGATATTTGGCCCGCTCCTTGCCCGGCATCGCTCCCCAGCCGTCCTCGAATGCGTCGCGGGCGGCCTTGACCGCTCGACTGACATCGGTGGCATTGGCCTCCGCCACCTCGGTGAGCAAATCCTCGTTGGCCGGGTTGATGGTCGGGAAATACTTCTTCGAGGCCGGAGCCCGAAACTTGCCGTTGATGAAGAGCCCGTAGCGTGACTCCAGTTCGACGATCTCGCTCGACTCCCGGCTGGGGGCATATGACCACTCGAGGGCGGGAGTGGCCGGCAGGTTGCGCGACAAATTCAGTCCTTCGTGAAGTAGTCAGCCGATTGATAGCGACCCGTCTTGAGCCAACGGATCTGCATCAACACGTCGTTGAGCAAAGTCGACGCCCCAAAGCGGAACCAATCGGGAGTCATCCAGGCCGAACCAAGCGTCTCGTTGAGCACCACCAGGTAACGGATTGCGTCTTTCGAGGTTCGTATGCCACCGGCGGGCTTCATGCCCACCTGCACCCCCGTCGCCAGGTAGAAGTCTCGAATCGCTTCGAGCATCACCAGCGTCACGGGCAAAGTGGCCGCGGGCTGAACCTTTCCTGTCGAGGTTTTGATGAAGTCGGCTCCGGCCGCCATCGCCAGCATCGATGCCCCCCGCACCTGGTCGTATGAACCGAGCTCTCCCGTTTCGAGAATCACCTTCAAGTGGGCCTGCTCCCCGCACGCTTCCCTCACCCGGCGAATCTCATCGAAGACCCGGAAATACTGACCGGATAGGAAAGCTCCTCGATCGATGACCATGTCGACCTCGTGGGCTCCCATCTCCACCACCCGGGCGGTCTCTGCGACCTTGAGCTTTGTGTCCAGCTGTCCCGACGGGAAATACGTCGCCACCGAGGCCACCTTGACCGAGCTTCCGGCCACCGCCTCCAGCGCGTAGGGGACCATCGCCGGGTACACGCACACCGCGGCCACTGAGGGAACCGAGGGATCGGTGGGATCGGGCCGAACTGCCTTGGCCGACATCTGCGCCACCTTCCCGGGAGTGTCCTTTCCCTCGAGGGTGGTGAGATCCATCATCCGCACCGCCAACTGGAGAGCCTCGCTCTTCGACTCCCTCTTGATCGAACGGGTCGAAAGCGAGGCGACTCGCTCTTCCACTCCTACCTCATCGGTACTGGGGACTGCACGCAGAAAGGCGGCCAGGCTGGCGTTGGTAATCCGGTCCGGAAGGAGAGCGGCGCGGTCGGGGGCTACTGCGAGCGCCATCTCGATGAGGTTAGCGATGGCGCCCGAGTGTCAATTGGGCGCCATGGAGAGCAAGCGGTAGGCCTCGACCGCTTCGGAGCGGCCCTTCACCGTCAAGCGACCGAGGGACTCCACTTTTGCCCCCTCGATCCGGCGCAGAGTCTCACCAGCGATCACCACCTCTCCCGGACCGGCTTTGGCTTGAAGGCGGGCGGCGACATTGACCGCATCGCCGATCACGGTGTAAGTGCGGCCGCCGGCAGTCCCCAGAACTCCGGCCACCACCAATCCGGTGTTCACGCCGATTCGAAATCGGGGCCAGTTGGGATTGGCCCTGGCCACTTCGGCCGCGCTTTCCTGGATAGCAATCGCTGCTCCACAAGCGCGACGAGCATGATCGGGTTGATCACGCGAGGCATTGAACGTAGCCATGATCGCGTCTCCGATCAGCCGATCAATCTCGCCTCCATAACGGTCTACCACCGGCGGGATGACCTCGTTGTAAAAGGTGTTGAGCATGTCCGCCACCAGCTGGGGATGCTGATGCTCGGAGAACCCGGTGAATCCGTGGAGATCGGCAAAGACGACGCTCACTTCGCGCTCAGCGGCCGCTGTTTCGGGGAGATAGAGACCGCTCCAGCGTTCGTCCCGCCATGAGCGTTGTGCTGCAACCGCCACGATGACGAAGGCGATCAACATCAGTAGGTGCCATTCCCACCATGACACATGCCAGTTGCGCCCCCATGCCACCGCCACCATCGCTTCTGCAAGCAGCGTGAAGGCCGCGGCCATCGCCAGGGGAAGGAGCGAGCCGTGAAAGCGCGGAACCCCAAGGTAACGCCATACGGCCACGCTGTAGAGGACCACACCGACGGCCGCCAGGATGAGCAACGGACCTGAGGCGCGCTCGGGGGCGGCGGGGTTGTCGAGCGGACCCCAGCGGGTGAGCGAAGCCGTCGCCCAGGCCAGCATCAGAGCGACCAGCGCCGCTCTGAGGAAGCGGGCCTTGCGAATGATGACGCCCGCCATCGCCCGGTCGGGTTGAGCGCTCGAGGCCGCGGCCAGAATCGATGAGACCACCAAACCGATTGGGGTGGCGAGGGCGAAGCCGGCGTTGGTGGTCTCGAGTAACACCCCGGGTGTAGCCAATGCGTGCAGACCGAGAAAACCGGCGGCCGAAAAGAAGGAGAGCGAGACGAGGAAAATCCGGGCATCGCTGCGACGGTGAGCCGCGGTGGCGGTCGCATAGGCGAGGGCGGCGTTGATCCCTCCGGCGGCGAGGACCAGCCAGAAGTGGGATGGATGGTGTTCCCAGACTCGGTCCAGCTCAGGGCGGGCGATGAGGAGAGCCAGCCCCAGGAGTGGCAGGGACAAGAAGCCCGCACCGAGACCCAGGCGCAGGGGCTCGACCCCGCCCGCCCAGGTGTCGCTGCGGGTCGACAGTGGATCGCCGGCAGTCATGGGGTCAACGTATCACTCGCTTTGTCGGGGGTCTAAGAACGCGAAAAACAAGCTTGTACGGGAGCGCCACACCCGGTTGAAAGGTTTCAAGATGCGCCTGAAACGTTTCAAGGCCGGAAGGGGTCATGGGGCGCAGCACAATTCGAGAGGTGAGCGATCGGGCCGGGGTCTCGGTCGGAACGGTTTCCAACGTCCTCAACGCTCCCCATCTCGTGGCCGACCCCACCCGGGCGCGGGTTCTCTCGGTCATCAGCGAACTCGACTACCGGCCCAATCGCGCCGCTCGTAGCCTTCAGGCCCGTCGCACCTATCTGATTGGTTACCGGCTCCCCGGCGCCGGGAAGAGCCCCGCCCTCGATGTCTTCCTTCATGCCCTGGTGGGGGCGGCTTCGGGCCATGGGCTCGAGATTGCGCTCTTCTCCCCTCGCCAGGACGAGACCGAGCTCGATGCCTACCGGCGGCTCATCCGGGGCGGTGATGTCGACGGCCTGGTGCTATCGGAAACCAACTATCGAGACCCTCGCATCGCGCTCCTCTCCAAGTCGGGAGTTCCCTTCGTCTCTTTCGGCCGGGCGCTCGACTCGCAACCGTTCCCATGGGTAGACGTGGACGGTGCCGCCGGCATGAGGCTGGTGGTCGACCATCTGGTTACGGCCGGTCATGCTCGGATCACCCTGGCTGCCTGGCCCGAGGGCTCAGAAAGTGGCGACGACCGGGTTCGAGGCTTTGGGCCGGGCAAGGATCGGGAGGTGATCAGGGTCCTGGGTGGTTTCGAGAACGGTCGCCGGCTCGGACACAGCCTTTTCGGCCGCGATCGCCCCCCCACCGCGGTAGCAGCGGTGGAGGACAGCCTGGCGCTGGGGATGATGGCGGCCGCCGCCGACTTGGGCTTGAGCGTGGGCCGTGATGTAGCCATTGCCGGGTTCGACGACTCAGTGGCGGCGGGGTTGGTGACCCCTGGTTTGACCAGTGTGCGCCAGCCCATGGACCAAGTCGCCCGTTGCTTGATCGACGGTCTGGTCTCGATCCTGGAGGGCGGTCCGGTTCCCCCCTCCCAACTGCTCATGCCCAATTTGATAGTGCGAGAGAGCACCGGTCCGTGAATACCTGGTCCCTGGTGGAGAATCGCTATGTCCCCTCTCTGGCTTCGGGACATGAGTCCCTGTTCACGACCGGCAACGGGTATCTCTCAACCCGGGGAAGCTTCGAAGAGGTTCATGCCGGCGAGCAGCGCGGGACGTTCATCCAAGGGTTGTGGGTGACGCCGCCCGGCGAACTCCCGCTGCTCGGAGCCGTGCCCGATTGGACGGGTTTCGAACTGTTCATCGACGGAACCCGTTTCAGCCTCGATCGTCCGCCGGCTGGGTACCGGCGCAAGCTCGACTTTTCGTCGGGAGTCCTTTCGCGAGAGATTCTCTGGCGCGGTCCCGAGACCGGTGCATGCCGCCTTCGTTTCCGTCGTTTGCTGTCGCTGGCCGACCCCCATCTGGCGGCGATGGAAGTACAGGTGACAGCCCTGACCGATCCCGTCTCCCTCCGAATCGAGACCGGAATCGACTGCTCCATTCCCTCCCCGGTGCAGCCGGCTTGGAACCCGAAGAAGTGGATCCACACCCGGCCGGCGGTGATGAACCTCGATGCCGAGAGCATCGACGGCTCCCAGCGGCTCCAGGTGAGGTCGGTGCTGTTTGGACCCGGAATCGAAGGAGTCATCAAGGAGCCTCGGAGGCACCGCTGGATTGGAGAACGGAGTCTTGGGGTAGGAGAAACAGTCACCTATACCAAGTACGCCCAGTATCGGGCTCGGAGGGACGAGGGCTCTCTTCCCCCGCTACCGGATGCCAGTCGGTCCTTCGATGACGAGTCCCGAGCCAGCGCCCGGCGCTGGAAATCCCGCTGGGCGGGATCGAACATGGAAGTTGGTGGCGATCCCGCCTCGGAGCAAGCATTGCGCTTCGCTGCCTTCCAACTCATTGCCGCCGCCGCCCGCAATGATCCGCAAGCGGGCATTGGGGCCAAGCTCGCCTCGGGGTTCGGATACCGCCACCACGTTTTCTGGGACACCGACATCTTCGTGATTCCGTATTTCTCCCTGAGCCAGCCCGATCTCGCCCGCTCCCATCTCGGATACCGCTTCCACGGACTCGACGGCGCCCGGCGCAAGGCCAAGAAGTACGGGCGGCAGGGTGCCTTCTATGCCTGGGAATCCGCCGCTGACGGTTCGGAGGTGACCCCGGAGTGGGGCACGCCGCCAGTCGGGCCTCCGATACGAATCTGGACCGGGGAATTAGAGGAGCACATCACCTCGGACGTCGCCTACGCGGTCAACACTTACTGGAAATGGTCGGGCGATGACCGGTTCATGGTCGACAAGGGCATCGAGATCGTGGCTGAAGGGGCGACTTATTGGGCCAGTCGGCTCGAGCTCGCCGGGGATCGCGCCCACCTGAGTGACGTCATCGGACCCGACGAGTACCACGTACACGTATCAGATTCATTCTTCACCAACGTTTCCGCTGCCTGGCACCTGCGGTTCGCCGCCGACCTGATCGACTGGGGACGGCAGAATCATCCGCGGGCGGTGGCCGACATGTCGACCCGCCTTCACATCGATGACGAAGTCACCGAAAACTGGCGAGACCTCGGAGGCCGAGTGGTCAAGAAGCGGGGCCGCAACCGCGTCTGGGAGCAACATCGCGGGTTCTTCGACCTCGAGTCGATCGATCTCACCGCTTTCGAACCACGGCGGACTGGCATGTTCAGCCTCCTCGAAGAGGGACGTCTGCAGAAGGCGCAGGTCATCAAACAGGCGGATGTGGTGATGGCGATCGCCCTCTTCCCCGACGATTGCGGGTCGCGGACCGACCATTTACGGAACTGGAACTACTACCTCCCCCGCACGGACCATGGCTCATCGCTTTCACCCGCCGCTCATTCCCGGGTGGCGTCGCAACTCGGGTTGGACGACCTCGCGTTCGACTTTTTTCAGCAGGCCGTCGCCATCGATCTCGAGGACTCGATGGGTAACGGTCGCGACGGAATCCATGCCGCCACCCAGGGAGGAATCCTGCAGGCGGCCCTTTTCGGATTCGCCGGACTCGAGCTGAAAAAGAGCGGACCGCGGGTAAGCCCGCGCCTCCCCTCCCACTGGGACCACTTCAACTTCACAACCACATTTCATGGCAAACGGAAGCAATGGGAAACAACCAACAGAAAGGGAGCTACATCGTGAGAAAACAACGATGGTGGATGCTCATCGCCGTCTTCGCCCTCATAGCGGCGGCCTGCGGCGATGGTGGAACCGCAACCACAGCCGCAGGAGAAACACCCGCCACGACCGCGGGCGAGGCCCCGGCGACAACGGCGGGAGAATCGCCTGCCACCACTGGCACCGGAACAGGGGATCTGGCCGGAGTCGAACTCAAGGTCTGGGGAGGTTCTTCGGGAACCGCCGAAGACGAAGCCCTGACGGAGCTGCTCAATCAGTTCAACGCCGAAACCGGCGCCAACGCCGTCTTCGAGCCCCAGCAGGACATGACCACTGCGCTCAACACGGCTCTAGCTGGTGGAGATCCGCCAGACGTCTTCTATGTCGACAGCAACAACCTGCCGGACCTGGCCGACGCCGGAGCCTTGGCCCCCATCCCCGAAGGCGCCCTCAGCGAACCAGACGACATCTATCCCTCGCTGCGGGAGGCATTCACCTACGACGGAACGTGGTACTGCCCGCCGAAAGACTTCTCGACCCTGGGTTTGGTTTACGACCCTGCCGCTCTGGAAGCGGCCGGCGTGGCAGTGCCGACGACCTGGGAAGAGCTGGCAGCGGCAGCGGAAGCCCTCACCACCGACACTCAGGCCGGTCTGGCGATGGGTGTCGAGTATCCGCGCTGGGCGGTCTTCCTCTTCCAGGCTGGGGCTGACCTCACCAACCCGGACGTGTCGGAGATCACCCTCGATACCCCCGAGGCCAGGGAGGCACTTCAGTTCGTCGCCGATCAATATGCCTCCGGGAGCTTCGTTCGTCCCTCCGACGTCGATGCCGGATGGGCCGGGGAGGCCTTCGGTCAGGGAAAGGCAGCAATGACCATTGAAGGGAACTGGATCGTGGGATACCTCGACCAGACCTTCCCTGACAAGGAGTGGGCGGTCGCTGAGCTTCCCGCCGGGCCGGCCGGGGAAGGGACCTTCGCCTTCACCGTTTGCTACGGAGTGGCGGAGTCGGCACCAAACCCGGATGCGTCCTGGGCCTTGATCGAGTACCTGACCAACTCCGAGGGAGCCCTCGCTTGGACATCGGCGTTCAACGTGATGCCCGCCCGGGAATCGGTGGCTGACACCTGGCTCAGCGACCACCCCGAGCTGGAGGCGTTCGTCACCGGTGCTGATTACGCCCACCGTTGGGGATTCGCCCCCGGCTTTGGCGATGTGATCAGCGTGTTCAACGACCAGGCGAACGCCATCGTCGATGGCGACGGCACCGTCGACGATTTGATCTCGGAGACGGTCGCCGCTGGAGAGGATGTCATCAGCTGACCAACGAATCTGGGGGGTCGGAATTCGACCCCCCAGATCGCGGAGGAGGAGAAAGACAACGTCTGCAACGATTAAACCCCCCGCCCTCGGGCGAGCGCCCCATCGGGCGCGCCTCGACAAGAGGGAACCACTATTGGGTTGGCTATTTAGCGCACCGGCGGTGCTTGGTCTGATCGTTTTCTTGTTGATTCCGATCATCGCCGCCGTTTGGGTCAGCTTTCGTGATTGGAACGGCATCGCCCCGATCTTCGATTCGGAGTCGGTGGGCCTGGCCAACTATCGCGAGCTTCTCACCGACGACGGCGTCCGCCGGACCGACTTCGCGATCAGCCTCCGCAACAACCTCTATTACGTGCTAGGAGTGGTACCGATCCAAACGATCATCGCCTTCGTCATCGCGGTGATCCTCAACCAGAAGTTTCTGAAGGGAAAGGGCTTCTTTCGCACCGCCTACTACTTCCCCTCGATAACGAGTTCAATCGCAGTCACGCTGATCTTCGTCTTCCTGTTTCAGACCAATGGAGCAGTCAACCGTGTCCTCCCCATCCAGGACATCGATTGGCTGGATAACGCCCGCGGGGTCATCCATAACTTTCTTGGCGTATTTGGGGTCGAAGAAGGACCAGCGTTCCTGACCGAAAACGAGTTCATGGGACTCGAGCTCTGGGACTGGCTGGCCGGTCCCAGCGTTGCCATGGTTGCGATCATGATGCTGGTCACCTGGACCAGCGTCGGCACCTTCATGCTCATCTTCCTCGCCGGGCTCCAGAACATTTCACCTTCCGTGGAAGAAGCTGCGGTCGTGGACGGAGCCAACGCCTTCCAGCGATTCTTTCGGATCACGGTCCCGCTGATGAGGCCGACCATATTTTTCGTCGTCACCCTGGGGCTGATCGGAACCTGGCAGGTGTTCGATCAGGTTTACGCCGGCACCGCCGGTGGTCCTCGCAAGACGACTTTCACCCCCGCCTATTTGATCTACTTCCAAGCGTTCACCAACTCCAAAGCCGGGTTGGCAGCAGCGATCGCCGTGATTCTGTTCGCCATCATCATGTTTTTCACGTGGGTCAACCGCCAGGTGATCCGAGACACGGGGGACTTTTGAGATGGCGGTAGCGGCAGTAGGCATTCGCGAGCGCGGCGTGGGATCGGTCCTCAAGCGACTGCTCGGCTATGCCGCCCTGGTTTTCTTCGCTCTCATCTTCATCATGCCGTTCGTGTTGTCGGCGGCAACGGCGTTCAAGTCACTGCCCGACATCCAGGCCAATCCCGTCAGCCTCGTGGCCGATCCGGCCTTCGGAGGCTGGACCACCGACGGAGTAGAGGCTCTGAACAGCTCGAGGGTGAACCTCCCTCGTTGGACCATCAACTCGGTGGTGGTCACGGTTTTCGTCGTGCTGTTGCGAATCACGTTCGGCTCGCTGGCCGGTTACGCGCTGGCCCGAATGCGTTTCCGCGGCCGCGGACTGATCTTTGCGCTCATCCTGGCGGTCCAGGCCATACCGGGCATCGTCCTCGCTATCCCCCGGTTCATGGTGATGAAGGAGCTGGGAATCATCAACACCTACGTCGGAATGATCGTCCCCCTCGCCTTCGATGCCTTCGCCATCTTCCTCATGAAGCAATTCTTCGAACAGCTGCCGCGTGAGCTGGAAGAAGCGGCAGCCTTGGATGGAGCCTCGACCTTCCAGACTTTCACCAGGGTGATGCTCCCCCTCGCCGCCCCAGGCTTGATCGCCCTGATCATTCTTTCTACTCAGGGGGCCTGGAACGAGTTTCTCCATATCCTCATCGCCCGTATCGGCCGACCTGATCTGGCAACTCTTCCTGTCGGGCTGGCAGGACTCACCGCCGCCTTCGGACAAGCTCAACCATGGAACACGATCGTGGCGGGGTCTCTGATCACGATCATCCCCATCGCCATCGTGTTCTTCGTCTTCCAGCGCTACTTCGTGCAGGGGGCAGCTGCCTCGGCCGTCAAGGGTTAAAAGAGACCGCCGGGATCCCCCGATCCCGGCGGAACCTATCGGCCTCTAGTTGGAATCGCGAAGCGCCCGCACTTCGTCGTGGGCTGCCTTCACAGAGGCGTACTGGCGCTCGATGACATCCCGCAGATCGATGGAGAGCTCGTCGTTGTCCAATGCACGCTCGTACTCGGCCACGGCATGGTCCTCGCCCTGCTCGGCCACATCAAGAACAGCTCCGGCGTCAGAGCCGGTGGCGGCATCCTTGATGGCCATCCAGCCTCGATGAAGAGCGGCCGCCACCGAGCCTGACTCCTCGATGTCGTCCCCATAGTTTTTTGCCATCGAGCGGAGCTCCTCCGCGAACTGTGCTCGCTGGCTGGAGTACTGGCGGAACTTGGTTGCGATTTGGGGCTTGTCGGATTCGGCCAACTTCTCGGCCGCGGTCGCAAAGCCATTCTTTCCATCTTCGAGAGTCTCGATCAGATCCTTGGTGACGGTCATATCCAATGACATCAGCATTCCTTTCCAAGTCGGATATCCCGCCCAATACCCGCCAGGGAGGACGGCGAAACCGCCTAGAGCGAGCGAAGGTCCGCCAGGCTCTCGGGGTTGGCCATGGCCCCGAGATTGGCAACCTGCTCGATGGGATAGCCCTGCAGAATCTTCTTGACCGGCAGTTCCATTTTCTTCCCCGACACGGTGCGTGGGATCGATCCGACGAAATGAATACGGTCGGGTACATGTCGCGGTGACAACTGCTCGCGCAGAGTCTTCTTGATGAGGCTGCTGAGCTGCTCTTTTCCATCCTCGGCCACCACCAGCAGCACCAGTGAACCGGCGCCCGCGCTGTCGTCGAGATGGACGACGAGACTGTCGAGGACTCCGGGGATGGCCTCTACCACCGAGTAGAACTCCGAGGTTCCCATGCGGACGCCCCCTCGATTGAGGGTCGCATCGGAGCGACCGGTGATGATGCAACTCCCCCGTTCAGTGATCTCGATCCAGTCACCGTGGCGCCACACGCCCGGATATGTATCGAAATAGGCGGCCCGGTAAGCGGAGCCATCGTCGTCGTTCCAAAATCCCACGGGCATAGATGGCATGGGTTTGGTAATCACCAGTTCCCCGGTCTCCCCTACAACGGATTTCCCCTCTTCGTCGAAGGCCTCGACCGCCATCCCCAGGTAGCGACAGCTGATCTCACCTTCCCACACCGGCACCAAGGCAGCGCCCCCCACGAAGGCCGTGCAGACATCGGTGCCACCCGACGTGGAGACGGTCTTCACCCGGGTGCCTACTTCGTCTCGGATCCAGCGAAAGCCTTCCGCCGGGAGCGGAGAACCAGTGGAGCCAAAACATTGCAGGGAGCTGAGATCGTGGTGTTGGCGGGGGCGATAACTGGCTCGCATGCAGGACAGGACATACCCGGCACTAGCCCCCAAAGTGGTGATCCCGAAGTCATCGACCATGTTCCAGAGCGTGCCGAGATCGGGATAGGCGGGATCGCCGTCGAGGACCACGACAGTCGCGCCCACCAAGAGACCGGAGATGTTGAGGTTCCACATCATCCACCCCGTGGTCGAGTACCAGGCAAATCGGTCGCCGGGACCGAGACCGTGCTGGAGACCGAGCGCCTTGCAATGTTCGAGGGTGATTCCACCGTGACTGTGGACGATGGGCTTGGGGAGTCCGGTGGTGCCTGACGAATAGAGGACATAGAGAGGATGGTCGAACTCGACCGGGACCATCTCCAATTCGGGGGTGTCGGCGAGCAGCGAAGACCAATCGCCCCTGTCCTCCAGGTATCCCACCCGTATCACATGCTCGAGGCTGGGCAGCGCCGAGATGATTTCGTCCACCTGGGAACGACGATCGATGGGCCGGCCGCGATGGCGGTACCCGTCGACGGTCAACATGACCTTGGGCTCGATCTGTCGAAAGCGATCGACCACGCTTCGAGTGCCGAATTCTGGCGGGCATGACGACCAGATCGCCCCCAGGGCGGCGCTAGCCAGGAAAGCCACCAGGGCTTCGCCAATATTGGGAAGGTAAGCGACCACCCGATCCCCCTTACCGACCCCGAGGGACCGAAGCCCGGCCGCCGCCGCCGCCACTTGCGAACGCAACTCTCCGGCGGTCAACACCAGATCCTGCTCCCGGGTCTGCGAACGAGCGACAAATGCCTCCGCCTCCGGGTCCGGCCAGCGGAGGGCCTGCTCGACGTAGTTGAGTCGCGCCCCCTCGAACCACTTGGCTCCGGGCATCAGCTCATGGTCAAGAACGTCAGCTGGCCCGATCAATCCGATCGAGAAGAAATCGACCACCTCCGACCAGAACTCTGGAAGATGCTCGATCGACCAGCGCCAAGCTTCCTCATAGTCGGCAAACGAGATCTCCCGCCGTCGCTCGACCCCGCGCAAGAACTGGCCGATGCGGCTGGTCTCCCAGGCGTCATCGGGAGGTTGCCAGAGGACGGCGGGCATGCTCCCCATTCCCTCGACCATAGAGTCGGTTTGTGAAGGCGTGGTCATACATTGTCGCTGCCGGAATCATCTTTGGGTTGGGGGGCCCGACCACCAAGTTCCTGATCGGCGAAGGATTGGACCCGGTGTTTCTCACCGGGGTGGTCTTCGCCCTGGCCGCGACGGCCGCCCTTTTGCTCCACAAGCGTTTCGGCGCGCTCCCGGCGAGAGGCTGGTGGTGGGCGATGTTGATCGGAATGGTGAGCGGCTCGGGGCCAGCCATCTTCTTCAATCTCGGATTCCAACGCCTGCCGGTCTCGATCACGACCGTGCTCATCTCGTCGGGACCGATCTTCACCTCCGTCGCCGCTCATTACCTCGGACCGTCCGATCGCTTCACCTTGCTCAAAGGCCTCGGCCTCCTTCTCAGCTTCGGTGGTGTTTTCCTCTTGGCTGGCAGCCCGGCCGCGGCCGGATCCCTAGCAGGCATTGCCCTGACGATGACGGGAGCTGCCATGTCGGGGCTGAGCGGTCCGTTCGTCAAGCGTTTGGCAATGTTCTACGGTCCCGCCGCCACCCTGGCGCCGATGTTGACCGGAGCCGGCATCTTGGGAATTGCCACCGTCGCCCTCACGGGAACCTGGCAAACCCCCACCGCTTTCCAATGGGGACTGATTCTCGCTCTGGCGATCACGCTGGCGATGGCCTTCATGGCAGTCTTGGGGGCCAACCGGCTGGCGCCGGCGAGCCAGGCCTCGCTGTTCGCCTACATCATTCCCCTGGTCGGGGTGCTGGTGGGAGTTCTGGCCTTCGAGGAGCCAGTGGGCTGGCGGTTGATCGTGGGAGGTTTGGCGGTCCTGGGCGGAGTGGTTCTGGTTGGATTGAGAACAGAGGTCCGAGAGGCGAAAGACGATGGAATGCGGGTGTCCTAGCGATTACGCGGAGGTTTTCCCGGAGAGTGAAGCCCGAGCAAACGCGGCTCGCTTTCGTCGCCGCGGGCTGAGGGGAATCAGCCGCGCCATGGTCGCTCAGCTCACCGACTTGGGAATACGAAGTTCCTCGCTACTCGAGATTGGCGGCGGACTAGGTGAGATTCAGGTGGTGATGCTCGAAAGCGGCCTGGCGGATATCGCCACCAATGTCGACTTGGCCACGAACTGGGAGAGCGAAGCCTTGGCGCTGCTCGCCGAGCGAGGCCTGCAAGAACGGGTCACCCGGGTCTGCGGGGATTTCGTCGAGCTTGCTCCCACGCTCCCGAGGTCGGATCTGGTCATCTTGAACAAGGTGGTTTGCTGCTATCCCGACTGGCGAGCCCTTCTTGGCCAGGCCAGCTCGCGAGCCGCGACCCACCTGGTCTTTAGTTTTCCCCGGCCCTGGCTCAGACCAGTTTTGTGGATCGAGAACTTCTGGCATCGGCTGAGAGGCCGCAGCTTTCGAGCTTTTATCCACCCGGCTCCGGCGATGTTGACTCTGCTTGCCAACTCTGGCCTCCACCCGATCGCCGATCACCGTTCACTCATTTGGCGATCGGCGCTTTTGGCCCGAACCGCTTCTTAGACCTCCGGTCTCACTCAAGGGCAAATCCTGACAGCGGTAGCCTCCCGGCTGCGTGAGCCAGAACATCCTCGTCGCCGTTGCTTGGCCCTACGCCTCGGGTTCGCTTCACCTCGGCCATCTCGCCGGGGCCTACCTTCCGGCCGATATCTTCGCCCGCTACCACCGTCTGGCCGGCAACAGAGTGCTGATGGTCTCCGGTTCCGATGGTCATGGAACGCCGATAACGGTCCGCGCCGACCAGGAAGGAACCTCGCCCCAGGCGATCGTCGATCGGTATCACCCCGAAATCCTCGGCTACTGGGAATCCGTTGGCATCTCCTTCGACCTCTTCACCACCACACTGACCGAAAACCACCGCCAGGTGACTTGGGACATATTCCGCGCCCACCGGGCGAGGGGAACCATCGTCGAGGGCGAGAGCCTTCAGTTTTACGATCCCGAGGCCGAACGCTTTCTCCCTGACCGCTATGTGGAAGGCACCTGTCCCCACTGCGGCTACTCCCAGGCGCGGGGTGACCAATGTGACAACTGCGGCCGCACCCTCGACCCCACCGATCTCCTCAACCCCCGCAGCCGTCTTTCCGGTGCGACCCCGGTCCAGCGATCAACCAAACACTGGTTCCTCCGGCTCGGGGCTTTCGCTGACGACGTCAAGGCCTGGCTCGAGTCCAAGACCGGCTGGCGACGCCATGTCAAGAACTGGGCTCTGGGGATGATCGAGGAAGGGCTTCCCGACCGCGCCATCACCCGAGACCTGACTTGGGGTGTGCCCATCCCACCCGAGGCCGACATTTTGGGAGAGGGCAAGCGGATCTATGTGTGGTTCGAAGCGGTGATCGGCTACCTCTCAGCCGCCAAGGAATGGGCGACGATCCAGGGAACTCCGGAAGCATGGCGAGATTGGTGGCAAAACCCCGACGCCAGGTCCTATTACTTCGTGGGCAAGGACAACATCCCCTTCCACGCCGTGATTTGGCCGGCGATGTTGATGGGTTATGGAGAGCACAATCTGCCAACCGATGTACCCGCCAATCAGTACGTCACCTTCAAGGGCAGCAAAGCTTCCAAGTCCTTGGGAGTGGGACGCTCGATCGGTTGGTATTCCGAGCGGCTCGAGCCCGACGCCCTGCGCTTTGCCATTGCCTCGGTTCTCCCCGAGCAAAACGACACCGATCTCACCGATGATGAGATCATTCGCCGCATCAACGAGGAGCTCGTCGCCACCTGGGGAAATCTGGTCAACCGGGTCCTCACGATCACGAGTCGCAACTTCGATGGCCGGATACCCGAACCGGGAACACTCGATCAAGTCGACGAGGAAATCATCGCCACTGTCGATACGGCGTTGATTGGGGTCGGGGCGCTGATCTCGGAGGTGGAACTGCGTGCAGGCCTGCGAACGGCGATGGAAGCCGCTACCGCGGTCAATGTCTATCTGAACTCGACCGAGCCCTGGAAACTCGTCAACACCGACCGCGATCGGGCAGCGACCGTTCTCTACACCGCCTGCAAAGCGATCTCCGGTCTGGCGGTTGCCTTTACTCCCTATCTTCCTTTCACGTCCCCACGGGTCGGGGAGATGCTCGGAACCGGCCCCATTGAGGAGTGGTCCCGTCCCAAACTGACCCCGGGCCGGGAACTGGGGGAAATCGCCCCTCTATTTCAGAAGATTTCAGACGACATACTCAGCGAGGACGCATAACGTCACAGATCATGCAAACCCCCGCAACTACCGACGAAGAAGTCTTGGAAAGGGCTCGACGCCCGCTCCTGATTCGAATCGTGGCCGTCGTGGCGGGGACCATCATGGTTCTTGCCGGCCTGATTGGTTTGCTTCTCCCCATCGTTCCCGGATGGCTCTTGATCTTCGCCGGCCTCGCTGTCCTCGCCACCGAGTTCTTGTGGGCACGGCGCCTCCTCGACACGGCCAAAGCCAAGGCCTACAACATCAAGGAGAAGGTCCAAAAGCCCGGAGCCAAGAAACCGGGCGCCGCCGCCTAACTGTCGAAGCCGAGACCCAATCGATCCAAGAGTCGCAACCAGAAGTTGCGTTTGCCGGTGCGATCCTCGCTCCGAAGTGACCAGCGGGTGAGCTGAATGCCGAGGAAGCGGAAGGGCTCCGGGGGGAAGGGCAGCGGTTTTTTTTGCACAAAGCGAAGGCTCGTGGCCTTGGTGCGGTCGCCGTCGAGAAGATTGAGCATCACTTCTCCCCCGAAGCGGGCCGCCGCCGCGCCCAAGCCGGTGTAACCCAGGGCGTAGCCGACCCGCTTCGAGAGGCCCGTCCCCCAGAACACCGAGAACCGGGTACAGGTGTCGATCGCACCACCCCATACGTGGGTGAACTTCGTTCCCTCGAGCTGAGGGAATGTCTCGAAGAAGTGTTGGCTGAGGAGGGCGAAGGTTTCGGGACGCTGCTCGAGCAGGGGGTTCACCTGTCCCCGCCAGTAATAAATGGCGTCGTACCCGCCCCAGAGGATCCGGTTGTCCTCGGTCAAGCGGTAGTAGTGAAACTGGTTCGCGTAATCCGAGAGGCCCTGTCGGCCTGACCATCCGATCTCGGCCATCTGCGAAGAACTGAGCGGCTCAGTGACCATCGCGTAGTCGTAAACGGGAACGATGTATCGGCCGATGCGTCGCAACAAGGGCTTGAAGGCGTTGGTGGCGAGCGCCACCTTCGCCGCTCTCACACCGCCGAGCGGGGTCTTGACCAGGATGCCACTGCCATCCTGGCGGAGGCTCGTCGCCTTGGAATCCTCGTAAATCCGCACCCCGTGCGACGCGGCGGCTGCCTTGAGGCCCCAGGCCAGTCGGGCGGGGTCGACGAGGGCGGCGCGCCCTTTGCGCCAAAGTCCACCGCGATAGGTCGGCGAGTCGACCTGTTGACGCATGGAGGTCTCATCGAGCAATTCGACGTCTTGTCCGAGCGAGGAGAGCAGGGCGAGGTCGTCGGCAAAATCCTCCACACCCTGTTCGGAGGTGGTGACGTCTATCACTCCCGTGCGTTCAAAGTCGCAATCGATCTGGTACCGGACAATGGCTGCCTCGATGGCGTCGAGATTCTCCAGACCCAACTGCTCGAGGACCGCCAACTCGTCCCCGAACCGCGCCATCCCATTCGCCACACCATGGGTCAGGCTCGACTCCAGGAATCCGCCGTTGCGACCACTGGCGCCTGAGCCCACGGAGAAGGCCTCGATGAGAACGACGTCTCGGGATGGATCTCGTTCCTTGGCGAGGATGGCGGTCCAAAGCCCCGTGTAGCCACCGCCCACAACCGCCAAATCGCAGTCCTCGATGCGAACGAGGGTCGAGTTCGACTCAGGTTCATCGACGTCGTCGAGCCAGTATGGATACGGGTCGGCGTCGGCGATGGCGTCGAGATGCATGCGATTCTTCCGAACCGGCGATCGTTCTGTGGGCTCGGAGGGCGGTACCACCGTCCTCCCAACCCTGGGTTCGGGTCAGGCTGGAGGGTAGACCCCGCTCGCCTTCGATTCCTCGGTCTGCCAGAAGATGTCGGAGATCTCGTCGATGGCGTCGATCAGCTTCTGCGCCACTTTGGCGTCGTTTGACTTCTTGGCATCACCCGCCGCCTTGATCGCCATCCAGAACTTTTCGTGGAGGTCGGGGAACGCCTCGACGTGGTGCGGCTTGAAGAAATCGCTCCATAGGACCGAGAGGTGATGCTTCACCAGATCTGCACGCTGCTCTTTGATTATCACGGCGCGGTCCTTGAAGACCTCGTCGTCGCTCGCGGCCAGTTTTTCACAGGCTTTGAGCACCGACATCGCTTCGATCTTTGCCTGAGCGGGGTCATACACGCCACACATCAAGTCGCAGTGAGCATGCGCGACCTTCAACTCGGAAAATCCTCTCACCGATGTGAACAGACCCATGGGGGAATCCTCCTTCTCCTCAGGACCGGGCTAGTTGTACGGCCCCGGGCAGTCGAACATACTCGATCGCCCCGTGCCGAGATTCGTCGTAGCCGATCGCTCGATGGAACCAGCCCTTGTCGACGGCGATCGCCTCTGGTGTACTCGCCTCCATGGCATCCCACCCCGAGGGGCGATCGCCGTCTTTGTCCACCCTCTCATACCCGAGTTTTGGCTCGTCAAACGAGTCGTCGGTCTGCCCGGCGAGCAGATCGATCTCGACTTCGGCGAGCTCCTGATCGATGGCCAATCCGGTCTCGACCTTTGGGGCCGAGGCCCGACCTTCCCCGAAGGTCGATGGCTTGTCGACCAGGAAGCCGCTTTCGTTCTCTCCGACAATCGATCTGCCACCGTCGACGACAGCCGCCGCTTTGGTCCGGTGCCAACCCATGGAATGTTGATCGCTACTCGCCGCAACCGGCGCCGCCGGACAAAGCGTCGATGACTGAATCATCACCAACACCGGTCGCGGTCCCCCACAGGTACGAAGGATCAGTTTCCGTCACTTCCCAGTAGGGACCGAAAGCCGGATCATCGCCGACGACGACGGCCTCGCCGTATGCCAATTTCAACTCTGAGATCGTGCTGCCGATCCCGATCCCCTTTTGGGTACGGAGATCGAGATACTCGCCTCCACCGGCCGCCAGGGATTGGCCGTAGTGGAAGAAGTGCGGCTCGGTGGCCCAGGCAGTCTCACCATTGGTGAGGAAGATCTGCAGGCTCGACCAGCGCACGATCCTTGATTCGGTTCCGGGACACGTCCCCAGGCTCGAGGTCCATTCGGTGTCGTCGTCGGGGGGGCCAAGGGTCGCCGAAAACTGGGTGATGGCAGCCTCCGCGGGCGTGCCCAGCTCGATCTCACCGATGCCATCGCCGGCCAGGAATAGGGAGGCGAGGGGGTCGGCCAGCGTCGTCGCGACGATGGTGGTTGTGGTCGAACTGGGAATCGTCGGCGGCGTCGAGGTGGGCGCAACCGTTGTTGGGCTGAGGGCAACGGCGAGGGTTGTGGATGTTTCGGATTCCTCGCCTCGCAGCGCCAGGATTATTGAGACCACGACAGCCAAACCGGCGATCACCAACAGCACGGGTCCCAGACGCGTGCTCGACTGCTGATGCCGGCCAGGCATCCTCAAACCTTAGAGTGGGCCCGACCTAGCCCACCCATCGGTTCCCAATCCGTACTAGGTTTTCGTCATGACCGAGTTTGTGGTCCGCATGGACAACAGGCCGGGGCAACTGGCCAGCCTCGCTGAGGTTCTGGCCCAAGCCGGGGTCAACATCGAAGCTCTCACCGCCTTCGGTTTCGATGGTGAAGGCCTCATCAGAATCATCGTCGACGATGCCGATCGTGCTCGCCGCGCTCTTGACAGTGCCGGAGTGGTGGCCGACGAGTTTCAGGTGCTGAAAGCCGTCGTACCCAACACGCCAGGAGAGTTTGCGGCCATTGCCCGAAACCTGGCCGACGCCAACATCAACATCGACGCGGTCTACACGCTCCATACGACTCCCGCCGAGACCGAGTTGGCCATCGTGGTCGATGAGCCCGAAGGTGCCTTGCCCCACTTGCCGGTGCAGGGAAGCCTCAACCGCTGAGCTTCGCACCGTCCTTGGCCAAATTGGTCACCTTGATCTGGACCGGTGACCTTTCGATAAGTCGTCGGCCAGTCTTAGGATCGAGCGGCTCATGCGTCGTTCCCTCCCTCTTCTAGTGCTGTTTTGTGTCGCCTGTTCGGCCCCGCCACTCGCCACGACGACTTCGGTGACCACGACGACTGAGGCTCCTTCCACCACCGAGGCAACAACGACCACCGAGGCGGTCACGACCACCACTGAGCCGCTTCCAGCCTCGCCCATCAATGGGTTGCCGGTCGAGGAAGCGGAGAACCTCGAGCGGCGGGTGATCGCGGTCAAGATCGACAATCATCCCAACGCCCGCCCCCAATCCGGTCTCGACCTTGCCGAAGCGGTCATCGAGGTGCCGGTGGAGGGCCTGACCCGCTTCATCGCTCTCTTTCATTCCACGGACGCCGAGTACCTAGGTCCGGTCCGGTCCGGCCGGCCGAGCGACGGCCGGCTCCTCAACCCGCTCAACGCCACGATGGCGATCTCGGGTGGGCAAGACTGGGTGATCGCTGGCCTCCGCGCCGAGGTCGAGGGGATCATCGGCGAAGTTCGTCCGGCCATGTTTCGAATCGATGGCCGCCGTGCGCCCCACGATCTCTACACGAGCACAGAGGCACTTCGCCAGATCGCCGACGAACGCGACTATTCCAATGAACCACCGACCGCCTGGTACGTGTTCGAGGACATGCCGAGGTCCGCCGAGCGTGCATCCCAGGTGGTGATGAATTTCGGCAACAGCTTCCTCGTGACCTGGGAGTACAACCCGGTCGCCCGCAAGTACGCGCGTATCTACGCCGGGAGCCCATCCGAGGGGCTTGATCCCGACGGAGAGAGCTACGAGATCACGGCCGATTCGCTGGTCGTCATCATTGCCCGGAGATACACCGAGCAGGCTCCGGCCGGTCAGACTTCCGTGCCGGCCATGGACACCGTCGGCACGGGGACGGCGTACGTCTTCTCTCAAGGCGGGGTTCTGGAAGGGACCTGGTCGCGGGAGTCGAGCGATGACCATCTCATCCTCACTGGTTTGAACGGCGACGACATGGCGGTCCCGCCCGGGTATCTCTGGATCTCGATAGTTCCCGAACAGAACGGAATCAGCTTTGAATGAGAGCTGGTGGACACCGGCTGAGTCCCTTGCCCGGCTCGAAGAACACCAGAATCTTCTCAACGCCTGCACGCTGATCGATCATCGGCCCCAGCGTGAGGTATCTGGTCCGCTCGGGGGCTTGGCCGTGGTGGTCAAAGACATCATCGATCAGGAAGACCTTCCCACTACCTGCGGATCCGGGTTCTACCGTCGCATCCCCACCTCTGACGCCCCGGTGATCCAGCGGCTCCGGCAAGCCGGAGCGAGCGTGGTTGGCCGGAGCGGACTCCACGAGTGGGCCTACGGTTTCTCCTCCGAGAATCCATGGTTCGGGCCCATCCGCAACCCCTGGGACCTCGCCACCTCCCCCGGTGGCTCCTCGGGGGGTTCGGCGGTGGCCGTCGCCGCCGGCCTGGTCCCTGCCGCTCTCGGCACCGACACCGGTGGATCGATCCGGGTGCCCGCCGCCCTCACCGGCATTTACGGACTCAAGACGACTTGGGGACGAGTCCCCACCGGCGGCAGCTTCCCCCTTGCTCCCTCGCTCGACACCATCGGCCCGATGGCGCGGGACGCGAAAACCCTCTCCGAGGTTTATGACGCCCTCTCCGGGGCCGGGAGCGAGCCAATCTTCCCCGCACCCCGTCGTCTGGGGGTGCCGTCGGGGTGGGTGAGTCAAGCCCCTGCTGAGGAAGGACTTTCCTACTGGTTTGGGCGGGTGCGCGACGACCTCATCGGGCTCGGGCTGGAAGTGGTGGAGGTCGACGAGCCCTCCCTGGTGCCGTGGGGGAAGACGGTGGAGCTGGTCGGGTTCGAGGCAGCTTCGGTCCACCGCCCATTTCGATCGGAAGGAAAGCCCTATGGGCCTGAAGTCGATCTCCGCCTCGAAGCTGCAGAACAAGTGACAGGGGCTGACTACGCGGCGGCTCACCGATGGCGGGCTTTCCTGGTCGAAGCTTTCGCTTCGGCCTTCGAGCGGGTGGACTTGCTCATCACGCCGGCGGTGGCGGCCCGTCGGAAAGTCATCGGTGACGATCGAATCGGCGAGCACCACTACCGATCGGTTCTCTCGTGGTTCTCGTCCCTGGTGAACCACGCCGGGCTGCCGGCGATGGTGATCCCGCTGACCATGGGAGACCAAGCGGCGCTGCCCCCTCCTTCCCTCCAGATCATCGCTCCCTGGTGGCGGGAGAGGGCATTGCTGGCCTTCGCCGCCCGCCTCGAAGACGAGGGGATGGCTGGAATGAGACTGCCGCCCCACCACATCCTCAGGTGACGCCTACGTAAAACAAAGCAGCCCTAGGATGCGTGGTGGGGATTGTGCGGCCTCGAGCTGAACCTTTGGCCTCGAGCAGCCGAAGATTCCCGAAGAAGAAAAGACAACCGACCGATGAATCATCAACGTCTAGCAAGAAACCAAAGTGGAGACCATTGCCCCGCCTCTCGAGGCCGATAAGAACCAGACCGACCACCCCAACGACCGACTGACCGTAGACAAGATCGTGATCCGTTTCGCCGGAGACTCCGGCGACGGCATGCAGGTGGCTGGAAGTCGATTTACCGATGCTTCCGCCTACTTCGGCAACGATCTCTCCACCCTCCCCTCCTTCCCGGCCGAGATCCGGGCCCCGGCAGGGACGCTGCCCGGCGTCTCCTCGTTCCAGGTCCAGATCGCCGACTACGACATCCTCACCGCCGGCGACGCCCCCGACTGCCTGGTGGCGATGAACCCAGCCGCCCTGCGAACCAATCTCAAGGACCTGCGCCCGGGGGGAACCCTGATCGTCAACACCGAGGCATTTGACGAGCGCAATCTGGTCAAGGCCGGTTATAAGGAGAACCCGCTCGAAACCGACCTCGCCCAGATCTACCGGGTGATCGAGATTCCAATGGACAGCCTCACTAAGGAGGCGGTCAAAGACAGCGGGGTCAGCGGTCGCGACGTCCTCAGATCGAAGAACTTCTTTGCCCTCGGTCTCCTGGCGTGGCTTTTCAACCGACCCCTGGAACCGACCATCGATTGGGTCGAGGCCAAGTTCGCCAAGAAGCCATCGGTGGTGGCGGCCAACATCTCCGCCCTCCGGGCCGGCTGGAACTTTGGCTTCACCACCGAGGCCACCAAGACGACCTTTGAGGTTCGCCCCGCCGCCCTGCGCCCCGGCACCTACACCAACGTCACCGGGAACACGGCGCTGGCTTGGGGTCTGATCGCCGCCGCCCAGTGCGCAAAGCTCCCCCTCTTTTACGGCACCTATCCCATCACTCCCGCCTCCGACATCCTCCACGAGCTGTCGATGCACAAGAACTTCGGCGTGCGCACGTTCCAAGCCGAAGACGAGATTGCCGCCATCGGCGCCGTGATCGGCGCCTCATTCGCCGGCAACCTCGGGGTGACCGGCACCTCCGGCCCAGGGGTGGCGCTGAAGAGCGAAGCCATGTCGCTCGCCATTAACACCGAGCTTCCGCTGATCCTGGTGGACGTGCAAAGGGCAGGTCCCTCGACCGGAATGCCCACCAAGGTCGAGCAGTCGGATCTCTACATCGCCATGTTCGGGCGTCATGGAGAAGCGCCGGTGCCCGTGATCGCCATCCCGACCCCGGCCGAGGCCTTCGATCTGGCGATCGAGGCGGCCCGGATCGCCATCAAATACATGACCCCGGTCATCTTGATGTCCGATAACCACGTCGCCAACTCATCCGAACCTTGGTTGCTCCCCGACGTTGAAACCTTGCCCGACATATCGGTTCCGTTCGCGGTCTCGCCGAATGGAGGAGGCCATTTCCTTCCATACGAGCGCAACTACGAGACTTTCGCCCGGCCCTGGGCAGTCCCAGGGACGGCCGGCCTCGAACATCGGGTCGGGGGGCTGGAGAAGGAGGCGGTCACCGGGAACGTGTCATACGACCCCGACAACCACCAGCTGATGACCGACACCAGGGCCTGGAAGATCGCCAATATCGCCTCTGACATTCCCGAGATCGAAGTCAAGGCCGACCCCGGGGCGGAGATCCTGATCCTGGGGTGGGGTTCCACCTACGGAGCGATCCGGGCCACCGCCAACCGGCTCCGCAATCGGGGAAAGCCGATCGCCATCGCCCACCTCCGCCATCTCAATCCGTTCCCTTCCAATCTGGGCAAGGTTCTGTCCTCCTACCGGACGGTTCTCATTCCCGAGCTCAACAACGGTCAGCTCCGGAGGTTGATCCGAGGCGAGTACTTGATCGACGCCAAGGGTCTCAACAAGGTTGCCGGCGAGCCCTTCAAGGTCGGAGAAATCGAAGCTGCCGTCCTCGGACTGATGGAGCAAGCCTCATGACTACCCCCACTTACACAAGAGCTGACTTCCAGACCGATCAGGAGGTGCGCTGGTGCCCGGGCTGTGGCGACTACACGATCCTGGCGGCGGTGCAGGGCTTCATGGCCGGGATGGGAGTACCCAGGGAGAAAATCGTCTTCGTATCCGGAATTGGCTGTTCGTCGCGCTTTCCCTATTACATGAACACTTACGGGATGCACTCGATCCATGGCCGCGCTCCCGCTATCGCCTCCGGCATCGCCGCCACCCGGCCGGATCTCTCGGTCTGGGTGGTGACCGGGGACGGCGACGCCCTCTCTATTGGCGGAAACCACCTGATCCACGCCCTTCGCCGCAACTTCAACCTCAAGATCTTGCTCTTCAATAACCAGATCTACGGGTTGACGAAGGGCCAATACTCACCGACCTCAGAGGTCGGGAAGCAAACCAAGTCGACTCCGATGGGATCGGTCGATTACCCGTTCAACCCGGTCAGCCTGGCCCTTGGGGCGGAGGCCTCATTTGTCGCTCGCACTATCGATATGGACCGGACCCACACCACCGAGATCCTGAAGGCAGCCCATGAGCATCAAGGCACCGCCTTCATCGAGATCTACCAAAACTGCAACGTCTTCAACGACAAAGCCTTTCTCGCCTTGACCGGCAAGGATGAGAGGGCCATCAACCGCATCGATCTCGTCCATGGGAAGCCCATCACCTTCGGCCCCACCGGTGATCGAGCGGTGATCTTTGACGATGGTCGCGCCCAGATCGTGGACACGGCGGCCGTCGATTCCAGCCGGATCCTGGTCCACGATCAGCACCGATCCGATCCGACGATCGCCTTCGCCCTCTCCCGGCTGTCGCATGGCCCCTACGGACCGACGCCGCTCGGAATCTTCCGCAGCGTCCGCCGTCCCACGTATGAGACGGTAATGAGCCAACAGCTCGCCGACGCCCAGGGCAGGCGGGGACCGGGCGATCTTGCGCAACTGATCTCCTCGGCCGGCACCTGGCAGGTCAATTAGCCGACCCGGCAAGCCTATTTCTCGAGGGCGACCTCGTTCCAAAGGAGGATTGCCGGCATCTCACGTTCGAAACCGAGAATTGATATCGAGGCGGTCGACAAGACCAAGTTGGCACCAAAAACCGGACCCTGACCAAGCCATCGCGCCGCCAGCACCCGGAGGGCATGCGCATGTCCGAAGACGGCGACATCGCCTTCCACGCGTCTCGTGCGCGTTACCACTCGGTCACATCTCTCGCCGACGTGTTCGAGGCTCTCTCCGCCGACGATCTCGTGGGTCCAAACCGACCAACCCTCGATCTCCTGGCGAATATCGGCCGTGCGCGTACCCTCGTATTTCCCATAGTCCCATTCCCAGAGATCGGGATCGGCGACGGCCGACGAACCGAGGCCAGCGATGCTGGCAGTTTCATGGGTCCGCAAGGCGGGCGAAGTCAGGACCAGCTCGAAATCGAAGTCTGACAGCCGTCGACCGAGCAATCGAGCCTGTTCCCGCCCCACGTCCGTGAGGGGGATGTCTGATCGTCCGGTGTGGCGATGGTTCATCGTCCATTCCGTCTCCCCATGCCGGACCAAGACCACTCTCGTCATCAGTCGGAAATCTTCTCTCCGGCGTGCCAGTGGTGGTTGTGTCCCACGAGATAGGTGGCCGCAGTTGGCCCCCAAGAGCCAATGTCGTAGACCTCGGGTCGCCCGGGGCTCTCGATCGCCGCTTCGACGATCCGCCATGCCTCCTCCACCGAGTCCTCCCGGGCAAAGAGACGCTGATCCCCTGCCAAGGCGTCCCCGAGCAAACGCTCATATGCCTCGGGACCTTCGATTCCGATCTCCCGCTCGGTCTGCACATCGAGATCGACACCATGGGACACGAGTTTTTCACCCGGCCGTTTGGCCTGAAGGCTGAGCCCTATGAGGTAGTCGGGATGCATCCGGAAGTGGAGGGTGTTGGCGTGGGGAACTCGATTGTCAGCGGCGAACAACATGTGAGGTGGCGATTTGAACTCGACCACAGCTTCGGTCAACGTGGTTGCCAGCCCTTTTCCCGTCCGAACGTAAAACGGCACCCCTGCCCATCGCCAGGAGTCGATTTCGAGTTCGAGGGCGACAAAGGTTTCGGTGGTCGAGTTGGGAGACACACCGGGCTCGTTCAGATAACCCCGGTACTGACCGCGAATGATCTGATCGGGACGAAAGGTAGTGACTGTCTTGAGGACCTTGACGGTCTCGTCCCGAAGGGCGTCGGCCTTGTCGGATATAGGAGGTTCCATCGCCAGCAGGCTCACTACTTGCAGTAGATGATTCTGGACGACGTCTCTCAAGGCTCCGACCCCGTCGTAGAAAGATCCCCGGCCGTCGACGCCGAATGATTCAGCCAGGGTGATTTGCACGTTGTCGATGTAATGGCGATTCCAAACCGGCTCCAAGAGAGCATTGGCGAAGCGAAACACGAGGAGGTTGAGCACCGGCTCCTTGCCGAGGAAGTGGTCGATCCGAAAGATGGATTTCTCGTCATAGGACTCGTGGAGGAGAAGGTTGAGAGCGTGGGCGGAGGCCCGATCGCGGCCGAAAGGCTTCTCGACCACCACACGACCCCGGTTGAGTCCGACCGACGTCAGGCCGTGGACGACGGTAGGAAAAAGAGCAGGGGGGATCGCCAGGTACGACACGGGCATCTCGGTCTTGCCGACGCATTCCGCCACCCGCTCATAGATGTCCGGATCCTCGTACTGGCCCGCCACGTAGTGGAGCCGATTGCAGAGATCGGCCAGGACCTCCTCGTCGATTTTCTTCGCCGCACTTTCGAGCGACTCTCGAGCCCGCCGCCGGAGATCCTCGTCGGTCCAATCCGTGGCCGCCACCCCCACCACCGGGATCTTGAGGTGCCCGGAAGCCTGCAGGTCGTAGAGGGCCGGAAAAAGCTTCTTCTTGGCGAGATCTCCGGAGATGCCGAAGAGGAGGAGGGCATCGGCTTCAGCCACCTGCGGGAACCTCAACGTGGCCCCCGAACTGCTTGCGCATGGCCGAGAGGGCCCGGTCGGCGAAGTCACCCTCGTCACGGGAGGCGAAGCGTTGATGCAGGGCGGCGGCGATCACGGTGGCGGGCACGCCCAGGTCTACCGCGGCCTGGACCGTCCACCGCCCTTCGCCGGAGTCGGAAACGTGCCCGGCGAAGTCGGAAAGATCTGGGTCAGCGGCTAGAGCCTGGGTGGTGAGGTCGAGAAGCCACGAGGTGACGACGCTCCCCCGCCTCCATACCTCGGAGATGGCGGCCAGGTCCATCTCGTACTGGTACCTCCAGGCATGGCGGAGGGGCGCGGTTTCGGCGTCTTGACGACGGTTTGCCGACCCGAGGTCGGCTCGCTCGAGAATCGCCAGACCTTCGGCGTATGCAGCCATGATCCCGTACTCAACCCCGTTGTGAACCATCTTGACGAAATGTCCCGCGCCCGTGGGCCCGCAGTGGAGATAGCCCATCTCCCCCGGTCCGGGTTCACCCTGTTTCCCCGGGGTGCGGCCAGCCGCCTCGATTCCGGGGGCCAGGGTCTTCCAGATGGGCTCGAGCCGGCGAACGGTCTCGGTATCCCCCCCGATCATCAGGCAAAAACCGCGCTCGAGCCCGTAAACCCCACCGCTGGTTCCGATGTCGAGATACACGATCTCTCGCTCCGCCAGACGTTTTTGGCGGGCAATGTCGTCTTCGAAAAAGCTGTTCCCGCCGTCGATGACGACATCGCCGGGATCCAGCAGGACGGCGAGCTCCTCGAGCGTGGAGTCGACGAAGGCGGCTGGGATCATGATCCACACCGTTCGCGGGGGTCGGAGTTGGGCGACGAAGTGAGCCAGCGAGTCGGCTCCCACCGCCCCCTCGCCCACTAATTCGGCCACGGGTTCGGGATTGACGTCGAAGACCACGCAGTCGTGCCCGCCCCCGATCAGCCGCCGAACCAGGTTGGCTCCCATCCGCCCGAGACCGATCATTCCCAATTGCATCTGGTTCATTCTGTGGTTCAGGCGATGGTCCCGGGTTCGGGAGGCGTCGAGTCGGCAGATTCGTACCAGCTGAACATGTAGTCGAGGTTGGCGATCGTCTTGGCGAAGCGTCCGAGTCGGAGCGGCCGGAAGGTGTCGCACATGACCGCCAGCTCTTGGGTGCTGGAGGCGCCGAGTGCTTTCTCGGCCAGACCGGGCTGCGGTCCGTGGGGTATCCCGTAGGGGTGGAGCGTGATCGAACCGACCTCGATGCCCTTACGGCTCTCGAAGTTGCCTGACACGTAATAAATCATCTCGTCTGACTGCAGGTTGGAGTGGTTGTAGGGAATGGGGACCGCCTCCGGATCCCATTCGAGACGGCGCGGGCAGAAAGAACAGATGACAAAGCCCGGTCCCTCGAAGGTCTGATGAGCTGGTGGCGGCTGATGGAGACGGCCCGATTTGGGTTCGAAATCCGCCACGTTGAACGTCCACGGATATACGAAGCCATCCCAACCGACCACGTTGAAGGGGTGATAGTCGAGGACGTACCGCTGCAGGCCTCCCCGCACCCTCACGGTCACGGTGAACTCGCCCTGCTCCTCGTGCGTCATCAGCTCGGCCGGTCCGTGCAGGTCGCGGTGGTAGTAGGGAGCGTGCTCCAGCAGGTTCCCGTATTCGTTCCGGTAACGGCGCGGGATCTCGATCTGGCCCGGGGAGACGAAGATCAGATACTTCTGATCGCCCTCCGGCACCAGCCGGTACGTGGTCCCCCGGGGGATGACGAGGTAGTCGCCCTGTCGGTAGGGCAGCCGCCCGAAAATCGTCTCCGCTACCCCTCCCCCCTCATGCACGAAGATCACCTCGTCACCCTCGCCATTCCGGTAGTAACCGTCCTGAGCAAGCGCCGGCCGGCAGAACCAGATCTCGACTTCGTTGTTCCACATCAGTAGCTGCCGTCCGCTGACCAGGTCGCCACTGGCAGGAAGCTCGCCGGTGGAGAAGAGCATGTGCTGGTGCTGGTCGGGGACCCACTCTTCCTTCGGTATCGGGGAAAAGCCTCCCAGCGCCATCACCCGGCACGGCGTTTGCAGGTGGTAGAGGATTGAATAGTTCCCCGAGAACCCTTCCATGCCCATCACTTGCTCGGTGAGGAGTCGGTCCTGGCGCCACATCTGGGTGTGACGTTTCGGGGGAACCTCGCCGAGGCGGAGATATACAGACATCCACGCCACCTTATCTGGGGAGACGCGGAAGAAACGGGGCTGGGGGGCGTTGCTAGTCGGGAAGCAACTGCCAGAAGGTAAGCCAGTTGCCGAGGTGGTCTTCGACTGTGAACTCCCGCTGGCCCCAGGGGCGGTCGGCAACCGGATCGATGATGCGGAGGTTCTCCGCCTGATACTGGCGATAGAGGCCATCCACGTCGTCGGTCTCGATGTAGAGGGCGTTCGGCGATTGCTGACCGATGCGATTCTTGATGGCGGTGTTGTAGGTCTCGCCGTAGAAGTCGCGGGTTCCCTCGAGCATGATCTCGAGGCCCTCGAACGAGATGGCGATATTGCCCTGCTGGACATCGCCCCGTTCGACTTTGAACCCGAGGCGGTCGCGATAGAAGCCAACCGCCTCATCGAGGTCGACGAATCTGATCGTCGGCGTCACCGGTGAGTGATCCATGCCCTCCTGCCCGTAATTGCTCCTGGTTCGAATTTTACGACGCCGGTCGGCACCTGTGGGGTTCCCGATAACCGATTTCGTCGATCAGAGATGCTTGGCTGCTTCCCGATAGGAAAGGCCCGACAGCTTTTTCCCGTGGACCCGAAGGAACGTGCGCACGGCGTCGGGATTGGCCCGGGCGTATTCGCGGAGCGCCCAACCGATTGCCTTGCGGATGAAGAACTCGGTCTCACTAGCCCGCCGGAGGCAGAAGTCTGAGAGCTGGTCCCAGTCGGTGGCTTCCTTGTGTCCGTTGTGGCAGATGATTGCCGACCGCCGCAGCCACATCACCGGACTCTCGATCCAACCCTCGAGCACCGGCCGCATCTGCCATCGATGGTTGAGAACCACCCTGCTGACGATCGGGCTGGCAATTTCATCGACCAAGTCCCACCAGGCGCCTTCGATGATCAGCCGCTCGTAGAGATCGATCTGAGCGAATTCAATAAAAGCCGAAAACTGGCGGGCGTAACCGATCGCCAGGTACTTCTCCTCCCGGTGGGGCAGGTTCCACAACGTGAGGACGTTCTCCCGATACTGGCTGGCATTCGCCGGGGCAAAGCGCCTCTTGAGCTCCCGGCCGATCGGAACCCGCTCGGGCTTGGGAACGCCGTAGAAGGCCATCTCGGTCTTCATATAGGCCGCCATCGGCGCGGCCCGGGCGGGGTCGGCCAGAGCGCTCAGCTGGGATTGGACGAATTCGACGAGCGATTTGGTATCGGTCATCGGGCCCGAAGGTACCTTTCTCAGCCCACCCCTTCCCCGGTTTGGTGGCAATCCTGGGCGGGTATCTCCCGGGAACGGAGGTAAGGAGAGAGTTATGCCGCAACAAGCTTGGAGCAAGAAGCGGGAACGGCAGTACGAGCACATCAAAGAAGGGCTCCTCGATCGGGGAGAGTCCAAGGGCAAGGCGGAAGAAATAGCTGCCCGAACGGTGAACAAGACCCGGGCGCAGGAGGGCGAGGCCAGAGAGTCATCTCGACTTTCACGAGAGGACATGTCGCCTAGCCGCCGGGGGGGCCAGCGCTCCCACACAGGCCCGGGAGGCCGAACCCGCGATCAGCTATATGAGGAAGCCAAGGACAAGAACATCAAGGGTCGATCCAAGATGAGCAAGGCCGAATTGAAGAAGGCCGTCGACTCCCGTTCGTGAAGGAGAAGTTATGGGACAGCAGATCGCTCAAGTGATGACCAAGAATCCCTACGGGGTCATGACCACGGCCACGCTCAACGAAGCAGCCCAGATGATGCGAGATCAAGAAATTGGCGACGTATTGGTCATGCGAAACGATGGGACCCTTTGCGGTCTCGTAACCGATCGTGATCTGGTGGTGCGAGGTCTGGCCGAGGGTCTCGATCCCAGCTCGGCGACGGTAGAGGAGGTCTGCAATCACGACCCGATCACCCTCGCGCCGGACCAGCCGGTGGAAGAGGCGGTTTCGACCATGCGCCAGTACAACATCCGCCGCCTCCCGGTAGTCGACGGTGACAATCTGGTGGGCATCGTTTCCCTCGGCGACCTGGCAATCGAGAAGGACCCATCCTCGGCCCTGGCCGACATCAGCAAGGCCCCGTCCAACAACTAGAAGCCCCGCGAACCTAATGCTATAGGGGGCGGTAACCGCGGCCTATAGCATTAGGTTTCGTTCTAGGCGAGGGCGACCAAGTCGAGGAGGGAGTCGTCGAAGTAGTGGCTCTTCCCTTCCGGCATCAGGATGGCGCGTTCCGGTCCGAGCGAAGCGACGAAGTCGGTGTCATGGCTGACGAGGATGATCGTTCCCTCGTAGCGATCTAGGGCTGTGAGCAGAGCCTCCTTCGCCTGAGGATCGAGATTGTTCGTGGGCTCGTCGAGAAGCAGCACATTTGGGCGAGCTAGGACGACCATGGCCAGGGCAAGCTTTGTCTTCTCTCCCCCCGACAAGGTCGAGGCGTCCTGGTCGATCTTGTCGGCCAGCAAGAAGTGGCCGAGGAGGGTACGCAACACGAGATCGGTTTGATCGGAAACCGACCTCACGTGGTCGAGGACCGTTACCCCGGGGCGGATCTGCTCGTGTTCTTGCGCGTAATAGCCGAGGCTCGCGTTGTGCCCGAGTTTGACCTCGCCCAAATCAGGAGTTTCCACCCCGGCCAAAATTCGGAGCAGGGTCGTTTTCCCAGCACCGTTGAGGCCGATGATGATGAGACGTTCGCCGCGCTCGACTGTTACCTCGACATCGAGAAAAACCAGGTTGTCGCCGAAGGACTTCGCCAGATTGGTGGCGGATAGCGGAATCACCCCCGAGGGATCTGGTTGGGGAAACCGGACTGCAACTTTCTTGCCGCCCTTATGGACCTCGACCAGCTCCGCTTTCATTCGCTCGACTCGCGTCTCCCAAGCACGAGCGGTCTTGGCCATCTTCTCGGTGGTGCCCTTGAATCGACGAATATTCGCTTCCAGGCGCTCGATCGCTTCGTCCTGGTGGCGCCGTTCTCGCTCTCGTTGTTGGCGCCGCTTCTTTCGCTCGACCACAAAGCTCGAGTAATTCCCCCGATATGCCTCAAGACGGGCGTGATCGAGATCGAGCACCGAAGTAATGGCGGTGTCGAGGAGCGGCAGATCGTGGCTCACGAGGAGCATCCCGCCCCGGTAAGCCGAAAGGTATTCCACCAGCCACGCCTTGGCATCGAGGTCAAGGTGGTTCGTGGGCTCGTCGAGCAGCAGCGTCTGGGTTTCGGCGAAAAGGATGCGAGCCAGTTCCACCCGTCGACGTTGCCCTCCCGACATGGTCGCCACACCCTGTTCGAGTTCGGCCATGCCGATGCCCAAGTTGGCGGCCACTTGCTTGGCTTCTGCCTCCGCCACGTACCCACCTTTGGTATCGAATTCGTCTTGGAGCCGAGCATGACGCCGTATGGCCTCATCACGGGCCTCGCCGTCCAGCCGTTCCATCTTCTTTCTGGTCTCCTCGATGCGACGTAGAAGCACACCGATTTGGCGGGCCGAGAGGATGCGTTCGAAGGCAGTCACATCCGGTCGCTCGAGATCCGGCAGCACAGCCTCCTGGGAGAAGTAGCCGAGATTCCCCGAACGGAGTACGGAACCGGAGGTCGGTTGGTGATAACCGGCCAGGGTCCGCAACAGCGTGGTCTTGCCGGCCCCGTTGCGGCCCACCAGGCCCACCTTGTCTCCTGGCTGCAGGCTGAAGGAGGCCCCCTCCACGAGGAGCCGGGTCCCAACCTCGAGGCGGACGTCGCGGGCTACCAGCACGTTTCGGGAAGGCTATTCCGGCGGGGCTCCGCCTTTGGGGGAATTAGACCGCCACCAAAGAGTGCACAGCTCCCGTTCGGTCGGTTCGATCTGCCAGTGACCGGCCCTTCCAGTCAGCCGAGGCAGCAAACGCTCTTCGAGCTCTGACCAACGGCCCCGAGGGAGAACCAGGCGGCGGGCGGTGAATTCGATCGCCTCCTCGGCCGTGTCAAACACCATGTCGGTGGGTCGAGTCCAATGATGGATCACCGGCTCAACTCTCACCCCTTCTCTGACCACGGCGGCCAGGTCATCGACGGTCGGGCCCAGGGGTCGATCGAGACCGTGGAGCTCGCGGTAGAGAGGACCGAGATTGACCCAGGGGTGGGTGGGCGTCAGCTCCAGCACCACCCCCCTTGTGGCTGACCGGTCGAGGGCGAGGAGAAACGGCGCCACCTCGGCGACGTCGTAGACGACATGAGCGGACAGGGCGACGGCGTGAGGTTGTATCTCACTAGCCACCTCCGGCCAACGCCCGACCACGACTTCAAATTCGACGTCGGCCTTGAGTTCATCAAGGCCGGCGAGCATGGCTTGATCGGGCTCGACCATGGTCACTCGATACCCGTCCCGAACCAGAGGGAGGGAGGCTCGACCCGTCCCGGCACCGACGTCGAGAACCGAACCCCCGTTCGCCAGGTCTCTGACTACATCGAGAGTGGGCGAGGTCCGGTCGGCCTCGATGGCCCTGGCTGCCCGCCGCTTCCACAGCTGCTTGGACCAGCCATAAGGCGATTCCTCAACCGCCGCCAGCAGGGCGTCGGGAATCCTCCAGTCTTCGAGTTGTCGCCGCCAGCTGTCGGCAGCACTCACCTCAGCCCGGCGAAGAGATCACTCTCGGGCAATGGGCTCTCCACGGTCGAAAAGACCCTCTGGAAAATCTCGTTTGCAAAGACTTCCGAGCGGGCCTCCTCGGGCACCCGCAGCATCATCCAGTCCGCAGGGATCTGGCTGCGGTGCGCCTTCAGCGCCTCGATCTTGAGGTTGGCGAAGTCGCTGACGTCGATGATGGCCGACACTTCGCTATCGGGGATTCCCCGGTTCTCCCACCACGCCCTCGCCTCGGGATCCGCATCCTCGGCATCCTCGAAATACTGCGCGTACGCCTTCATACGCCCGCGACTCCAGGCTCCCCAGTAAAGCTTGCGTGGCTCCCAGGCCTCCTCACCTTCCTCGAGTGGGTACCAACCAAAGTCGCGGCAGCCGAAGAAGGCGGCCAGACCGACCCGATGGACCTGTATATGGTCGGGGTGGCCGTAGCCGCCAAAGGGGTCGTAGATCGTCATCACCTCGGGCTGATACCGGCGAATGAGACGAACCAGTTTCCTCGTGGCTTCGAAAAGGTCCGCTTGCCAAAAGGCATTTTCATGTTGGTTGGCTTCGGTCCCCATCATCCCCGAGTCCCGATAACCCAAGAACTCGTGGTGCTTGACACCGAGGAGTGCGAGAGCATCCCGGATTTCTTCAGCCCGGACGTCGCTGAGACGATCCTTGATCGAATCGGGATCGTCGTAGTTGTGGATCTCACCTTCCGCACCATCGGTGGCCGTCACCACCACCACTTGTTCCCCCGCTTGGGAGTAGCGAGCGAGGATCCCTCCGGTGCCGATCACCTCGTCGTCGGGGTGGGCATGGAAACAAAGAAGCCCGGGCATTAGATCGCTTCGAGTTGGGCGGCGTGCTCCTCGAGATGGGCGATGAGCCTTCGCTCGATGATCTCCTCGGCTCGTAGCTCTCGACCGTCCTGGTTTCCCACTGCCGACGACCAATCTTCGGGCAGCGCCAGGAGGAATCGACGGAGTTCGGCGAGATCGGACTTGACCTCCTCCCAGAGGGTCGCGATAGGCACCTCCAACCCGCTCTCGACGGCGGCGTTGCGCGCGGAGTTGTCGCCCTTGCGTCCAAAGGGGACGGGCTCGCCTTGGTAATCATCGATCACGTCTCCGGCCTGTTCGGTCCAGAAGGCGATGAACTCGGCCAGATGACCCCATACCTGTCCCCGTTCCCAGGTCTCCCCGGTTCTTTCGTCGGCCGCCGTCGTCCCTCCCGAACGATCTAGCTGCGCCCGAAGCCGTCCCTCGATCGCGTCGATGCGCTTGATCCAAGACTCGATATCTGCCATAGATCCTGACCCTACCGCTTCAAGCAGAGTGTGACGCCATCTCCGATTGCCAGCATGACGACCTCGCAACGCGCGTCTTTTGCCACTAGATCGTTGAACCGCCGGATCCCATCGATGTTTTGGTCCCTGATGCTCTCGTCGACGACTTTCCCGCTCCAAAGAGTGTTGTCAGCGATGAGAAGGCCACCCGAGCGCAACTTTGGAATCAGGGCTTCGTAGTAATCGACATAGCCACCCTTGTCGGCATCGAGAAACACCAGATCCACCGCTGGCTCATCGAGAGCGCGGATCGTCTCCAGGGCGGGACCGATGCGGAGCTCGATTCGATCGGAGAGGCCGGCTTGCTCCCAATGACGACGGGCGATCGCGGTCCATTCTTCACTGATATCGCAGCAGAGGAGCCGTCCCCCAGGGACTAGGCCCTTGGCGATGGCGGCGGCAGACGTGCCGGTAAAGGTTCCGAGCTCGATGGCAAACCGGACCCCCACCAGGCGGGTGAGAAGCGTCAGAAGGGCGAACTGATCCTCCCCGATTTGCATCCCCGCCTGAGGTTCCGCCGAATGCATCGTCTCCTCTCGGATACGGCCATAAATGGGGTCGGAACTGCTGTGCAAGACGACGTACTCGAACAGCTCGGTTGTCATCTGCAGCGACCGCAGATCAGGCAATGTCGACCTCGACTCTGCCTCCGCTCCTCCAGTAGCTGCCGTCGGCTCGGGAGAGAAATCCCTCGTCGACCATAAACCTTCGCAGAGCGGCGTAATCAGGGTGAAAGGTTTGCAGGAGGGAGTTCACCTCTTTCTCCGAATACCGCAACCCCACCTCGAACTCCTGCGCCAGCCTTTCGAGGATGACCCGCCTCCGGGCATGAGGGGCCGGAATTTCGGTGAGCCGGGTTCCGACGAAGAAGCGACCCAGAATGTCCTTTTCTTCCTGAGACCACGGCCCTTCGAGAACCAATGGAGATACCGCTTCCTCGGCAGGGAGTGTCTCAGCGAGATCTCGGAGCGCCTGTCGATTCAATGCCAGATTCGAATCGAGCAAACCTGCCTCGACGAGGCGACTAACTGCTCTCCGTACTTGACCGACTGTGATCGATAGTCGATAGGCGGCATCATCGATGTCGAGTGGACCCGAGGCGGCTAATCCCAACACTGCCAGTCGGTGTGGATCGAGTGCAACTCGAAGGAAGTCCGTGGCGCTGAGGGTCACGAACCCAGGCTAATGACTCGGGCGGCCTCGAATTATCGTGACCCGATGGCGCACGAACAATTCTTCCATCGTGCGCGCGCCTCCGACGACGTGGAAGGCGTATGGAAGCAATTGCAGCTGCCGTCGACCTGGGCAGAGATCGGTGGAGTCGAGCGATTGAGCGAGGAGCGATTGGACCAAAACGGAGAGTTGCTCGGTTATCGCTTCGTGATCATCGTGGGAGGTTCCGAATATCTCGGAATTGCAACCAGGAGCGCGGTCATCAGAGAGAAGCGCATGGTGATGCAAATCGATTCGACCCAAGTCAGGGGCGAGATTTCCGTGGACCTCGAGCCGGATGGTGACGCCACCTGGGTGGCGTTATCACTCTCGATCTCCAGCAAGGGGTTCTTCTCCTCGGCGCTTTTTCCGCTGATTGTCAAGGGAGTGGCAGGTGGCTTCGACGACGCCGCCGCAAGGTTCGTGAATTCGCTGAACCGGTAGCTAGCGGCTCAAAGCCGGCCACATTCGACCGATATTCCTTCCAGGATGACCCTGGATTCAAACGCGCCCGGGGAGCGCTGGCGATCACGACGCCTGGCTGCTTTTGCGGTCCGGGCCATAGCCTTTCTGGCGCCCTTGGCGGTGGGCTTTCTCGCTGCGCGTACGGTGGGGTCGATTCTCGAGCCCCCAATGGGCTTCTCGGGAGTGATCGGATGGTGGGGGGCGGTGATCGGAGCGGCCACGCTCGCCTCCCATCTCACGGATCGCCTCAGCCGTCGCCTGTTGCCGCTGTCAGTGCTGCTCAATCTCAGCCTCGCGTTCCCCGACCGCACTCCTTCCCGTTTTGGGCTCGCTCTCCGCTCCGGGAACGTCGCCCAACTCAAGCAGCGGCTCGAGCGAGCCACCCAGGAGGGTCAGACCGACCTGGCGGAAGCGACTGAGGTGATCCTGGCGTTGGTGGCAGCCATCTCCCAACATGACCGACGAACCCGGGGCCACGCCGAGCGAACCCGGGCGTACACCGACTTGTTGGCTACCGAAATGGCTCTTCCATCTGACGACCGGGACAAGCTTCGCTGGGCGGCACTCCTCCACGACATCGGCAAGCTCTCGGTGCCGGCGGAGATACTCAACAAACCCAGTCGGCTGACCGAGGAGGAATTCGCCAAGATCAAAGAGCACCCGGTGGAAGGGATGCGCCTCATATCCCCGATTCGAGAATGGCTCGGACCATGGGCATTGACGATCGAGCATCATCACGAGCGATGGGATGGCTCCGGGTACCCAGCCGGGCTGGCCGGAACCGACATCTCGCTCGGAGCTCGGATTGTCTCGGTGGCCGACGCCTACGACGTGATGGTCAGCGGTCGCTCCTACCAACAGCGGCTCTCCCACTCCGAGGCCAGAGCCGAGGTGGCCCGAAACTCCGGCACCCAGTTCGATCCCCGCGTGGTCCGAGCCCTGATGGAGCTCTCGATCGGAAAACTGCGCTGGATAACCGGTCCGCTCGGGGGGCTGGCAGATCTCCCGTTCATCCGACCGCTGCATGCGCTGGGTAGGGATGTCGCCACAGTGGTCACCGCCGGTGCCGTCACCATTGCCGCCGGCTCAGGATTGATCCCGGTGTCGGGCCTCAACCTGCTACCGGATCGACTGGGTCCGCCGGTCAATCACGCAGTCGAAATCGGCGATGAGGGCGCAGCGGGCGCCGGTAACGGAGGCCCGACCGCCCAGGGATCTGTCTCACCTCGGTCGACCACTACCACCGGGGTCACTACGACCACGACCGCGCCCACAACCACGGTCACGTCCCCGCCATCGACAACCACAACGACATCCGCCACCACACCCTCGACGACTGCAACCGCGCCGCCAACCACCCCTTCCACCACCACTACAGCCCCGGGAGCCCTGGTCGCCAACGATGATCAGGCGGCCACCCGGCCGAGTGAGAAGATCAACATCGGGGTGCTCGACAACGACTCCGGGCTTTACGATCGCTCGACGCTTCAGGTGGTACAGGGTCCCTCGTCTGGCATTGCCGAAGTCAAGGGCAGCGGAAGAATTCATTATTCCGCCGACGCCACCTTCGCCGGCACCGTTACCTTCACTTACAGGATCTGCACTTCCGGCGGGAGCTGCGACACGGCCACCGTCATCGTCACCGTCGCCTGATCGATCTGTTTTGTACCCGCCCACGATGGGGTACATTTGGTCAAAGGGAGGCTGCGCTGGGTTTGCTCGTCGGATCGGGGTTGATCTTCATAGTCGGTTTTCTTACGGCCAAGAAAGCCACCGACGATCTTGACGCCTTCCGGCCCGGCCCCCCACGTTGGGCCGACCTTCTGGTCTTCGCCATTTCCCTCTTAGTAGTGGTACTGGTCGACATGGCGCTGGCACCGCACTTTCAAGCCCTCCCGAACGCAACCCCCTGTCGGCCCCCGGCTTGCGTGGTGATACCGGTCATTTGACCTCAGCCCGAACGCCGCCTGGCGTTCGGCCGCAACGTCCCGCGCTAGCTCGGCCCTTCCGCAAGCTCCGTCGCCACCCGGACCGCATCCTCCTTGGTTCCCTGGGTGATCTGTGCCCGATCGGTGAGCAAGGTCACCTGGTTGGCGAGCACTTGGAGAAAGCCGCCGTGGACCCCGATGATCGTTCGGCTGCCATCGACGCCTTCCACCTCCACGGCCGAGGTGACGAGCGATGCGAGCAAGGGCTCGTGGTCGGCGAGGATGCCGATCTCACCCTCGGGGGTGCGGGCGAGAACGAAATTTGCCTCCCCGGTCCAGACGGTGGCCTCGGGAGAAACAACGTCGACGCGGAAGGGCTTGGCCATCAGCCGCTCTTTTCGAGCTCCCTGGCCTTGGCGGCGACGTCGTCGGCATCACCCACCATGTAGAAAGCCTGCTCGGGATACTTGTCCATTTCGCCAGCGAGGATTGATTTGAACGAGGCGATGGTCTGCTCTCGAGGGGTGTAGACCCCGGCCTGGCCGGTGAACTGCTCGGCTACGAACATCGGCTGGGCAAAGAAGCGCTGGATTCGCCGGGCCCGGTTAACCGTGAGCTTGTCCTCCTCGGATAGCTCGTCCATCCCGAGGATGGCGATGATGTCGGTGAGGTCCTTGTAGCGCTGCAGCACCCGCTGCACCTCCACGGCCGTGTCGTAGTGCTCGTCGCCGACGATCTGGGGGTCGAGGGCGCGGCTGGTCGAGTCGAGCGGGTCGACCGCCGGATAAATGCCCAGGGCCGTAAGGGGTCGGGAAAGCACCGTGGTCGCATCGAGGTGGGCAAAGGCGGTGTGGGGAGCCGGGTCGGTGATGTCGTCGGCGGGGACATAAATGGCCTGCAACGAGGTGATCGATCGCCCTTTCAGCGAGGTGATCCGCTCCTGGAGGAACCCCATCTCTCCCGCCAACGTCGGCTGGTAGCCCACGGCCGACGGCATGCGCCCCAAGAGGGTGGAGACCTCTGACCCCGCCTGGGTGAATCGGAATATGTTGTCGATGAACAACAACACGTCCTGGCGTTGTTCGTCGCGGAAGTACTCGGCCATTGTGAGGGCGGAAAGCGCCACTCGGAGCCGCACTCCCGGAGGCTCGTCCATTTGGCCGAACACCAGAGCGGCCTTCTCGATCACGCCCGACTCCGTCATCTCCAGCCAGAGGTCGTTGCCCTCCCGAGTGCGCTCCCCCACCCCGGCGAAAACGGAGACGCCGCCATGCTGTTGGGCGACCCGTCGGATCATCTCCTGGATGAGGACGGTCTTCCCGACGCCGGCGCCTCCGAAGAGACCGATCTTTCCTCCCTGCAAGTAGGGGCAAATGAGGTCGAGGACTTTGATCCCGGTCTCGAAGATCTCCTTTTGGGGTACGACTTCTTCGAAGGGCGGAGGCTGACGGTGAATGGGCCATCGTGGCTCGGCGAATTTCTGATCGGGGGCATCGAGGGCGTCGCCCCAGACGTTGAAGATGTGTCCGAGGGTCTGGTCGCCCACCGGGACCGTGATCGGCTCACCGAGGTTGCGTACTTCGGCGCCCCGCACCAGGCCATCAGTCGGGGCGAGGGCGATGGCTCGCACCGTGTTCTTGCCCAGATGTTGGGCGGTCTCGGCCTTGACCGTCTTCTTCTCTCCTCCGACCTCGAGATCGACTTCCAGGGCGTATAGAAGCTCAGGCAGCCCATCCGGAGGAAACTCGACGTCAACGACCGGGCCGGCAACTTTCACAATCCGACCCATCGATCTGTTCTCGGTCTTTGTGGTCATGAATCCTCCTGACGCTATTGGGCAGTGCGGGCGATACGGGCGATGCGGGCTCCGGCCAATGCCTCCGCTCCTCCCACGATTTCAGAGATTTCAGTGGTGATCTCGGCTTGGCGGGCTCGGTTGGCCGAAACCGTCAGTATCCGGATCAACTCGTCGGCGTTGTCGGTGGCCGCTTTCATCGCCCGTCTCCGGGCCGAGTGCTCCGACGCCGAGGCCTCGAGCAACATGTTGAAGACGGTCGCCTCGACGTAACGTGGGAGCAATCGATTGAGGATCTCGTCGGGAGCCGGCTCGTACTCGTAGGAAGCGCTGGTCACCGGCGACCCCTCCGGGGGCTCGATCGGTAGCAAGTCATAACGGCTCGGGACCTGAGTCATGGCCGACTGGAACCGGGTGTAGAAAGCCTCCACCGAGTCGATGTCACCGGAGGCGAAAGAGCCCATTACCGCATCGGCGATCGCACGGGCATCTCCATAACCCGGTGTATCGGTGACGCCCAGGAACGAGCGCTCGAGCCGGTAGCCGCGATAGCGGTAATACCCCTGGGCTTTCTTGCCGACCGCGAAGATGCGGATGTCCTTGCCCTCCCGGCGCAGATCGATGATCCGTTGCTCGGCCATCCGGATGATGGTCGAGGCATAGGCTCCGGCCAGGCCCCGGTCGGAGGAAACGACCACGACCCCGGCGCGTTTCACCTCCCTCTTGTCCAGAAGCAGATGATCGCTCCCGCCCCCGGCTACCCCCAGGTTCTGAATCACCTCGATCAGCTTGGCGGTATAGGGCTTCGATGCCAGAACGCGGGCGCTGGCCTTCGGAATCCGCGAGGCCGCGATCAGCTCCATGGCGCGGGTGATCTTTTGCGTCGCCTGGACGCTGCGGATCCTCCGGCGGGTGTCACGAAGCTCGGCGCTCGCCAATGGCTACTCCCCGCTACCGACTTGGAATCCGGAGGCAAACTCGGCAATGGCGGCCTTGAGACGGTCCTCGTCACCGAGATTTCCGGTGTCGTTGATCTGATCGAGGAGGTCGCCATAGCGCTCCTCGACGAAGAGCCGAAGGCCCGATTCGAAGTTGCGAACCTCATCGACTGGGACCTTGTCCATGTAACCGTTGGTGACTGCGTAAATGGAAATGATCTGCTGGGCCACGGGAACGGGTGCGAATTGGCCCTGCTTCAACACCTCGACCACGCGCCGGCCCCGCTCGAGCTGCGCCAGCGAGGTGGCATCGAGTTCGGAACCAAATTCGGCAAAGGCGGCCAGCTCGCGGAACTGGGCCAGGTTGAGCCGGAGGGGACCGGCGATCTGGCGCATGGCCCGGACCTGGGCGTTGCCCCCCACCCGGGAAACGGAGATGCCGGCGTTGATCGCCGGCCGGATCCCTTGATAGAAGAGGTCGGTTTCGAGAAAGCATTGGCCATCGGTGATCGAGATGACGTTGGTGGGGATGTAGGCGGAGACATCGTTGGCTTTGGTTTCGATCACCGGGAGCCCGGTCAGCGATCCTCCACCCAGCTCGTCTGAGAGCTTGGCGCAGCGCTCGAGCAATCGGCTGTGGAGATAGAAGACATCCCCGGGGTAGGCCTCTCGTCCGGGGGGCCGTCTGAGGAGAAGCGAGATCTCGCGGTAGGCGACGGCCTGCTTGGAGAGGTCGTCGAACATGATCAGGGCGTGCTCGCCCTTGTACATCCAGTACTGGCCGATGGCGGAGCCCGAATATGGCGCGTACATCTGCAAAGCGGCAGCGTCGGAGGCGGAAGCATTGACGATCACCGTGTATTCCATCGCCCCGGCTCGCTCCAAGGCATCGACTACCTCCGCCACGGTCGAGGCTTTTTGTCCGATGGCGACATATACGCACTTGACTGCCTTGTCTGTCCCCCAGTTGTGGCGCTGGTTGATGATGGTGTCAACGAGGATCGCGGTCTTACCGGTCTGACGGTCGCCAATGATCAGCTGGCGCTGACCGCGCCCGATCGGCGTCATCGAGTCGATTGCCTTGATGCCGGTCTGGAGCGGTTCCTTTACCGGCTGGCGCTCAACCACGGAGGGGGCCTGCACTTCGAGCAGGCGGCGCTCACTCGATTCAATCGGGCCCTTGCCGTCGATGGGGTTGCCGAGGGGGTCTATCACCCGCCCCAGCAGCCCATCTCCTACCGGGATCGACAACACGTTCCCGGTCTGTTTGACACTCGCCCCTTCTTCGATGTGTGAGGCCTCGCCCATCAGAACCACGCCGAGGTCGTCCTCGTCGATGTTGAGCGCTACTCCGATCAAGCCCCCGGGAAATTCGAGCAACTCGGACGCCATCACATTGGGCAGTCCCTTGACCCGGGCCACGCCATCAGCGATCGACGTCACATAGCCAATCGTTTCCTGCTCGAGGCTCGGCTTCCAATCCGAGAGTCGCTGGCGGAGCGACGCAGTGATGTCGTCGGGGGTAATTGTCAGTTCAGCCATTCCTTGTCCTTTGCCATCAGCGCTCATCCGGCTCGGAGTGCCTGTCGGAGATCGGTCAACCGTCGGGCGACGGAACCATCAATCACCACATCGCCCACTTGAGCTACGACTCCCCCGATCAGATCCGGGTCCACCACAGTCTTCACGTCCAATTGCTTTCCGGTCGCCCGCGACAGCGCGGCGACCAGGCGATCCACTGTGGCCTTATCGAGAGGGATCGCAGACCGAATCTCCGCCACCGCTCGCGAGCGGGATGCAGCCGCCTGCTCGATAAACGCATCGACAATGGCGGGCAGATCGGAAGCCCGGCCTTGGGAAATGAGGAATGAAATCCAACCTCGAATCAAATCGGAGGCGCGTCCCCCGACGAGGTCGTCGATGATCCCTTGCTTGCGATCAACCGGCAGCTGAGGGTTGGTGAGGGCATCGCGCAAATCGTTCGATTCATTGACGGCGCGGGCAATGGTGAAGAGATCGCGCTCGGCTCTCTCGAGTTCGCCTTCGGCCGAGGCAAGGTCGAAGATTGCTCGGGCCCATCCCTCGGTCCGACCCACGGAATCCCTCATCTACTTCTCCAACTCGGCGATGTACTGATCCACCAGCCCTAGCTGGGTCTCTCGGTCGAGGTTCTTTCCCACCACTCTTTCAGCCAGATCGATCGACAGGTTGGCCACCTCTCGGCGGGCTTCGCCCAAGGCTCGGGATTTTTCCTCGGCCGCTTCCTCCCGCGCCTTGGTAACGATGCCATCGGCTTCGGCCTGGGCGCGGGCGATCATGTCGGCCTTCATCGCCTCGGCAGACTTGCGGGCCTCTTCAATCAGGGCGTTTCCCTTGCTGCGGGCATCGGCCATTTGCTGCTCGTAGTCCTTGCGCAGATTCTCCGCCTCGTTCTTGGCCCGCTCGGCGTCTTCCAGCTTCCCGGTGATCGCCTTCTGCCGGGCCTCGAGCGTGCGATTAATGGCAGGTATGGCCCATTTCCACACGAAGAAGAAAACGATGAGGAACGCAACGATGCCCGCGATCAGCTCGTTGGTCTCGGGCAGGACCAAGGAAACGTTGGAGCTTGCTTCGGCCTCTTCCTGGGCCAGGATCGTCACCCACAAACGCGTTGACACCGAAGACCTCCTAAGCGATGAAGAAGAGAACGAAGCCGATCAGAGCCAGCGCTTCGGTGAGGGCGATGCCGAGGAACATCGTTGCCCGGATCGTCCCCGTCATCTCCGGCTGCCGCGCCATGGCGGTAATGGCATTGCCGGCGACGATGCCGATACCGATGCCCGGTCCCACCGCCCCCAATCCGTAGCCAATCAAGGCGATTGCCCCCTTGAGTAGCTCGATATTGCCTTCCATCGATTCCTCCTTAGTGCGCTGGATGTATGGATGTTTGGATGTAGACCGCAGTGAGGAGCGTGAAGATGTACGCCTGCAGAACTCCCACCAGGAATTCGAACAGGAACATCAAGAGTCCGAAGGCGAACCAGACAACGCCGATGCCTGCCTTGGGCCCAATGTCTCCTACTGCCAAAACGAATGCGATTCCTGAACCCAGGAGGAGCGACAGCATCAGGTGGCCGGCTACCAGGTTGGCGAAAAGCCGGACCGCGAGAGTGATCGGTCGCAAGATGAATGTCGAGACGATTTCGATCAGCCCGACCAGCCACCGCAACCCGATGGGGACGGCCTTGGGCCAGGCGATGTCGGTCAGATAGTGCAGCCCGTTCTTCTTGAACCCGACGAAGACAAAGATCACATAGGTGATGAGCGAGAGGAAAGCGGGAAGCGCCATCCGCGAGGTGATCGGGAAGTTGATCAAAGGCGCCAACTCGAAGAGGTTGCCGACCAAGATCAGCAGGAAAATCGAGAGCAGATAAGGCGTGTACCTGACCCCTTCAGGACCGATGATGTCGCGGGCAATTCCATCTCGCACGAACTCCACCAGGCTTTGAATCGCCGCCTCGAACTTGGTGGGTACCAGTCGGTTCCGTCGCAGCCCGAAATAGAGCAGAGCGATGACTACCGCAGCGGCTAGGAAGATCAGGAACGAAGTGCGGGTGAAGTTGACCGGGCCAACGCTGAACCAAGGCTCCTTGTATTCGAAGAGAATGTTGACGTTGTCCGGAGCGCAGATGACCTCGTTCTCGACATCGCACTCGTGGTGCTCGACTGTCCAAAGCAGTGTCGTCAGCCTGCCCAATCCAGATTCCTTTCTCGCCCCCGCATCACCGCGATCGCTTCCAGCGTGACCAGCACCAGGTAGCAGACCACAGCCGAGATTCCGAACGCCACCCTGTCGATCTCGAAAAAGCGCACCACCAACAGCATCGTTCCGGCGATGAGGGCCATACGAAGAACGAAGCCGACCAGGGCGGCGGCATGATACATAGTGAGCGAGTGGCGAATCGCCAGGCTGAGGACCTTCCCCGCCAAGTAGAAGTTGATCACCACCACGGCCAGACCGAGAGTGGCAGCGAGTGCGCCTTCACTCCCCGCCAGTAGCCAGCCAAGGCCGACGACTGGCAGCACCAAGAAGACCGCCCGGGAAATCATGTGGCGGGCCATGATCGCTTCGACCGGAACCGCGGCCGAGGGTGGTGCCGGCTTCATGGACGCCGCCGTTCGATCGAATCGATGGTCTTTGACTGCCGCCACATGGTCATGAACCCCGCATAGGAGCCGGCCAGGATGCCCACCACCACCAGCCAAGGACGGGTATCGAGCCACAGATCGGCGAGATAGCCGAGCAGGGTGCCGGAGAGGATCGATCCCAAGAAGGACCCGGACATGGCCCACCCCTGAGCCGAGTCGTTGCTCTCCGGCTTCCTTGTTGGTGGGCGGCTGTCGGTGTCGCTCATCTTGTGAATCTTTTCACAAACTCTAGCACCAACTCGCGACCCAGGGTCGTTGGGTACGTGCAGCGTCCCTAATGGCCCACAGAAAAGCGAGCGATCTCAAACGTGACCCGAGAAGTCGGACGGGTAGGGAGGGAAGGTCTGGGCCAGATCTCGGACACGCTTTTCCACCACCGACAGCTCCGCCTCGTCCTCCCCAGCCCGCAGGGCCTGAGCGATGAGGCTGGCGATCTCCTCCGCCTCCCCCTCTTTCATCCCCATCGTCGTCATGGCCGGGGTTCCGATCCTGAGCCCCGAGGCGCGATACGGGGGGCGTGGATCGTTGGGAATGGTGTTGAAATTGAGGGTGATGCCGACCCGGTCGAGTCGGCCAGCGGCCTCCTTCCCGGTCAGCTCTTCGTCGACGGAGCGCAGGTCGATCAGGAAGAGATGGTTGTCCGTGCCTCCTGAGACCACCCTCACCCCTTCCTCCTGGATCTGGTTGGCCATCGCTTTGGCATTGCGCACGATCTGATGGGCGTACTCGTCGAAGGCGGGGGTGGCAGCTTCCTGGAAGCAAACGGCTTTGGCGGCGATCTGGCTCATGATTGGGCCACCTTGCGCATTCGGGAAGACCGCTTTGTCGATGTCGGCTGCAAATTTCGACTTGGCAAGGATCATGCCGCCGCGGGGGCCGCGCAAGGCCTTGTGGGTGGTCGCGGTGACGACATCGGCATGCGGGACCGGGCTCGGGTAAGCCCCACCCGCCACGAGACCAATGAAATGAGCTGCATCGACCATGAAGATGGCATCGATGTCATCGGCGATACGCCGGAATCCTTCGTAGTCGAGTCGGCGGGAATAGGCGGAGTAGCCGGCGAGGACGATCTTGGGCCGATGCTCCTTGGCGAGTCGCTCCACCTCGGCCATGTCGATCATCTCGGTAACGGAATCGACCCCGTAGGCGACGAAGTTGTAATAGAGCCCTGAGAAGTTGACCGGTGAGCCGTGGGTGAGATGCCCACCCTGGTCGAGGCGCATCCCCAGCACCGTGTCTCCCGGCTTGATCAACGAGAAGTAAACCCCCATGTTGGCCTGGGCGCCGGAGTGGGCCTGGACGTTGGCGTGCTCGGCACCAAAGAGCGCCTTGGCCCGCTCGATGGCCAGAGACTCCATCTCGTCCACCACCTCACAGCCCTCGTAGTAACGACGATTGGGATATCCCTCGGCGTATTTGTTGGTGAAGACCGAGCCGGAGGCGGCCATCACCGCCGGAGAGGCGAAGTTCTCCGAGGCGATGAGGTGGATGTGGGTGTTCTGCCGCTCGACATCCCGACGGATCAAGCGGGCGATTTCGGGGTCGACCGCTTCGATCGGCCGGGTGTCAATCATCTTGGGCGAGGATAGGGGAAGAAACAGACATCAGACTTAAGACGTCAGACTTCAGATCCCGAGGTCGAGCGGGCCCGGGCGGAGAAGAATGGGCTCGTCGAATCGAACATCGACGGTGGTGGAAGCGGAGCCCCCCGGGGAGTCACCTCTTAGATAGACCGCAACTTCGAGACCGAAGATCGAAGCGGCTTCGACGTCGTTGAGAGTCTCGGGGTCTCCGGAACGGTTGGCGCTGGTGACCGCCAAGGGCCCGGCGACGCCGAGCAATTCCAGGGCCGTCTCATGATCAGGCACTCGAACTGCCAGCGATTTGGCGTCTCCCACCCCCGGCGGCCAGGACGCTTTCGGGCGGGCGACCAGATTCAAGGGCCCGGGCCAATGGAGGCTCGCCCACAGCCGTGCGTACTCCGGTAGCTCAACTGCCTCCAGTGCGGTTTCCAGGTCGGCCACGAGCAAACCGATCGGCTGATCGAGGCTACGACCCTTGAGGGCGAACACGCGAGCCACGGCCTGCGGCTGGAGTGGGTCCGCCCCGATTCCATAGACGGTGTCGGTGGGAAGTCCGATCACGTCACCGGCTCGCAGGTGGCTGAGGGCAAGATCAATCAATCGTCACCATCGCAAAGCGGTCCTTTCCATATTGATCCTGGTGGATCTGAACACGGTGATGGCTGCGGAGGTAGGGGCCTTGCGTCTCCCCGATCTCGATCCAGGCCTCACTCCCGGGGGCGAGCCAGTCGCCGACGCCGTCGAGGATTCGATCGATGATCTCAGTGCCAATCGCCCCGGCCACCAGAGCCGACCGGGGCTCGTGCTTGACATCGTCGGGCAGGAGATCCCATTCGTCTTCGGACACGTACGGTGGGTTGGCCACCAGAAGCTCGACCCTGCCCCGCAAGCGAGCTGGCAATGCCCTAAAGAGGTCACCCGAGTACCACTCGACATCGAGCCCCAGACGCTCGGCATTCTGGCGTGCCACGGCCAGGGCATCGACCGAGAAGTCGGTGGCGACCACCCGGGACTGGGGCCAAGCCGACTTCAGGAACAACGCCACGGCTCCAGAGCCGGTACAGAGATCGACGACCAGTTCCGGTTGTGGGTGCCGGTGGGCGAGAAGGTCGGCCAGGTGTTCGGTCTCCGGCCGTGGAATCAGGACCCGATCATCGACCGCGACGACGAGGGGCCCAAAGGCGGCTGTACCTTCTAGGTACTGGAGCGGGTGGCCACGTGACCGCATTGCGACGAGCTCCTGCAAGGGCCGCTCGGGAGT
>DATEDN010000144.1:0-1685 GCA_035281645.1 Acidimicrobiia bacterium | reverse complement strand
AGGGGGCCGGTGCGCCGGCCGTCCTGGCGGTTCACAGCGGCACAGGGTTCTCGGGCTATGCCGCCAGCGACCGCTGCCCCGAGAAGATCGCCGCGATGGTCTACGTCGACTCCGCTCCGGGCGTCAGCCCTCTCGATGCCGAGTTCGATGGCGTGGAGAAGGCTTTCAACTGGGAGGAGATCAGGGAGGAGGAAAACCTCGACGGACTCTCCGAGGAGCAATTGGAGACGTTTCGCCAGCGAGCGCTTCCCGAACCGGGTGGGGTTTTGCGCGAGCGTGTCCCTCTGACCAACGACGCCCGGCGTGACATCCCCACCACAATGATTTGCACGGGCTTTCCCTCAGAGGCCTACAAGAAATACGCGTTCGAACAAGACTGGGCCTGGTTGGCCGGAGTCCGTGAGCTAAACGACATCACCTGGATCGATTTGCCGACGAGCCACTGGCCGATGTGGTCGCGGCCTCGGGAGCTCGCCGAGATCATCGGCGGGGTTGCTGAACGAGCGACTCAGCGCTAATCCCTGGCCTCCTAGCGACCTCTATGCCGATCAGCTCTTCGAGATTTTCTGGCATGGAGTATGTCGAGGTCGCAGGTCACCGGATTGCCTTTCGCGAGAAGGGCAGCGGCCCGCCACTGGTTTTACTTCATGGCTGGCCCACAGACAGTCGGGAATGGTGGCGTCAGCTCGATGCGCTCTCGGACGAATTCAGGGTGGTGGCATGGGATGCGCCTGGTGCCGGTCAGTCCACTGACCCGCCGGAAACAGCTCGACTGTCCGACTGGGCGGACTGGCTTGCTGAATTCATGGAGTTCCTAGATCTCGATCCCGCACATGTCGCGGGGTTGTCATTTGGCGGGGGTCTCGCACTTGAGCTCTTCCATCAGCATCCTGATGTTGTCCGATCTTTGATCTTGATTTCCGCGTACGCGGGCTGGGGTGGCTCACTCCCTCCGCGGGAGGTCCAGGCACGAGTCGAGCAGACTCGGCGGAACTCGGCGCTGCCGCCCGCGCAATGGGTACCAGGGTTGATCAAGACACTTCTTCCGGAGGGCTCAGATGCCGAGCTGGTCGAAGAACTCGCCTACATGATCGCCGACTTTCATCCGGCCGCGATGAGAACCGCCCTGCAGGCGTTTGCTGAGACCGACTTGAGCGGCATGCTCCCAACCGTTGACGTCCCAACTCTGCTCCTTTATGGCGAACTGGACGCTCGGTCTACCCGCGAAGTCTGGGAACCCATTCACGAAGGCATTCCGAATTCCCGCCTCGTGGTCATTCCTGGCGCCGGCCACATGATCGATATGCAGGCGGCCGAACGCTGCGACGCCGAGGTCCGGAGTTTTCTACAGGAAGTCGAGAAATCCGAAGGGAATTTGTCATAGGCGTCCGATAGGTTTACTCGAACGGATGTACGAGCATGATTCCCTCTTCGACCCGCCGGCGGAATCCTTGTTTGCACCCGGTCTGTTGGAGATGGGGCCGGGAGCCGAACTGGGGAACCTCCTCTCCGGGGTCGACTCTCCCGCGCTCTCCCGCTACGAACGGGTGGAGCTGATCACGGCCTATCAGAAGATGGTCTCCCACTACCAGGCCCTCTTCTATGGGGAGATCGCCCGCCTCTATGCCCAGGAGCTGAGAGAGGACCCCGAGGCCCTCACCGAGGACTCGGCCTGGGCGGTGCGA
>DATEDN010000143.1:0-6821 GCA_035281645.1 Acidimicrobiia bacterium | reverse complement strand
ATCACCGCAACGCAGATGTCGTCGCCAAGTCAGTTATGTCGATGATGACGATGACGGCTGACGATTTTCAGATGGTGACGAAGAAGTATCCCGAGATCGAACGGCGCATCCGACAGATGGCGGAGGCTCGCCAGAACGCCTAGCCCCCTCCGTCGCCTTCGGCGACACCTCCCCCAACACTCGCTGCGCTCGCTGGAGAAGGAAAAATCGTTCGGGTTTGTCTCCCCGAAGGGGAGTACCGGCGTAGCCGGGGAGGGGGGAAACGCTCGCCAGGGAGGGACCACCTTGGGAATAGTCGGTGAGCGGGCGACTGTTGCCAGTTTCAAAGGAGCAGCATGCCGATTCACCGTCTCAATCACGCCGTTTTGTACGTTTCAGACGTCGAGCGCAGCGTGAGGTTCTACGAAGAGGTCCTTGGTTTTCGAAAGGTGATGGGCTTCCCCGGAGCTGCATTCATGCAGGCTCCCGCTTCACAAAACGACCACGACCTCGGATTGTTCCAAGTCCCGGGCGCCACAGCTTCTACGGCCGGTCGTTCCACCGTCGGCCTCTACCACCTGGCATGGGAGGTCGACACCCTTTCGGCCCTTGAAGAGGTTTCCCAGCGCCTTCTGGCGGAAGGGGCAATGGTTGGAGCGACGGACCACGGCACCACCAAAGCCCTATATGGCCGTGATCCCGACGGGATCGAGTTCGAGGTCTGCTGGCTGGTTCCTGCCGAGTTGATCACCGATGAGATCGTCGCAGCCAAGTCGCAGATGAAGCGTCTCGATCTGGAGGCGGAGAAGAATCGCTACGGCGCCGACACCCTGGGTGGTATCGGCGTTTCAATTTCGTCGCTGGTTCGCTGAGGCAAAACAGCTCGCACTCCGTCCCCGTCCAGGAGCACCTCGGAGCGGACGTCGTAATAGGCGCTGAGGTTCCCCTCGGTTAGAACCTCGAGCGCAGAGCCCTTGGCCCCCACTCGGCCCCGGTAAAGAAGCAGCAGCCGGTCGCAAAACTGGGCGGCCAGGGTGAGGTCGTGAATGGCGCTGATCACGGTCAGCCCCCGTTCCTTTCGCAATCGGTCGACCAGGGTCAGAACCGAAAGCTGATGGCCGATGTCGAGGGCCGCCGTCGGCTCATCAAGGAGCAGGGTCCTCGCTTCTTGAGCTATCGCCCGAGCCAGGATCACCCGTTGTTGCTCGCCTCCTGACAGGGTTTGAAGCTCCCGATCTTTCTGCTGGTGGAGGCCGAGTGCCTCGATGGCTGCGGCGACGGCGGCGAGGTCTTCATCTGATTCAGAACGGAGATAGGAGATATGCGGGGTGCGCCCCAAGAGCACGTACTGGGCCACCGTCATCATCGGCGGTAGGACCGGACGCTGGGGCACGAAGGCCAGGGCCAACGCTCGCTGACGTCGGTTGGGATTGCTCGCTCCCTCGATGGTCACCTTTCCCGAGCTGGACACCTGGCCCAACAAGGCGCGAAAGAGGGTGGTCTTGCCGGCTCCGTTGGGACCGATCAAACCCAGCCATTCGCCGGCGGCGACTTCGAGGTCGACGTCTTCGAGCAGGCGGCGGCTGCCGGCTCGCACCGTCAGGCGGCTGGCTGTGATCGGGTATCGGTTCATACCGAGACGGGACGGCGACGGAGCAGGGAAAGGAAGAAAGGCGCTCCAAAAAAAGCCGTGACCACACCTATAGGCAGTTCGGCGGGGGCTACCAAGGTCCTCGCCGCCAGATCGGTGGCGATCATGAAGGCCGCTCCGAACAGAAGCGAGAGCGGCAGGACTGCTCGATAGCTATTACCGGCCAGCAGCCTCACGGTGTGGGGGACGACGATGCCGACGAACCCGATCAATCCCGAGACCGCTACCGCGGCGGCGGTGCCCAGCGTCGCAGCGACGACGACGATCAGCCGCACCCGGGCCACTGGCAGTCCCAATGTCTCCGCCTCGGATTCGCCGACTGCGAGGACGTCGAGCAGTCGACGGTGAAGGAGGATGGCGAACCCTGACACCAAGACATAGGGAAGGATGAGCCGAACATCCGACCATCCCGCCGACAACCTCCCGAGAATCCACGAATAGACGATCCTCAGGTCACCGGCCGAGCGCTGTTGGACGAAGGTCTGGGCGGCAGTGAGAAACGAGGCCACTGCCACGCCCGCCAGGACCAGGGTCGCCGAGGTCCTTTCGCCCAGACGTCTTCCCACCAGATACGTGATGACCACTGCCCCAACGGCTCCGACGAAAGCGGCGATCGGAACCAACTCGGTTCGACCAGCGGCGCCGGCGAAGATCAACGTTGCCCCGAGGCCAGCACCGGCCGCCACGCCCAGCAGGTATGGATCTACTAATGCGTTACGGAAAACCCCTTGATAGGCCGCCCCGCAAATCGCCAACGTGGCTCCTACCAGGGCGCCAAGGACGACTCGGGGGAGGCGGAGATCCCAGATGATGTCAAGTTGGCGGGGTCCCAGGTCAGAGGTCAGATCGATGCCGGGCAGGCGGTCGACCAGGGCCGCTAAGACCTGCCAAGGGTGAAGATCGGCGGGCCCGAGCACCACCCCGGCCATAGTCGCACCGATCAAGGTCAGAAAGCCCAACATGATCGGCCAAAGCCGGAGTCGGGGGGACCGCAGACTCACTCAGCTCACCGGAGCCAGCGCCAAAGCATCAGCCACCGCGGCAACAAAGTCGACTACCCGCGGTCCCCACCTGGACGCCACATCGTCGTCGAGTTCGATGATCCTGTTGGCAGTCACAGCCGACAGTTCGGCCCAACCGGGTCGCTGGGCGACGGTGGTCGCGTTCTGCCCTGCGAATTGTGTGTCAGCGAGAAAGATGAAGTCGGGATTCGCTGAGATGATGTATTCGGCCGAAAGTTGTGGATATCCGAAACTGTCGGGGTCGGCCGCGTCGGCGATGTTCTGCAGCCCAAAGAGCGCGTAGATCGATCCGATGAAGGTGCTCGAAGTGACGGAGAAGAGGCCGGGGTCGAGCTCGTGGTAGTAGGTGGGAGGTTCGGCTGGGGGCTGGTACGCATCGACGAGATCCTCAATCTCCGATCGCATGGAGTTGGTGAGGGCTTGAGCCTCGCCGACATGACCGGTCGCCGCCCCCAACAGCTCGATCTGGGCATAGACGTCGTCGAACGTTATGGCCGCGGGCAACAGGAGAACGGGAATGTCGAGGCTTTGAAGGGCTCCGACCATGCCGTCGATGTCGTTCGAAACCAACACCAGGTCCGGTTCATAGGAGGCGATCGCCTCGATGTTGGGGGTGAAACCCGAGAGGTCGGTGATTGGGGCATCCGGGGGATAGTCGGACTGATCGTCAACCGCCACCACCTGTCCCATAGCGTCGATTGCTCCCAACATCTCGGTGGCAGTGGGCGCCAGCGAGATGATCGCCTCCGGACGTTCGACGATGGTGACCGGCCCATTGGCGGCCGAGAGGGTCACCGGAAAGTCACCCTTCACAGCAGCGGTTGTGGTCGGGGCGACACTGGTGGCGGGAGCCGCGGTAGTACTGGTTGAGACCGTGGTGCTGGCAGCCGTGCCGCCGCAGGCGAAAAGTGTGATGGCTAAGAGCCACAACTTGCTTCTCATGAAAACATCCTCCATTGGCTGGAGGATGAAGGGGCCCGATGCGACGTACCCTGCGCCGCCCGAACATGACCTTCATCCGAGGCTACGTTCGACACGGGCAAGCAGGCGACCTGGCTTAGAGCCATCCTTAGCGGGTAGCTCATCACAGTTGCGGGACACCACCGGATTCACACCGGATTTCGCTGCCGGACCGTGGCCGTTTCGGCATCCTCGACACTAGTCGTGTAGCAACATGTCGCGATGATCGAAGAAAGTCCGAGCGAACCCGCTCCCAAGTCGAAGGCAGGACTTGTCGTCGCTGTCATCGCCATCGCCTTGGTCTTGGTGGGCGTTGGGCTCTGGCTGGCGTTGGGATCGCTTGGGCGTTCGTCCTTCGAATCATTGGTGACGGTGACGAGGGAGGCTGAAGGTGATCAGATTTGGCTCGATTACTTCATCGCCCAGGACTGTCTCGTCGACGCAGTGGTGGAGACTGGTGATCTCGAGCTCGGCTTTACCGAATCCCAGGATCTCCTGGATCAGACCGACGCCTTGTCGCGCCACGTCAACGCTTCCCTCGATCGTTTTGCCGAGGTGGGAATTCAGCCCTGGCAGGGGCCGGTGCTAGCCGCCCGGGAGGCGATCGTCGCCCATTACGAGGTTTGGGAGGACCACCTGGCCGAGTCGGCGACGGTGTTGCAAGGGATCAATTCCGAGCCGTCCTCCATCCTGCAAGGTGTGCAGACCTGGATCAACTTGGTAGTGGAGGCGACGGAGCCGATCGAGCAGACCTTCAACGATGCCGGAGCAGCCTTTGAGGAAGCGGCATCCAGCGAAGAACAGTTGGCGTCAATCGAAACTCTGTTCGTTCCTGCAGACGTGGCCTGTACCCGAACCGCGGTCTAGTTCTTTGCGGTGGTGGCCGTCCGATCCGCCTATGGTGCAGTCCAGGGATAGCGCCCTCACCGGGCCCGAGTGGAGGAGATGCGATGCGAGCAAAACCCTTTGTCATTGTCCTGGCATTGCTGGCGGTTTGGGTTGCCGTGCCAGCCGGAGCGGCGGGACCGCCGCCGGTGGAATTACAGATTCTGGCGATTAACGACTTCCACGGCGCCATTGCTCCCAGCCCGGATCAGCTATGGCTGGGCCAACCTGTCGGACGAGCGGACTTCTTCGCTTCACATATTCGCGAAGCTGAGGAAGGGGTAACGAATTCGATTGTTGTCTCTGCTGGAGATCTGATTGGCGCCTCGCCCCTGATTTCGGCCCTCTTTCATGATGAGCCGACGATCGAAGCGATGAACCTGATCGGCCTCGATATAAACGGGGTGGGCAACCACGAATTCGATGAGGGAGCAGCAGAGTTGCTACGAATGCAAGAGGGCGGCTGTCATCCGATCGACGGCTGTCTCGACGGCGACGGTTTCGCTGGCGCCGACTTCGGCTTTCTGGCTGCCAATGTCACTGTCGATGCCACTGGAGAAACTCTGTTTCCTCCGTATGAAATCAAGACCTATCAAGGGGTGAAAGTTGCATTCATCGGCATGACCCTCGAGGGTACCCCCACCATCGTCACCCCTTCGGGAGTGGCGGGGCTCACCTTCGAAGATGAGGTCGAGACGGTGAACGCCTTGGTTCCGGAGCTGCAGCGAAAGCAGGTCGAAGCAATTGTGGTCCTGCTGCACGAAGGCGGATTCTCGAGCGGCGGACCCGAAGGTGATGAATGCGCCGATGGTCTAACCGATCCCCTCGCCTCGATCGTCCAAGGCTTCGACGATGCCGTTGATCTGGTTATCGCCGGCCACGTCAACGACGAATTTGTCTGCGAAGTGGATGGCAAATGGGTAACCATGGCCGACAATAACGGCCGGCTCTACACCGACATCGACGTCACTCTCGACCGGAGAACTAAAGAGATGACCGTCGTATCAATCGACAACGTGCCGACGTATCAGAGCGCCGTTGATCCGGCTGCCGATCTCACCGCGTTGATCGACAAGTACGACGAGTTGTCGGCACCACTGGCCAACACCGTTATTGGCTCGATCACGGCCGACATTCCCGAGATCTACAACGCCGCCGGGGAGGCAGCGGTAGGGGACGTTATCGCCGATGCCCAGCTGGCTGCTACGAGCGATCCGGCCTCGGGAGGGGCGGTGGTGGCTTTTATGAATCCGGGAGGGATCCGTACCTCCGACGGGTTCATTTTCGCCGGCAGCCCCGAAGGAGAGGGCGACGGGAACGTCACCTATGGCGAAGCGTTTGCGGTACAGCCTTTCGGCAACAGTTTGGTCACCATGACCCTGACGGGAGCTCAGATCGAGGCCTTGCTCGAGCAACAGTTCCGGACCGGCGGAAATACCATCCTGCAGGTCTCCGAGGGCTTTGCCTACAGCTGGAGCCTTTCTGGCGCAATCGGAGACAAGGTCGATCCCGCCTCGATCACCATCGGGGGAACTCCGATCGATCTCGGTGCTTCTTATCGGGTCACTGTCAATAGCTTCCTGGCCGATGGCGGCGACGGGTTCAGCGTTCTGGTCGGTGGCACCGACCGCCTCGGGGGCGACATCGACCTCGATGCGATGGTCGCCTACTTCGGCGCCAATTCACCGGTAGCTCCTGGTCCTCAGGACCGGATCACTCAGATCGCCTAAGGAGGCGATGCATCAGTCAAAGGAGCCCCGCTGTTGCGGGGCTCCTTTCTATTCCTCGTAGTACTCGGTCCCGAGGTGGGTGATGAGCTCTTCGCCCATGAGGGCGCGGAGGTTGTTTTTGAGCTTTGTCGACTGGATGAACAGATCGTTCTCGGGATACAGCCCGGGAGCGGTCTGCGGGCTCTTGAAATAGAACGAGAGCCACTCTTGGACCCCGCTCTTTCCCGCCCGGGCGGCCAAGTCGAGGAACAATGCCAAGTCCAAGACGATGGGCGCCGCCAGAATCGAGTCCTTACAGAGGAAGTCGATCTTGATCTGCATCGGATACCCCATCCAGCCGACGATGTCGATGTTGTCCCAGCCCTCCTTGTCGTCGCCTCGAGGGGGGTAGTAGTTGATGCGCACGACGTGATAGAGGTCGGAATAGAGATCGGGGTACACCTCGGGTTGCAGGATCGTCTCCAGCACCCCGAGCTTGGAGACTTCCTTCGACTTGAAGCTCTCGGGGTCGTCGAGTACCTCCCCGTCCCGATTTCCGAGAATGTTGGTCGAGTACCAACCCTTGATTCCCAACATCCGGGCCTTGAGCCCCGG
>DATEDN010000142.1:0-5002 GCA_035281645.1 Acidimicrobiia bacterium | reverse complement strand
ATCACCGCAACGCAGATGTCGTCGCCAAGTCAGTTATGTCGATGATGACGATGACGGCTGACGATTTTCAGATGGTGACGAAGAAGTATCCCGAGATCGAACGGCGCATCCGACAGATGGCGGAGGCTCGCCAGAACGCCTGAACCTTTCCATCCGTTCTTGCGTCTTTTTCGCCCGGTTTTTACGGCGAAAAATACGCAAGAATGAAACCCATGCCGATTCACCGTCTCAATCACGCCGTTTTGTACGTATCAGACGTCGAGCGCAGCGTGAGGTTCTATGAAGAGGTCCTTGGTTTTAGGAAGGTGATGGGCTTCCCCGGAGCTGCGTTCATGCAGGCTCCCGCTTCACAAAACGACCACGACCTCGGATTGTTCCAAGTCACGGGCGCCACAGCTTCTACGGCCGGTCGCTCCACCGTCGGCCTCTATCACCTGGCATGGGAGGTCGACACCCTGCGCGCCCTCGAAGAGGTTTCCCAGCGTCTTCTGGCGGAAGGGGCGATGGTTGGAGCGACGGACCATGGCACCACCAAAGCCCTCTATGGCCGCGACCCCGACGGGATCGAGTTCGAGGTCTGCTGGCTGGTTCCCGCCGAGTTGATTACCGACGAGATCGTCGCGGCCAAGTCGCAGATGAAGCGTCTCGATCTGGAGGCAGAGAAGAATCGCTACGGCGCCGACACTCTGGGCGGAATCGGCGTTTCAATTTCCTCACTGGTTCGCTGAGGCAGAACAGCTCGCACTCCATCCCCGTCCAGGAGCACCTCGGAGCGGACGTCGTAAAAGGCGCCGATATTCCCCTCGGTCAGCACCTCGAGCGCACTTCCCTCGGCTACCACCCGGCCCTGATACAGGAGCAGCAGCCGGTCGCAAAACTGGGCGGCCAGGGTGAGGTCGTGTATGGCGCTGATCACGGTCAGACCTCGTTGTTTTCGCAAGCGGTCGACCAGGGACAGAACCGACAGCTGATGGCCGATGTCGAGGGCAGCCGTCGGCTCGTCGAGGAGCAGGGTCCTTGCCTCTTGAGCTATCGCCCGAGCCAGGATCACTCGTTGTTGCTCGCCTCCGGACAGAGTTTGAAGCTCCCGATCTTTCTCCTCGTCGAGGCCTAGTGCCTCGATGGCATCTGCGGCGGCGGCGAGGTCTTCATCCGATTCCGAACGGAGATAGGAGATATGCGGGGTCCGCCCCAAGAGCACGTACTGGGCCACCGTCATCGCTGGCGGCAGGACCGGGCGCTGGGGTACGAAAGCCAGGGCCATGGCCCGCTGCCGTCGGTTCGGATTGGTCGCTCCCTCGATTGTCACCTGTCCCGAGCTCGACACCTGGCCCAACAAGGCGCGAAAGAGGGTGGTCTTGCCGGCCCCGTTGGGGCCGATCAAACCCAGCCATTCGCCGGCGGCGACTTCGAGGTCGACTTCTCCGAGCAGGCGACGGCCGCCTGCTTCCACCGTCAGACGGCTGGCTGCGATCGGGTATCGGTTCATACCGAGACGGGACGGCGACGGAGCAGGGAAAGGAAGAATGGCGCTCCAAAGAAGGCCGTGACCACGCCTATAGGCAATTCGGCGGGCGCCACCAAGGTCCTCGCCGCCAGATCGGTGGCAATCATGAATGCCCCTCCGAACAGAAGCGAGAGCGGCAGGACCGCTCGATAGCTATTACCGGCCAGCAGCCGCACGGTGTGGGGGACGACGATGCCGACGAACCCGATCAATCCCGAGACCGCCACCGCGGCGGCGGTGCCCAAAGTCGCAGCGACGACGACGATTAGCCGCACCCGGGCCACTGGCAGACCCAATGTCTCGGCCTCGGATTCGCCGACGGCGAGGACGTCGAGCAGCCGACGGTGAAGGAGGATGGCGAACCCTGCCACCAAGACGTAGGGAAGTATGAGCCGAACGTCCGACCACCCGGCCGACAACCGGCCGAGAATCCACGAGTAGACAATCCTCAGGTCGCCCGCCGAGCGCTGTTGAACGAAGGTCTGGGCGGCGGTGAGAAACGAGGCCACTGCCACACCCGCCAGGACCAGGGTCGCCGAGGTCCTCTCGCCCAGACGTCTCCCCACCAGATACGTGATGACCACCGCCCCGACGGCTCCGACGAATGCGGCGATCGGAACCAACTCGGTTCGAGCAGCGGCGCCGGCGAAGATCAACGTTGCCCCCAGGCCAGCTCCGGCTGCCACTCCCAGCAGGTATGGATCCACCAATGGGTTACGGAAGACCCCTTGATAGGCCGCCCCGCATACCGCCAACGTGGCTCCAACCAAGGCGCCGAGGACGACCCGGGGAAGGCGGAGATCCCAGATGATGTCGAGTTGGCGGGGTCCAAGGTCAGAGGTCAAATCGATGCCGGGCAGGCGGTCGACCAGGGCCGCTATGACCTGCCAAGGGTGAAGGTCGGCGGGCCCCAGCACCACCCCGGCCATCGCCGCACCGATCAAGGTCAGAAAGCCCAACATGATCGGCCAAAGCCGAAGTCGAGGGGTCCGCAGACTCACTCAGCTCACCGGAGCCAGCGTCAAAGCATCAGCCACCGCGGCAACAAAGTCGACTACCCGCGGTCCCCACCTGGACGCCACATCGTCGTCGAGTTCGATGACCCTGTTGGCGGTCACTGCCGACAGTTCAGCCCAACCGGGTCGCTCGGCGACGGTGGTCGCGTTCTGCCCTGCGAATTGAGTGTCAGCGAGGAAGATGAAGTCGGGATTCGCCGAGATGATGTATTCGGCCGAAAGTTGCGGATACCCGAAGCCGTCGGGGTCGGCCGCGTCGGCGATGTTCTGCAGTCCAAAGAGCGCATAGATCGATCCGATGAAGGTGCTCGAGGTGACGGAGAAGAGGCCGGGGTCGAGCTCGTGGTAGTAGGTCGGGGGCTCGGCCGGGGGCTGGTACCCCTCGACGAGGTCCTCAATCTCCGCTCGCATGGAGTTGGTGAGGGCCTGAGCCTCGTCGACGTGACCGGTCGCCGCCCCCAGCAGCTCGATCTCGGTATAGACGTCGTCGAACGTCATCGCCGCGGGCAACAGGAGAACGGGAATGTCGAGGCTTTGAAGGGCTCCGACCATGCCGTCGATGTCGTTCGAAACCAGCACCAGGTCCGGTTCATAGGAGGCGATCGCCTCGATGTTGGGGGTGAATCCCGAGAGGTCGGTGATTGGGGCATCGGGGGGATAGTCGGACTGATCGTCAACCGCCACCACCTGTCCCATGGCGTCGATTGCTCCCAACATCTCGGTGGCCGTGGGCGCCAGCGAGATGATCGCCTCCGGACGTTGGGCGATGGTGACCGGTCCATTGGCGGCCGAGAGGGTCACCGGAAAGTCACCCGTCACGGCAGCGGTAGTGGTCGGGGCCACACTGGTGGCGGGAGCCGCGGTGGTACTGGGTGGCGCTGTGGTGCTGGCGGCCGTCCCGCCGCAAGCGAAAAGTGTGATGGCTAAGAGCCACACCTTGCTTCTCATAAAAACATCCTCCAATGGCTGGAGGATGAAGGGGCCCGATGCGGCGTACCCTGCGCCGCCCGAACATGACCTTCATCCGAGGCTACGTTCGACACGGGCAAGCAGGCGACCTGGCTTAGAGCCGTCCTTAGCGGGTAGCTCATCACAGTTGCGGGACACCACCGGATTCACACCGGATTTCGCTGCCGGACCGTGGCCGTTTCGGCATCCTCGACACTAGTCGTGTAGCAACATGTCGCGATGATCGAAGACACTCCGAGCGAACCCGCTCCCAAGTCGAAGACAGGACTTGTCGTCGTTGTCATCGCCATCGCCTTGGTCTTGGTGGGAGTAGGGCTCTGGCTGGCGCTGGGATCGCTCGGGCGTTCGTCCTTCGAGTCATTGGTGACATTGACGAGGGAGGCTGAAGGTGATCAGATTTGGCTCGATTACTTCATCGCCCAGGACTGTCTCGTCGACGCGGTAGTGGAGACTGGTGATCTCGAACTCGGCTTTACCGAATCCCAGGATCTCCTGGATCAGACCGACGCCTTGTCCCGCCACGTCAACGCTTCCCTTGATCGTTTTGCCGAGGTGGGAATTCAGCCCTGGCAGGGGCCGGTGCTGGCCGCCCGGGAGGCGATCGTTGCCCATTACGAGGTTTGGGAGAACCACCTGGCCGAGTCGGCGACGGTGTTGCAAGGGATCAATTCCGAGCCGTCGTCAATCCTGCAAGGTGTGCAGACGTGGATCAACTTGGTAGTGGAGGCGACGGAGCCGATCGAACAGACCTTCAACGATGCCGGAGCTGCCTTCGAGGAAGCGGCATCCAACGGAGAACAGTCGGCGTCAATCGAAACTCTGTTCGTTCCTGCCGACGTCGCCTGTACCCGCACCGCGGTCTAGTTCTTCGCGGTGGAGGCCCTCGAATCGGCCTATGGTGCACCCTGGGATAGCGCCCTCACCGGGCCTGAGTGGAGGAGATGCGATGCGAGCGAAACCCTTTGTCATTGTCCTGGCATTGCTGGCGGTTTGGTTTGCCGTGCCAGCCGGCGCCGCCGGCCCGCCACCAGTGGAGCTGCAGATTCTGGCCATCAACGACTTTCACGGTGCGATAGCCCCCGTCCCGGATCAGCTCTGGCTGGGTCAGCCCGTCGGGCGAGCTGATTTCTTCGCCTCACATATTCGCGAAGCTGAGGAAGGGGTAAAGAATTCGATTGTTGTCTCTGCTGGAGATCTGATTGGCGCCTCGCCCCTGATTTCGGCCCTCTTTCACGATGAACCGACGATCGAGGCGATGAACCTGATCGGCCTCGATATAAATGGGGTGGGCAACCACGAATTCGATGAGGGAGCAGCCGAGTTGCTGCGAATGCAAGAGGGCGGCTGTCATCCGATCGACGGCTGTCTAGACGGCGACGGTTTCGCCGGCGCCGACTTCGACTTTCTCGCTGCCAATGTCACTGTCGATGCCACCGGGGAAACTCTCTTCCCTCCCTACACGATCGACAATTATCAGGGAGTGAATGTCGCCTTCATCGGCATGACCCTC
>DATEDN010000141.1:0-80265 GCA_035281645.1 Acidimicrobiia bacterium | reverse complement strand
AGTACGAGAGGACCGGGATGGACGTACCGCTGGTGTGCGAGTTGTTCTGCCAAGAGCACGGCTCGTTTGCTATGTACGGAAGGGATAAGCGCTGAAGGCATCTAAGTGCGAAACCCACCCTGAGATGAGATCTCCCACGGGATTAACCCGGTAAGGCCCCTGGTAGACGACCAGGTTGATAGGCCGGAGGTGTAAGTGCAGTAATGCATTCAGCCGACCGGTACTAATCGGCCGAGGGCTTGGATTGAATTCAGGATGAATGTGCTCGCTATGGAGTGCTCAAGGAGCGCTTGAGATTTGTCCGGTGGCGTTAGCGTCTGGGAACCACCCGTTCCCATTCCGAACACGGAAGTGAAACCAGACAGCGCCGATGGTACTTGGGGGGCAACCCCCTGGGAGAGTAGGTCACCGCCGGGCAGTTTTTGAAAGGGGTCGGCTTGGCCGGCCCCTTTGATATTGGGAGCTGTAACCCTTGACTCCGCGAGGAGTCGGCGTTGCCCCGTCTGGAATAGTGGTGCCGAAAGCCGCGTTGCGGGGAAAAAGCAACGAGGAGAAATATGTCGAACCCGAATCAACCCACGATCGACGAGTTTCGCGCCAACGAAGGGCGGGTCGGTGGTCCCTTCGAGGGCAAGCCTCTATTGCTGCTTCATCATGTCGGCGCCAAGAGCGGAACAGAGCGCGTCAGCCCTCTGATGTATCAGGCGTTAAACGGCGACTATGTGGTCTTTGCCTCCAAAGGTGGGTCCGACACGAACCCCGCCTGGTATCACAACCTCCGCGCTAACCCTGAGACCGAGGTCGAGGTAGGCACCGAAACTGTGTCAGTCGTCGCTCGAGTTGCTACTGCTCAGGAGCGGGCCGAGATCTGGCCCAAGTGGAAGGAGCGCTATCCCCAGTTCGCTGGCTACGAACGAAAGACGAAGCGCCAGATTCCAGTCCTCATCCTTGAATCTCGGTAGCGGAGGGAGCGACGAATTCATCTCGAGTCGCACGATCGAAGGCTGATATGACTGGCAGACAAAACGGAGACAAAAGACGCCCTCGTGGTACCCAACCCGATCGCGCCCGTCGGACCGGCCGAGGCCCCGGCCCCGATTCCCGACGCCCCCCGCAGCCGGAGCGGAAGACGATCACCGCCGTTCCCGAAGGCAATTTGCCGCGCTGGGTTCGCGACGACCTCAACCGTTCCACCCCGCGCGACCGCCGGCCGGCGGCGCTCCAGCACATGGAAGAGGGGATTGCCCGATTCGCCGATGAGCGCTTTCGAGCCGCTGTCGATCATCTCACTCAGGTGAAAGCACTGGCGCCCCGAGCCGCCCTTGCCCGCGAGCTTCTCGGCCTCTCTTACTACTACCTCGAGAACTGGTCACAGGCGCTGCAGGAACTAAGGGCTTATCGCCGCTTCACCGGCGAAACACTGCACATGCCGGTCGAGATCGATTGCCTGAGGGCCTTGAAGAGACATTCCGACGTCGACAAGACCTATGAGCTGTTCCGAGAACTTGGAGGCGACAAGGACACCGAGCGCGAAGCGGCCGTCGTATACGCCAGCCATCTGCTCGACCGGGGCCGCGTGGCGGAAGCATGGCGGGTCATCAAGCCGGGCCGCTTGATCAGCCCGGCTCCCGAGTCGGAGATCAGACGCTGGTATGTGGCGGCGCGAGTGGCGCTAGCGGCGAACGACATCGGGGCAGCTAGGAAGTTCGTCGACGCCATCGATCGCGAGAACCCCTCTCTTCCTGGTCTCGACGAACTGAAGGATCGCGTCGGGTCATAACTGTGTTTTGTCGGCACTTCTTGTGCCTTGACATCGTTCGTACCATGAGCTCAGTCCATCGACCCGAGGAGGTGCTGCCATGTCAAACCACGATTCCTTCGACAGCAGCAAACGGTGGCACTGGACCGATGACCTCGCCCGGGCCTTGGCTGATGCCGGTCACCCGAAGACCGCGGTTCCGCTCGAATGGATATCACTCCCGATGGCCGTGCGTGGTGATGGGGAGCCGCTCGCCGTTGCCGAAGCACTCCTTGGAGCGGACGACGAGGACCCCTCTTTAGCCGCCTAACGGCCCAACAAGATGCCTCATCCGCTGCTCACCCGAAAGTGGATGACAGCTCACCTTGTGGCTCTCTCGTTAGCGCTTCTCTTCATCAACCTCGGTCTTTGGCAGCTGCGCCGACTCGAGGATCGGCGGCTAGAAAACGCGGTCATGGCCGCCCGAATGGCGGAAGCTCCGATGCCTATCGGAGCTTTGGTGCGAGCCGCGGGAGACGATGTCGCCAGCCTCGCCAATCGTCCAGCCACCGCGACTGGCGAGTACCGGACCCAAGACGAGGTTCTGATCCGATCACAGGTCCTCGAAGGAACCGCCGGCTACCACGTTGTCACGCCCTTCGAGACCGTCGACGGGCAGAGCCTGCTGGTCAATCGAGGCTGGGTGCCGCTGGAGATGGACCAGGTACCTGTGCCGGCGGTTCCGCCCACGGGGACAGTGGAGATCACGGGGCTGATCCAGCCCGACGCCCACCGTCCCGGGACACCGGCAGGGGAGTGGCCGATCTTCCGTCGGGTCGATATCGGCGCCATCGGGGGCAACGATGTTCTCCCCTTCTATCTGCTCCTGCAAGGCGGACCCGACGACCAACTCCCGATCCCGGTCCCGCCGCCGGACGCTTTCTCGGAGGGCAGTCATTTGTCATACGCCATCCAGTGGTTCAGCTTCGTGATCATCGGGCTGGTCGGCTACAGCCTTCTCTTGCGGAGGGCTCTCCTCGGAGCTGAACGCAAGTCCATCGATGACCGAGGCGTTCTCGAGGCGACGAAAGATTGAGGGCGCGACCTTGATTTTCGCCTCACGAGTTCCTGCCCCCACGATCACCCAGGGAGGGTCCATCACTCTGCGATCGATCCACACCCTGAGCTGATCCGGTAGGCCAAAGGGCGTGACTCCGCCGATCTCCATCCCGGTTACAGCCACCGTTTCGTCAGCGGGTGCGAACGACGCCTTCTTGACCCCCAGCCGCCGCCTGATCTCTCCGTTGACATCCAGTCGGTTGGTGGCCAGCACTAGGCAGACGGCCGCTTCACCAACGGGGCGTCTCGAGGCGACCAGGATGGCGTTGGCGGATTGCTCGGGGGGGATCCCGTAAGCGGCACAGAAGGCCGCCGTATCCGCCAGGCTGGGATCGCACGGTAAAACCTCATAGGGCTCGCCGATTGCATCGAGATGGGCGATGACTCGCGGATCCGGTCTGGTCAAGGGGTGGCGAGTGTATGCCTGGCTAACGTCGAAACGACATGGTCGCGGTAACCGTCGTCGGAAGCGTCAACCTCGATCTGGTAATGAGGGTGAAAAGCTTGCCGGTGCCGGGGGAGACAGTCACGGGCGGCGTCTTCTCACGCCACCCCGGGGGCAAGGGAGGCAATCAGGCCCTCGCCGCCCGGCGGCTCGGCGCCGATGTCGGCCTGGTGGCGGCGGTTGGCGACGACGAAGCAGCCGAGATCGCCCTTGGCCTGCTCGAAGAAGAAGGGGTCGATCTCAGCCGCTGCTGGGCCCATGAATCGCTTCCGACCGGAACCGCCATCATCGTCGTCAGCGAGAACGGGGAGAACTTGATCGCGGTGGCGCCGGGAGCGAACCGATCACTCACTCCTGATGCAGTCGAGCTCAGGTCGGGGGAGTCGGTCATCTGTCAACTCGAGATCCCAATCGAAACGGTCTCATCGGTGGCCGCCACCTGCTCTGGATTCCTCTGCGTCAATGCCGCCCCCGCTCGCAAGGTGCCGGCCGAGGTGCTGCGTCGAGCCGATCTGGTGGTGGTGAACGAAGTTGAGCACGCCACCCTGAGCGAGGACCTCGAGGAATGCAAGGGTCTGGTGGCTATAACCCGCGGTCCGGCCGGAGCGGTTCTCTTCCGGCATGGGCGTCAGGTTGCCTCCGCAGTTCCTCCTCGGGTCGATGCGGTCGACACCGTCGGTGCCGGCGATTGTCTGGTGGCAGCCCTCACCGTGGGCCTTCTCGCCGATCTCACACCCGAGGCGGCTCTGACCCGAGCGGTCGCCGCCGGGGCACTGGCCACCACCAGCGAAGGAGCTCAACCATCTCTTCCCACCAGCGCACAGGTGGACTCGATCCTTAGCTGATGTCAATACCCGTCCTCATCGATTGCGATCCTGGGCACGACGACGCCATCGCTCTGTTGCTAGCCCTGGCCAGCCCCGAACTCGAAGTGTTGGGCGTAACCACCGTGGCCGGCAATGTCGGTCTCGACAAGACCACACCCAACGCCTTGCGGGTCCTCGAACTCGCCCAACGCACCGACGTTTCCGTGGCTGCGGGCTTCGCCCGGCCGCTGTATCGGCCTTTGCAGATCGCCGCCAACGTCCACGGGGAAAGCGGACTCGATGGGCCCATGCTTCCCGCACCGAAGACGGCCGCGGCCGATGTCCACGCAGTGGATTTTCTGGCCGAGAAGATTGCGGCCTCCGAGAAGCCGGTGACGCTGATTCCGGTTGGCCCGCTGACGAACATCGCCGTCCTGCTCAACAGCTACCCGGACATCGGGCCCCAAATCGCCCGCATCGTCCTCATGGGAGGGGCGATCGCTACGGGCAACGTGACCCCGGCTGCCGAGTTCAACATCTATGTCGACCCGGAGGCCGCTCACCGCGTGTTTCACTCCGGCCTTCCCATCACGATGATGGGACTCGACGTAACTCATAAGGCCCTGCTGGGTCCCGATCACGCTGACCAGCTTCGTGATTCCGGGGACGTGGGGAAGTTCGTCGCCGAGTTGCTCGACTTCTTCCTGGTCAACCACCCACGCCACTACGCGAGCCGTGGGGGAGTGCCGATACACGATGCGCTGGCAGTCGCCCATCTCATTTGGCCCGACCTGGTGGAAACGATCGACTGCCACGTCACAGTCGAGACCCAGTCCGACCTCTGCCGAGGGCGTACGGTTGTCGACCGTTGGCACGTCACCGGGCAGACCCCAAACGCGGCAGTGGGGATAGACCTCGACGGCGAAGTATTTGCCAAGAATCTGCTCGAGCGACTCGGGACTTACCGGCGAGAGGAGTGAGGGTGCGCAAAGTTGTATCGGGTCTCTTCGTATCGCTCGACGGAGTGGCGGAATCGCCAGATCAGTGGCAATTCGACTTCGATGAGCAGATGGGGGAGGCGCTGACCACTGCCCTCGAGACCGCCGACACGATCCTGCTCGGGCGAGTGACCTACACCGAATGGGCGGGCTATTGGCCCACCGTGACCAGCGGTGATGACGTGGGCTTTGCCGACTGGATCAACAACTCTCCCAAATACGTCGTTTCGAACACGCTGAAAGACGTGGACGAATGGGCCAATAGTTCCCTGATCAAAGGCTCGGATCTCATCGGTACGATCGGGCACCTAAAGGAGGGGCCTGGAAAGAACATCTCGGTCGCCGGCAGCCCCACCTTGGTGCGGTCGTTATTGGATCTGGGCCTGCTCGACGAACTGGTGCTGCTCATCCACCCGGTAATCGCCGGTGAAGGTCGGAAGAAGCTCTTTGCCGATGACACCGAGTTGAAGAAACTTCACCTGGAGAGCGCACAGCCGACCAGGAGCGGGGTCATCATTACCACCTACCGACCGTTGGCCTGACCGATATTTCCTAAGGGCCGATTCCTCTCGGGGGCACGATGCACCGTCGAGGTTGAAGTGCCAGGACCCTTGCCGTGCCGTCTCGGCCCATAATCACGGCATGGAGGAAGGCGCAATTCGTTACTGCACCGGGCCTGACGGAGTCCGGATTGCATACAGCGTGTCGGGCAGCGGACCCCCGCACGTTATGTTCTATGAGCCAGCCGCCTCCCATGTGCAGCTGGCGTGGGCACACCCCGTCATCGGCAGCTTCCTGCGGAGGTTGCGGGAAGAGAACACCCTGGTCCTGCTTGATGCTCGTGGCACCGGATTGTCCGACCGCGTATTTCCTTCCGCGCCTGGCGAGTGGTTGCGTGACCTCGCGACCGTCGTTGATCGTTTGGGTCTCGAAAGCTTCGCGCTCTCGGGGGTACAGGCTTCGTGCCGGACCGCGATCGCCTTCGCGGCACGCCGGCCGGAGCTGGTGCGCCGGCTGGTGCTTATCGACGGATACGTCCGCCAGCGAGATGTCATCGCTACCACTCAATGGCGCGCTCTTGCCGGGAGCTTCGCAGGTGACTTCGAGCTGTTTACCGAAGCATTGGGCTACGTCGTTTTCGGCTCGGGACGGGCAGTGAGTGCCGATCATGGTGCGTACCTCCGGGCATGCATCGGCCCCGACTACTACTTGCAGGACTACTCAAGGGCCGAGAGGCTCGACGTCGGTGGGCTGATCGACCAGGTCACCGCTCCCACGTTGATCATCCACCACAAGGAAAGCCGGATGTTTACATCCGAGATGTCGCGGGAGCTAGCGGCGAGGATTGCCGACGCCCGGCTCGTCGAGGTCGAAGGCCTCTGGGCAGACAACCCGGAAGGTCTGGCAGAGCGAATTGTCGCTTTCGTAAATGAGGCATACGGTGTCCCGGAATCGCGGTCGGAACCCTGGCTAGGCGTACGAACGGTTCTCTTTTCCGACCTCGTCGGGCACACGGAGATGATGCGGCGGCTGGGGGATGAGCGTGGGCGCGAGGTGCTGCGAACGCACGAGCGCATTACCCGAGAAGTCCTGATGGAACACGGCGGGACCGAGGTCAAGACGATGGGTGATGGCTTTATGGCCTCGTTCGCCTCGGTCACCAAGGCGATGGACTGCGCCATCGCCCTTCAGCGAGCTCTGGCTAACCACGATGGGGAACCGCTGCAGGTACGCATCGGTCTGAATGCTGGCGAGCCAATCGAGGAAGATGGCGACCTCTTTGGGTCCACGGTCATCTTGGCCTCCCGAATCGCCGCCAAAGCGAGTGCCGGCGAGATCCTCATTCCAGAGCCGCTGCGCCACCTCCTAACGGGAAAGGGCTATGCATATGACGACCGCGGCGAGACCATGCTCAAAGGCTTTGAAGAGCCGGTACGTCTTTATGAGGTCCGCTGGCGATAGCCGATAAAGCGCCCATAATCCCCGTTATGTTACGTTGACCGACGTTCGCTTGATTCTGTGGGCTGGGAGACGGGTTGGGCGCGGCTGCGAACCCTGGGTTCGCTTTTTATCCGATGAGAGCGCGGAGTTGACGGACCCCGATCATCAAGGGTGAGAGGTCCTCGGGTTGGTCGGTGTCGAGGTTGGCGATGAAGGCCTCGAGGCGTCGCAAAGCGGGCGCCTGCTCCTCCAGATAGGCGGCGACCGCCTCGGCCGGAGTCGAGTCCCCGCGGCCTTCGAGGATTGCCTCGGTGAGCTCGCGGCGGATCCCCACCATGTCGTCCTCGAGCGACTCGAGTGCCCAGCGTTGCCATGCATCGACGAATTTGTAAGTTGCCGCCAGCGCCTCGAGCTGGTCCAGTCCAACGGCCTGGCCGGCTTCGAACATCACCTCGGCCACCTCTGAGACCGGCCGATCAAACCGATTGGCGACGGCGATAGCGTCGGGAGCGTGGACCAGTTGCCGTCGATAGGCGTACCGGCGGGCGAGATCAGCGGGTACCCCGGCCTCGACCATGTCGTACTCCTCCTTCTCGTGGGCCTGCTGCCACTCCTTCGGCCCCGAATCGGGCAGTGTCTCCTCGAAATCGGCGAAGCCAGCCATGTCGGCGGCCACCGCCTCCCCGATCCCACCCCGCGGCATCCGTGTCAGATAGCGACGGGTGAGAGCTGCCACCACCCGGTCGGCGCCGGTCATCAGCTCCAACCAAAGATGGTTCGGCAGCTGTCCGACGAGACTCTCGACCGCCTCCCATCGGGGTATGGCTCCGGAGACATCGCGGGCAATCCGGTAGGCCTTGACGATCTCGGGAATCGAGTTTCCGCTCCGGGCCATCGTCCGGCTGACGAACGTGATCCCGACACTGTTGACGACGTCGTTTGAGACGATTGTGGCAATTAGCTCCTTCCGCAAAGGATGAAGCGGGATCAGCTCCTCGTATCGACTTGCCACCTCTGTGGGGAAATACTCGACCAGGTCGTTCACCAGGTACTCATCATCCACGAGATCACTGGCGACAATCGACTCATAGATGCTTCGTTTGGCGTCGACCAGAAGAACCGCGAGCTCGGGCCTGGTCAGCCCCTTTCCCCCACGATGGCCTCTTTCCGCCAGGACTTCGGATAGGGGGACCCCTTCCAAGCCCCGATCGAGGATTTGCTCCCGTTCGAGTTGGGCCATCAACTGCTCATGCGCCCAGATCCGCCGGTCGGCGGCGCCTTCCTCCTGAGAGATCATCTGGGCTTGCTGGAAATTGTCATAGAGAATCTTCTCGACGACTTCGTCGGCGGCGGAAGCCACCAGCCGGTCACGTTCTTTGCGGTCGAGTCCCTGGCGCTCCTCTGCGATTCGCAGCAGGATCTTGAGATTGACCTCGCGGTCCGAGCAGTTCACTCCCCCGGAGTTGTCGATGAAATCGGTGTTGATCTTCCCGCCCGCCAAGGCGTACTCGACCCGAGCGGCCTGAGTCAGGCCGAGATTCCCGCCCTCTACCACCACTCGGGCCCGGAGCTCGCTGGCATCGATGCGGACACCGTCGTTGCCCCTATCCCCCACCGCCTCGTGGGTTTCGGTCGTCGCCTTGACATAGGTGCCGATGCCGCCGTTCCACAAGAGATCGACTGGTGCTTTGAGAATCGCCCGCAGCAGCTGGATTGGGGTCCACTCAGCCTGCTCGACGCCCAAGGCTTCTTGCGCCTCGGGGGAAATGACGATCTTCTTGAGGGTGCGAGGGAAGATGCCGGCTCCCGCGGAAAGCACCGAGCGGTCGAAGTCGTCCCAGGACGAGCGGGGAAGTTCGAAGAGCCGTCGCCGTTCGGCATAGGTGGCGGCCGGATCGGGATTGGGATCGATGAAGATGTGGCGGTGGTCGAAGGCTGCCACCAGCCGGAGTCGGTCGGAGCCCAGCATGCCGTTTCCGAACACATCACCCGACATGTCACCGATTCCGATTGCCGTGAACGGCGTTTCGTGGGGATTGATGCCCAATTCGAGGAAGTGCCGTTCGAGAGACTTCCAGGCTCCACGGGCGGTGATTCCGAGAGCTTTGTGGTCGTAACCAGCCGAGCCTCCGGAGGCGAAGGCGTCGTCGAGCCAGAAGTCGTATTCGGCCGCGATCGAGTTGGCGAGGTCGGAGAAGGTAGCGGTGCCACGATCCGCCGCCACCACCAGGTAGGGATCCTCGGCGTCGTGAACTCTCAGCTTTGGATGGACCACCTCACCCGCCACCAGGTTGTCCGTGACGTCGAGCAGCGCCCGGATGTAATGGGCGTACTGGTTCTTCACCTCGGCGGCGACCGCCGCCGGGTCGAGCGGGACTCGGCGAAGGACAAAACCACCTTTGGCACCGGTGGGAACGATCACCGCATTCTTCGTCACTTGGGCCTTCATCAGGCCAAGGACCTCCGTCCGGTAGTCCTCCCTCCGATCCGACCAACGAATTCCTCCGCGGGCCACCGGGCCCGCCCGGAGATGAACGCCTTCTACCCCTGGCCCATAGACAAAGATCTCAGCAAAGGGCACCGGAGAGGGCATGTCCGGAACGGCCGCCGAGAGCAGCTTGAAAGCCAGATTGGTGCGTCCCCGCAGGAAGGCGTTGGTTCGCAATGTGGCTTCGATCAGTCGATAGAACGAGCGCAGAATGCGGTCATGATCGAGCGCTGGGATCGCGTCCAGCGCCGCCAGGATGCGCTTGCGGATCCCGTCTGGATCGGACCTCTGGAGATTGGGATCGAACCGCGCCCGGAACAGCGCCATCAGATCGGCAACTATCTGGGGAAATGCGTTGAGGACGTCGTTGAGGTAGCCCACCGTGAAGGCCGCCGCCAACCGGCGCCAGTAGACCCGGTAAGCCCGAATAATCCCCACTTCCCAGTGGGTGAGCTCGGCGGATATCACCAGTTGGTTCAACTCATCCGATTCCGCTTCGTGTGACCACACCGCCGTCAACGCCGCCGAAACCCGTTCACGACACGCGGCGAGATCTAACGGCTTGCCGTCACTTCCCACCACTCCGAAGTCGTGGATGAAGTAGTTGCCCTCACCCGAGAGCCGGGTGGGAACCTCTTCGATGACATGCATGCCCATGTCCTCGAGCCCGGGCACAAGCTCCGAAAGCGGTTGCTTGCCGTCGGCGCGATATAGCAATAGGCGGGTGAGGTCCTCCCCCAGGTGGGATTCGTTGCGGATTGCCACCGTGAATGGCTCTTTGGTCCGCGAGATGCGATCGAGCGCCAAGACATCGTCGGCCGCTGTTTCCATCGTTTCGGCGACCGTGTAGTAGTCGGGAAAGCGGTGGCTCCAGAGCTCGCCGATCTGACGGCCCTTCCCCGGCCGCAACCTTTCCAGCGTCTCGATCAGGCGATCTGACCAGGTCTTGGTTAGGGCGAGGACCTCGGCTTCGAGCTCCTCGTAATCGACTTCCGGAACCGGACCGTTAACCCAAACGGTGAAGTGGATCTGGGCCGGGTCCGCTTCCCCCAGCTCGAGGTGATAGTCGATCGACATGCCCTTGTAGCGAGCCATGAAGAGGTCTTGCAGCCGCTTCCGAAGCTCGGCATTGAATCGATCCCTGGGAAGAGCAACCAGGATCGACACGCTCCGCTCGAGGAGGTCTCGACGGACGAAAAGTCGCAGCTGATGAGTCTCTTGCAGCGTCAACAAACCCATCACCACCCGGCGGAGCTCATCCGTGGGAGCGGTGAAGAGGTCGTATTTGGAGAATCCCTCGAAGATCTGGATTACGGCCTTGTGATCGTGGGAGCCCTCGATCAGATCCTCGGAGGCAACCAGTTGCGAGAGCTTGCGCCGCAAGATGGGCACGTGTGAGGCAGGCTCCATCAGCGCTTTGGATGTGAAAAGGCCGAGCAGCCGGGCTTCACCCACCGTCGAGCCGGAGGGACCGACGATTCGGACCCCGACGTAGTCGAGCTTGACCCGCCTGTGAACCGTTGAGACTCGGTTTGTCTTGGTGATGACGATGAGGTCGCCCTTCTCATACCGGGCAGCGAGTTCGGGGCTGAGATCGTCTAGGGGGATCGGCTCGGCCACATGCGAGCGATTGGTGTCTGACAGGATCCCAAGACCCGTTTCCGGCACCACGGTTACGCACGCTTGACCGTTCACGTCTACGACCTTGTATTCGCGATAGCCGAGGAAGACGAAGTTGTTGTCCCGCAGCCATTGCAAGAAGGCGATTCCCTCCCCGATGTCGGCCTCTGGGTAGAAACCGGTGGCGCGCCGGGCCAGCTCCACCATCCGGTTGACCCGGTCCATCATCGGGTAGAAGTCGTCAACCGCCGAGCGGACGTCGGCTAGGACCGCTCGCAATGCCCGCTCGAGGCCGGGCAGATCGGCGTCGAAGAGGCGCCGATCGAGCTCATAGTGCTGAACCGATTCTTTGTGTCGGGCGTGGCGTGCGTGTCCGACTTCGACCAGGTTCCCGTCGCGATCTCGTTCCACCCCAATCACGGGGTGGCTGACTCGTACGGGCTCGAGGCCGTGGGCGGCGATCTCGTTGGTAATCGAATCGAGCAGGAACGGACTGTCCTCAACATTGATGTCGACGACTGTGCCTTTCTCTGGATCCGAATCGGGGTTGTAAACCCGGACTGCAACTGGCTCGGAGCGCACCCGGATGTAATCGAAAAGCGACTCCACCTCCGCCAGCCATTCACTGGCACTCAAGGTGCTGCCGGGAGGGATGCGACGCAAGTAGGCCTTGGCGAACTCCGCTAGGAGTGGGCTGTGTTTGTCAGCCGGAGCTTCATCCAAAAGCGCGAGCACACTCTCGACCGTCGCATTGACCGAGGTCAGAGCTTCTATCGCCACTGCGAGCAAACCTAGTGCTGGTCGGACCGGGATGCGGTCAGGCCTGACCGTTGCCATTGCCAGGCGTCACGGCACATGTCGGCGAGATCTCGCTTGGCCCTCCAGCCCAGATCATCCTCCGCTCGCTCGACGGCGGCCCAACTCTCGGCGATGTCACCAGGCCGGCGAGGATGAGCTTGCCACGGCACTGAGACCTGGTTGGTGGATTCGAACGCGGAAACCAACTCCAGGACGGTGGTGCCTCGCCCGGTGCCGAGGTTGTAGATGTGGGTACCGGGCTCGCCCGTGAGGGCCCCGGCTGCCCGAGCATGTCCCTCGGCCACATCCATGACGTGGACGTAGTCGCGAATCGGAGTGCCGTCGCGGGTCGGATAGTCGGTTCCGAAGACTCGCAGCATGGGTCTGATCTCAGCCGCTACCTGGCTGATATAGGGCATGATGTTGTTGGGCTCGCCATGTGGCGCCTCCCCCATTTTCCCGCTTTCGTGCGCCCCCACTGGGTTGAAGTAGCGAAGGAAGGTCATCGACCAGGAGGGATCGGAGAGCGCAAGGTCAGCCATGACCTGCTCCATCATGATCTTCGTCCATCCGTAAGGGTTGGTAGCTCGCCCGGTGGCCATGTCTTCTCGCAAGGGAAGCTCGACGGGCTGGCCGTAGACCGTCGCCGAGCTTGAGAACACCAGGTTGCGCACGCCCGCTTCGGCCAGCACTTCGAGCATGCGGACGGTCGCGCCGACGTTGTTGCCGTAGTAGCGAAGGGGTTTGGCGACGGACTCCCCCACCGCCTTCCAGGCTGCGAGGTGGACGACGGCATCAACCCCCGGATCAATCGCCTCGTGCAAGGCCAATTGATCTCCGATGTCGAGCTGGAAAAAGGGAGGACGGAAGCCGGTGATCGACTCGATTCCGTCGATGACGCTCAGCTGGGAGTTCGAAAGGTTGTCGACGATGACCGGCTCATGGCCGGCTTCGATAAGCGCGACCGCGACGTGACTCCCGACGAAGCCAGTCCCGCCGGTAACAAGAATTCGCATCCGACCGCTCAGGCTAACTGTCGGTCAAAACTGGCCCTCGGACCGTTACCGGGCACTCGATCCCATAGAGGAGCTCGGCCACCAGGGTCCCCAGCCAAACCATCGGATCGGCCTCCTCGAGGACGATGGCCTTAGGTCCGTGTCCGAGCCGTAGAGCCTCAGCCAAAACCGAGGGCGACGAAGAGGAGCCTCGACCGCTCGGCATCGAGAGGATGACCCCGGTGATGTTCTCACCGCGCTGGGGATGGTGTATGTCGATGATTTCGCCCGTGGCCGGATCTAATCCACCCCAAAAAGAGAGCGGCTCGCTCAGGTCCAGCCTCCGCTCACTCACCTCCCGACCGCCATCTCCACGCATTCGCTGACCGGAGCGAAGATCACGCCTACCCCGAGATTGCCGGGGGCGTAATACGCCCACTTTCCCGAGTCGGTGGCGACCACCTTCACCCCGGGATCGATGATCGGGGTCAGATAGGTACAGGTGTCCGTCACGACCGTGACCCCTGACTCAATGAGCCTTGCCTCGAGATCGGGCCGCTCACGGATCACTCCCCGACCGGTGTTGACATAGGTCGGCAAGCGAACAGGTCTTCCCCCCAGCAGGTCCACCAGGGTCTCCAATTCAGTCGCTGAGTAGTGGGGCGCACCGAGGCTGACTGCCTCCGGCGTCGATCCGGCGGCATTGGAGAGCATGGACCGGACGCGAGCCACGTCAGTGGATGTGATTTCGATCGTCCGCGCCGCCTCGGCGATGGGGAGGGCCGTGTGATCGAGTGCCTCCGGGGTGGAGTCGATGACGTGTAGGAGAGCGGCGCTTCCGGTAGTGGCAGCGCCGGCCCCCAGGGCTTTGAGACGATCCTCTCCGACACCCGGGGGCAGACCCATCAACAGAGCGACAGAAGAGCCGACGATCTCCCCCACGAGACAGCCGAGTATCGGATAGAACCAGTCCTCTTCGATCGGGAGACCAGATCCGACTCGAATCACGATGCTCGCTTGACGCCCCTCGTCGAGGTGGAGACCTGTGGCCGGAGCCCGCCCGGTGACCGCACAGCTGATGTCGATGAAATCTCCGTAGCGATTGCTGCGAGCACCGAGCACGGAATTGACGAAAACCGTGGCGTTCGACTCGGCCCAGGCCACCTGGTCACCGAATCTCGGGCGCTCCCTGAGTTGGTAAGGAGCGCAGGTCCAGGTCGGTACGCATCCGAGCTGCTCGTAGGTCTCCATCAGCTCGCGGGAGAAGACCGCGATCTCTTCCGGTCCCCGGTAGACACTGGGATGGAGGAGATCGAGGGATCCTACGTTCAGGGTGGCCGGCACCGAAGCCCGGGCGCCTCCTGCAAGGAGCCGGCGAGCGAAATCGAGGCCGGCATGGCCGTGGAAGAGACATCCGTCGATGTGGGCGGAGACGATGTCGAGGAGCCGCGTGGCTCCCATTTGCTTCGCCGTTTCCGTGACCACCTTCATGGCCATGGCCAAACCCGGACCCCCTTCGCCGGCCAGCAGTGCCTGATCCGTAGCGCTCAGCTCGATGCTGGCTCCGGGGACCGGGCAGGGGTCATAAGGACGGCGAGTCCCAGGCCCCAGAGACCCATCATCAATACCGCTCCCAGCCAGAGGACCAGCGGCCAGTGCAAGTCGCCACCGGCCCAGAGGGTGATCACATATGTTCCCCAAACGGCCACCGGCGCCAGGAATCCAAAAGCCCGGGCCATGGTTGGGCGTTCCGGATCGGGCTGCAACTGGTGGGCGAGCCAGTCCATCAATAAGCCTCCGGCCGCGGCGGCAATGACGTCGGCCGGTCGTTCGAAGCCGTGGACGGCTGCCATCGCCAGCCCCAGCCCTCCGACCAGAAGCGTGAACGAGCCCCAGCGGGCATCCCACCGACGGAGAAAGAACAGGGCCAAACCCGTGAAAATGATGGTGCTTAATACCAGCGAGATCATTCCCAGGGCGACCCCGAAGTCCTCTCCCGGTTGCCAGTCGGTTTGGAATGCCACATCTCCCCATCCCGAGGCATAAAGGAAAAAGAACTGTGCCAGCACCGCCACGAGAGTCAGCCCAATCAGGGCCGGTGCCTGCCATGACCAGCGACTGGTCCGGGGAGTGGGTCGGTACCAACTGGATCGAATCGGACTGGTGATGATGAGCATCGCCCCCGCGAGCAGTATCAGATGCGTTGGGCTGATCAAGGCGTCGATCGAAGTCTCGATCCCGAGTAGCTGGTGCCAGAGCAAGTCCCCCATTCCACCGGCAGCGAAGACCAGCAGCCCGCTGAGACCGAGCCGGTACCCCACCGGCACGCCAGGGCCGGGCCGAGCCTTGCGAACCAGGTAAATCGTCCATATAGCCACGGCCAGGAATCCGGAGTAGAAGGCCGCGTGCCAAGGGGTGAAGAAGGTCTCGACTCCTCCCCTCGTGACATGGGCCCAACCGTCGAGGACAATTCCCCCGATGAGCCAGAGTGAAAGCGCGGCCGTCACCAAATCTTCGCCGATGGTCGTGAACGCTTGGGTGGGCGTCCGGATGGTCTCGGTCACCCCGTGATTCTGCCAGCCACTGATGCCAGGATGCTGCAGTGACCAACGGAACCCTTCCCTCGGCTCTAGCCGAGCTCCTGGAGCAGGCGAACGGTCCATTCCATTTCCAGGGCGACACCTATGTCGTCTTTCGAGGTCAGGCTGACCGAGTCGAGTTGGTTACCTGGATGCCGAGCTTCCCACCGCCGTCGGAGTTTCAGAGGGTCGGGGCGGATCTCTTCTACTTACGCCTTCCCCTTCCTGCCACGGCCCGCATCGAGTACCGCCTCCGGGTCATCCAGGGCCGAAGGCATGCCGACATCGACGACCCTCTCAATCCCCCTTCGACCAGCAACCCCTTCGGTGAAAACTGCGTCCTCGCTGGGCCCGACTATGAGCAACCGTGGTACGCCGGCACCGGGTTTGCAGGAGAATTGACCGAGATCCGAGTGAGATCGACCCAACTCGGCGGGCGTCGTCATCACCATGTGTATGTCCCCACGGGGCAGGTGCGAGCAGAAGCCGTCGCCCTCCTGCTGGTCCACGACGGTTCCGATTTTCTCAAGCACGGTGGATTGGGGTTTGCACTCGACCGGCTCGTCGAGGCTGGGGTCTTGCCTCCACTGAAGGCAGTCCTCCTCGATCCATGGGATCGCCTGAGCGAGTACGGTGCATCGCACCAACACAGTGCCCATGTGGTCGAGGAAGTCCTCCCCCATCTCGACCGTCGTCTCCGAATCCGCGCTGATAGGCAGGCCACCGTGGCAATTGGTTCTTCTTTAGGGGCACTCGCCTCACTCGCTCTTGCCTATCACTACCCCACCGCCATTGGAGGAGTGGTATCCCTATCCGGGTCCTACTTCCATCAGGCCGACAACGAGTTGCCCCCGCCAGCACTTCATCCCATTCTCGACTTTCTCACCCGCCTCGATCCGAAGGTCCTCGAGGACACAAGCGTCTACCAAAGTGTGGGACGCTATGAGGGTCTGGTTGACGGCAATCGTCGGTTGCGGCCGATTCTCTCGGCAGCAGGGGTGAAGCTCCGGGCAATCGAGACCTGGACCGGACATGACTGGGAGGCATGGCGTGACCGCCTTGAGGATGCGCTCGGTTTCCTGCTGCCCCGCCCAGATTCGCCTAGTTAGGCTCGAAACCGATGGCTGAGCTGCCGCTGACCATTGGCCTTTCCCTGGGAGCCGACCTCGAATGGCCAGTTTTCTACGAGGACATCATCGATCGGCTTGCTCTGCGAATCCCCCGCGGGGACGACACCGTTACCTTCAATATCGAGCGGGTGACGATCGAGCCGTTCGCGCTCCGCCAACCGGTCCGCTATGCGGTTCTACTCGATCGTCTGACCCACTGGTATCACACCTCGCGGGAGTGGATCAAGAAGGCGGTCGTCTACAACGACCTCTACGTCTTCAACAACCCTTTCACCATTCAATCGATGGAAAAGCACACTTCGTACGCGGCGATGATGCGGCTCGGATTTCCGGTTCCGCGGACGATCCTTTTGCCTCCCAAGGAGTACGACCAGTCCCAACCTGACCTCGAGGTCACCCTGGGTCAATACGCCCGCCTCTTCGATCTTTCCGAAGTCGCTGCCCAGATCGGGTATCCGTGCTATCTCAAACCCTTCGATGGTGGTGCCTGGCGGGGAGTCTCTCGAATCGAAAACGATGCCCAGCTGGCTCTGGCGTATGACCAAAGCGGACGCTCGATCATGCATCTACAGGAAGCGGTAGAGCCCTTCGATCTTTTCGTTCGAGCTCTCGCCGTCGGACCTCAAGTGAACGTCATTCGCTACGACCCCACGGCTCCGATGCATGACCGCTACAAGGTCGACTTCAACTTCGTCAATGCCGATGAGTGGCAACTCCTCTCCGACATGGTCCTAACCATCAACAGCTTCTTCAACTGGGACTTCAATTCGTGCGAGACGCTGCGAAAGGATGGAGAGTTCTACCCGATCGATTTCGCCAATGCCTGCCCAGATTCCCAGGTGACGAGTCTCCACTATCACCTTCCCTGGCTGGTGAAGGCCAAGATCCGGTGGTCGCTCTTTGTCGCCGCTACCGAGCGGAAGATGCGTCACAATCCCGACTGGGATCCCTACTTCGAAATCGCCGACGGCGGCGGCACGTATCGGGAAAAGCTCGTCAGCTACGCAGCCCTGGCCCATCGATGTTTCGACACCGAGAAGTTTCTCGAGTTCTGCGACACCCACCTCGCCCACCTGGACGAAGTCACGTGGGAGTACTTTGCCACCGACCGGGCCTTAGAGGCCGTCCGCCGGAAAGTCTCGGTGATATTTCCTCCCCACGAGGTCGACCGCTTCACCGAGCACTTCTGGGGCCTGCTCCAGTTTTGGCGGCAAACGGAGCGGGATCGCCTCGACCTGATCGGCTCCCGCCCCTTGGGGGACGGCAAGGAAGCCGCCTATCCACCCCTCTCCTCGCCCGTTGTGGGAGGCGAAGAGTTCCTGTGAAGGCGGTAGAACGCTGGTACTCCCACCGCGTTGGACAGGAAGTCAATCTGGTGCGGTGGGGCACCGCCGGCACCCCGCTTTTGGTCTTTCCCACCGCCGGGGGGGATTTCGAGGAGATCGAGCGTTTCCATCTGGTGGGATCGCTGCAACCGTTGCTGGACGAAGGACGAATCAAGGTCTATTCGGTAGACAGCCTCAACGGCCGCACGTTTCTGACGGGAGCGAATGCCCACGAAGTCGGCCGGATGATGGCGGCCTTTGACGCTGTCATTCGCAACGAAGTCGTGCCGGCCATCCGCACCGACTGTCAATCGCCGTCGATTGAAATCGTGACCGCCGGCGCCTCGATCGGTGCCTTCAACGCCCTCGAGGTGCTTTGTCGCCACCCGGAGGTCTTCTCTGCGGCCTTGTGTGTCTCGGGCACCTTCGATCTCACCAAGTGGCTCGACGGTCCGATGACGTCCGACTTTTATCTCTCCTCCCCAATCCATTACCTGCCCCACCTGACCGAAGGAGACCTGCTGCGGATGCTTCGCAAGCGCTTTGTCCTTTTCACCCATGGCCTGGGCCGAGCCGAGGACCCCGGGGAATCGTGGCGAACCGCCGCCGTTCTCGGGCAGATGGGAATCCCCAATCGCGTTGACGAGTGGAGCGCGGACTGGCCCCATGACTGGGTCACCTGGCGGGAAATGTTTCCCCGCTACGTGGACGAGCTCACTCGCCAGTGACCGCTGACTGGATAGAGGCTGCCGCCACCGGCGCCCGGCGCCGTCTCCTCTCCGATCTGCAATCGCGTTTCGGGCCCAAAGGATGGGCGGAATTCTCTGCCCGATTCGATGCAAATCACGAACGACTGTTCCGGCTTCTCCATGCCCTGTACGGGGAGCGATATGACTTTGCCTGGACCTTGTCAGCCATTGCCGACCTCGCTGCCACCGGATACTTGGAGAGACCCGGTCGACTGAGAAGGGTCGATCGGCAAATTCCCACTTGGCTCGACAGTGCCGAAAGCCTCTGGGGGATGGCCTACCTCGATCTCTATGCGGGCGAGGCTTCCAAGCTTGTCGATCGCCTCCCACATCTCCAAGCGCTCGGGATCAGCCATCTTCATTTGTTGCCGCCCTACGCCGCTCCCGAGGGTGCCAACGACGGCGGGTACGCCGTCTCCGACTATCGATCGCTTCGGGCGGACCTGGGATCGATGACCCAAATGCGGAAGGCGATCAAGAAGCTTTCCCAGGAAGGCATCGGGGTGGTTCTCGACCTGATCTGCAATCACACCTCATCCGAGCACGCCTGGGCGCAAGCAGCCGCAGAGGGTGATTCTTACTACCAGGATTTCTATTTCATGTTCCCCGACCGCCGAATTCCAGATCAGATATCACCCCACCTCCGCTCGATCTTCCCCGACCGGGGTGGCGACGCCTTCACCTGGCAGGAGGGACCCCAGTCCTGGGTGTGGACGTCGTTCTATCCCTTCCAGTGGGATCTCAACTACCGCAATCCTCACGTCCTGGCGGCGATGGCCGCTGAGATGCTCTTCATCGCCAACTTGGGCGTGTCGGCGATTCGGATGGACGCCACTCCTTTCATGTGGAAGGAGCCAGGTACCTCCTGCGAGAACCTTCCGCAGGCCCACCAGCTCCTGCAGATCCTTCGCATTGTTGCCGACCTCGCTTGCCCCTCGGTGCAGTTCCTCTCCGAGGCCATCGTGGCCCCCGATGAGGTCAGCGCATTCGTCAATCCGATCGAGTGTCGTCTGGGATACAACCCGTTGCTGATGACATCGGTCTGGGACGCGCTGGCTACCGATGACGTCCGCTTTCTCGAGATCGCCCTCGGAGAACGCTTCCACCTTCCGCCGGGATGCAGCTGGCTTACCTATCTGCGGTCGCACGACGACATCGGCTGGGGCTTCGACGACGGCGATGCGATCCGGATCGGCGTCGATCCCCGGCTCCATCGCCAGTATCTCAACGCGTTTTACTCCGGACAGTTCCCCGGCAGCTTTGCCCGCGGCGAACTGTTTCAGCTGAATCAGGAGACAGGCGATGCCCGCATTTCTGGCAGCCTGGCCTCGCTGGCGGGATTGGAAAAAGCGCTGGAGGAAATGGATCCAGCGGCCGTCGAGACCGCGGTCAACCGCATTCTCTGTTCATGGGCCGTAATCCTCATGGCGGGGGGCATTCCGCTGATCTTTCTGGGGGATGAAACCGCACCTGTGTCGGATCACACGTACAAGGCGAATCCTGATCTGGCTCACGACAACCGCTGGAGCCATCGACGGGGGTTCTCGATCGAACGCTTCGAGGAGGCATCGTCGCAGACTGGTCCCGACACTTCGGTTCTCTCTGGAATCACGGGCCTCCTAAACCTCAGGCGAACCCTCGCCATACCTCCTTCGGTTCCACCCGAGCCGTTCGCCACTGGTGATCGCGGGACCATAGGGTTCAGCCGCGGATCGATCACTTTGGTCGCCAACCTGAGTCGGAACCCAGCGGTGATCGATCCATTGGAGCGAAGGTTCGACTTGATCCGTCAAGAGCCGTGGGATGGAAATGTTCTGGCTCCCTACGAGTTCCGCATCCTCGGGGCCTTCACCCCCTGAACGGAACCCCCTCCGTCGCCTGCGGCGCCACCTCTCCCAACACTCGCTCCGCTCGGCGGGGAAGGGAAACAAAACTCGGTTTCTCCCCTAAGGGGGGAGTACCGGCGCAGCCGGGGAGGGGGGATTCTCTAGAACAACTCGAGTTGGCCGTCCCGCCGCAGCCGCTCGAGGCCATTCCAGGGGAGGTAGTCCATGAAGACCCAGGAACGGCGATGGATGGCACTCGGCCCCCAGGCCTGAAGACCGGCCTTGTGGATCGGGCACGGATAGCCTTTGTTGGCTTCAAAATTCCAGCGAGTGAAGTGTTCTGCTTCCTCCCTCATGATCCGGTCCCGTACGACCTTGGCCAGCATCGAGGCGGCGGCGATCGAAAGACAGGTGCGATCGCCTCGCACCAGCCGCTGGGCCCCGCCGACGAAGTCCCAATTGCCATCCACAACCACTCGATCAGGAGGACGACGTAGTTGCGCGATCGCCCTCCGGGCGGCCAAACGCTGCGCTTCCGACATTCCGAGCTCATCGCACTCGGCGGGGCTGGCGTGACCCACGGCCCAGTCGTCACACCATTCGGCTACGCGATTGAAGAGCAGCTCACGTTCGGTCTCGGTCAGGAGCTTGGAGTCCCTGATTTTGTAAACGCGGCGATCACGGGGAACCACCGCCACCCCTACCGTTAGCGGTCCCGCCCAGGAACCCCGACCGACTTCGTCCACCCCGAGGACCGTTTCGTGGCCCTCCGCCCACAGCTCCCGCTCCACGCGGAGTCCGGGGGCTTTGTTGATCAGGACTGATCTCAGGCGCGGGACTGTTACCAATTTCGTTCTGAGGGCTGGAACCGTCGCTGGGGGACGGTAGCAACCCAGGATCGGCGATTAGTTGAGCGATAGGTCGGGGGGATAGGTAGCCAACATGGCTAGGCGGCCACCCTGCCTGGCCAAAACCCGACTCCACAGGCCTTCCGGCTCCTCGGTGAAGAGATCACCCCAGTCGGGGGCAAGGACTATCCAAGCCGCTTCCTCGAGCTCTGACTCCAGCTGCTGAGGTCCCCAACCGGCATAGCCGGCGAAAACCCGGATGGGTCCATTGTCGTAGTCCTCGGTTGGGGTCGTGAAGTCGACGAGACCGGTGTCGGGGTGGGAAAGCTCAAAGGGACGGGAAAAACCGATCGCCACCTCTGGTTGTACCGGTCCACCGACAAATACGGTTGCCTCGGGCTCGAGCTGACTCTCCCACTCGGGGAGATAGGCGGCCGCCTGCTCGGTGCTGGGCCGATTGAGAATCACTCCCATGGCTCCTTCCTCGTCATGGCGAAGGATCAGCACTACCGTGCGATAGAAATTGGGGTCGCGCAGCATTGGGGCGGCCACCAAAAGCTGGCCTGTTAGCCAGGTCTGCATCAAGCAAATAGTGCCACACAAAAATGGCGAATCCTGCCGCAACTCGGACTTGGCCCCTACCGGGATTATGCCGATGACACCAAAAGATCTTGAACTGGTATTTACCCTTGTGCCGTAAGCTTTGGATGAGGATGGGCCGTCGTCGATCGATGTTTCTACTGCCCGTTGCATTGCTCCTGGCCGCCTGCGGTTCGGGGGGTTCCGACACGTCTAACTACACCGATCCCGGCAAGCTTTCACTGGTCCAACTCCCTGGAGACTGGCACACCTACGAGCTGGACGAGATGTCGGGCCTAGAGGAACATCCCTTCCTCGAGCCTTACGGGGGTTTCGAGTACCCGGCAGTGGTCTCCACCGCCTTCGATGGCGCTCCCAATCGTGACCTCGGCAACGTCTCGGTCCCCTTGGTGGAAGCGACCTACCCGATTGGATCGATCTCGGTCCGCTCGGTGGGCGACATCGAGAAACAGTTCCTCAACCGGGCGACGCTAAGCCAGTCAGTTCTCCCGTATTACCAGTACCTGAACGCTCAGGAGCACGTGCGGGAGGATTTCAGCTTCGGCGATGGCTACGACGGGGTCAGAGTTCTGGTCAGTTACTCCGATGAGACCGGCGCCGAGGTCGGCGTCGCCTATCTGATCTCTGTTACCAATCCTTCCGACGATCGGATCTACTCAATCGTGGCTGGCTGCTCGCGCCAGTGCTACATCGACAACCAGGAGCAAATCGAGAGGGTGGTGGACTCGTGGCTGGTCAACAAACGAGCGTCCTGAACAAAACCCGTCGCAGGGCGGACACGTGGGACCGCATCAAGTTCCTGATAATTCTTCTCATCATCACCGTGGCCATCGTGGGCAGCCAGGTGCAACCGCCCTTCGTCACTCTGGGGCAGGCGCTCGCCGACTTCCTGGCTTCGACCCCGGGCCGCATCATCGCACTCCTCTTCCTGCTGGAAGTGGTTCGCCAGATCCACTACTTCATCTCGGAGCGCTCCGAGGGCTATCACGGCTTCTGGCAGAACGGAGTGTTCGGCACCGTCGAGGGTGGGCTCTCTCATTTCAAGCCTTGGACCCGCTTCCGGGTAGGACGCCTTGTCCGCTGGACGATCATCCTCTCGATCTACGCCTTCGTGATGGATTACTTCCGTCCCGAGATCAGCTCCCCGATCGACGCCATCGCCCAGACCCCGCGGATGTTCGTCGCCGCCCTCCCCTTCATCCTCCAACTGGTCATGTACATCTCGATCGTCATCCTCCAGTTCGTTGCCATCTTCTGGTTCCTCTCCCGGGGTGGCATGGACGTGCTGATGCCCGAAGAGATCAACACCCGCTTTTCCGACGTGTGGGGCCAGGACCACGTCCTCCGGCTGATCAAAGAGAACATCGCCTTCCTCGAGAAGCCCGACGAGATCGAGGCCAAGGGGGGTTACATCCCCGGCGGCATTCTCCTCTGGGGACCTCCCGGTACCGGTAAGACCCTCCTCGCCGAAGGCATCGCCGGCGAGACCGGAAAGCCCTACGTCTTCGTCGAGCCGGGGGCCTTCATCCAGATGTTCATGGGCGTCGGCATCCTCAAGGTCAAGTCGCTCTACCGGAAGCTGCGCAAGCTCTCGCTTCGCCACGGCGGGGTGATCGTCTTCTTCGACGAGGCCGACTCCTTGGGCAGCCGCGGAGGTTTGGGTGCTCCCGGTCTCGGGCAGCCCGGCATGGCCCACGGCCGCGGGTTCAACGGGTTCGAGTGCAACGGCTTCTCTTACCTCTCGCCCCACAGCCAGAAGGCAGTCCTCACCGAGATGGGGGTCGAGCTCAATCCGCAAACCGACCCTGCTCCCCCGCGCAGCCTGCGCGACCGCATCATCATGGGTATGGGCGGTGGCGGCATGGGCACCCTGCAGGCTCTCCTCACCGAGATGAACGGCCTCAAGAAGCCCCGCGGGCTTACCAACAAGATCCGCAAGCTCCTTGGGTTCCGGCCCAAGCCCGCCCCCAAGTACCGGATCCTCACGATCATGGCCACCAACATGCCCAACGCCCTCGACGAGGCCATGCTCCGTCCGGGCCGGATCGACCGGATCTACAAGATGGGATACCCATCGAAAGACGGACGTCTCCAGACCCTCATCGGATACCTCAACAAGGTCAAGCACGAGCTCACCGACGAGCAGATCGAGAAGTTGGCCGTGGTCACCCCTTACTACTCCGGCGCCAAGATCAAGGACCTCGTCAACGAGTCGCTCATCCAGGCGATCCGAGACGACCGCGACACAGTCACCTGGGATGACATCTGGAAGGCAAAGGCGCTCAAGGAATTGGGCCCGGCCGAGGACGCCGAGTACATCCAGCGCGAGCGCCACGCAGTGGCGGTTCACGAGGCGTCGCACGCCGTCGTCGCCCACACTATGCGCCGGCACATGGCAATCGACCTGGTGACCATCGAACGCCACGGCGACACCGGCGGAATGGTCAAGAACCTGCTGGCCGAGGACAGGTTCACCCAATGGAAGTCCGAATTCGAGACCGACATCATGGTCTCCCTCGCTTCTCTCGCCGGCGAGCGCATGTTCTTTGACGACGACAACTCCTCGGGAGTCACCGGCGACCTCCGCAGCGCCACCGCCGTAGCCGCCCTCATGGAAGGCGTCTGGGGCATGGGCGATCGATATCTCTCGCTAACCGTCAACGAAACCGGAATGGGTCAGGCAGGAAATGCCGCTGCCGTGGCCGTCGCCCGACGCCAGGACGAAATCAACACCAAGCTGTCCGATCTCTACGACAAGACCTGGAACCTGCTCGACGAGCACCGGGACGAGGTCCTTCGGATCGCGGCGGTCCTGGAGGAGAAGAAGACCATCTCCGGCGACGAGGTTTCGAAGATCATGGGGTCTCCACCCGGAGCTCGAGCGATGCGGGAGCCCAAGGGCTGGCAGGTCATCTTCGATGAGACCGACGATGCCCGTCACAACGGCGCCGTCAATCGGCCCGCTCCCGCCCTCAACGGCGACCGCTCCGGCGAGCAAGAACCGGATCCGGCCGAAGACCCGGCCTAACTGCGACCCAGGGTCGTAAGGGTCATCCAACGACCCTTACGGCCCACAGAAGGGAACTAACTGGCGAAACCGGGGTCGCCGAGGAGTTCGAGCTGGCAATTGTCGGCCAGAGTGCGGATCTCCTCGCCCCCGTTGCGCTCGAAACGGACTAAGGAGGCACCGGTTTCCGCCAAGAGATGGATGCCATTGCCTACCGGCCACGCTCGGCGAATGGTTCCAAGGGCGGCGGGGAGCTCGACCGCCGTGCTCTCATCGGTGGTGACATCGACAAGCGCCAAACCGCCGGCGTCGCTTCCGACCAGGATGGACTCGTTGTCGTACCAGCCCAGGGCGATCGCTCCGGCTGGGCTCGAGAGGCTCTCAACCAAGACCTGGCCGGAGGCGTTGAGCACCGTGTGTCTGAACTCGGACGTCTCCTGATCCTGACCCACGATCAGAAGACGGCTCCCATTGGGAGAAGGGAAAGAGGCCACGGGAAGTCCGAGATCGGGACTTGCCGGCCAGATCCAGACCGCCGTCCTCCCGCCGAAATCCACCAGCATCACCGCCACCTGCACCAGATCGGCCTCACCTTCCACTGGCCGGGTCACCGCCGTCACTACTCCATCGCCCAAGGTTCCCAGGATCTGGGACCCGTTCCACTCGCCCACCTCAAAGAGCAATTCCTCACCATTGACGTGATCCACCAAGGCTGACTCCGGAGTGTTTGGGTCCTCGAGGGTGAGAATCCCATCTCCGATCACGGCCCAGGTCTGGGCCGGAGTGGGGAAATCGAGATTGGTCCAGCTGCCCTCCACCGGATCGAAGGCGTACATCTGGCCGGCGATGCTCGTGGCCCGGGCATAAGTGCCAGTGAGTTCGGTCTGGCCCAGGTCGGCGGGTGGGATTCGCTCGAAAGCGGTGGTCACCAGCACGCCCAGCATCGGCCGCTCGGGTGCATCTGGATTTGCCCCCAAAACGACCTCCTTGGTCACGTCGTCGCCTTCGCGACGGACAACGATCGAGATGGAATCTCCCACGGCTCGGGTCGCCAGGATCTCGCGGAGGACGGTGGCGCTGGTGACAGCTTCCCCGTCCACCGAGACGAGCAGGTCACCCGATTGCAGCACTCCGTCGGCTCCGGTATTGGCGATCACATCTTCGACCGCCACCCCCAGGCTTTCCCCGACCAGCACGGCGCAGGCTTGGGGCTCGGGGATCACGGTCGCCGCATCGGGCAGGGTTCCTCGGGGCGGCGGTGACTGACCGCAAGCCGCCAGCACCATGACCATGAAGATCGGAAGAATCCGGCGCACGGGCTCTTCAGGTTAGCTGGAGGCTTTTTTCTGGCTCACCTGCTTTTCAAGCCATGACAGGATGTCTGCCATCACCTCGCGTCCCTCAGGTTCGTTCAGGGTCTCGTGTCTGAGTTCGGGATACACCCGACGCTCTACGCCCGGAAGGCCCAAAAAGAGCTCCGAGGAATCTGGTGGAACAAGGGAATCCTCGCCTCCATGGGTCACAAACGCGGGAACCGGTATACGTGAGAGCAGTGGGATCACCCGCGTCTGGGCGGCGAAAACGTTGGCTCCGAAACGGCAGCTGGCCTTGAAAAGATTCAACGGATCCGAGGCATAAGCCTCACCAACGGCAGGATCACGCGATAGCTGTTCGCCCTTGATCCCGATCGGGAGCAACAGGGTCGGGAAGGCTCGTCCGAAGAAAGGAGCGATGGCCCGTTGCCATCTCGCGTGATCGTGCAACCAGGGAGACGAGAGCACCAGAAGGTCGGGTTGGGGACGTTCAGACAACGAATACTCAGTCGCGATAAGTGCCCCCATGGAATGTCCGAAAAGGATCAGCGGCCGCCCCTCGGTGCGCATGGCTCGGAGATGGCCCTCGACCTGGTCGAGGTAAAGGCTCCAGCGGGCAATGTCACCGCGTGGCCCCGATGAGGCACCGAAGCCCAGGAGGTCAAAACTGCGCACCCGGTAGCCGGCCTCCGTGAGCCAGGAGCCGACGTGCGCATATCGACCTGAGTGCTCTCCGAGGCCGTGCACCAGGACGACGTCGCCTTTGGGTTCTCCTTCCGGGTCCCATTCGCGGACGAGCTGGGCGCCGCCGTCGGGGGCGGGCTCGGGACGGGCGACGCTGATGATCAAACCGACTCCTCGGGTTGGGGGGCCTCGATGCTATCGAGCTGACGCCAGGCGAGGTCATTAGGCACTCGGTCGTAGCGGTCGGGCGGGATCGGGGCTGGGACCTTGCGCTCCACGATCTGGCCTATGGCGTCGGCCACCGCCGCCAACTGGGATCTGCTGTGCCACCACCCGCAATTGACGATGAGACATCCCTCCCAGGGCCCCGAGGAGCGGACCGCGGCACCAGCCTCCCTGAGTTGGGATACAGCCTCGACGGCGGGCATCGAGAGGAGCAACGCCACTGCCCCTCCCGCCTGGACCGGAGAGAGAAATCGCAACCCGGGGATCTGGCGGAGTCGGCGCCGGAGAAAATCGGCGGCCAGGCGGTTTCTCCATCCGGCTCGCTGCCGGGGTCCGGGGTCGCGCAAAGGCCACTCCACAAGGGAAATGAGCGAACGTGGCAGGGGCAACTGATCGATGAGCATCGGATCGAGCCGGACATAGACCGGAACGTCCAGACCTGCCAATCGGGCGACGTCTTGGGCGACACCGAAGCGATTGGGGTGCCAGACGACCAGGGGCTGGTCGATCTTCTCGGGAATGATCGAACGCCCGCCCACGGTCAGATCGAGCTCGACGGCGTCAACCGGAGGATCGAGGAGACGAGGGCCCTGGTTGATCCCCGGGGGAAGCCGGAGAGTCTCGCCGGTGAAGTCAGCAGTCACCGTTTGTAGAAAGGCAGCTCAACTCTGGTGGCTGGCTCCCAAACCCCACGTATCTCAACCTCAGGATCCGCCTGACTGGGAGGGCTGAGATATCCGAGCCCGATTCCGCGCTCGAGCATGGGGCTGAAGTTGCCCGACGTCACCTCACCCTCCGACCCATCGGCTCGAAGGCGGTAACCGTGTCGGGGGATTGTCCTTCCGCTCAAGGAGAAGGCAACCAAGCGACGATTCAGTCCAGCCGATCGGACATGCTCCAACGCTTCTTTGCCGACGAAATCGTGATCCCACCCAATGGCGAAATCGAGGCCCGCCTCAAATGGATTGGTTTCTGGGTCGAAGTCCTGGCCGGCGAGGAGTAGCCCCGCTTCCAGCCGCAGCGTGTCCCTGGCTCCAAGACCACAGGGGAGCGCTCCCGACTCGATCAAGGCGGCGACCAGCTGGCGCCCGGTCTCGGGATCCGTGACCACTTCCCCTCCCCGCTCCCCGGTGTAGCCGGTTCCGGCCAGCCATACCGGCGAACCGGCGAAGGTGGTCTCGTAGGTGCGATACCGCTTTGGGGGAACGCCCAGCAGCTTTTCGAGAAGGTCTGGCGCCGATGGGCCCTGGATCGCCAGCATCACAGTCTGCGGCCGTAGGTCTTCGCTCTTCGCGTCCGGAGAATCTGCTCGAAAGCGATCGAGGACCATCTGATGGGTGGAAGCGTTTGGCAGGACCCAAAAGCGATCGTTGTCCCACCACCAGACCAGGAGATCATCTTGGATGCCGCCACTCTCGTTCAAGAGCAACGTGTACTGGGTTCGACCCGGTTCGATCAGATCGATGTCGTTGGAGAGCAGCGAACGCAGGCTGTCTCGGGCCTGTGCTCCCGCCCAGAGGAAGCGTCCCAAATGGGAGACGTCGAACCAGCCAACCCCGTTTCTAACCGCCCGATGCTCCTCCAGCACCGACCGGTATTGGACCGGCATCTCCCATCCGCCGAAGTCGACAAAGCGCGCCCCCAGCTCAGAATGGAGTTCGTGGAGGGACGACCGACTCAACGAGCCCGGTCAGCCTATCTGGGGGCCGCTCCCCCGCTCTCCCAGCCGTGTCACCGAAGGAGGTCCGGGCAATCGGACTGGGCGGGGCTCATGTGGGAGATTGGTGGGTCGCTCGAGACCGTATTTCTCCACCAGGTGAAGGTAATCACGTTGGTAGAGGATCTTGCAGCGAACACTCGGATACAGCCGCCGGAGGGTTTTTACCTTGCCGTTTTTCTTGGTGACAAGCTTCTGGCTCATGGTCGTGATCTCGATAAAGAGATCATCGTCGGGAAGGTAGAAATCGGGGGTGAAATACTGGTTCGGACGCCCCTCACCATCCCAAGAAATGGGAAACGCTCGCGGCTCGTAGACCCAAGGAACTCCGTAAAAGTCGAGTAGAGAGGCGAACTGACGCTCACTGTTATGGGCAAACTGGTGCGATACCGCAGCGACGCCAGGATGGATCTGATCAGGGGACTCGAGTCTCAGGACCCCTCCGCCGCTAGGTGGACATCGCGCTCGGGGTAGAGATTGTGGAGGTCGCCTTCGAGTTCGTCTTGAGCGGGCCGCACCGCAATGACGAAGACGCCTTGGCCGCGCTGGAGGACGTCGAAGACCTCGTCGGCGGAATGGGCGGCGTAGATGGTTTGACCGTCGGAGAGCAGCGTGACATCTGCCAGGGGTCGTTCGCTCTGCAGCTGCTGACGGAGGATGGCCACGGCCTGGCGGATCTTCTTCAAGCTCATCCCGGCGTCGAGCAGCCGTTTGATCACCTTGAGTTGGACGACGTCGCTGAACGCATAGAGCCGCTGTGATCCCGATCCCTTGGCGTCCTGGACGGAGGGCTTGATCAGATTGGTCCGGGCCCAGTAATCGAGCTGGCGATAGCTGATGCCCACCAGCTTGCAGACGAGCGGCGCCCTATACCCCTGCGTCTGTTCTGCGAGCAAGTTGGCCGTCAACGGAACCTCCCGGGTTACAAATGCGTAATTCCGCCGCTGTAGCCAAGCTAGCCCCAGGGCTGTCGAGTTGTCAACAACCGCTGTGGATAAGACGATCAGACATCAGATTTCAGACATCAGATTCGCGTTTCGTCTGAAATCTCTTGTCTGGCCGGCCCGGAGGGCCGGCCATTGTCTTGGGACTTTCTCAAAAAGAGGACGACTAGTCGTCCTCTTTGAGGAAGTCCTCCACGGTGACGTCTTCCAACATTTCCCGGAAGCGCTCGATCTCGTCCTCTTCGCTCTCCTCGGAGAACTCGATTCCGGCATCGGCCAGCACCTGGGCGGCCACAAACACCGGTGCCTGGGATCGGACTGCCAGAGCGATCGAGTCAGAGGGGCGGGCCGAGAGGTGGAAAGTTCGGCCTTCCCGACTCATCTGCAGCTCGGCGAAATAGACGCTGTCGCGTAGTTCGACGACGTCGACCCGGTCGATTTTGGCTCCGAGCGTTTCTACCACCAGCCGGAGGAGGTCATGGGTCTGGGGCCGAGGAGGCTCCAAACCGTCGAGGGCGGCGGCAATCGCCTGCGCTTCCGGGGCTCCGATCCAAATCGGTATGTGGCGGCGACCTGACTGCTCGCGGAGCAACACGATCGGGGTGTTCGAGGGCAACTCAATCCGGACTCCAACGACTTCGACCGGGATGCGGTCACCGTTGCCGCTCATCTGCTCAGGTTATCACCGGTGCTGATAGAGATAACGGGCGCTGCCGGCAGGGTCGCGGGCGGCAAATTCAGCGTCGAGCACCGCCCACAATGAAGGCAAATTGCGAAAGTTTCCTTCGAAATCGAGCCCGTACCCGATTAGATATTCGTCCCCCACTTCAAATCCTCGATACTCGAGTGGCACGTCCACCAGGCGGCGGGTGGTCTTGTCCAAAAGGGCGACGGTTGCAACCGAGTTGGCCCCCCGATCAAGCAGCATCCTGCGCAGCACTGCCAACGAGAGTCCGGTGTCGACGATGTCTTCGACGATGATGACGTCCTTTCCCAACAGGTTGTCGGCGACATCGAGGACGATGCGGATTCGACCGCCTTCCCCAAATCGCGAGATCGATAGGAAGTCGATCTTGGTGGGGATGGTCAATTGGCGAGCCAGGTCGGCCAAGAAAGGGAGAGCCCCCACCAACACGGCGACGAGAATCGGCTCGGATTCGCGGTAGTCATCGCTGATCGCTGCCCCCAACTCGGCAACCCGGTCTTTGATCTCTGTGGCTGCGACTACCTGGGTAAAGGCCGCCTCAGCCGCTGGCAGCAACGATCCAGCTCCAATACTTCTCGACCCATGACAGCGCCTCGGGCCAATCGGGGGGATCCTCCGCCTGACGAATCACCGTGACTGTGGTCGGGGTGGGGGGTGCGGGCGGCACCAGCAGCCCGGATAGCCCCAACCAGGTCAACGCTTCGCCGCGAGCGGCGGTGCCCAGCGGGCCGTTGAGGTCGATCTCGGAAACGGTGGTCGGGATCCGGGCTTCGTCGAATCCGTAATCGAGCAAGGCCAGCGCGTCGGTGAAGTGGGCGTTGGTTCCTTCCGAACCCATGACTATGGCAAAAAGGCGTCTTCCTTCACGCTCCGCCGCTGCGGCCAAAACCAATGACGCCTGGAACGTGTATCCCGTCTTGACCCCCATGGCCCCCGGGTATGACTCGAGCAGTTGGTTCGTGGCCCGCCCTCCGCGCAGGGTGCCGTCGGGAGCGGTGGGGAAATCGATTCTCCGTAGAGCCACCATCGAGGCCAGCTGGGGGTTGGCCATTAGCGCCTGGGCCATCTTGAGCTCGTCGGATGCGGTCGTGTAGTGGCCCTCCTCGTCTAGCCCGTGCGGATTGAGAAAGTGACTCTCGCTCATGCCGAGGTCCGCTGCCTTCTCGTTCATCAGCGCTGCAAATCCTTCGACCGATCCGCCGACATACTCGGCGAGTGCCAGGGCGGCATCATTGGCCGAACGCACCAGGACTGCCGCCAGCAAGTCGGCGACACTTACGACCTCCCCGGCGACGAGGCCGATCTCGGACTCGCCTGCCTCCGGAGCGGTGGCACTGATCGTCACCATCTCGTTGAAATCGGCGTGCTCGGCTACCACCAGAGCCGTCATGATCTTGGTGGTCGAGGCGGGTGCCCGGTGCCCGTTGGGATCGTGGGCCGAGATCACCCAGTCGGATTGGTCGTCGAAAAGGATCCAGGAGGGGGCGCTGACATCGGGCAGCGGTGCGGTCACCCATCGGGGACGGGGTGGGAGGGGATCCCAGCGGCCGGGGGTCGCCTGCGCGGGGCTGGCGACCACAAGTGCTGCCGCGGTGAGGAGGGCCAAGAGCCAACGGGTTCGCTGCCGCCTCATTCGACCATCTCCCTGATTCTGGCGCTGAGGAGGATGCGGTGCAGGGAAGCCACCGCATCGGTGCCGGTCTCAAGGTCGTCCCGGGCGAGCTTCCGTGCCTCTGTCTGGGGCGAATTGAGGAGCGGGCTTACGAGTTGGCGAAGCAGCTCTACTCCTCGATCCGCGGCGAGGCGCACCTGGCGCAGATGTCGGGCCTCAAAACCCATGTCGAGCAGCTGACGGGACTCGAGGGCGGCCGGGAGCGCCCAGCCGGGGTAAACCCCCTCCGGACCCTCGGATGGGGGGAGCACTCCGTGAGAGACGAGGTCGGCCACTTGAGAAGCACTGAGACCCGAGCGGCGCAGGAGGTCGGCCGCCGCCACCGGCTCACCGGCGGGATCGAATGTCATGGCCTCGTCGTCGCTCATCCCCCCGTCCTCGCCCCGATCCCACAGGGTCAGCTTCGACTTGATCACCTTCAAGGGGAGGAAATGGTCGCGTTGAAGGGCGAGGATGTAGCGCAGGCGCTTGATCTCAGAGGGTCCGAACTGGCGGTAGCCCGAACCCGATCGGGCCGGCGAGATCAAGCCCTGGGCCTCGAGAAACCGGATTTTGGAAACGGAGACGTCAGGAAAATCGTCCCGAAGCAGGTCGATGACGTCGCCGATCGACAGGGATTCGTCGACCATCCGTTCAGCCATCGCCGCGGGCCACCAAAAACTGGAAACGGCCAATGATCACCTGGTCACCGGGGTTGAGAGTGGCTTGGTCGACCCTGGTCTCGTTGACGTAGGTTCCGTTGGTGGATCCAAGGTCCTCAACCGCGAGCTCGTCGACGGTGACGGTGAACTGGCAGTGTTGGCGCGAGACCGTGACGTCGTCGAGCAGGATCTCCGAGTCGGGCTGGCGGCCGACCGCAGTCCTCCCCTCGTTGAGGACGAACGTCATGCCGGTGCGTGGCCCCTTTTCGACGACGAGCGCCCAGCCGCTGATCCCATCAACGGAAGCGGCCTCGTCGGGAGTGAGAGGGTGCTCGGGGTCGGGCAGCTCTACGTAAGCCACCGTCGGCTCGGATTCGAAAAGGAGACCGCAGGACGGACACTGGGTTGTCCCCGCAGCCACGACCGTGTCACATCGCGGGCACTGCACGCCAGCCATGGTAGAGCGTGCGGCTGTAGCCATACCAGGCGCCTTGCGGCGTTTTTATAGCCCCAATGGCCACCAAACGGGCCCGGGGTCGCAGCTCTACTCGGTCAGCTGGCGGTAAGCAGCGGCGTCGAGCAGGTTGGAGATCAGGTTTTCGTCGTCGACCTCGAGCTCACAGAACCACCCCTCGCCATATGGGTCCTGATTCAGAAGCTCGGGCTGGGTCGCCAGGCGCTCGTTCACAGCCACCACCTTTCCAGCCACCGGGGCATACACCTCGGCCACAGACTTGGTCGACTCCACCTCCGCTAACAGTGCATGAGTATCGAGCACCTGATCGACCTTGGGTGCCTGCACGAAGACCACATCTCCGAGAGCATCCTGGGCGTAGTCGGTGATTCCGACCCGAATCGTCTTCTCCCGGACCAACTCGACCCATTCATGCTCTTTGGTGTAGCGCAGATGCTCGGGGACATTCATGATTCGACTCTACCGAGGCGACGCCGAACCTCACCTGCGTACTGGAAGCCGACATACCAGTAAAGGAGAAGCCCCATCACTCCCGAGATCCAGGCCGGGGGCTCGAAGAGCCAAGGCAAAATTCCCGCCGCGGTCAAATAAAACGAGGGCAGTGCACCGTAGAGCAAGAAGGTCGCCAGCTTCCCCAGCCAGAGGACGTCGAGCTTTCCCAAACCCCGGGCGGCGAGCGTCAAAGTCCCCACGCCCACCAACACCTCCCGGGCGATCAGTCCCCACGCAATCAGCGCCGGCAGGACACCCGCTATCAGGCCCCCCACCAAGGCGGAAGCGATCATCAGCCGGTCGGCTAGTGGATCGAGGAATTTCCCCACCTCGGAGACCTGATTCAGGCGGCGGGCTAGAAAGCCGTCGATCCAGTCGGTAGCGCCAATGATGAATATCAGTGCTGCCGCCCAACCCACGTTCCCCTGGCCGAGAAGGACGTACCAGAAGTAAGGCACAGCCAGAACCCGCAGACCCGAAACCAAATTGGGAGCAGTGAGAATTCCCGACATCGCTTCACGACGATGTCTGATGTCTTCTATCTCTTGTCGTTTGTCTTTCTTCAGGCGGCGCCGACTTCGACGAGATGGCAAGCAACGTAGTGGCCGTTGCCCTTGTCCTCCAGGGGGGGATGGTCGTGCTGGCGGCAGTAATCGGTTGCCATCGGGCAGCGATCGAGGAAGCGGCAGACCGGCGGCGGGTTGATGGCTTTGCCAATTCCGCCCTTGATCTCCACCGGCTGTCGCTTAAAGCTGGGATCGGGTACCGGCACCGCCGAGAGCAGGGCCTTGGTGTAGGGATGGAGAGGATTGGACAACAGCTCCTCAGAATCGGCAAGCTCGACGATCTTCCCCAGGTACATGACCGCGATCCGGTCACACATGTAGCGAGCTACCGCCAGATCGTGGGTGATGTAGAGATAGGAGACGTCGAACTCGTTGGCGAGCTTCAACATGAGATCCATAATCGAGATGCGAATGCTGACGTCCAGCATCGACGTGGGCTCGTCGGCGACCACGAAGTTGGGATCGATAACCAGCGCCCGGGCTATCGCTACCCGCTGGCGCTGGCCCCCGGAGAGCTCGTGGGGGTATCGGAACATGAAAGTCTCGGGCGGGGAAAGGCCCACCAACTTCAACAATTCCGCCACTTTTTCCTCACGCTCTTGAACCGAGCCCACTTTTTGCACGGTGAGTGGCTCCGCCACGGTGTCATAGATCGTCCGTCGCGGATTCATCGATTCGTAAGGATCCTGGAAGATCATCTGCACCCGGCGCCGGAATGCCTTCATCCCCTCCCGGCTGATGTGGGCCACATCCACCAACGACCCGTTGGCTTTGAGAAGGATGTGGCCGCTGGTGGCGTCCATCAGCCTGGTAAGCATCCGTCCCGTGGTCGACTTGCCACACCCCGACTCCCCCACCAGCCCCAGGCTTTCCCCCTGCCCGATCTCGAAGTCGATCCCATCGACCGCATGGATGAACTCAGTCGGCTTACGGAACAGGCCCCGACCAACCGGGAACAGCTTCCGGAGCTCGGCGACCCTGAGCAGGGGCTCGGTCATACCGCCGCCCCAATGGCGACCGGCACCCGATCGCTATGCCAGCAAGCAGCTTTGTGTCCCGGCAACTTCTCTTCGAGTGGCGGCTCCTCGGTCACACAGATCTCAGTCGCAAACGGGCAGCGGGGATGGAAGCGGCAACCGGTGGGTGGGTCGAGCAGATTGGCCGACTCCCCCTCGAGCGGCGCCAATTTGCGCCGCGGACCGGTGATCGACGGCGTCGACGAAAGCAAGAGATACGAGTAAGGGTGCTTGGGCCGGTGAAAGACCTCCACAGTGGGGCCATATTCGACCATCTTGCCGGCGTACATCACTCCGATGGTGTCGGTCACCTCGGCGATCACGGCGATGTCGTGAGAGATATAGATGAGCGTCATCCCCAGCTTTTCCTGGATCTTCTTTAGTTCCTTGAGGATCTGATCCTGGACGATGACGTCGAGAGCGGTGGTGGGCTCGTCGGCGATGATCAGGCGGGGGTCGCAGGAAAGAGCCATGGCAATCACCGCCCGCTGGCGCATACCACCGGAGAACTCGTGGGGATAGCGATCGAGCATGGCTGGATTGAGACCCACCATCTCGAAGAGCCGCGACATCCGTTCCCTGATCTGCTTCTCGCTCGGCCGGGGCTCGATATGGAGGTCTATGGCCTCTTCGATCTGATCGCCCACGGTGTAGACCGGGTTCCAGGAGTTCATGGCCCCTTGAAAGACCATTGCGATCGATTTCCAGCGGCGCTTGCGCATGGCCTCTTCGCTCAAGGCGAGGAGGTTTTCACCGTCGAGACGAATTTCCCCCTTCAGATAACGCGCATTGTCCGCCGCCAGCCGCATGAGCGACATCGCCACCGAAGTCTTTCCGCAGCCCGACTCCCCCACCAGGCCTAGCGACTCGCCCTGGGCCAGCGAAAAGCTGACGTCTTCGATCGCCGAGACGTCGCCCTTCTTGGTCTTGTAGTGCATGACGAGGTGATCGACCTCGAGCAGCTTTCTTCCATTGGGCGTCGCCAACTCAGTCCCTTTATCGCCTAGCGCTGACGCAGCCGTGGGTTGACGACTTCATCCATGGCCCGGCCCACCAAGAAGAAGGCAGCGGCGAGAAGGCTTACCGCCAGGCCTGCGGGGACAAGGAGCCACCAATACTCCAGGCTGCCGAGGAGGTAGCCCTGAGTGCGGGCGATGGAGATCATGATCCCCCAGCTCATGGGTATCGAGAGCAGTCCCAGGAACGACAGAGTCGCTTCCAGGGCGATGGCGTCAGTGACGGTGAACATCATGTAGAGAAAGGAAAGGGGCAGCACGTTGGGGATGACATGGCGGAGGATCAGATGACCATTCCCCCCGCCGGCGATGCGGGCCGCATCGAGAAACGGTTTCACCGTCACCTGCAGAGCTTGCGATTTGAGGATGATGGCAGTCCCCCCAAATCCGGACAGGATCCCAATGAGCAGCCCCAACAAGGGAAGGCTGATTCGGAAGAGGGCCGAGACAACAATGAGAACGGGAAGAAGCGGTACGAGCAAGATCAGGTCTGCGAGACGCATGAGGACGCTGTCGACCCAGCCTCCGAAGAAGGCAGCTACCGAGCCGACCACCGTGGCGAACAGAACCGTCACCACGGCGGCGATCAGCCCCAAGAAGAATGCCGAGCGGGTGCTATAGAGCAGCTGGCTGAGGACATCTCGACCCAATGGATCGGTCCCCAGATAGTGGGGATACATGCCGCCAAATGAGGGAGGCGCCGGTTGTTGGCTGATGGACACGACCTCCCCCACCTCGGTGAAAGGTCCGTACTGGATTCGAGCGGTCGTCAGATCGACCTCCGTTTCCGGATCGGTCACCTCCTCCACTACCACCCTCTCGCTCACCGGCGCGTCGTATCCGTTGATGGGGTGATAAATATGAGACGGCCAGACCGTTGCCATCAGAATCGGATGGGCAATCGCCATTAAGGCGAAAATGACGATCATCACCAGCCCCACAACCCCAATGCGGTTGGCAACAAACAGTCTCCAGTTCTGGACAAGCGAACGCCTGGTGAGTCGAAGCCTGACCCGCCACAGCGGCTCCTCGATACTGCCCAACGGCTCCTGTTCGGGAACTTCCGGCGGCGCCGTCAGAGTGTCTGTCAACCGAATCTCCTCAGCTGGTTCGAATGCGGGGGTCGAGATACATGTAAAGCACGTCGGAGACGAGGTGGCCGACCAATGCGATGATTCCGATTACCCCAAGGGTCCCGGTGGCCAGCGGAATGTCCTCGGTAAGCGTCGCATCCAGGAGCTGTCCGCCGATGCCTGGCCAGGAGAAGATGCCCTCGGTGAGGATCCCCCCACCAATGACAAACGAAAGTGCCAGCACGAGGGATGTGACTACCGGCAGGAGGGCATTGCGGGCGGCATGTCGGTTGCGGATGTCCCGCTGAGGAAGGCCCTTAGCCCGCGCGGTGAGGATGTAGTCCTCCTTCAACGTCTCAAGCATCGACGCTCGGGTAAGCAGCATGACCCCCGCAAACTGCACCGAAGCCAGTGTGAGCACCGGCAAGAGGGTGTGATGGGCAATATCAGCCGCATAGCGGCGAAGCGGTGAGAAAAACCAGAAGGCGAGGAAGCCCAGCAAGACGAGCGGAGGGCCATACCGCGACACTTGCTCTCCTCGCTCCGGTGGGAGGCGGTGAGCGACCAAGGCGACTACCGCCAAGGCAAGCCCGAGTATGCCCAGGGATACCAGCATCCTCATGAACACGCGGTTGGCCGCCATGGGAGCGCCTGTCCACTCTTCGACGTCGATGAACTTTCCGAGGGGGAAGAGCCCGAACTGAAAACCCCAAAACCAAAGCATGAGGATTGCGAACCAGGGATAGAAGACGGTGTAGGCCGCCACTCCCCCCAGGGTCAGACCTGTTTCGACGGTTTTTCCCCTCCTCCAGGCCATCACCTTGCCGAGGGCGAACCCCATGTAGTACGCCAGGATCGTCGCGGAGAGAAAGAGGAGAATCGTCCTCGGCAGCTTCTCCAGGATCACCGAGCCAACCGTGCGCGGGTACTGGGTGAACGAGAGCCCCAGGTCACCTTGGAAGAAGTTCAAGACATACGTGACGGTTCGACTGAGCAAGGGCTGATCGAGCCCCAGGCGCTGGCGCACAATCTCTTGGGCTTCGGGAGGGAGGCGAGGGTTAGCACTCAGCTGAAGGGAAATGTCGCCGGGCTGAGCGTCGAGGAGCATGTAGAGCAAAGCCAGAAAGACCATCAAGAGCAGCAACCCTTGAATTAGACGCTTCGCTACGTACTTGAGCACCTAAGGCGGCCCTCCTTGTGGCGCCAGCCGAGGCTAACAGCCAGGCAATCCCTTGGACTTACCAGTTGCATTCAGATGAGGGGCGGATCAACTCCGCCCCTCATCATCTGATCGTCTCTTGGCTTTCTACTTGGCTGCCGTCACCAGTTCCTGCATCCCTTGAATGAACTGCATGCCACCCAAGGTCTCGGTGAACGGGTATTCGATCGACTCGGTCCGGTAGAACTCGAGGATGCCGGTGTCGAAGAGCAGGATGTAAGGCTTGTCCCTGAACAGGACTTCCTCCATCTGCCACATCAAGTCGTAGGCCTCTTCTTCGCTCTGCGCCGCCTGGTAGGCGTCGGCTAGGGCATCGAACTCCTCGCTGGCGTACCCACCGCGGTTCGATCCACCGTTAACCAACATGTCGTTGGAGCTGTGGAAGAAGGAGTGGTGGTAGTCCGGGAAGGCCGGATTTCCGAGCGACCATCCCAGGATGAACATGTCAAACGCGGCCGTGTTGTCCGCCTGCGGATCGACCGCGGCCACGAGGGCGTTGAAGTCCGTGGGATTGGCCTCAGCCTGGAAGCCCAGCTGGTTGAGCCAGGTCTCGATCCAAATCGAGTACGTCGCCCGCAGCGGGTCGTACCCGGGCCCTGGGGCCAGGATCTCGAGCGGCCGCACCGGAGTGCCGTTGTACATGATCCCAACACCGTTGTTAACCGCGTTGAGGACGTTGCCCTCGGCGTCGGTGGCGACGGCGGGTTCGGTCTCCCAGGTGAAACCTGCATCGCGGAGGATCTGGACAGCACCCTCGAGCCGCTCCTGGATGGTCTTGCCGACATAGTTGGAGGCAAAGCTCTCCGCTACTTCGGCGTTGTACCACTTGCGGTTGCCCTCAGGCATGGTGGCGTACAAGGGGAAGGCCGCGCCCTGGAGGACGTTGTTGGCCATGAACTCCTTGTCGATCATTAATGCCAGAGCATCCCGGAAGGCCGGGATCGACATCGGCTCTTCACGCATGTTGAAGGCCAGGTAGCGGAACCCGAAGGTCGGGTTGACCACTGCTGTCAGGTTGGGATCGTCTTGCACCTGGGCCAGAAGGCCGCGCTGCATTCCCAACGGGTTTAGCAGGTAATCTACCTCGCCGGCTTTCAGCGCCAGCACTGCCGCGTCCTGACCACCGTATACGGAGAAGGTCGACTCATTGACGTACGGTCCAACTACATAGTTGAACCCGCCGGACTCGACTTCGACCCCGCGGTCGTAGAAGACCTCGTTGGCCTCGCTACGAGCGAAGGCACCTTCCTCTCGCTCGACGAAGTTCATTGGACCGCTAGCCACGTCGTTCTCCACGCCTGAGGCGGCGTAGAGAGCTGCTGCCGGGTCATCGGAGGCCTTGGCCTCCTCGACGATCGGCCCCCAGGTGTGAGCCGGCATCACCGGAGCGGTTCCGACCGAGTGGGGCCAGATGACCAAGCCCGGCTGAGCATTGAAGACCAGCTTGACGGTGTAATCGTCAACCGCCTGCACATCGGTGAGGCCGATGGCATTTGGGTTCTCTGGATCCGGAAGTGGCCAGGCGCTGAGCCAGTTTCCGCCCAAGGCCAGGTCGCGAACCGTCGCAAACGTGAAAGCGACGTCGTTGGCCGTGACGGGTGTGCCGTCTGACCAAGTGGCGTCGTCTCTCATCTCAACCTCGATGGCCCAACCGTCCCCTTCAGCGGCACCAGTCGGGATCTCCGAGCTGGCAGCCAGGTCCGAGTCCAATTCGATGCCGGGATAGTTGATGCCGTAAAGGGCAGACTTGGTGTCGTTAAGGATGTAACCGGTCCACACCGACGACGCCGGGTCGTAGTAGGCCCAGAAGTTGTCGGTGGTCGTATCAGAGAAAATCCCCATCCGATAGGTGGCAAGCTCGCCACCCGTCGTGGGTTCTTCTTCCCCGGCGGCGGTGGTCGTCGCGCCTCCATCTCCCGACAGAGAGGTGGTAGCGGTGCCTCCGTCAGATGGGGCAGCAGTTGTCCCGCCGCCTCCCTGCTGACATGCGGCAGCCACGATCGCCAATACGGCAACAATGGCTAACCAACGCCAACGGGCGAGCTGTGTAGCTCTCAACTTGGTTCCTCCCGTTGTGTGAGTTCCGTTTCTTGCCCCGACAGTTGGCAAAGCCTTCCATCGCGGCGCCCCGAGCATACTCAATTGCTACCTCGAAGCGGCCGCCGGCAACGGTCCTACCGGTGGCTGCAGCTTTTATGCGGCATTTGCATCTCGCATGTCAGCTCATTTGGCCCTTTTTTCGCTTTTGTTTTGGCCGTGAAATGACGGGGAAACTGTGTGCCCAGGAGGGCGGATGAACATCGGTCGGCTAGTCGTAGATGCAGGCAAAGATTGGCTAGAGGACAAAGCACCGCGTTTGGGGGCGGCGCTCTCGTATTACACGGCTTTTTCTCTCCCGCCTTTGCTGGTGGCATTGATTGGGATTGCGGGAATCGCTTTTGGCGCCGACGTCGTTAGTGATCGCCTGGTCGAGCAGATGCGGGGGCTGGTGGGAGCTGAGTCGGCCGATTTGCTGGGTGCGGCCATAGCCGAGGCCCAAGAGACGACCGGGCCCAGTTGGGCCGTTGCCCTGGGTTTGGCATTGCTGGTGATAGCCGCCTCTGGGGTCTTCGCCCAGCTTCAAGATGCCCTCAACACGATCTGGGACGTTCGGCCTAAGCCGGGAGGGGGTATCTGGCGATTGATTCAGAAACGATTGCTGTCGCTGGCGGCAGTACTGGGAGCGGGCTTCTTGCTGCTGGTTTCACTGGCCGTAAGCACGGCCACTGCCGCCTTGGCAGAACTCGCCGGAGGCGTTGAATCTCTCGCTCCTTTCGTGGCCGTCATGGACATCGTTTTCTCGCTCCTGGTCGTCACAGTGCTATTCGCTCTGATTTTCAAGTTTTTGCCCGACGTCCGAATCAGATGGCGCGATGTTTGGTTGGGAGCCTTCCTCACCGCTGGTCTTTTCATCATCGGGAAGTTCGCCATCGGCTTCTACCTCGGAACTAGCGACGTGGGGTCTGCCTATGGCGTCGCCGGTTCCCTGATCATCATCATGGTCTGGATCTACTACTCCGCCCTCATCGTCTTCTTCGGAGCCGAACTCACTCAGGTGTGGACCAAACGCCATGAGTCGTCAGTCACACCCGTCCCCGGGGCGGAACCCGTTGTCTCCCGGGATACCAGCCACGCCCCCCGCCAGCGCGAACCCGCACCGGGCTGGTTGATTCTGGGGGCGTTCCTCTCCGGCTTGCTGCTAGGACGGCGTCGATCTAGATAGCCGGAGTCAATAGGAGGTCTCGCCCGGGGGCTGGCCCCTGATGGCTTTGGGAATGTCCCATAAGTCTTGGCGCATGGCCTCCACCGATGAGCTGATTTCCTCGAGTTGGCGGCTGATTGACTCGATCGCGTCAGCGATTCGAACGAGAACCCCCAGCATCTCGTCGGCTTCCTTCGCACGGATGCTCATGGGAGCTACGCCTGCCGGCTACTTAACCGACGTCGCGCTGGGCAATCTCACGTCGAGCGGGCCCGTGTAGTTGCTGCAGACGCACTTGGGGACAGAGCACGCGCTGGGCCGGTGCTCGACTAGAGGATGCCCGCACCCAAGACAACGCCGGCGGTTCCCATCATGAGTTCGATCGTTTTGCCTGGCCACCGCTAGGCCGCCCTCGCCACACATTGGGTGATATCGACCTGGGACATTCTTTCTCCTTGCTTCGAACCGTCAGCACTAGCCCTCTGACGGTGCTCCCGAAACCGCCGTCGATAGAAGCTCGACGTCGCACCGGCAAAGCAAGCGGAAACTTCACCCACATTCTGAGGCGAAGAAGGCGCTGCACGCGTTTGCGTGCGCTATGTCAGCAGTCTACGGCAATTCGTTGACTAGTACGACCGGGCTTTCTGGTCCGGAACTGCATGAAACCGGCGGCGCGCGGGTAAGGGCGGCGCAGGAGTGGATGTGGAACGATTGTTGGATGGCTCGCTGGCGGATGCTTCGTTTCTCGAAGTCTTGATTCGGGCAGCTCTTCCCATTTTGACGCTGCCAATGATCTTGCTTGTCGCCCTGTTGGTCGTCGACCGCCTGGCTCACCTTCTCCACCGAGATGAAACCTAAGTCGGCTTGGCTACAGATTTGGGGTGACCGAGAAGGCCGACGCGATAGAAGCGACTGGATCTAGGTCGGGGTGCTCCTTTGCGACGGCCGCAGCCAGAGCTGCCGTCTCGGCATAAGGATCTCCCTCAAACCGATAGACCTCGAAGGTCGGGCCCGCGGTCGCAGTCTTGCTCACTGGTTGTCTCACCAGGTAACGAGCGGTAGGAGCCAGGCAACCAGACATCAGCCCGTAGAGGCGGCCAATTGACTCTTCCTGGTGCCCGGCACCCGAGAACAGATCATCCATGGTGGCGAATACCAGCCCGTAGAGGGCGTTGAAAAGATCGGAGACTCTGTGCAGGCCCTGAGGGAGATCTGCGGTTCGGGGATTGGTCAACACCGGCCATGTCCGGCCGATTGGAGTGGTCCCGTCGGCCAGCTGTTGGAACTTCCGGAAGTGGGTGAGCTCTTGGTGGGAGGGGTCCGCCCAGCGCTCGTCGCTCACTCCCTCCCCTTGATGAATGATGATCTCCAGTGCCTCATCGGCGCTGTTCCTATCGTCAATCATCAAGAGACCCCCGCTGTCCTCGGCATCGAAAAGGACGGGTCCATACCAGGAATGGTTCGCCAGCTGCCTTTCGGGCTGGTGCCGGGCGAAGATGTCGGAGGCCGCGGACAGATCATCCAGAGCTGCTTCCAGCGCGGCATAGAACTGACCCAGGGTCTCAAAATCATCGTCTTCGGGGATTGCCCCTGGTGCGCGCGGTCTTTCGATCTCCAGGAAGGTGCTCGTGATCAGCTCGGGCGTGCACTCCCTTAGCTCGAGCAGCAAATCCGGCTGATGGTGGGCCAGAAATCCCGGATAGGACGGAATCGAGTCGTAGCCGAAGGAGGGCTCTCCGCCGATCGCGAGCAAGAGGTTGGTGGTGAGCGCTACATGGAGCATCTCCTCGACCACGACGCTGGCGATGAGCCGGGCCGCGTCTGAATCTTGATCCTCCACCGAGTACATGGCATATAGATACGGCGGGATGGTGGAAAGCTCTACCCTCGTCGCCAGAACGAGGTGGGCCCTTAGATCCTCGACGGTCTCGATCGCCATACGGTGTGACCGCGCGGGTCGGCCCCGGCAGGTGGACGCTTGAACAAGGGGTTCATGCTATGAGTTCGAAGTGAGGCGGGGCATTCTTGTTTGGCCGCACTGCCACTCGGGTACTCGGCGCTCAACTCGGCTCCTGGAGGTTGCATGGATGGTTTTAGAGAGGGATTGGAGAATGCCTGGGCAAACGTGGCGGCATTCCTGCCCAAGTTCCTCGGTTTCCTTCTGATCCTGATCGTCGGTTACTTCATCGCCAAGGCGATCGGCAATGCTCTCGACAAGGTTCTGGAGCGAGTCGGTTTTGACCGGGCGGTCGAGCGAGGAGGCGTTAAGCGGGCCCTCGAGCGGACCAAATACGACGCCAGTGGCATTCTCGGCAAGCTGGTCTTCTACCTCCTGTTCCTCTTCGTTTTGCAGCTGGCGTTCGGCGTCTTCGGACCCAACCCGATTAGCGACATGCTCGAGGCGGTTATCGCCTACATCCCTCGGGTCATCGCAGCCATCCTCATCATCGTTGTCGCCTCAGCCATAGCCGCCGCCGTGCGCGAGATGGTCGACGCTGCCCTCGGAAACCTCGGATACGGACGAGTCCTGGCCAACGTCGCCGGAGCAGCGGTACTCACGGTCGGCATCTTTGCGGCGTTGTCACAACTGGAAATTGCTCCTGCCATCCTCAACGCCGTCTTCTACGCGATCTTGGCGATCGTGGTCGGGGTGGTGATCGTTGCCGTCGGAGGAGGCGGGATTCAGCCTATGCGTGATCGGTGGGGGCGAGCCCTCATCCGCCTCGATGAGGAAATGCCTCGCGCCCGTCGGGAGCTGGCGGGGGCGGGAGAACGAGTCAAGGAGCGAGTCGAAGAAGACCGGGCCAAGATCCAGGCGGAAGCCGATCGCATACGACCCGACCGTCCCCAGTAGGTCCGGGCCCAATCAAGCTTTTCGCGTTTGTTTCGCCAGCTCCTGACCCGGGTAGGAATTGATTTCCAAGGTCCCGGCGCCTGGCTCCTCCAGCGGCCGGGACTGACCGAGGTCGCCGAGCCGCTTCGCACGCGACCGGCGACGGCTCGCCGATCTCGGTCCTGATCGAAGAAGGCGAGGCCTCGGTATGTGTTACACCTGCGGCTGCAAGCTGCCCTACGAGGATCATGGCGATCCAGCCAACATCGTCGAGGAAGACCTGAAGAAGGCGGGGCAGACCGACACCATCAAGAAGGCCGGCGTCAAGACAGCCAAAGAGAACCTGCTTGAGCTGATCCAGCTGCAGATGGACGCAGACGACCTTCAGCGCCCAAAAACGGATTACAACGAGTAGGTCTGGCGGCAGTGCGCTGAAGAACGCGATCAAATCACGGCCCTAGGGCGCGGAACCGAGCAAACCACGGTTCCGCGCACCTATCCGATTACTCACCGCCCTTGTTGGGGAGAGGAATCACGGGGCATGCGAAGGACGGTCCATCCGAGGTCGTGATTACTCCGGCGGCAATCGCCGATTCCACCTCTGCTGCAAAGTCGAAATCGCCTGAGCCGTTGGAATCGAAAGCCGCGAGCGCCGAGTCATAGCTGTGACCGCTTGCATGGCCAACTACCTGAACGCGCCAACGTCCGCCGTTGTATCCGGCATCGCCGGGAGCCGCTGTTGCAACGTTTAGTGCCTGTGCCCCGGAGAATTCGTAGATCGTATCGAAGGTGTGGTCGGGTGCCCCTGTTGTCGAGAAGTCTGTTGGCGTACCTACCGTCCGATACGTCTCTCCATCGACGTAAAAGGCTGGCCCGGACACTCCGGCTGTTGCTCCAAGCGCTATTAGCAACAGCGAGGCCGTAGCCATGGTTAGAAGGATTCCTTTTCGCATAACGATTCCTTTCTTCCCAAGTTGCTCGGGTCATCCGGGACCGTATATCCAACATGTTTCGCCACCCTTGCCGATCGCTTAAACAACACGAAACCTTTGAAGGGTCGGAGGACGATCGGCCGAGCATCCGCGCGGGTGTCAGGGTCGATGCTCAGCCTGGAAGGGGCAAGACAAACCGCACCCGACCGCCGGGTCCATCCTCGATTGAGATGGCTCCACCATGTGCCTCGACGATGGCCCTGGCGATGGCTAGACCAAGTCCAGTGCCCCCTGACTCGCGACTTCGAGAGTCATCAAGGCGAACGAAGCGCTCGAAAGCGCGCGATCTGATTTGATCCGAGAACCCAAATCCCTGATCAATAACAAGGGTCTCGACGGTGGAGTCGCTCCTGGTCAACTGCACTCGTACCTCCGCCGAGTCGGGGCTGTGATCAATCGCGTTGCTGAGTAGGTTGCGGAAGACTCGGCCAAGGGCTGCTGGATCGGCGGTGATCGCCACCCGGCCAGGGGCGAGTACAGACAGACTCACCCGCCGGCGGGCCGCCATCGGCGAAACCGCTTCCACCGCTTCGTCGGCCAACTCGGTCAAATCGACATCGATTGGTGAAATCTCAAGTCTGCCCGCGTCTATCCGCGATAGGAGAAATAGGTCCTCCACGAGCCGGGCAAGATGGTGAAGGTCGTAGGAAAGACCACGCAGGAAGCCGGCTGGATCTGAAGCGACGCCATCTTGCAAGGCCTCGACTGCGGCCTGCATGGAAGCAAGCGGCGTCCGTAGGTCATGGCCGATCGAAGCCAACAGGTTCCGACGCTCCTCCTCGGACGTCTGCAGCCTGCTGATCATGCGGTCGAAAGTTCGAGCCGCAGAGCCCAATTCGTCCTCACGGGTGATACCGGTCCTTACCGTTAGATCACCGGCCGCCACCGCGTGGGCTGTGGATGAAAGAGTGTCCAGGTCAGCGGTCAGTGGATTGGCCACAGCTGCCGCCACCACGCCTCCCAAACCAACTCCAAGTGCCAAAGCGACAAGCACAAGTGCGAGGTCGTGGCCCTCGATAAACATCGTCAATGAGGCCACCGCGACTACGGCTGCGGTCACAGCTATTGCTGCAAACGCGACCAACTGGATGCTCGCGACCAACGACTTCATTCGTGTCGTTACCCGGACAGCTCCAAACGCTGCGAGAAAAGTGACCACCGCCATCGAGACGAAGACCGCATAGATCTTGCGCCGATCTGGCGGGCCCAGATCCATCGCCAATTCGGCGAGAAAAAGGCCTGCAAGGAGCACCCCTCCCAACGCCCAAGCCATCCGCCTCACGGCTCGAATCGGTACCCGACTCCCCACACCGTCTTTAGCCAGCGCGGGTTTCCTGGATCGATCTCCAATTTCTGCCGTACGCGGCGGACGTGGACAGTGACCGTGGCCGGATCCTGCCACTCAGGCGAAGACCCCCACACGTGCTCGAGCAATTGGCTTCGACTGAAGACTTGCGATGCATTGGAGGCGAGGTATGCAACCAAATCAAATTCTTTGGCGGTCAACTCGATCGGCGTACCCCCTAAGAAAACTGCTCGCTGACGAGTATCGATCTCAAGCCCATGGAACTTCATTTCGGCATCAGCCGTCTTCGCCGTAGAACGTCTCATGACCGACCGCACTCGGGCCACCAGCTCCCGCGGGGAAAACGGTTTGACGACATAGTCGTCAGCCCCCAGTTCCAGACCGCTAACCCTGTCGGCTTCGTCAGCCCTGGCAGTAAGGACTATTACGGGCGTGTCACCACCACGACGGATCTCTTGGAGGAGGTCAAATCCCGAAACCGCCGGAAGCATCAAGTCAAGGACGACTAAATCCGGTCTGAATTCGGAAAGGTAGCGCCTCGCGGTCTCGCCGTTGTCAGCCGTCTGTACTGCGAATCCGTCCCGTGCGAGGTACTGAGCCGCAATCTCTCGGACCCGGGCTTCGTCGTCCACCAACAAGACACGTTGGGGTCTGTTATCCACCTCACGATGGTATGACGTACTTCACTCGCTTATCACCGGGCCCCAGATGATTTCGCAAAGGTTCATTTCTTCCCGGGGGTTTCGTCAGTCGCTTCCTGGCGGTCAAGTGCCAGACAATGCGGTTTTGAAGCCAAGCCAGTGGGTAGCAGTCAGTGAACGAAGGGAGCAATATGGCTGAACGGCACGTCGTCGCCGACGACATCGTCTACGACCTCATCAGTATCCAGTACCACGCCCTCCAGGGCGCGGAGACTTACACCAAATATCTCGAGGACGCCCATTCGACCGACCACCCGGACGTGACGAAGTTCATCGAGGAGTGTCGAGATCAAGACAACCAAAGAGCACTCCGCTGTCATGAACTGCTCAGGGATCTCACCGCCGAAAAGGGAATCGGCTGACTACGGGCGCTGGACCCCCGCCTTGCAGCTCAATTAGCGACCGCTAGTTCACGGGGCCGGCTTATCTGAGCCTCGACACCTGGCGACCAGTGGACAAGTTCTTCGGTGCCCGGACCCTCAAGGCCTCCGGCGCGAAGCAGCCGGTCATCAAGCGACCGAACCCGAGCCCGCTGGAGCGACCAAGGAGGGTGCTTGGCCCTTGCCGTCACCAGCCGGCTGCTAGAGCCTCCGAACATCAAATAGCGCTCGAGGAGAAACGTCGAGATCGAATCGGGGTCCTCGTTACGGTTCGGCTCCAGCAACTCAATTTCGACCTTCGAGTCGAGGCGGGTGTGGTCTCGTCGCTGAGTCGAATATGAGATGTAGCCGGCCGAACGCCTCATCTCCGTCCTCGACCAGTGAAACGGAACCCGATACAGAAGCCTCCCCCCTACCGCCGCACCGAGGCTGTCTGCATCTAGGGATAAGAACCAAATACCAGGATCACCCTGAGGACCGAGGACATAGATCCTCAGGTTGATTTGAGCGAAGTGAGTAAGAGGCGGAAGGGAGGGCATCAACGGCAACCGGGCCTTGACGAAGAAGGCCACCAAGCTCACCCAGGCACGACCTCCGAAAGTGTCAAGCACCAGTTCTCTGGGGACCAGACCCTGAACCTGCCCAGGCTCATAGCTCCAATGAACGAAAGAGACCGACTCCCAGCGCTGAATCATCAGCGTCATGCGTCGTCCGACGGAAGATCTCTCAGATCAGCACCCCTCAATTGTTGAGCCAAGGGTGAGTAGGAAACCTTTTTCCCGACCCGGCCAGCCAGGCCTAACCTGCGACGGATACTGGAGGACACTATGGAGACTCTAAGGAAGCGATTTATTCGCGTAATCGCTGCCCTAGCGCTGCAAATCGTGACTGCCCTACCTGCGAGCGGCATCACTTGGGGAGAGCCGGATACCGAAGGTGCCTACCCCGCCGTCGGCGCCATCATGATCGACTGGCGGGTAATCGATGTGCCCGAATTCGGACTTGGGGTCTACTGCAGCGGAACCCTGATCCATCCTCTGGTCTTCTTGACCGCCGGTCACTGTGCCGATGGCCTCATTGTCGACGGCATCACCGATTCCGACGGGTTCCCCGTTCCTGGCGACGATGGAGAAGCCGACATCTGGGTCAGCTTCGACGCCAACCCGTCAGACTTCAACCCACCGGAGACCAAGACCCGTTGCGACACGTGTCTCGACATCGTTCGCGTAGTGAACAGCCCCCTTTACAACTGGGGTCCTTCATCCGATCCCCACGACATCGCCGCCATCATCCTGGCGGAGCCTTCGAGTATCACGCCGATGCCATATGCGGGGCTGGGAGATCTCGAAGACCTCCGAGGGTTGACCGCACCACGGAATGGTGATTCCCGAGAAAGGTTCACCGTGGTGGGTTACGGAGGCAGCTTCGCAGGCGATCCGCCGCCATGGGAGATCGAGTATCTCGACCATCGGGCCATCGCTCAGAGCGCATTCCAGAACCTCTTGGATGCTTGGCTGCGCGTTTCCCAACACCAATCGAGAGGTGACGAAGGGACGTGCTATGGGGATTCCGGCGGTCCGATCTTTCGAGACATCGAGGGTACGGAGGTCCTCATCGGCATCACTTCTTGGGGGGATACGCCCTGTGTATCGATGGGCTTTACCTATCGGGTCGATATCGAGCATTCCCAGGAGTTCATTGCCGACGTGATTGCCGAGGCCGAAGCGGGCTGAAAATCACCGCCTCGACGGCCTCGCGTGATCCATGGCCTAGTCCGGTTAGCTTCAAGTCAGGTTTTGACTCGCTAAGCCCCTTGATGTTGGTAGCGCTTCGCTCCATCATCGGTCCGATTTTTCTCTGCCAGTGACTCTTCCATGTCAGGAAATCACCGTCCATGAGATTCATTTCTCGCGACTGAAGTGAGCAGATGCGAGCGGAGTGGCTTTGGCGAGCCGTACAGTCATGCCTAGCTCGAGGGTTCGATTTGGCTAATGCCGCAGGATGCACCGATTCCCAAACTAGAAAACGATTCGACGTTCCCCTTCTGGTGGCCGCGATGGCCTTGGGCGCATGCGCCGGATCGGGAGCCGACCTTGCATCTAGAACGCCACCCACGACCGAGTCGACGATGGACTCGTTCCCATCGACCTCAGTAGAGCGAACGCCTTCGACCAGTGGAACGTCGCCATCCATTGAGACATGGCCTGAGGACCTCAAGGTACGGGCTCTAGGGAGCGTTGAGCGCGCACCCCTGGGTTACCTCGAATTCCTACCCCCCGGTTACGGAGATGGAGTCTTGCGGCCCCTCTTGATCTTCTTCCACGGCGCGGGCGAGGCTGGCGATGGCTCGGAGGAGGCTTTGACGCTTGTCACCAAGCTAGGCATCCCGGAGCTGATCGCCGGCGGGGAGTGGCCCGCTGATCGTCCTTTTGTCGTCCTCTCTCCCCAGTACGGTCCCGAGACAGCCAGTTCCGACTGCGACCTCGCCGCTGAAGTCGCAAGCATTCTCGACTTTGCGATTAATCACTACCAAGTCGATGCCGACGCGGTCTATCTGACTGGAATTAGCTGCGGAGCGATCGGCGTTTGGGACTATCTGGCGGTCCACGGCGATGAAGTCGTCGCTGCAGCTGTGCCAATCTCAGGCCACGCTGAATGGGCTTTGGAGAAAGCCGGCTGCGAGGTGCTCGGCGAGGTACCCGTGTGGGCTTTCCACGGAGCGTTGGACGAGGTTGTCGCACCGATCCATATCCAGGGACCGATTGACCAGATCCGAGCGTGTAACGATTCAGACGCCACCGAGATAAGACTCACCGTATATCCCGATGCCGACCACTTCGACCATGATGCATGGCGTCGGACATACGATCTATCGGCCGGGCATGACATCTACGCCTGGCTGCTTTCTCACAAGCGGGAAAGTAATGGCGGATAACCGAAACGCTGTCGGGCTGGGGAGATCTGAACTCCCGACCTCTTGACCCTAGTGATAGATATCCCACAAATTGCTGTGTTGTTGGGTAACGGCCTGTCGCCGATCTGCATCGTGACGGGCCCGGCCGACTTAACACGCTTGGCCGTCGGACGCCCGATCTGTTGAGCCAGAGACGACCGGTTAACTGGTAAGTCGAGCCAGCTGCCTCGTCAGTGGGGACTGAGAGACAGGTTGCCTGCCCGCTGGTTCGGAGAACTGCTATCGCCTTGATTTAGCGAGGTGCGCGAGGGCCGCCAGCTCGCCCTTAAGACTTGGGCTGGAGTGGCGGACCGAGAAACTCTTGGCCGTACTCCCCGGCAATACTCTTCAGCTCGTCGCGGGAGAGAAATTGCTCATCGGCCGGCGGCAGGGAGATGGAGGGCGCCGGCTTGCCCGCTCTGCGGAAGAATCCCTCGACACCCGCCGGCCCAAACAGCAACAGCAGGCTCGCTTCTTGTGAGTCCACCATGAAAGCGTGCGGGACAGAGCGAGGTCCGTAGACCAGGGTCCCGGTCTCGCCTTCGATCACCCGCTCGCCAGAGTTGGAAGCGAACCTCGCCGTCAAGCACTACGAAGAACTCGTCGTCGTCGCTGTAGCGGTGCAGCGGCGAACCAAACCCTGCGGGAGCGCGGAACTCAATCGAGGCGAATCGTCCCTGAGTCTGGGCTGCAGTCGCCTTCACCAGACCAGTCGCCACTGGCAGGACCCGCCGGCATAGTTCGCCTCGAACCGAGCTCTATGGCGCGAGATCAGCCCTTGTTGGTTAGCCGGTCTTGTCCTAATCCGCTGCCTGGAAAGCCCCGAGCTCTTGCCTCTCCACGGGCGGCGAGGACCTGGTCCTCGCTATGCCCGAGTGCCTCGGGCGGCTTGGTGACACAAACAGAGGCGGGCGCCGGCGGCCTCTAAGACCGTCTGCGATCGGTATGGCGTCAGAGGCTCGGCTCCATTTGCCAGTCGAGGAGGACACAGGTTTCATCTCCCACAACCCAGGCCCGATGACCCGGCGGAATGAATAGAGCGTCCCCTTCGGATGCAACCACCTCAGTGCCGTCATTCATCCGGTATCGGATGGTTCCTGAGATCACCAGTTCCCGATGGGTAAGAGGGCAACTCGTGGCCCCTTCTGCGTAGGGCTCTAGATCTTCGTCCCAGTTCCAGCCCGGCTCTAGATCGGAGCGCCAGACCTCCTCCTCGCCGAGACGCACAAGAACGGACTTCCCATGCTTGAAGGGCATAGTCTCTTCCGGCTCAGCAAGGTGCTTACGGGTTATGGGCAGCATTCCAATCTCCATTCGAGATACCCGACCTCGGGTCCATCACCTGGTCTGTCACAGCCTATCCGGCGCCAAAGGTGGCGGGCCGACGGCCCGACTGTTGTAATAACGGCGCGCTTGCAAATGGAAAGAGGACGCATTGGAGCTCGAAGTCTCCACGGTGATAGACCGGCCCGTATCGACCGTCTGGGCTTTCTGTGCTGTCCACCACGTCGAAAACCACCCGCGATGGGACCCGAGTGTAGAACTGGAGGCCATGTCGGACGACCCCATTGGCGTCGGCACGGTAATCAAACGCCGTACCAATCGGTTCGGGAATTCCACCGAGGGCACAGTGGAAATAATCGAGTTCGAACCCGAGCGGGTGATGCGGGCCAAGATAAAAGATGGACCGATGACGATCCACGGCAAGACCCTTTTTGAAGCATTAAGCGACAGCCGGACCAAATTAACCCTCGGGGCTGACTTTCCCGATCTGGACGATTCGATGGAGGAGAAAATCCGCCCGATGATGGAGCGAAGCGCCTCCAACATTAAGTCTCTTATCGAGTCCGAAACTTGACCTGGAGGCCACCTCTAACCATCGTCACTGTCAGCTCCCCCTGACGGGCTGGTGATCGGGCGTTAGGGACTGAGGCGCGGGCTCGCCGGGTCGAGCAGATAACCGGACAGAGCGAAGTCAACACTGTATGGGTTGATGTAAGTCGTGCGCCATGCATACAACTGGAGAAAGCTGCCGGGATCGGCGTAGAGACGAACGCTGGCGGTCGCCGAATACCTCGTCGCTGTAAGTACCCAGCCGGGACCCTCGAACGCGGTGCGGTTTCGAAGGTTGGCTACCACCGGGATCGGCCAAGAGATGATTTGGTTATTGGTCATAAACAGCAGTCGCACTCCAGAGAGCGCCTCACGATCGGGAATTCCGGACTGGCCGCTCACTAGGGATACAGACTCGATCACTAGCCGAAAATCGATTGGGACCGGCTGAAGGTTGTAGGCCATCGATCCCTGATTGGAGCTGAAGCTCAGGTGCCCATCAACGGCCCAAGGCTGTGCCATTTGTCCTCCTCGCTCGGTTCCGAGAGATTGTTGTCGGATAGGTCACCCCGGGGCCGTTTCTGGAGGCTTCGCGAGTTCCGCAGGAGGCTCGGCGGCGCGCTGGGATCGGTCCCCCGTTACTCAATCCGGTTTGGTGGCCGTCGTTGCTTCCTATCCGCTCAACTCACGAGAGTCCTGCCCGCATCGCGGTGCGAGCCTGCCCAGATGAGGTCGATGCACAGTTCATCATCTCGAACGCGAAGCAGGTAGCCCGCTGGGCCGAGAGTCAGGTTATCGACCGGTCAGCGAGCGCGCCCTTTCTCGGCCTCCTCGCATCAGGCGTTCTTGTCAGGTCTGAATGGGATAAAAGTCCGACAGGTAGTCGGAATCTTTCCCCGACTTAGGCAGGCAACCTCTCGTCCTGTGAAGTATTTTGTCGAGCGGAGAACGCCACCGAAAGGGAGTGAGATGAGGCGCCTTCTGCCATGGCTAGTTATCGCGATTGTTGTCAGCGTGGCGCTGCCAGCGGTAGCAGCCCCCCCGGTTACGGAGACCGTCGTCGACCACGGGATCACTGAAACATTCGTTGAATTTTTCGACTGCGAAGGAACCCTCTACGAGATCACGGTCGTCTACACCCTGATCGAGCACAGCACCGTGTTTGATGATGGCAGGGCTCATTTCACCTTTACTCAGACAGGCACGTTCGACGCGGTTCCGCTTGATCCCTCACAACCGGACGCCAGCGGCCATTTCGCTGTTTGGGGGGGTTTCAACCAGAACAACAGCACCGTCAATGGCACTTTCACGTTCAATGTGAACGGTGAATACGAGGATGGTGGTCAGATAAGCACGCATGCTGTCGACCATTTCAATGTGATTCCGAGCGGAACCGAGTTCTTTTTCTCCCGCTGTCACGATTGAAACGGGCTAGCTAAAAATTGCTCAGGAAGGCTTGAAGGCAGTGGTCGAAAGGGCCCTCTCGGTGGGAAGAGAAAGCACGAGGGTGCAGCCCGCCGGGGGCCCGACTCCGGGGACCATCGAATCTCGAGCCCGACCCCTAGTTGGTGAGTCGATCTTGCCCTAACCGGGTTTCTTCAGTCAAGCCCCGAGCCCTAGCCACCTCCCAAGCGGCCATGACCTTCCTCGCTGTAGTCGAGGGCTCTCATTCGGACGGCAACGTTGCCGGGGTTCCTTAGGACGAAAACGAGGATGGTCGACGGCGCGCATGCGGCTGCCCACTCACATTGGTCAGGGCTGGTTCGCTGGCCCCGCCTCTGGCTGCCCGAGATAACCGACGATGTGAAGCGGGCTTCGACACCCCCAACCTGACAAAATTCGGGCGTGAGTCGATTGACCGCGGCGAAGTTGCTGTTCCTGCTCACGTTCCTTTTCGGACTTCGAGCGGTTCAACGTGGACGTTCTCGAATGCTCCGAAGTCCCGTAGGCGTGGCGACCCGAGCCGCTAGCCAGGTCGTTATCGGTACCGCCGCCACCAGGCCGATCGAGCCCACCAAGGTCCTGACGATTTCGACCGCCACTACTTCCGAGTTGGCCATCATCGCCAACGGAAGATTTGACAGGGTGAGAAGCAATAGCAGCGGCATGGCCGCGCCGGCATAGGCAAGAAGCAGGGTGTTGATGGTCGAGGCTATGTGGTCCCTCCCAATCCGAAGCCCGCTCCGAAAGAGGCTTCGCCGTGACAGCTCAGGATTGGCGGCGTGAAGCTCGAAAACTGCTGAAACTTGGGTGACCGTTACATCGTCGAGAGCGCCGATGGCACCCAGCACGGCTCCGGCTAGCACCAGGCCCGAGATTTGAACCGTGCCGATAGTTGCAAGGAATAGTGACTCCTCGGATGCGAAACCCGAAAAGGCGGCCGCCGGTGCAACAAGCCATGAGAGGACCATTGTCAAACCGAGGGCCGCGAAGCAACCTATGGCCGCCACATGAGTGTTCGGCCCAAACCCATGGGCAAGATAGAGAGTGATGAGAGCAATGGCTGCTCCTCCGACTGCGGCGACGGCAACCGGATCTTCTCCGGCCAGGATTGAGGGGGCGACAAACCACAACAGCAGCCCCACCGATGACGCCAAGCCTGCTAGAGCTCCCATTCCCCTCAGCCGCCCTAGCCCAATTACCGCCAGCCCAAAAAGGCCGGCGACGATCGCCAGGACGGGACGTCGGTCCCGGTCGGCGTAGTGGTACCTGAACAGCGGATCGGCATCCTCAACGAGGTTGAGAATTACGCGATCGCCAGTGCGAAACCGCGGAGAGGTCGCCGAGTTGTCGAACTCTTGTGAGGCGACGTCACCGCTGCCGTCGGTCAAAGCGAACATAACGGTTTGACAATGCGACTCGGCGTCATAGCTACAGCCGCCGTCGGCGACCGATGACACTTCGGCTGTAACCACCGCATCGGCGAAGCCAATCTGGGATACGTCCACCGGCGGGCGAGATGTGGGCCAAAGTGCGACCAGGCCGACGATCGTGGCCAAGGCAATCAGGGGAACCGTGACCTCGAGGCCATCAAACCGCCAGCGCCGATCAGGCCCGACGAGTCGGTCAAGGTCGCTCACGACCCCGAGCCTATTTCTTGTGTGCTCCGAAACTCTGCCTCTTCTAAAACCACTCGCCGTTTGCCGCAGGTACAGGAGTGCCCTGGAGATCGCAGGGCTTTCAGGCCGAGAGTCAGAGCGGTATAAGATGCTCGCGTGCTGAGAATGATTCTCATAATCGTCCGGAAAGTGGGAATTCTCCTGCTCTCCCTTTTGATGAGCGCAGCTTGCAGCAAGGCCGGCGCAGATCAGCGGACCCCGAAGCTGCGTCTGGTCGTCACCACGAGCATCCTCGGTGACGTTGTTCACAACGTTGTCGGCGATGCCGCGGAGGTAGAGGTACTGATTCCAAATGGTGTCGACCCTCACGATTTCGTCCCGTCGTCACAAGTCGTCGCCCGGATGTCTGCCGCCGATCTGGTGGTGGCCAATGGGTTGGGGCTCGAGGAAGGCTTGAACGACGTCCTCTTATCGGTGGAAGGAGACGGGGTGTCCGTCCTCAGGGTCGCCGAACATGTAGATCCCCTTGATCTTGACCCCCATTTCTGGCAGGACCCGATTCGGATGATCGCCGCCGTTGACGTTGTCTCGGCTCAGCTCTCTGAAAAGGGCCCTGCAGGTCCTGCCGACATGGCAGCTTCCTACCAGAGTCGGATCGAGGCCGTAAATCGCGAGGTGGTGTCCATTTTGAGCGCCATCCCGCCCGCCGACAGATTGCTCGTAACTAACCACGACGCCTTTAGATACTTTGCCGCCCGGTACGGCTTTGAAATAATCGGGGTGATTGTCCCTGGTTCTGCCGATTTGTCAGCACCGTCATCGTCGGACTTTGCAAAACTGGTCCGGGTCGTACGCCAAAGGCAAGTCCCAGCGATCTTTGTCGAGAACATTGCTTCGGACGAGTACGCGAAGACGCTCGCGGCCGAGGTGGGCCGACCTGTTTCGATCGTCAGGCTGATCAGCGATGCCCTCGGCGAGCCGGGGTCCGAGACAGACTCATACCTCGGCTTGCTTCGATACAACGCCAAGGCAATTGCCGACGGCCTTGGCTGACGATCCTTTAAGGGGCGGATTCCGGACCGCGCCCACGCTGTCAAGCCGATAACCTCTGCTCCGGGCCAGCGGGCTGGCGCTTCGCCTCTCGGTCCCCACCGACTGTGGCGAGGTAGTTCGATTCACCATTGAACGTCCGGTCTCCTGGCTCCTCTTTCTTTGGTGCAAGCACCGGTCGGCGTTTGAACCGGATCTCCTTGGGTCCTTCGGTTTCTCTGGTCCTCGGACTAATGGGCCCCTCTCGTTAGCCGAGGGCGATCAGGATCGCCTCGCCCACACTTCCCCGAGGCAAATACCAAGTCCCCGGTGGGCGACAGGCTCATTCCCGAAACACCGAAACTTGGACTGCTAACTCGCCACAGTCCCAGTAATGGTCTCCTCACCCTCAGGGGAGCCTTCATCTTCGAAAGAGGCTGTCAGCGAACCCTGGCCGGTCATCCCTTCGAAGGCCCCGTTGCCGCCGACCACTTTCCAGGAAACCGTCTGGACCTGGCCACCGCCCTGCGGGCTAAAGCCGATCTCAAGTTCTCCCTCGGGACAATGGAATGTTCTGTGAACAGTGCCAACCTCGGGACTCCCATGCTCGTCAATGAAACTCCCGCCCACGCAAAAGGGAGAATCACCTACGACCGATCCATCGAGTACTTCGCCCGTGGGTATCGTCAAGCGGGTCTTGATGAGGATCTCTTCACCTCTCTCTTTGCCCGACGAAGAGACAGGCGTGTCTGTTTCGGAGTTCGCCGAACTCTGGCTTACATCTCCGCAAGCGCCGAGGCCTACAACCAGAACCGACAACGCTATCGCAAGAACGTTTGAAGCCCGCGTTGACGCGTCCGGCCCGGCATTTCTTGCGATCTGCGCAGATTAGGTGGGCGACCGATAACCTGCGCCCGGAGCGAGTGGGCCGACATTCCTTGCCTCCAAGTTCCCCCACTTCTGGGCAGGGTGGGCAGGCTCACCAAGAAAAGCCCGGCTCGTCTGCTGGCTCACATTCTCGTGAGCGGGGTTTTTTGCTATCGGCAGCGCTGAGTCGAAGGCGTTAGTCGAGTCACCCAAAGCTGGGATGGACAAGGATGTCGCCACCCACCCAGGCACCCTCAAAGGGATCAAACCACCAACACCATGTCGTGAGACTGTCGATGCCGGCGCCCGGTCGATCGAAGACCGGAAATAGAACATTTCCGTCCGGTCCGTCCAAAACGAAGATCGAGGTAGCTACCCCCGCCAGTTGGCCACTTGGCAGATGGCCGGCCTGACCGGTGGGAATGACCGCCGGCAGATCCAACCCGTCCTCACATGCAGGGTCGATCGGCGCGGTGTTGGGGTTGTTTCCAACCCCCGCGTAGGCCGGAAGCGCCAACAGAAAACAGAGGGCCAACAGAAAAGCGAAGACGACAGTTCGTCGCATATGAACTCCTCCCAGCTCCTAACGAAAGAATAGCTGTGACCCAGACTCTTTGGCTCACGAAAGACGTCCGCTGGCGCCCCCCGCAACCTTCGGCCCGGAGTTTGTTCATGGAGTTCGCATTTACAGTGTGAGAGGGCCGGTGGGCCGATACATCGAACGATTCCCCACCCAGACGGGTTCGCCGGCCCTTGCTAGTCCATCAAGACGGATCGCAAATGGTCCTGGGCGATTTCGCCGACCAGACGATCCTTTTCTGATGCCTCCCGAATGGTCCCCGCGCCAGCGTCAACTCCGAACTATCGCCCTGGCAACCCTGTCGGCTTTGCTCGTTGACCTCGCGCTGTTCGACATCTATGGCGAGGTGTCGGACCTCCTCTGGCTTTTTGCCGTCGGCGTCGGAATCTTTCTGATCTCGGCCATTGCAATCACGGCTCTCCTTCTGCTCGCGATCGACCGACTGCGCAAAGGGGACTCTGCTTCTCCGGAATAAGCCTGAGAGTCCCTGATATATTCTGAACTTGTCTGGAGAGCGATTAAGGCCCGGGGCTTCCCGGGCCTTAAATCGTAGCTAGGGGGTTTTCAGTCGATGACGCGGCCGCGCGTGATATCCGCGCCAAGGTAGGGCCGGATCATGTCGGCGGCTTGATCGAGCGCCTTGCCGAGCATGCTGTCGGGAACGTCCTTCCAATCGGATGCGGCGCCCTCCATCTACCAGACACCGATGAACTTCCGCAACGGCTTGCTGTGAGCCAATTCAGCGGTTGGGTGACACCTCTGCAGACGCCAACGCCGGCGCCTATTTCGCGTTAAGGCGATAATCGCTATTGGCAGATTCAGCCGAATAGCGACCGAAAAACGTTGCACAGATGTTGCACACGTAGCCGAAAAACCCAGTCGGGCTGGGGAGATTTGAACTCCCGACCTCTTGACCCCCAGTCAAGCGCGCTAACCAAGCTGCGCCACAGCCCGGGTCACCGAAACCTAATGCAAGAAACATGCGGAATCCGCAGCGCCGAGCCTTAGGTTTCGTTCGGGCACATGGTACCCGGGTTAGGTCAGGTGCCCCACCAGCCAGCCGATTCCCTGGCCGAGCCGGTAGAGCAGGTATATCGCGGCGAGGACGACGAAGATCCGAAAGCCCCAAGGGCTGGGCTGGGGCGTCTCTGAATCCTGCTCGGGAAGATAAGGGGACTCGTTCACTTGCCCGTCCTGGTCACGATGCGGATTGGCGTGCCTGCGAAGTCCACTTCCTCGCGAAGTCGATTTTCGAGAAAGCGCAGATAGTCGTTACCAAGCTCACCGCCGGCCACGAAGAGCACGAACGTCGGCGGGGCCACCCCCGCCTGCACCGCATACTGGATCCGGGGTCGACGGCCCTTTCGCACGGGAGGCGGGTGAGCCGCGGTCCATCGAGAAATCAACCGATTGAGCTCTCCGGTGCCGATCCTCCGCATCCGGGCCTCCAGTCCTTGCTCGATCATGGGACCCAGGCGTCCGAGGCGGGCTCCGGTGAGCGCCGAACCTCTCATGATCGGGGCCCAGGAAACGAAACCGAGCTTGCCCTCGACACTGCGTGTGGCATCCTCCCGCTGCTCAGAGCTCTGCGCCCGGTCCCACTTGTTGAGAAGGATTACCAGGGAAACCCCGGCCTCGATCGCTTCGTCGATGATCCGCTGATCGGCGGCGGTGACGCCTTCGATCCCGTCGATCAGTACTACGGCGGCATCGGACTCCCCCAGCACCCGACGGGCGCGCTCGACCGCGAAGAAGTCGGCCGACTCGCTGATCTGGGGGCGTCGGCGAATACCGGCAGTGTCGACCAGGATGTAAGGGCGGCCGTCGATCTTGGCTTCGACATCTATGGGGTCACGAGTGGTGCCCGGAGTCGGGGAGACGATGACCCGCTCCTCCCCGAGCAACCGGTTGAGCAAGGTCGACTTGCCCACGTTCGGCCGTCCAATCAGTGCCAGCCGCGGCAATCCTCCGCCGTCGTGTTCCTGCGTAGTCGGAGGAAGAAGGCCTACCAAACGGTCGAGCAACTCACCCACACCTCGACCGTGCAAAGCGGAGACGCCGTAGGGCTCACCTAGCCCGAGCGACCAGAGGTCAGCCAAGGCCGATTCATGGGCGGCATCGTCGATCTTGTTGGCCACCAGGACCACCGGCACTTTTGTCCGCCGCAGGAGCCGCACCACGGCCTCGTCGTCGGGGGTCGAACCCACCCGGGCATCGACCACGAAAAGCACCACATCGGCTCCGACCAGCGCCAACTCGGCCTGTTCCTTGATCGATTCCGAGATCCCAGACTCCGGGTCTCGCTCCCAGCCGCCGGTGTCGATCAAGATAAAGGAACGACCCGCCCAGTCGGCCTCGAAATTGCGCCGATCGCGGGTCACTCCCGGCATCTCCTCCACGACCGCCGATCGACCTCCGACGATCCGGTTGACGAGGCTCGACTTGCCGACATTTGGTCGGCCCACCACCGCCACGATCGGCAGGGTGCTCACGGGCCGGCGATCAGGCTGAGGGCTTCGGTGGCGGTCCACTCGCGGTCCCGCTCGAGCGGCCCCTCCCCTGCTCCCCGAGCTGCAAAACCGCCCTCGACCAGCTTTTGCAACGTCGTCACAAACGATCGGAGCTGGGGCGGGAGGGGAAAGTATTCCTCTTCATCGGTGACAGTGAGCAGCTCGAAGCCGTGGATGGGAGCCAGGCGATCGATCACATCGGTCACCAGGTGGTCGGGCGCCGAGGCCCCGGCGGTGAGCCCCACCACCTCGACCTCCTCGAGCCACGCCGCGGCGATGTCGGCGGCGGAGTCGATCCGATGTGCCGACACCCCGTTTTCCCGCGCCACCCGCACGAGGGCCTGGGTGTTGGACGAATTCTCCGAACCCACCACCAGGATGAGCTGGCACTTGCTCGCCAGCGCCTGCACCGCCTCCTGGCGATTGGTGGTGGCATAGCAAAGATCACTCTTCCGTGAGGTGACTAGATCCGGGTACCGCTCCTGCGCTTCCTCCAGCACCTGTCGCCACTCGTAGGCACCGAGGGTGGTCTGGGCGAGCAAGGCCACCTTCTCCGGTTTCCGGCCGGCAAAGGCCTCTAGTCCGTCATCGGGCTCGATCAGTGTCATCTGGCTTGGTGCCTCGGCCAGGGTGCCGATGGCCTCGTCGTGGCCCCGGTGGCCGACGTAGATGATCTCGAACCCGTTCGAGGCCATTCGCTTTACCTCGTGATGGACCTTGGTGACGAGAGGGCAAACGGCGTCGATCACCACCGCGGCCCGATCACGGGCCGCGGCTATAACCTCAGGAGCGGAACCGTGCGCCGAGAGCATGACCGGGGCTCCTTTCGGCACCTGGCTCATGTCGTCGACGAAGACGACCCCCACCCGTTCGAACGCTTTCACCACCCACTCGTTATGGACGATCTGGTGGAAGCAGTACACCGGTGGTTCGAAGAGGCGCACCATCCAGGTGAGGGCTTTGATCGCCATCTCCACCCCGGCGCAGAAGCCCCGCGGCTCGGCCACGATTACCCGTTCGATCATTGGTGAGAACGCTACCTGGGGTCGGGAAAAACCTCGTCTGGCTGCTCGATCATCGCCACGATGCGTTCAACCACGGAGTCGATGGCGAGGTTGGTGGTATCGACCCAGATGGCATCGGGGGCGGGCTTTTGCGGCGATGCTTTCCGGTTCGAGTCGGCCCGATCCCGGCGGGCGAGGTCGGCCGCCACCGCCGATACCGATTCCCCGGTCTCCGCCGCCCGGCGCCGGGCCCGTTCGGCGGCGCTGGCGATCAGCCAAATCTTCAGATCGGCATCGGGAAAGACCACCGAGCCGATGTCGCGCCCCTCGACCACAACCGGACCCGGGTGAGCGGCCACCCACTGGCGCTGGTGGCGCACCAGGGTGCGGCGGACGTCGGGGTGGGCGGATACCACAGACACCGCGGCCGTCACCTCCCTGCTTCGTATCTCGTCGCTCACGTCTTCGCCATCGAGGAACATCGAGCCCCGGTCTTGGCGGAACTTGAGCGGCTCGACCAAGTCGGCGACAGCACTGCCCTCAGCGGGCTCGATCCCGGCCCTGAGGACAGCCAAGGTGGCAGCCCGGTAGAAGGCGCCGGTATCGAGATGAGACCAGCCAAGCCGTGTCGCCAACGCCCTGCTGACCGATGACTTTCCCGCTCCCCCGGGCCCGTCGACTGCCACCACTTTCACAGCGAGCCCAGCATCTCGAAGTAGCGGGGCCAGGTCTTTCGGACAACCTCGGGCTCGGCGATCTCGATCCCCGCCTGTCGAAGTCCGACCAACGCCAGAGCCATAGCGATCCGGTGGTCACCGTGGGAGTCCACTTTGGCTTCCCGGAGCTTGCCCGGGTAGACGATCAAGTCATCGCCTTCCACCCGAGCTTCGCCCCCAACCCGAGTCAACTCCTCCGCCAGGGCCAGCAAACGATCACTTTCCTTCAGGCGAAGGTTGCCCACGCGCCGGATCCGGCTTGGTCCGGTGGCGAAAAGGCAGGCAACGGCCAGCGCCAGCGTCGCATCTGGCGCCCCCTCCATTTCCACGTCTACCGGCTCTAATCGCGCTGGACCGGCCAACTCGAGTCGAAACTCGCCCTGTCGCACCTCGCACCCCATGCCGGCAAGCACCTCCACCAACGCCAGGTCGGGTTGGACCGATTCCCGGGGAATCCCTTGGATCGCCACCCGCCCCCCCGTGATGGCGGCGGCGACCAGGGGGTAAGCGGCCGCAGAGGCATCGGCTTCGATCTCGAAATGGCTCGATCGGTAACCGGTGTTCGCAACTCGAAATACCAGGCCGTCTTGTGTTACTGCCGCCCCGAAGGCAGTCATCACCTCGACCGTCGACTGGAGATAGGGCGCCGAGACCGGTGGGCCCGTCATCTCGATCTGGAGCGGTCGGCTGGCCATGGGCGCCACCAATAGCAAGGCCGTGACGAACTGTGAGGATCGGGAGGGATCAACAGCAACGCTGCCACCAGGCAGTTCACCCCTGCCGGCAATGGACATTGGGAGGCCGCCGTTGTGAGTCTGGACCTCGATGCCAAGCGACGACAGAGCGCTGGCCAGCTCTCGAAATGGGCGCTGAGGAAGTCGTCCCTGCCCGATGATCTCGACCGTGCCTGTCACCAGCGAAGCCAAAGCCGCCAAGAAGCGGGCAGTGGTCCCCGACTCGATGGCGTCGATCGGATCCGTCGGTGCCTCGAGCTCTCCGCCCCGACCGAGCACCAGCCAGGGATCGTCGGCATCATCGATCGATACTCCGAAAAGCCGGAGTCCCACTCGCATAGCCTGGGTGTCATCTGCCTCTAGCGGCCCGATGAGACGGCTAACTCCTCCGCGGGCCAGAGCTGCAGTGACCAGCGCCCGGTTGGTCAGGCTCTTTGAACCGGGTGGCCTCACCACTGCCTCCACCGGCCGCCGCAGAGGCGTAATGACCGCCGGAGAACTCACGACGATCAGCTTACGGTTGAGTCTTTGGCGCCTCGCTCACCGGCCGCCATATAGAGCTTTCGCACCTCGTTGTTGTGGAGTTGGCGCCACGAGCCGGGCCGGAGGGCCTGATCGCGGAGCGGGCCGATCGCCACCCTTACCAATTTCAGGACTGGATACCCGAGGGCATCGAGCATCCTCCGTACTTCCCGGTTGCGCCCCTCGCCCATCACCAGCTCCAGTTGAGCCCGCTGGGGCGAGCGCGCCACCATGCGAGCTGCCACGGCGCGGGCAACCCCATCTTCGAGTTCGATCCCACTCCGCAGCTGTCGCAGCGCGGCCGGCCCCGGTTGTCCGGCGACTTCGACCAGGTAGGTCTTGGTGACTCCGAAACGGGGATGGGTTACCGCGTTGACCAGGTCCCCGTCGTTGGTGAGCAGCAGGAGCCCCTCGCTCTCGTAGTCGAGCCGGCCCACCGGGACCACCCGTGGAGAACTTGGCACCAGCTCGACGACGGTCGGACGTCCTTCCGGATCAGACGCGGTCGAAACAACGCCGGGTGGTTTGTAAAGGAGATAGGTGACGTGCTCAGGGGCGACCGGCATCGGAATCCCGTCGACTTCCACGCGATCGACGGCGGCGTCCACCCGGTCGCCCAGGCGGGCGACTCGACCGTTGACGGTGACCCGGCCGGCGGAGATGAGCTCTTCGGCGGCCCTTCTCGACATCAGACCGGCGGCGGAGATTGCCTTCTGCAGGCGCTCCTTGGGGGCCGGCGTCATCGACCGAGCCGGAATGTCTCCTCGAGGGCCTCCATCACGTCCGCCGGAGGAACGTGGTCGGCCAGCGGGGGTAGCTCTTCCAGCCCGTTCACGCCCAGTTTCTCGAGGAAGAGCGCCGTCGTGCGATAAACCGCCGGATTCCCGGGACCGGGAAGGCGGGCCGACTCCTCGATCAGTCCCAATCGCTCGAGAGTGTGAATCGAAGATTCGGAGTCGACCCCGCGGATCTCGGCCACCTGGCCTCGCGATACCGGCTGGCGGTAGGCGATCACAGCCAAGACTTCGAGGGCGGCGGAGCTGAGTCGCTTGGCCCCGGCGGTGGAGGCGAATCGCTCGAGGAATTCGAAGGCGTCGGGATGGGAATAGAGGCGCCACCCTCCCCCGGATTGACGCAGTAACAGCCCCGAGCCTCGCTCGGCCAGGTCGGCCGCGAGGGCATCGAGCTCCTCGGTTACCTTCGCCAGCGGCAGCTCGAGAACCTCGGCCAGCTCGGCGATCGGCACCGGGGCCTCGGCGACGAAGAGGACCGCCTCGAGAATGGCACGGGGAGTCATCCGGACGACTCCCTCAGGTCGACAACAGGTTGGGGCTGCGATCGAACCTTGATGGAGCTGTCCCACGATTCCTGTTGCACCGATAGGAGCCCCCAGCGGGCCAGCTCAAGCAGGGCCAGAAAATAGGCCGCCACGTCGACCCGCCGCCGGCAGTGGGCGACGAGGTCCTCGAATGTCGATTCAACGACCGCCGACATCCGAGAACGGATGTTACCCATTGCTTCCTCTACCGAGGGAAGCTCAAGGTCGAGGTGGTCAAGGTCTGGAGCCGCGGCCGCCCGAGCGAGGACCCGCTGGGCGATCTGCACGAGACCGCCGCTGTCGATCGGGAGGCGGATATCGGTGGGGCGGGGGGGAATGGTTTGGTCGAGACCGCTCACCCGTGGCACGAAGAGTTGACCTTCCTCGAATCGCCGCAAGAAGACCGCGGCAACGTCCTTGAACGTCACGCACATCAGGAGTCGGGAGAGGAGCTTGTCGCGCTCTTCCATCAAGGCCAATTCCTCGTCAATATCGGGATCGCCACCGCGGGGCAGAAGGTGGGAAGCCTTCAACTCGATCAATGTGGCGGCGATGAGGATGAATTCGCTGGTCACCTCGAGGTCGAGCGACCGCATCTCGTCGAGATATCCGACATACTCTTCGACCAGGCCAGTGAGGCTCACCTCGGCAATGTCGACTTGGTGCCTGGTGATGAGCTGCAATAGAAGATCGAGCGGCCCTTCGAAGACCGCGGTAGACACCACGTAGGTCATGAGCTAGGGGTCAGTTTTCCATTCTTGCGTAGAAATACGGGTGTTTTTGCGGCCGAATGTACGCAAGAACGACTAACGGTCGGCGGAGACCAAGAGAGCCCAGTCGGCGGCGTCGATTTCTTCCGGCCTTGCACCGTGGTGTGCGCGGGCAAAAGCGACCGCCAGCGGCTCGGCGCCGAGTTGGTAAAGCTCCTCGGCAGCAAGCTCTCCATGACGGAGATAGAGATCAGCCCGGCCTCCCTCGCGATCGATCAACCGCTTCAGACCCACCTTGGCCAACCCGGTCACCAAGGACCGTCCGATGACCCCAAGCCGGGCGTGCCGCTTTCCGAGATCGTGCAATAGCGCCGCCCGAACCAGTTCACGGCGATCGGGAAACGCCTTGGCGATGAGAACAGCCGACACATACCCGTGGCGCTGATCGATCACCGGTTGGTCGAAGAAGGCGACTTCCTCTCCACCCGCCAACCAAGCTCGAACCTCAGTCAGTTCAGAGGCCGTCAGCGGTTTCGACCCCAGGCTGCGTGTGAATCTGCCGACTAGGTGCGGCCAGGAACCCTGGGTCAGGAAGCGAGTTTCGACTTGCAGTCGATGCAGAGTGTCGCTTCGGGGCGAGCCTCAAGGCGGGCGGCGCTGATGTCGCGTCCGCAGTTCTCGCACTTGCCGTACTCCCCGCTGTCCAAACGGGCGAGAGCGCTATCAACTTCATCGAGCTGCTTCTTGAGGTTGTCGACCAGCCCCAATACCTCGGTTCGCTCGGCTGTGGCGGCTGCCGCATCGGCGAAGCCGTCGCCGAACACGACGTCAGATCGAAGCTCGCCAGTTTCCTCGGAGCCGAGCTCGCCCAGCTGGTGAACGAGACGTCTGCGCGCCTCGACGAGGCTGGAGCGAACGGAATCCAAATTGGTAGCAGTCATCGATTGTCACCGACTTCGGGGGTGGGATAGGTAAAAGACCTCAACCAGGTGTTGTGGCGAGACCCTGGTGTAGACCTGGGTGGTAGAGATTCTAGCGTGACCCAGCATTACTTGGACAGACCGAAGATCGGCCCCGCCCTCCACCATATGAGTGGCAGCCGAATGTCGAAGAGTGTGGGGTGAGACGGTGGCCGGATCGATTCCGACTCGAGCAGCGTGTTGGCGAACGATTCGAAACGCCGACTGTCGACTGAGGCGGCCTCCGCGCCGATTGAGAAAGAGGGCCTCGGAGGCAGCACCCGGCTTGGAGAGTGCTAATCGGTCCGGCAACCAGGCAACGATCGAGGCGGCCGCGCTCGACCCCAGCGGAACCAGCCGTTGTTTGTCGCCTTTGCCGGTGAGGATCACTGTTTTTGCTTCCAGGTCGATCGCCGGCAGATCGACTCCCACGGCCTCCGAAACCCGCGCTCCGGTTGCGTAGAGAAATTCGAGCAGAGACCGATCCCGGCGGCCGCTGATACCGCCGACATCGGGAGCCTCCACCAAGGCGAAGGTCTGCTCGACAGTCAGAGCCTTCGGGAACGACTCCCGGGGCTTGGCCGGATCGAGGAGACGGGTGGGGTCATCAACCGCAATTCCTTCGGAGACGAGAAAGCGATGGAGTCCTCTCACCGCTGCCACTTTGCGAGCGACACTGGCAGGCGCCAAACGCCGCCGGTGAAGGACCTTGACGAAGTCATCCAGGTCAGAAGGCTCCGGTTCCTTCTGCTCGAGGAAATCCAGGTACTGGTCCAGATCGCGGCGATAGGCGGCGACGGTGTTGGCCGAGAGTCCTCGCTCGGCGGTAAGGGTCGAGAGGTAGTCCTCTACGCCCGGACGCAGCCCGGTCATTCGGCTTCCGCCGTCACCGTCCGGCCAGAGCCGATTCGGGATCGACGTAATTGGTCCCGAGGCTTTGGGACACGGCCTCGTGGGTGACCTGGTCGTCGACGATGTTGACCCCGCCCTTGAGCTCGGGGAAGCGAGCCATCGCCTTGCGAACCCCCTGATTGGCCAGGGCGATCACGTAGGGCAGGGTGGCGTTGGTGAGGGCGTAGGTTGAAGTGTGGGGCACGGCCCCGGGAATGTTGCCGACGGCGTAGTGAATGACGTCGTGAACGGTGTACACGGGATCCTCATGAGTCGTCTCCCGGCTCGTCTCGAAACAACCGCCTTGATCGATCGCCACATCCACCAGCACCGATCCCTTTTTCATGTCCTTCACCATCGCCTCGGTGACGAGCTTCGGAGCCGATGCACCCGGTACAAGCACCGTGCCGATGACGAGGTCAGCGGAGAGAACTTCTTGTTCGATAGTGAGGCGGTTGGAGGCGATCGTCGTCAGCCTCCCCTGATAAATCGAGTCGAGCCACCGCAACCGGCTGAGATCGCGGTCGAGCACCACTACCTCCGCCTGCATCCCCACAGCGATTGCGGCGGCATTGGTGCCGGCGATTCCTCCCCCGATGACGACCACCTTTCCGGGCCGGACGCCAGTCACCCCTCCCAGCAAGACTCCTCGACCCCCTTGAGCCTTCTCGAGGAAGTAGGCACCAACCTGCGTCGCCATCCTGCCCGCCACCTCCGACATCGGAGCCAATAGGGGGAGGCTGCGATCGGGGAGCTGCACCGTCTCGTAGGCCACGCACACGATTCCCCGTTCCCGCAACCCCGTCGCCAGCTTCGGATAGGCGGCGAGATGGAGGTAGGTAAAGAGGAGGGTGCCCGATCGAAACATTGCCACCTCGCCGGGCTGTGGTTCCTTGACCTTCAGGATCATCTCCGCCTGGTCGAACACGTCTTCGGCACTAGGGACGATGCGAGCCCCCTGGGCCTCGTATTCATCGTCACGGATGGCCGAGCCCTCGCCCGCCTCAGCCTCGACCAAGACGGAATGCCCTTGTTCGACCAACTCGCGCACTCCTACCGGCGTGAGGGCAACCCGATACTCAGCCGTCTTGATCTCAGCCGGCACCCCGATGATCACTCATGGCTCCTTTGTCTTGCCCAGAGCAGGATGGCGATCTGGGTCTTGGCATCGGCGATATCGCCACGCTCGATGCTATCGAGCGCATCCTCGAGAGCGAGGGTGATGACCTCCATCCCCCGCTCCTCGGCTCCATCGGGCTTGCGCTCCCCAAAGGTGAGACCGGTGGCGGCATATATGTCAATGGTCTCATCCGTGTATCCGGGCGAGGGCAGCATCTGTGTCAGGTGGTGCCATGCGGCGGCGCTCGCCCCGATCTCCTCTGCCAACTCACGTCGGGCCGCCGCTTCCAGGTCCTTCTCCGCTGGGTCGAGCTTTCCGGCCGGCACCTCGAGGAGGCGCCGTCCGGCCGCGGTTCGATACTGGGAAACCAGCCACACGGTATCCCCCTCCACGGGAAGGATGGCGATTCCTCCCGGGTGGCGGACGACGTCACGAGCGACGGAACGGTCTCCGTCGATGAGGTAGCGACGGTCATAGGAAAGGAACACGCCGCTGGCCAGGCGGCGGTGGCCCAGAACCGAGAGGTTCACTCCCGGGTCAGCTGCTCGACGTCGATCTCGGTGTCGCTTCGAGCGGGCCGCTCGATGGCAGCCCTCACCAGCCCAACAAAGAGGGGATGGGGAACGTCAGGTCGGGACTGAAACTCGGGATGGGCCTGAGTGGCCACAAAGAAGGGGTGGTCGATCAGCTCGATGAACTCGACGAGGTTGTCGTCGGGAGAGAGCCCGGAGAGCCGCACACCTACGGATTCGAGATCCCGGCGATAGCGGTTGTTGACCTCCCAGCGGTGGCGATGGCGTTCGTAGACGACCTCCTGGCCATACAACGCTCGCACCCGGCTGCCCTCGTCCAGCTTGGCTGGGTAGCGCCCCAGCCGCATGGTGCCACCCATGTCGGCCACACCGTGCTGGGATTCCATCAAGTCGATCACCGGGTGGGAGGTCGTGGGGTCAAACTCGGTGGAGTTCGCATCGGCGTAGCCCAATTCGGCGCGGGCAATTTCGATCACGGCGCACTGCAACCCCAGACAGAGGCCCAGAAACGGCACCTCGTTCTCCCGGGCATAACGAATGGCGGCGATCTTGCCCTCGACCCCTCGGGAGCCAAAGCCTCCCGGGACCACGATGCCGTCGATTCCTTCTAAATAAGAGGCGGCCAAGAGCCCCGTCATCTCCTCCGAGGGCACCCACCGCAGGTCGAGCTGACGACCAAGGGCAGCGGCGGCGTGACGGAGCGACTCCACCACCGACAGGTAGGCATCGGGCAAGTCGACGTATTTGCCAACGATCCCGATCGAAACCCTCTCGGTGGCGGAGCGGGTCTTCTTGACCATCTCTTCCCACTTGTTGAGGTCGGCGGGCCCGGTGGTCAACCCCAGGCGCTCACAGATCACCGCATCGAGCCCTCCCCGATGCAGCACCAGCGGCACCTCATAAATGTCGTCGGCATCGGGAGCGGCGATCACCGCCTTGGGGGCGACATCGCAGAACAACGAGATCTTGCGACGGACGTTGTCGTCGATAGCCCGATCGGATCGGACGACTATCACGTCGGGATGGATTCCGTGGCTGCGCAGCTCGGCCACCGAATGCTGGGTGGGCTTGGTCTTCAGCTCATCGGAGCTGGCGATGAAAGGCACCAAAGTGACGTGGACGTATTGCACTTCGCTTCGGCCGACATCGTTTCCAAACTGACGGATCGCCTCCAGGAAAGGAAGGCTCTCGATGTCGCCCACCGTTCCCCCCACCTCGGTGATGACGACGTCGATGTCTTCGCCGCCGAGCTTTCGGATCCGGCTCTTGATCTCGTTGGTGACGTGGGGAATGACTTGGACGGTGTCGCCGAGATAGTCCCCGCGCCGCTCCTTTTGAATGACCGAGAGATAGATCGACCCGGCAGTGACATTCGAGCCCCGGCGGAGAGCCTCGCCGGTGAAGCGCTCGTAATGGCCGAGGTCGAGATCGGTTTCCCCGCCGTCGTCGGTCACGAAGACCTCGCCGTGCTGGAAGGGGTTCATGGTCCCCGGATCGACGTTGATATAGGGGTCGAGCTTTTGGTTGACCACCCGGAGCCCACGGGAGCGGAGGAGGCGGCCGAGGGAGGCAGCGGTGATTCCCTTGCCGAGCGAGGAGACGACCCCACCCGTGACGAACACGTACTTGGTCACGGAAGGTCAGCGTAACAGCCCGGGCTCACAGCCCGGTAGCAAACGCGACCCAGGGTAGATAGGGACGCTGTACGGCCCTACCAGCCCGCAGAACCACAAGCCGACATCGATCTTCGGTCGATAAAGTCCCCCGCTCCGATGGACGCCCTCCTTTCGCTACTACGTTCGGTCGGGGTGCGAGAGAACGACCACCGGCATTTACTGCCCGGTGAGATTCTGATCAAAGAAGGCGAGAGGCAAGACACCGTCTACGTCCTCCTACAAGGTCGGCTAGTTGTCTCACGGGTCCTGGGCGCCGAACCCATCACACTCTCCACAATCACCCAACCGGGAACAATCATCGGAGAGATGGTGTCGCTCGGAGAGTCTGCCCGCACGGCCACCATTACTGCCTCAGAGGCAAGCGAGTTGATCGCCCTCTCTCGTCAGGAATTCGATCAGGTCTTGGCCATCGATCCGCAGTTCGCTGCTGAATTTGCCCACTTGACGGCGCGACGGGCCGAGGAAGACGAGTTGGCCGAGCTGCTTGCTGACCATTTCGGGTTGGTAGATGACGAGACCCTCGCGACGGTGTTGGCCGAGGTCGAATGGCACCGCCTTTCGCGCGGCGACGTGCTGATCACCGAGGGCGAGCCTTCGAACGCGATCTACTTCGTCGTCCGGGGCCGTCTCCTCGCCACTCGCTTCGACCAGGATCGCGGCAGTCAGGCACGGCTGGCCGAAATTGGGCAAGGGGAAGTCGTTGGTGAGACGGGGATACTGAGAGGGGCGAAGAGGAACGCCACGATCGCGGCATTGCGGGAAACGGTTCTGGCGGCTTTGCCGGCGCAGGACTTCTTCGATCTGGCCGAGAAACGACCACAGGTGATGCTCGAGGTCGTCCGGCGCGTGCTGGATAGGACCGAGCGGATCGCGACCTCGTCACCTGGGAAGATCCTGGCGGTGGTGGTGATCGGGGGCGGAGATGCCGACCAGATCATGTCCGGGTTGGAGGCGGGACTTACTCCGTTTGGCCCCGTCGAGTCGTTGGGAACCACGAGAGTCGCCTCCATCCTCGGCGTACCGGCCGCCGAGGCGGAACGAGATGGGTTGGATGATGCCCGGGTGTCGCGACTTCTGCATGAGGTAGAAATTGCCGCCGACCACCTCCTTCTCGCCATAGGTAAGGTCGAAGGTCGCTGGTCACAACGCTGCTTGGAGATGGCCGACCGCGTTGTTGTCTTCCTTCCGGCGGATCCGAGCGAGATGGAACAGGCTCAACTTGATGCTCTGATTGGCCGGTGTCCGACTGAGCTGCGTCGCGTTCTGGTCAGAATCCACCCCGTCGGCTCCGCCCCCCCATCGGGGTCCGCCCACTGGTTGGATCAATTTGCGGCTGACCAGATGCTGCACGTCGTCGACGGCTCGAAGGCGGACCTCGCCCGAGTGGCGAGAGTGGTTTCGGGACGAGGGACAGCACTAGTCCTCAGCGGAGGCGGAGGCCGCGGCTTCGCCCACATCGGTGTCAGCAGGGCCCTCTCCGAGCTTGGCATTTCAGTGGACATCGTCGGCGGCACTTCCATCGGCGGAGTCTTTGCGACGGTGATCGCCGATCTGATGCCCGTCGATGAGATCATCGATTGGGCCAGCCGCTATTTCCCCAAGGTGATGGACTACACCATCCCACTGGTCTCGTTGATCAAGGCCGGCCGGATCGCCCGGTCGGCGGAGAGCACCTTTGGTGACCGCAGCATCGAGGATCTCTGGCGCTCTTTCTTCTGCGTCTCGTCAGATCTAACGGCCTCTCGGCCATATGTGCATCTACGAGGGCCTCTCGTTAGAGCGATACGAGCCACGAGCGCAATTCCAGGAGTGATGCCTCCGGTCCCAGAGGGCGATCGCCTCCTGGTCGACGGGGGCGTTCTCAACAACCTCCCTATCGATGTCGCCCGGGAGATCACTCCCATGGGCGACATCATCGCCGTCGACGTGGCTCCTCCCCGGGGACCGGGTTCCCATGGCGACTATGGCTTGTCAGTGTCGGGCTGGACCGTGCTTGGCTCCCGCCTCAAGCGCCGTGTTCGTCACTATCCGGGAATCTCTGCCGTCCTGATGCGGTCGATGATCATCGCCTCGATGCGGGAGAGGGACAGTCAGGTGGCATCGGGTCTGGCGGACTGCTACCTGGATCTTGATATGCGGGGCGTATCGATTCTCGATTTCAGCAACCCAGCCGCGGTTGCCGCCCGGGGTTATGAGGCCTCGATGCCGGTCCTCGAGTCCTGGCTAAATCGCAAGGCCGCTAGTTGATTCGCTTCTCGCTGCCCGCCCAGACCTGCTCGCGAAGGACGTACTTCTGGATCTTTCCAGTGGAAGTCTTGGGGAGGGCTTCGATGATCTCGACTTCCTCGGGTGCCTTGAACTTGGCCAACCGTCCCCGCACGTGATCGATTAGCTCCCCGCCATCGACCTGTTCCCCGGGCTTGAGGACGACGAATGCCTTCGGCCGCTCGCCCCAGTGGTCATGAGGCATCGCCACCACCGCACATTCCATGACCGCCGGGTGGCTGGCAATTGCTTGTTCCACTTCGATCGTCGAGATGTTCTCGCCTCCGGAGATGATGATGTCCTTCTGGCGGTCACGTAACTCGATGTAGCCGTCGGGATGCCACACGGCAAGGTCACCGGAGTGGAACCACCCCCCGCGAAATGCGCGGGCAGTGGCCTCGGGATCGTTGTAGTACCCGGACATGACGTTGTTGCCCCGCATCACCACCTCGCCCATGGTTTTGCCATCCCGGGCGACGTCGTTCATCTGCTCATCCACCACGCGGATGGGATCGGCTCCGAGGTAAGCGACGCCTTGGCGAGCCATGAGCTTGATGCGGTCCCCGCCCCCTTCCCATCCCGACTGCGGCTCGCACACGGTGTAGGGGCCGTAGGTCTCGGTGAGGCCATACACGTGGACCACCTCGGCTCCGAGGTCGCTCATCTGCCCGATCAGCGTGGGACTGGGAGGGGCGCCGGCGGTGGTGACGACGAATCGCCGGTCGAAGCGTTTTGCCGAGGGATGATTGGCCAGCGAGATGAGGACGGTCGGAGCCGCATTGAGATGGGTTACGCCCTCTTTGCCGATGAGGTCCCACACCACAGCCGGATCAACTGCCCGCAGGCACACGTTGGTGCCACCGATGGCAGTAATGGCCCAGGTGGTGCACCAGCCGTTGCAATGGAACATGGGCAGCGTCCACAGATAGACCGAATCTGCGTGGTGATGGGAGTGGATCAGTTCGGCCAGGGCGTTGAGATATGCCCCGCGATGGGTGTACTGGACTCCTTTGGGGCGGCCGGTCGTGCCCGACGTGTAGTTGATCGAAATCGGGCGGTGCTCGTCATCGACCCGCCACGGCAGTGGCTCATCACTCCCCCGGCCGAGAAATTCCTCTAGGCCTGGACCAAGAACGATGGTCTCTTTGACCGGCGGTGGTGGTTTGAAGTCCTCCAGCGATTCGAGGAGGGTCGGATCAGCGACCAGCAACGAGGATCCGGAGTGATCGAGGATGTATTCGATCTCTGGCGCCGAGAGGCGAATATTGATCGCCACCAGAATCGCTCCCAGCAGAGGCACGGCGAAATGAGCCATCAGCAACTCGGGGAGGTTCGGCATCAGGAAGGCAACCCGGTCACCGGGTCCGATGCCGCCGGCCTGGAGAGCTCGCGCCATGCGGGTCACAGCATCGGCGAACTCGGCGTAGTTCAGCCGCAGGTCCCCGTAGACGATGGCCTCTTTGTCGGGAAAGACAGCCGCCGATCTCTCCAGAAAGAGCAGCGGAGTGAGTTGGGTTACCGAGGTCGGATCAGGAGTCATCTGCCTCGCCAGGTGGGTGGGCGCTTCTCGAGAAACGCTCCGATCCCCTCCTTGGCATCGTCCATCTGGGCGTTGGCCACCATCACGGACCGGGTCTCCTCGTAGGCCTGGTGTTGGTCGACATCCACCTGCGAATAAAAGGTTCTCTTGCCGAGGGCGATCACGGCCGGCGAGAAGGCGATGATCGACTCAACGAGTTCGGAGACGGCGTCGTCCAACTGCTCATCGGGTACCACCCGATTGACCAGGCCCCATTCGAGGGCGGTCCGGGCATCGATCATCTGTCCGGTGAGCAACATCTCCATCGCCCGTTTACGCCCGATCGCTCGGGAGATCGGAACCATCGGCGTCGAACAGAAAAGGCCGATCTTCACCCCCGGAGTGGCGAACCGAGCCGACTCGGCCGCCACTGCTAGGTCCGTCGCCGCCACCAACTGACAACCCGCCGCCGTGGCCACCCCATGGACCCGGGCGACGACCGGTTGGGGGATGCGCGAAACCGTTTCCATCAGCTCGGTGCAACGAGCAAAGATCTTCTCCAACTCGGACTCATCGCCACCCAACACCTCCGCGAGGTCGTGGCCGGCAGAAAAGACCGGACCGGCGCCGGCGATGACCACCGCCGAGCAATCCTCGGGGAGGGTCGTCAGCGCATCAAGTAGCGCTTCCATCATCTCGAGCCCGAGGGGATTGCGCCGCTCGGGTCGATTGAGGGTGAGCCAGGTGACCCGATCACGTGGCTCGACAAGGACCAGCGGTTCCACGCCGTCATTCTGCCGTTTTCGCGCATCAAACGCGGACGATGGGCCGCGTTTGATGCGCCAAAACGGAGGGAGGAGGACAGGTCTCTAGGCAAGAGCGACGCTGGCCCGCACGATTGGCTCATGGCCTTCGACCACGACCTCCGGGCGATGTGCGCCACCCAATATGGAATCGCCGGCCGTCGACAGCTGCGGTCGATCGGCGGCACCCGGACCCGGATTGCTCACCGCATTTCCAAGGGAATCCTCCGACCCATCACCAATGAGGTTCTGGAGCTCGTTGGTACGCCACCATCGGACGGAAAGCACGCCCTGGCTGCAGTCCTCGATGCACCGCCGGGTGCGATTCTTTCCCACACATCGGCGGCCGCTTGGTGGAACCTGCCTGGCTTCCGAATCGACGACCACCTCCACGTCACCGTTCCTCGCCAGGGTGCCCCGACTCGCGGGCGCCTCTCGATGATTCACTATCAGAAAGATCTACCCACCGATCACATCATGGAGCTGGGGAACATCAGGATCACCTCTCCTGCTCTCACGATCTTCCACCTGGCAGCGATGCTCAGCGTCCACCGCACTGCCCGGGCATGTGACAACGCCTGGTCGATGTATCTCCTCGACGGCCTCGAGCTTCATCATCTTCTGAAACAACTGGCAGCGTCGGGTCGCAACGGGATTACCGCCATGCGCGAGATTCTTGACCAACGTCCACCCGAGTACGTACCACCGCAAAGCGGGCTCGAAGCCCGCTATTGCCAGTTGGTGATCGACGACGGCATGCCTGAACCGAGAAGACAGGTCAACATCTTCGGAAGCCGGTGGCTCGGCCGAGCCGACTCCGAATTCGACGATGTGCCGCTCGTGGTCGAGCTGCTTAGCGTGCGGTTCCACGCTTCGCTAATTGATTCCGAAGCCGACCGAGAGCGATTCGACGCCTTCCGGGGGGCGGGCAAGCATGTCATCGCCTTTTGGGATTTCGAGGTGTGGCACAACCCCGGTTTCGTCGTCCGTGCCACCCGCCATGCCCGGGAGATGCTGAAAGTGGGTGCCAAGCTCCCCCCGGATGACCCGTTTTCGCGCATCAAACGCGGGCTATAGCCCGCGTTTGATGCGCTAAAACAGCTAGGAGAGACGGAACTTGGTCTTGACCGTGGTCGGAAAGCCGTGGTCGTGCAGCGTGAGAAATCGAGCCATGCGCTCGCCTCGCTGGATGTCGACGAAGTTGCCCTGACCAAGAAAGCCGAGCTCGATCCCATCGACGCTCACCCGCACCGGGCGGTCGGAGCTGACCCGGATCCGAATTTTGGAACCGGGCCCGAGGGCAAGCGTGCGATCAAAAAGGGAATGAGCCGCCACTGGGCTCAACAAAAGTGTCTGGACCTCGGGTGCAACCAGCGGTCCCCCGGCGGAGAAGTTGTAGGCGGTAGATCCGGTGGGTGTCGACGCCACTAGCCCGTCGGCTCGATAGGTCAAAAAATCCTCGCCATCGATGGTCACATCTAGAAAGACCAGCCGCTGGCTATGGATCTTCTCGACGACGACATCGTTGATCCCCGCCATGGCCGGACTTTCTCCATTGATGCGGGCGGCGATGGTGATCCGATGACGTTCCTGCAGGCGCCCGGAATCAATCGCCTCCACTACTCGTTCGAGATCGTCTGTGCCCGCCTCGGCCAGAAAACCAACCGTGCCCTGGTTGAACCCGAGCACCGGGATGTCGAGGGCGAGAGCTCGATGAGCCGCCTGCAGCATCGTCCCATCTCCGCCGACAGCCAGCATGATCTCGGGATTGCCCTCTATCACCGGCCGGTCGATCAAACGGCCCATGGTGTCGTTGCCCATTACCTCGTGACCACGGGCCGAGAGCAGGTCGAAGAGGTTGCGAGCAAACTCGCGGGAGTGGGGACGGACGACGTGGACGGTGAGACCGATCTTCATCGCCGCACCCACAGGAAGTATTCACGGTTACCCGCTTCACCAGCCAGTGGTGATTCCATGGAACCGAGGCTATCGAACCCTGCTCGTTCGAGGGCGGAAACGGCTTTGGCGACCGCAGCTTCCTGTTCCTCGGCCGACCGCACCACCCCGCGGCCCACCGCCTCCCGTCCGACTTCGAACTGGGGCTTGACCAGGATCACGGCCTCACCCCCAACCGCGGTCATCGCCGCGATGGCGTCTGCCAGAAGGGCGACCGAGATAAAGGAAACGTCTGCGACTACCAGTGGAAACGGTCCTCCCAGCTCTGATGCGGTCAGTGCTCGTACATCCAAGCCCTCGAAATCCCGCACCCGAGGATCGGATCGCAGCTCGGCGGCTAGCTGCTCGTGACCGACGTCAACGGCCACCACGCTCCGAGCTCCCGCCTGCAGGAGGCAGTCGGTGAAGCCCCCGGTTGACGCACCGATATCCAGGCAATGTTTGCCGGCGACCTCGATCCCGAACGCACTGAGTGCGGCATACAACTTGTACCCGCCGCGGCCCACGAAACGCGGCCCAGGTCTGACTTCGAGGACGTCCTCCGACGAGACCAAGCCGGCCCGCGAGACCGACACACGCTGATTGATTGTGACCCGACCGGCTGCGATCAGGTCAACCGCCTCAGATCGGCTGCGGACCAGCCCCCGCTCCCGCAGTGCGACGTCGAGGCGCGTTCGCCTCAGGGGGCTTCGGTGGAGTCGAGAACCCGCGCCAGACGATCGCTGACCAGCTGGGCTAAGGGTGGGGCCTCAGCGGGATCGACCGTCGCCAGTTTTTCCAGCAATTCGTCGAGATCGTCGAGTTCGTCGGGTTCAAAATCGGCGGGCTTAGCATCCATGGTTGGTCATTATCGCGACCAATCGGGCGATAGAAAGGTCTTCCGCTGCTCCCCATCCGCGATCTCAACCCGAGCGCAACTACCGCCTTCATCACCTGGCTCATGGTCGGCATCTGTGCCTATGCCTTCTTTGTCGTCCAAGGTGGGCAGGCGCAGCCCTTCGAGGCTCATCTCTTCTCGGCCGCCTCGATCCCCTGCGAGGTGACCACCGGTGAACCCTTATCGTCAGCGGAGATCGCAGGTGGCGAATGTCGAACCGGGGACGTGGCGGTATTTCCCGATAAGAACGTCTGGTTCTCGATCCTCGCCTCGATCTTTTTTCACGGCTCCCTCTTCCACCTCATCTCCAACCTGTGGGTGCTTCTCATCTTCGGCAACAACGTCGAGGACGCCTATGGACACGGCGCCTACCTTGTCTTCTACTTGGCGGCGGGTCTCGTGGCCTCTGGCGCTCACATCGTTCTCAATCCGGATAGCACTCTTCCGGTGGTAGGAGCATCGGGAGCCATCGCGGGAGTCATGGGAACCTATGCCGTCCTCTTCCCGGGCGCCCGGGTCACCGCCATCATCCCCCCGTTCTTCTTTTGGCCGTTTGCCGTCCCCGCCGTGCTGTTTCTGGTCGTTTGGTTCGGGTCCCAGTTCCTCTTGGCCGGCCAGGAGACCCTGGTGGCCTGGGAGGCGCATGTCGCCGGGTTTCTTTTCGGGGTGGTGGTGGGTTTGTTGGGTCGTCGACGGCTCAGGGCCCACAGCTCCCGCGCCACCGGCTACTACCGCGTGGGTCGGCTAGCGCGTTGAGAGGATGGCAGCAGCCGCGGCTGCCAGGTCATCGCATACCAAATCGGGTGCCGGAGTAACTCCGTCGGGTCGATCGACGACACCGGTCAATACCAGGATGGATTGCCAGTCTGCCTCGGCTTCGGCCAAAGCGAGATCGGTGTCGGGGCGGTCACCCACCACCCACACCGCGCCTTCGACCAGGTGCGACCGAATCAAGTCCCGCATCGGACGGTGGGGCTTTCCTGCCACCTCGGCCCTTCTCCCCGATGCGGTCTCGACCGCGGCCAGGATCGACCCCGCCCCGGGCCAAAAGCCATCTTCCGCCGGATAGGTGGGGTCATCGTTGGTGGCGATCAAGCGGGCTCCGTTGGCAGCCGCCTGAGCGGCCCGTCGGAGGCGCTCGTAGGAAAGCTCCATATCGATGCCGACCACCACCGCCCGAGCGTCGGTATCGGATTCGGTGGTCTTGATGCCTACCTCGGCCAGCGCGGCGTGGATCCCGTTGCCCCCCAAGACGTAGGTGAGCGGCTTGTCGATGGCCAGCAACGTCGCCGCCGCCATGGCAGATCCCAGCACCTGGCTCGGTAGGGCTCGGAAGCCCGTGACGCTCTCGATCACCTCGGCGACCTCGGAAGGTGTGCGGCTCGAATTGTTTGTGCAGAACAAGAGATTGAGCCCCCCCGCTTGCAAGTCGCGTAGTGCATCCGCCGCTCCGGAAATGGCCCGTGTTCCCCGGTAGACCACTCCGTCGAGATCGCAGATGACGTTGCCGCTCACCCCGATCGCTCGCCGAAGCAGCGAATGACCGAGCGCAAGAGGTCCGTCGTTCTTTCCACCGAACCCACCGAAACCCTTTCGTTGTGACCGTG
>DATEDN010000140.1:0-16407 GCA_035281645.1 Acidimicrobiia bacterium | reverse complement strand
ACCTCATTTGATCCCCAAAGCCCGCGCCACGCCAGCCACGCGTTGATCGAGATCGTCTTCCCACGGCTGCCAATCGATGCGCGGATCACGTCGAAAGTAAGTCCGCTGCCTGCGTGCCAAGGCGAGAGTGGCACGTCCTATTTCTGCCCAGCCCTCCGCACGCGTGGTCTCGCCGTCGATAGCTCTGATCAATTGGCGATAACCGACTGCTCCCGAAGCTGTCCGACCGAGACGATGCCGCAACCGCCCGACCTCCTCCCACAGTCCAGCTTCCCGCATCAATTCGACTCGCTGAGCAATTCGTTCGGCCAGGCCCGTCCCCGGATCCAATCCGACGGCTCGGAATTCGTATAACGCTTCGTAGCGCTTCACGCGTAACCGGTGGGGATGGCGTGAGCGGGAGGTAGGAGTCTCGCCGGTCAGATGAAAAATCTCGAGCGCCCTGAGCACTCTCCTCGGGTTTTTAATGTCGACAATCTCGGTCGCTCCCGGATCGGCAACCACGAGGGCCGCGACCGGATCTTCCACACTCTCTAGACGCTCCCGCAGGCCCTGGTCGGTGGGCGGAAAATCGAGCGGGTCCACCACGGAGCGAAAGTGGAGTCCCGATCCACCGACGATGAAGACCTCAGGGTGTCGGTTCATCAACTGCCGCGCTGTTGCTTGGAACTGGGCGACGCTGAACTCGACTTCCGGTTCCACCAAGTCGATCATGAGATGAGGCACGCGTGCCTGCTCCTCGGCCGAGGGCTTGGCGGTTCCTATGTCCATACCCCGATAGACCTGCATGCTGTCCACGGAGAGGATCGGCGCATTGCGTCGAGCCGCCAGCTCGATTGCCACCTCGCTTTTGCCCGAGGCGGTGGGACCGAGGATGGCAAAGAGCCGTGTCAGGTGACTCTCCCGACCAGGTGATGGGGGGCAGCGCTGAGGATGGTTGCCTGCAGCAATCGACCCGGCTCGAAGGTGCCAGGGATGTGTACCAGCTTGCCTCCCCTGGTTCTCGTCGCGGAAATCGAGGCGTCCTTCTTCGAAGGTCCCTCGGTTAGGACTTCATACCTACCCCCGACCATCGCCTGATTGGTTTTGAGAGACGACTCGTTTTGGATTGCGACCAGGCGGCCAAAGCGATCGGCGATGACATCCTCCGGGACGAACTGATCAGTCATCATTGCCGCCCTGGTACCTGGACGAGGCGAGAAGATGAACATGAACGCCTGGTCGAAGCACGCCTCTTGCACCAGGTCGAGCGTGGCCTGAAAGTCGTCTTCTGTCTCGCCGGGAAAGCCGACGATGATGTCGGTAGAGACACTGAGGTTCGGAATCAGCTCTCGTGCCATGTTGAGCTTGTCCCAATACCGCTCGGTGTTGTAACCGCGGTGCATCGCCGCCAGGACCCGGTCCGAACCCGATTGCAGAGGAAGATGAAGTTGCTCACACACCGCCTCTGTCTCGGCCATCGCCATAGCCACGTCCCGACGAAAGTCGGCCGGGTGGGGGCTCGTAAAGCGAACTCGGGAGATGCCTTCGATCGAGCCCACCTGTCGCAGCAAATCGGCGAAGAGGGGCCGGCGACGACCATCGAGAGCCAGGTCGCGGCCATAGGTGTCGACGTTCTGGCCGAGAAGGGTCACCTCGATGACGCCCTGGCTGGCGAGAGCTCGGATCTCTGACAGCACGTCACCCGGGCGGCGGCTCACTTCCTTCCCCCTTACCGAGGGAACGATGCAGAACGTGCAGGTGTTGTTACAGCCGACCTGGATCGACACCCACGCCGAGTGGGCTAGCTCGCGCCGAACCGGGAGCGAGGAGGGCATCGCCTCCAGTTCATCGACGACCTCGGTGATGCCTCCCCATGCCTCCGCATAATCGATGAGGTCGAGGATGCGATCGAGGTTGTTGGTTCCCATCACCACATCAACCCACGGAGCCCGCTTTCTCAGGAGCTCACGATCCTTCTGGGCCGCGCACCCACCCACTACGAGCAGTGATTCGGGTCGGCGGTCCTTCCACTCCTTAAGCTGCCCGAGGTTGCCGTACAACCGGTTATCGGCTGCCTCGCGGATCGTGCAAGTGTTGATGAAAAGGACATCGGCGGCCTCGAGATCGCTGGTGGAGGTCATCCCGTCGAGGTCGAGCAGACCGGCGATTCGCTCGCTGTCGTGCTCGTTCATCTGACATCCGAAAGTGCGGATGTGATATCGCTTCCCGGTGCGAGTCGGCAGACGAGACGAAAGCGAGCGGCGCGTAGGCGAAGCGACGCCGACCGTGGTGGTCATCTCCTAACGGGCGTGATCGGTGGCGCGAAACTCGCGGATCACCGTTACCTGGATCTGGCCCGGGTACTGGAGATCTTCTTCGAGCTTGCGGGCGATTCTCCGAGCCAGATCGGACGCCGCTAGGTCATCGACGTGTCCTGGATCCACGACCACCCTCACCTCGCGACCGGCCTGCATGGCGAATACCTGCTTGACACCGATGAAGTCGGAGGCAAGCGATTCCAGCTTCTCCAGCCTGCGCACATACGACTCGAGGGCTTCCCTCCTGGCGCCCGGTCGGGCGGCCGAGACCGCGTCGGCGGCCTGGACCAGAATGGCGAGAAGGCTGCGCGGTTCCACCTCGTTGTGATGAGCTTCGATGCCATGGACCACAGCCGGGTCTTCCCCGAAACGTCGAGCGATCTCTGCCCCGATGAGCGCATGGGAGCCCTCGACCTCGTGAGTTACGGCCTTGCCGATGTCATGCAGGAGAGCCGAGCGCTTGACGCTCCCCGGATCGATGCCGAGCTCGCTCGCCAGCATGGAGGCGACGTGCGCCGACTCGACGAGGTGATTGAGCACGTTTTGCCCGTAGCTCGAGCGGTACTTGAGCCGACCTAGGAGAACTACCAGCTCTGGATGCATCTTGGAGAGACCCACCTCGACCAGCGCCCACTCGCCGGCATCGCGCACCGATTGCTCGACTTCGGCCTCGGCCTTCTCGAATGCCTCTTCGATCGAGGCGGGATGAATGCGGCCGTCGGCCACCAGCTTCTCGAGGGTGAGCCGAGCCTTCTCGCGGCGAACCGGATCGAAGGAGGCGACGGAAACCGACTCTGGGGTGTCGTCGACGATCAGGTTCACCCCCGTCACCGCCTCCAACGTCCGGATGTTCCGACCCTCGCGGCCAATGATCCGGCCCTTCATGTCGTCGGACGGAAGAGAGACGACGGAGACAGTTGACTCGGTCACAACCTCGCTCGCCAGGCGCTGGATGGCGGTGGCGAGAATGCGGCGCCCTCGCCGATCGGCCTCCTCCCGAGCTTTCGCCTCGAGGTCGCGGACCAGAATCATCGCCTCTCGCCGGGCTTCGTGTTCCACCTGGGCAAGGAGCTCATCCTTGGCCGCCCTGGCATCGATCCCGGCGATGCGTTCCAGCTCAGACCGGGCGTTCTCCTTCAGGCTGACCAGTTCCTGCTGTCCGGACGTCACCTCGGTCTCCCGCCCGATGAGAATCTGCTCCCGCTGGGCGAGATTGCCGGCCCGTTGCTCGAGAGTCTGTTCGCGATGGGCCAGCCTGGTTTCGACTCCCTCGAGTTCGACCTTGCGATGCTCGAGGGCCGCCTCCTCCCGTTGCCGATAGGCCTCGGCTCTCGCCCGGCCTTCCTCCTCGGCGCGGGCGAGGATTTTCTGGGCCTCGATCCGTGCGCTGCCGACGGAGTCCTCGTCGGAGACGACGCGCTGGCGGCCTCCGCTCCGGTTCTTGGCGAGGAGGAAGCCGACGGCACCGGCCAGCAGGACCGCCACTGCGGCGATCGCTGAAATCCACATGGTTTCCATGGTGCTGCCTTCCCGGTGAGCACCTACGAAGCCGTCCGACGATCTACGAAATAGACCTAAACGCTGTTAGGGAGATTCCTGGGATGGGGGACGGGCAGACGCTTCACGGTTTTTACAAGGGTTGGGTTGTTTACTGCGGCCAATCCTAACCGAAGCGCCTCCGAGCAGAGAGCGCGAAACCCAGGCCTCCGGTGGGAGTCAGGATTCCTCGATCACAGATGCCTCTGCGGCGTCTTCGGGGGCGGGCACCATTCCGACCACTTCGTAGACCTTGGCCTGGAGCTGGACCGCTACGTCCGGGTTCTCCCGTAAGAACTTCTTGGCGTTCTCCCGACCCTGGCCGAGTTGATCTCCGTCGAAAGTGAACCAGGCTCCGCTCTTCTTGACGACGCCGTTATCGACGGCGACGTCGAGCAGGCTCCCTTCCCGAGAGATACCTTCGCCAAAGACGATATCGAACTCGCATTGCCTGAAAGGAGGAGCGACTTTGTTCTTCGTCACCTTCACCCGCACCCGGTTGCCGACGCTTTCGGCCCCGTCCTTGATGGTCTCGATCCGACGCACCTCCATGCGAACGCTCGAATAGAACTTGAGGGCCCGACCTCCGGGGGTGGTTTCGGGATTCCCGAACATGATTCCTATCTTCTCGCGGAGTTGGTTGATGAAGACAGCGGTGGTGCGGGAGCGAGCGAGACTGCCGGTGAGCTTGCGAAGGGCTTGGGACATCAGCCGGGCCTGCAAACCGACGTGAGCGTCGCCCATCTCGCCGTCGATCTCGGCCTTGGGAACGAGAGCGGCAACTGAGTCGATCACTACCACATCGAGAGCGCCGGAACGGATCAGCATGTCGGCGATCTCGAGGGCCTGCTCGCCAGTATCCGGTTGGGAGATCAAGAGCTCATCGATGTCGACGCCGATGGCGCGGGCGTAGCCTGGGTCCAGAGCATGCTCGGCATCGATGAAGGCGGCGATGCCACCGTTGCGCTGGGCCTCGGCGACGATGTGGAGGGCCAGCGTGGTCTTGCCACTGGCCTCATTTCCGTAAAGCTCGACCACTCGGCCCCGTGGCACTCCCCCCACCCCCAGGGCCAGATCGAGAGCCAGGGCCCCGGTGGAGATGACCTCGATCTTGCGATCGGCGACGTCGCCCATCTTCATGATCGCCCCCTTGCCGAACTGACGATGGATCTGCGATACCGTCATCTCGAGTGCGTTATCCCGCTCCACTTCTTCTCCTCGCTTCCGTTTCCTCTTGTCTTCCATGCCGCGAATGTACGACCTGGCCCCGACAAATAACACCCTTGTGATCTGCCACCTTACACGAACAACTGTTCGGGGAGAGGGATGAGGGCTATTCGAACATGGCGCGGACGGCGTCGGCTCCCATGCCATCGGCTTCCACATCGAGTGAAAACCCACCGTCGCTACCTGGCCTGACTGTCCAAGAAGCGAAACCGCAGCACTCCCGTTCCGCGGCCGCCAGGCGGAATAGCTCGACTTCGGCTGCGCGGTCGAAGACAAGCCGCACCCCGCGATCGGTCGTGTGCTTTTCGATCAATGACCGCTCGATCAGCGCCGTCCACTGCTGCTGACGTTGACCCAGCTCAGAGAGCTCAAGGTTGCAGGCGACCGGGATCTTCCGTCTAGTCATCACCCACCGCGCCAATGCTCAGGACAAGTTGAGCGATCTCGTCGGGAGTGGGGGTGGTGACGTCGATGACGCCATCAACCACAGACAAGAGCCGTTCATTTCGTCGCTCGGCCAGCTCTTGTGAGCGGGCGACGTCGATCTGGCGACGGTGCTTTCCGGATTTGGCCCGCCGAGACAGCACCTCTGTGTCGCCGACGAGGAGGACGACAACGATGTCCTCGGCGCCGAGGAGAGTCTCGATTCCTTCCAGGTCCCCCGTGCTGGCGGCGGCGGCGATGACCGACGGCTCGGCAGCCTCCACCGCCTGCCTCAGGGCCTCGGCTTCTGCGGCGTGGAGCCACGGAACTCCGTGCTCCTCCGCCAAGGCGAGCCCGGTCTGGCCGTATTGCCCCTCGATCTGCTGATCCGAGTCAACCAGAGGACGCCCCAGCCGCTCGGCCACGATCGACCCCACCGTGGTCTTCCCCGAACCCATCGGACCCACAAAGACGAGATGGCGCCCGCTCACCCCCGACCGGCTTCGACCGCGGAGGCAACGGCCCCGTGAGCTTCGGCCGCTGCGTGGGCGAGTCGGGTCGCCGCCTCATGAGAAGCAGATCCCGGTCGACGGCCGAAGACCGTGGCCTCGGCTCGGCCATAGGCAGCGAGGACATGACGGGCCAGCCGTCGCGATTCGTCGGGGATGATGCCCAGCATCGCCATCGTCTTCTCGATCTGAATGGCGTGTTCACGGATGTGGGAGGACCAGCGGCCAAGGCGAAAGCCGACCGTGACAGCAAAACCGCTCCAACGGGCAGCCAGTCGAAGCCGTTCGTCCTCGAGGCCCGCCAGACGCTCGGCGCCCAGGTCCAAAACCTGGTCGAGACGGGTGCGGAGCTCGGAGACATTGCCTTCCGCTTCGGTGGTGGCCTCGTCCGGCAAGGCTTCCCAGAACGCCTCGTGGATGCCAGATGGAAGGTCGGGATCATCGGCATCATGAGGGTTGGCCAGCCACCAGGCCGTTCCCCATCCATAGGCGCGCTGGGACGAGATGATGTGCCCCATGGCGAGACGAATGGTCCACTCTTCAGCACCGGGATCGGTGTCAAGCGCCGACTCGTCGATCGAGAGCATCAGTCCGTGGAGATCCCAGCGAGCGGCGGTCGCCGGGCCGATGATTCGAGCCGCCTGGGTTTCATCTGCTTCTTCCCTCGCCAGTACGTAGCGAGCTTCACTCTCGGCTAGTTCGAGGGCTTCGGCCGCCCGATAGGCACCGTAACGCACCTCCTGGTCGCTTCCTCCGATCCACGGCCACTCCCCAGCAAGTGTCGTCTCGGACAGATCAAGCAATGCCGTGCCGGCTGCCAGAACGCTTGCACGAGCGGCGATCAATGGCGAGGGAAGGGGTCTGGCCAAAGCCGGATCGGTCCGCTCGAGAAGGGGCGCATCCAAAGGTCCGGAAGTCATGAACTCACCAATAGAAGCGCCATCGTCGGTCGAGATTAAAGGCTGCGCGCTGATGACCGTTGTCGTACCCTCCACCACTTATGACCGCAGGCCCCCAACTACCAGCCCTTGGTGGGAACTACCGAAGGCGCCCGAAATGATCAGCGCGGCCAGGGATGGGACCTATATAAACGTCCATGTTCAACCCGGGGCCCGCAACAGCCGAATCGCCGGTCGCCACGGCGACGCTCTCAAGGTGTCGGTACGAGAGCCTCCTGCCGACGGCCGGGCCAACGCTGCAGTAGCCGGGATCTTGGCTTCGTGGCTGGGCGTAGCAGCCGAGAACATCACCCTCGTCGCCGGTCGCACCTCTCGGAGAAAACGCTTCCTCGTAGCCGGAATCGAACCGGAAGCTGCTGCCCGCGCGGTCGAATCGGTAGCTGGCGGCTGATTTTCGTCTATTGGTCAGCTTGAGACCTTGAATTCGAACTCCTCCAACGCCGTGTAGACCGCTCCGCCCCGGCCAAGCGTGCTTTGGTAGAGCACCAACCGATCGGCCTTCCAAGACACTGGGACCGGCTGATAGCCATCGATAACTGCGCGGACATCCCGGTGCGGACGGATCCGGCTCAGCGTGAGATGAGCTGCGAAAGGCCGGTTTTCGGCGGCCAAGCCGACTTCCTGTGCTGCTTCTTCGCAGATCGAGTTCAGCCCCTCCAGTCGATCGAGGCCATCAGTCACTGTCAGCCACAACACCGTGGCTCGTACAGGACGCGGAAAGGCGCCCATTTCACCAAGGCGCACTTTGAAGGAGTGGCCCAGTCCCACCTGATCGATTGCTGCGGAGAGCCTCTCGGCTGTGACCTGATCGACGCGACCGAGAAAACGGGTTGTCAGGTGCCAGTTTTCGGGAGGTACCACTTTGCCCGGTAGATGCGGAAGCGCCTCGGCGAGAATCGCCCTCGCTTCGTCAGCCAGCGGGACGGCGAAGAAGAGGCGTCTCAGACCACTCGACCCGGCGACCACCATCGCCCTTCGATGCCGAGACGCGCCAGGTGCAAGGCGCCGGTGGTGGCATAGACCCGGACCCGCTCGCGATCGCCCGGAAGGCGCAACGTGTGTGCCTGCTCTCCTTCCGGGGTGGCGATCGCCACGATCATCGTCCCTACCGGCTGCTCCAGTGGATCCGGGCCCGCCGAACCCACGACCGCAATCGCCACGTCGACCGAAAGTGCCTTCCGGGCCCCAAGGGCCATCAAGAGGGCGGTCTCCTCGCTGACTTGGGTGTCGACGTCGATTCCTAACAGCGACTCCTTGAGATCAGGGACGTACACCACGACCGATCCGCGGAAATAGGCCGAAGAACCGGGAAGAGAGCTCAGCTCGGCGGCCACCAGCCCTCCCGTGGCCGACTCGGCCGTCCCGATGGTCCAGCCCCTTTCCATCAGGTCGCGGGCGATGATCGCCCCAACGGTTTCGTCATCGCGCCCGAACACCGAGTTACCGAGCCGACGCCTTACCTCGGCGTCGATCGGTTCGATCATCGCCTCGGCCGTCTCCCGGTCTTTGGCCTTGGCGGTGATCCTGACCTTGATCTCGCCGGCCGAGGCGAGGAAGGCAATCGAAGGGTTCGATTTACCCCTATAGAGATCGTCAAGCAATTCCCCCACCTGAGCTTCCGACCGACCCCAACTCCGAAGCACCCGGCTGTGAACCACCGAGTCTTCGCCACGACGGGCCAGAAGCCGTGGGACTACTTCGCGCTGGAGGAGATGCGTCATCTCCTCGGGCACACCCGGGAGGACGAAGATCGGGGTGTTCTCGAGCACCAGGGCCAACCCCGGGGCGGTGCCCTTGGGGTTTGGAAGCATTTCGGCCCCTTCGGGATATTGGGCCTGCCGATAGTTTGACTCCGGCATCTCCCGGCCGAGGCTTTCCCACCTGGCGCGAAGTGCGGTGGCGTAATCCTCGGAGAACCTCATCTCGAGTCCGAAAGCCTGACAAATCGCTTCCCGGGTGAGGTCGTCTTGAGTTGGTCCGATGCCGCCGGTAACGATGACGGCGTCGGATCGGGCAACGGCCGTGGTCAGGACGGTCGCCAGCCGCTGGAGATTGTCGCCCACGATCACCGAATGGTGGACATCGAATCCGGTTTCGGCCAGGGCGGCGCCGATGGTGGCGGCGTTGCGATTGGTGATTTGTCCCAGCAGGAGCTCGGTCCCGACGGCGACGATCTCCGTGATCATCCCACCACGATCCCTTCGAGGTCGGCGCCCAAGGCGGATTTGATCTCGACTTCCACCCAGTCTCCGGGCGTCCCGCGATCGAGGGTGATAACGCCGTCGATCTCGGGTGCTTGTCGGTAAGAGCGACCGACGGCGATCCCATCCTCCATTTGATCCACGAGAACAAGATGGCGCCGTCCCACCTGATCCAGGTTGGCGGAAGCAGTGAGGTCGTCCTGAACCGATTGCAGGTATCGAAGCCGCTCGCCGACTTCGCGCTCGTCCACCCGCGCCTCCAGGCTCGCGGCCGGCGTCCCTTCTTCAGGCGAATAGGGGAAGAACCCGGCCCAGTCGAGCGCCGCATCCTCGAGGAACGTGGCCAGTGCCGAAACGTCGTCTTCGGTTTCTCCCGGGAAGCCAACGATGAAGCTCGAGCGCAACGCCGACTCTGGATCCGCGTCGCGGATGATCTTGATCAGCTCCAGGTAGCGCTCGCTTCCACCCGGCCGTTTCATCGACCGCAACAACCTGGGCGAGGAATGCTGGAGGCTCAAGTCAAAGTAGCGAGCCATCTGTGGATTTGTGGTCATCTCCTCGATCAGGCGGGGCCGGATCTCCTTCGGATAGAGATAGAGCAGCCGCAGCATCCGCAGGCCCGGCACCTGCGACACCATCCGCAGCAAATCGACGATGTCTCCGCTGGCGTCGAGATCGCGACCGTAGGCAGCTAGATCTTGCGCTACCAGCACCACCTCGGTGACCCCGGCATCCACCAGGCCCTGGACCTCCTTCACCACGTTTTGGGGTTGACGGGAGCGCTGCTTTCCCCTGATGAGAGGGATGGCACAGAACGTGCAGGGCTTGTCACATCCTTCGGCGACCTTGACATACGCGTACGGCATGATTGGTGACGGACGCCTTACCAAGTGGAGGATGTCCATGGCTGGTTTGCGAAGCCGAACCGGCCGCCACTGCGGACTTGCGGTCAGGGTGTCGAGGACTCCAACCAACTCGCCGTAGCGATCGAGCCCCAGCATGGAATCAACCTCGGGAAGCGCCTTCTCTAGTTCGGTTCCGAACCGCTGGGCCATGCAGCCGAGCACCACGGTTGGCGTGCCCGGTTTTTTCAGGTCGTTGAGACCGATGATCATCTCCACCGACTCCCGACGGGCGTCCTCGATGAACGCGCAGGTGTTGACCATGACCACGTCCGCCCCTTCGGGATTGGGAGCCATCCCGTAGCCGGCGTCCGCCAAGAGGAGTTGGACTTTTTCGGAGTCGACCTGGTTCTTGGCGCAGCCGAGCGTCTCGAGCCAATATGTCGGTGCAGTCATCCCGCCCGCTCAGGCCAGGGAGCGATAACGACCGCGGAAGTAGAGCAAGGGATCGTCGAGGTCGGATAACTGCAGATGCTCGATTTCGGCCACTAGCAACATCTGCCATCCAATCGGGTGCGAGGCCTCGAGGCGGCATCCGGCCCAATTGTCGAATCCCCCGATCAACGGCCCCCACTCGGTCTCGGTTACTTCCAGGCCGGCAAAGAGGCCGCCCGGGGCGGGGGAAAGCTCGGCGAAGCGGTCCGAGAGCCGACGATGGTCCTGCTCAGCGATGTGAACGACGAACCGCTCCGTGGTCTTGACCGCCCCACAAAAATCCGCCGCTTCGTTGATGGCCACCACCAATCTGGCTGGTGAGCCCTCGAGCACGAGGACGGCCGAGGCGGTCATCCCGTCGCTTCCGGCGGTGACAATCGTGACCGGGCTGGCGAGGCGTCCTCGCAACTGACGGGTTCGATCCCTGGATTCGGGTGAAGGGAGGAAGGGATGTTCGTTGTGGATGGTCACTGTGGGGCGATGATCTGGGATGAACCTTGGGGCCAGGTTAGGGGCAGCCGCTTTTTCACCCTACGGTCAAAACGAAGGTGCTCGGTGTAGCCCGCCGCCATCGCATAGGTCGTCAGCATGGTGTGCTCATAACCGGCCAACTCGGCGCTGTGGGCATCGGAGGCCAGCGTTATTCCGACCCCGGCGTCGAAGAACATCTTGAGAAACACGGGAGATGGATAGGGGGTCTGGACCGGCATCCGTAATCCAGCGCTAGAGACCTCGACCGAGGTCCCCGAGGCGACAGCCGCCTCAACCACGCGGCGATAGAGATGGAGGGGCTCGGTGTCGGGTTGATGGCCGAACTTCTTGGGCAGATCTATATGGGCAAGGACATCCACCACTCCCCTCCCGGCAAGATCGATCGCGAGAGCGAAATAGTCCTCCCAAGCCTGGTCGATCCCGCGTCGATCGAATTCAAACGTGACTTCGTGGCTGTCGATCGACCAGCCCCCCACCCAATGCACCGACCCAATTAGAAAGTCGAACGGATAGGGAGCGAGAAGGTCGAGAACGGCGTCGATGCTGGTGCCAAAGAAGTCCACCTCGAGTCCGAGCTTGACGGGTAGTCCCCGATCTTTTGCGTCGAGGATGGCACTGACATATTTCGAGAGCGAGAGGCCGGAATCGAGGGCGACCATCGCCTCGGTGTGGTCACGCAGATCTCGGCGCGGCTCTTCATCCCAGAAACTTCCCAAGACCGCCGCGCCCTCATCGGTGCGATACAGATGCTCGGTGAATCCCAGCTCCGTCACTCCTCGAACCGCCGCCGCCTCGACGTAGCTCTCGATGAGACCGGCGGGGTACTCGCCGAGAGGAGGCCATTCATAGGCGCGGCCATGGGGATGGAGGTGAAGGTGGTAGTCGGACAAACTAAGCGGAACGAACCGATTCCACGAGGCCCTGCAGGGGTCCCGGGCCGACTGCGTCGGCGAGAAAGTCCCAAGTGGCGCCGGTGAGGGCACCATCGTCATCGAGCTGGCTGGCGGCCAGGTGCACTGCATCAGCCAGCGCCGCGAAGAGACCAACCTGATCCTTCTCCACCGCCGTGTCCACGGCCGAACGTGCGGCGGCGGCGTCGCCCCGCCCCAGGGCTTCGATCGCTCGCTCGGCTGCTGTCAACGCCTGACGCTGCGATTGCCCGTCCAGGGTCTATACCTCCTGAAAGAGATAGGGCCGCAGCACATCGATTCGGGTATCGACCTCCTCGGGGTGGATGTACCAGAGGGTGGCAGCCAGGGTCGACAGCAGCGGGTTCCCGTCCTGGGGGGTGAAGCAATAACCGACCAGTTCATTGCCGTTGCGAACGGTGACCGTGTCGATCGCCACCACCGTCTGCGAGAGGATGCGGCCAAAGTATCCATGATCGCGGCCGAAGCTGAAGACGCTGTTGGCCGACTTCTTGTACGTGATGGCGACCCGCTTGTTGGCAGCGAGACGCTCCCTGACCTCGTCGAGATCCATCTCCCGGTCGAGGGTGAGGGAGAAATGAATCTGATGCATGTATTGACTGTTCAGCTTGAGGGCCGACGAGAACAGATTCAGGTCGTAGCCCAGGGTCTCGAACAACCCGTGGGCGTCGCGGGCGTGGTGGGTGCCGAAGCGAGCATCCTTGTGTCGTTCCACTGTCGGCGAAGGGGCGAATCCCGAGTCTTGAGAGATGTCGTTCGAGCGGCGTATGCAGATGAACCGTCCGTCGGTGAGATGGTTGGTGCCATCCGAATCCATTGCCAGAGTCTTGATCAGCACCGCGATGTTGTGGGTATTACACGAAACGATGTGGAGAAAGCGATCGACCCCGGGAACCAGGGCGTCATCGTTGATGCCCCGGGCGTACATCTTTCCGAAGCCGAACTCGGAGCCTTGAGCCATGAACCCCTTGGGGTTAGGAGCGCTGTCGTAGAACTCCGCCTTGTTGTCGTTTCCGACCGGGGTGCAGTCGATCACCACCGAGGCCCGCTCGATCGCCTCCCGCGCCTCCCACTTGGGGGTGTGCCCCAACTCCTCGAAGCTTGAACGCTTGTCTTCGTCAACCGCCAGGATCGCTCCTCGCCGGACCAGGTCGTTGACCTTTCCGCGCTCGGTGATGAGAGGGGTGCGCTTGTGGAAGGTGACCTCGTCGATGCCGAAGTCGGCCTTGTGGTCGGCCAGGAGTCCGATCAGAGGCTCGCCAATAGTGCCGGTGCCGACGACGTGGACGATATTCATGAACTCCTCCCGGTAATAGCCGCCAAATTAGCCGTCCTGGAAGGCGGGTCTGGTGGCCTCAGAAACTTTTCGCCGCAGGGCCTACAAGACGTCTCACGTGGGAGGCAGCCGAGGTGGCTGCAAGCATGTAATGGACTGGAGAAAGGAGTGACCACGAAGGCACCGCGTCCGCTTAGGTTCCGCGCCAGACTCATTCTCGCCCTCCTTTGGTTTCATCGTGTAACGGTTCACAGCTGCAACCGTCCACCACCGTCTCAGAAGGCACGAGAACTTCCGACGGGCTCGACGCTTTTGAGAAGATCACTCAATATGTGCTCACCCAGGCGATTCCGCTAGAGACCGTTGGGGCGGACGATGCGCTAACGGACCTTCTTCCACTGATCAATGCGATTGGTGATGCTCGAGTAGTTGCGCTGGGGGAAGCTACCCACGGCACGCATGAGTTCTTTACTGTCAAACATCGGTTAGTGAGATTCTTGACCACAGAACTCGGATTCACCGATTTCGCCTTGGAAGCGTCCCTAACCGACGCCGGCGAGATCGATCAATATGTCAGAAGCGGAGTAGGTGACGCTGGACGAGGGCTTGACGTTGGCTTCACTGTGTGGAACACGGAAGAGATGCTTGATTTGGTTGAGTGGATCCGGCGTCACAATGCTTCCGATCTAAGCGACCCCGAGCTTCGGGTTTGGGGCTTCGATATGCAGGATCCCCTCGCTTCGATCGAAGAAGGACTAGCCAACGTGAGCGAGGCTTTACCGTCCGAGGTTGAGTACCTCGAGAAGCAATACCGTTGCTTTGAGGTACTCGGCGGTGCCTCTTATGCCGAGGTACCAGCTCCCGCTCAGGATCAATGTCGAGAAGGAGTCGAGTCTGCGCTGGCGTGGATCAAAGAAAATCGAGCACCCTGATCAGAGTTTCTTCCGAGGAGCAGTACCGCTGGACGGAGCGCAATGCCAGGTTGGTAGTGCAGGCCGAATCAACGGGCTCCGCAGATGACTTCGAATCCGGGAGCCAGCTGCGCGACCAATTCATGGCAGAGAATGTGGAGTGGATGCTTGAAGAAGCAGGGCCCGATGCCAAGTTCATTCTTTGGGCGCACAACGATCACGTTGCCCGTTCAGGCGTCGCCGGCAAAGAGCCGATGGGGGCTTACTTGGCCAACAGGTTCTCAAGCGATCTGGTGGTGCTGGGGTTTGAGTTTTCTGTTGGCTCCGTCACCAGCCTTATACCTACTCCACTGGGACTGGAACCGAAGGCAGTGGAACACGCGCCGCCTCAGACCGGGAGCTACGCGGATGTATTCGGACAGACCGGCTTGGAGAACTTTGTACTGGATCTGCGGGATCTTCCACCGGGTGGTGGAGACTGGTTACGTACCGAGCACCCTTTCCGCTCAATCGGATTTCAATACGACCCCGCCAAAGACGCCGACACAATCCAACTCGCGGTCCTTCCCCAGCGCTTTGAGCTCGTTATCTATCTGAGGGAGACGACCCCTTCTCATGTTCGGCCTGGGGCGCCGTAGGTTTCTGAACTTTTTCGATCACGAGAGGGATGGATTTTGTCCCTGGCTTGCGATAGGTTGAATCGAACAGATGTACGAACCGTTCGACTCCATCGACCTCGGCTCCCAGTCGGTTTGGGAGGAACCGCCTTCGGCCCTCCCACCCGGGCTCGGACAGATGGAGCCGGGAGTGGAACTGGCCAAGGTTTTGGCCACTCTCGATCCCTCCTCCCTCTCCTCTCATGAGCGGATCACGGTGATCGCCGCCTGCCGGAGGATGGTCTCCCACTACCAGGCCCTTTCCTATCGAGAGATATGGACCCTCCTGGGAGCCGAGCTCGAGGAGGCTGGGACCATCGCCCGGGAGATCGACCTCCCCGCCCAGCTCCAGGAGGCGGCCTTCTTTGTCACCACCGAGCTTGGGGCCGCCCTCCACCTCTCCACCCGGGCCGCTCAGGGCGAGGTCACCCGGGCCCTGGGTCTGGAACGGACGCAGTCGGTCTTCGAGGCTCTTTTGCGGGGAAAGCTCGACCTCTACCGGGCCGGGGTGCTGATCGACCGTACCTGTCATCTCCCCGACCCCGATCCGGCCTGGGTGCTCTCGCAGGTGATCATCGAGGCCGAGAATCTCACCGCCTCCCAGATCCGGGTCCGTGTCGATCGCCTTTGTTATCTGGCCGACCCCGAGAATGCCAGGCTCCGTTACGGGGAGGCGGTCAAGAATCGTTACGTCGAAGTGCGGGGATCAGAGTTCGGCACCGCCACCCTGGAGGGGAGGGACCTCCCCCCTGACCGGGCCGAGGCTGCCTACCGCCGGCTCACCCGCCTCGCCCGGAAGTTGAAGCGCAAAGGCGAGGAGCGGACCATGGACCAGATCCGCGCCGATCTGCTCTTGGAGCTGCTCTTGGGAGAGGAACAAGGTCCTGGAACCTCCGCTCGGGGAGGTTCGGTCGATATCCGCGTCGATTTGGAGACCCTGGCCCGTCTCAACGAGGCCCCAGGCGAGCTCTCCGGCTTCGGTCCGGTGATCTCCGACATCGCAAGGCAGGTGGCGAGGGAACAGCGCCATTGCTCCTGGACCTTTGCCGTCACCGATCCCGAGACCGGGATCCCGGTCCATACCGGGGTGACCCGGAGAAGACCGAACCGGGAGACGAAAAGATTGGTGGAGGCAAGAAATCCCGTCTGCATCTTCCCCGGCTGTCGCAGACCCTCGGCTGACTGTGACTTGGACCACCGTTTGCAGTGGTCGGAGCGGGGACCGAGCTGTGAGTGCAACCTGGTCCCCCTCTGTCGTCGCCACCACCGCTGTCGGCATCGGCTCGGGTGGCGACATTCACCTTTGCCTGGGGGTGATCATCTCTGGATCTCACCGCTCGGGCACCGCTACACGACCAGCGGCCGGCCGCCCTAGGTTGGGATCGTGGGAGGACATGAGTTTCGGAACTTCGAGACGTTGAGCTTTGACTGCTACGGGACCCTGATCGATTGGGAGACGGGGATTCGAACCGCTTTGACCGGTTGGGCTATGAGAAACGCGGTGGCGCTTGACGAGGTCATCGAGCGGTTTGGTGCCCTCGAATCGCAGGTCCAGAAGGAAATGCCGAGTCGGCGATACCCAGACGTATTGGCCGAGGTGTTGCGACGGATGGGGCGCACCACCGACGAGGAGGCCGAACGTTTTGGAGCG
>DATEDN010000139.1:0-35246 GCA_035281645.1 Acidimicrobiia bacterium | reverse complement strand
GAACGGCTCCCTCGGAACCCCGAGTTCCACCTCAAGCTCGGACCTGGGGGCCTCTCGGACATCGAGTTCCTGGTCCAGCTCTGGCAACTCCGCATCGGGCGGGGGAAGCCCCATCTGCAGACAACCTCCACTTTGGAGGCGCTCGACGCCCTGAGCGACGAAGGCGTTCTCTCCGCATCAGACGCCAACCACCTGCAAGCGACCTACCGCCTATGTTCAAGGATCCGAAACCGTCTCTACCTGCAGACGGCTACGCCCCACGATGCCCTCCCGATCGACGTGTCCGTTCTCTCCCGCTTGGCGCGCTCACTCGGGTATCGCCATCGGGGCGAGTTGCGAGAGGAGTACCGAGCTATGACCCGTCGGTCACGCCGGCTCTTCGAGAAGTCCTTCTTCGAGGACTAACCCCCCCTCGGCTAACCTCCCCGGCACATGACTGCCCCCGGCTTCGGTCACGTTCGGGCTGCGGTCGCCGAGTTCCTTCCCGAGGTAGTCGAGCTGCGTCGTCAGCTGCATCGCCGTCCGGAATTGGCGTATCGCGAGGTGGCAACTACCGAATTGATCGAAACGCGCCTTCGGGCCGCCGGACTGGAACCCCGGTCCCGGAGCCCGCGCACCGGGCTCGTGGTCGAAGTGGGAAGGGGCGAGCGGCTGGTCGGCTTTCGAAGTGATCTAGATGCGTTGCCCATTCAGGAGCCAGAAGGACTGGTACATCGCTCCGAAATTGCGGGCGTCATGCACGCGTGCGGCCACGACGTTCATACCGCCATCGGCGCCGGACTGGCCCTGGTGGCAGCCCGGCTCGAACTCGATCGTCGGATCCGCTTCGTATTTCAACCGGCCGAGGAGGCCTTTCCTGGAGGAGGCCAGGAGCTGGTGGCTGAAGGGGCTGCCGAGGGCCTGGCGGCCATCGTCGCTTTCCACTGCGACCCCACCTTGGAGGTGGGAAAGGTGGGGATGCGGTCGGGACCTATCACGGCCTCCGCCGACCGCTTCTTCGTCACCCTGGAGGGCCCAGGAGGCCACACCGCTCGACCTCACAGAACGGTCGACCTCGTGTTTGCCTCGGGACTACTCGTCTCACAGCTACCAGGCCTCATCGATCGCCACACCGACGCCCGCCTACCCAAGGCAGTGGTGTTCGGGTCGATCTCAGGGGGCACAGCAGAGAACGTCATCCCCACCAATGTGGAGCTTTCTGGCACCTGCCGTACGCTCGACCGCGGCCTCTGGGAAGAGATTCCGAGTCTCCTCGAGCGATTGGTGCACGAGATAGTCGCCCCTACCGGGGCCAAGGTCGGGTTCAAGTATGTCCGGGGTGTTCCTCCGGTCATCAACAATTCAGATGTGGTCGCCGCCTGTCGCGAGGCGGTCAGTCATTCCCTGGGCGTGTCCAGCATTGTTGAGGCGGAGAGCTCGATGGGAGCCGAGGACTTCTCGGCGTTCACGGAAGCGGTGCCCGGGGCCTTGATGCGTTTGGGGGTAAAGACCCCAGGGGAGCGCTCGGTCGACCTCCACTCCGCCTCCTTCCGCGCCGACGAAGGAGCCGTCGAAGTCGGGCTGCTGGCAGGGATGGCATCACTCCTCGCGATCTAAATCAGATCGAATCCCTCCGCTCGGAGCGTGGTGATCAGCAGATCCACCTCCGCCGCCCGCACCGAGAGGGTGAGCACGCCCCCGCCGCCATGGGTGGCATGACGGAGCTGAAGGTCGCGCAGATCGACACCGGAGACCTCGAGGGCGTGGCCAACCCGGGCAATCTCCCCCGGACGATCCTCGAGTACCACCCCGATCGAAGTGACAGGCGCGGTCAAAGAGCTCCTGGCGGCCCGGGCCGAGAGCAAGGCGGCGCCGATCTGCTCCCGGTTCTGCTCCTCGACGAGGTCCGCCCAGGCGAGGAGGTCGCCACCCAGCTCCCGAAGTCTGGCCGCCAAGGGCTCCCGGTTCTCGACCAGAACATCGGGCCACCAGCCGGGAGAGGAAAGGGCGATACGGGTGAGGTCGCGGAATCCGCCGGCAGCGAGGTCGAGCGCCCCTGGATCGCGGGCGACCCGGTTGACGAGGGCCGAGGCCAAAACCTGGGGGAGATGGCTGATGGCAGCCACCGCCTCGTCGTGCTGGACGGCGCTCAGATGCAAGGGGATGGCGCCCAGCTTGGAGACCAGTTCGCTGAGCTCGTTGAGCGAAGCGGGATCGGCGTTATCCGTGGTCAAGACCCAGGTCGCCCCCTGGAAGAGCGACCCTGAGGCCCCGCCCGGGCCCGACGTTTCCCGCCCGGCCAGAGGATGGCCACCGACGTACCGATGGAGATGGCGCCCCGCCGCCACCATCGGCGCCTTTACTCCAGCCACATCCGTGACGAGGGCATCGACTCTCAGCACCGCCAGAGTTTCCTCGATCGCCGCCGGTGGCCCCGCCAGCACGATGAGGTCGGTCGATTCGGCCTCGGCTGCGTGAGCCAGCATCTCGTCTAGGGCACCCACCGCGGCCGCAGTTCGGAGCGCGGCACCGTCCGGATCCCAACCAACCACCGACCAACCCAAGCGCCGCAGGGCGATGCCGATCGAAGCACCGATCAATCCGGTGCCCAGCACCGCCGCCCTCGGCATGGGTCAGGTCTTCAGCCCGAGCACTCCGGCCAGAGCCCGCACCGACTCCATCAGGTCGGCGAACTCGCTGGGAAGCAGGGCTTGGGCACCATCGACTTTCGCCGTGTCGGGAGCCGGGTGGACATCGACCATGATCCCGTCGGCTCCCGCTCCCACCGCGGCGCGGGCGAGGGGTGCAACCAGTTCCCGCTTGCCCCCCGAGTGCGAAGGGTCGATCAGGATCGGCAGGTGCGACATAGTTTTGACAAGGGGAACGGCGGTGATGTCGAGAGTGTTGCGGGATGCGGTTTCGAACGTGCGGATGCCGCGCTCGACCAGCATGATCTGATGATTGCCTTCCTTGTAGATGTACTCGGCGGCATTCAGCCATTCCTCGAGCGTGGCCGTGAATCCGCGCTTCAACATGACTGGTTTCGATTGACGGCCCACCTCGGCCAGCAACGAATAGTTCGACATGTTGCGAGTACCGATGCGGATGATGTCGGCGTAGGACGAGACCAATCCGACGTCACGAGAGTCGAGCACCTCAGCCACGAATGGCAAGCCGAATTTCTCCCGCGCTTCCGCAAGATATTTGAGGCCTTCCTCCCCCAAGCCCTGGAAGGAGTAGGGCGACGTGCGGGGTTTGAACGCATCGCCTCGCAAGATCCGCGCTCCGGCGGCGGAAACGGCCTCGGCGGTCCGAAGTAATTGGTCGCGCGATTCAACCGCGCACGGCCCGGCTACGGCCGTGAAGGAACCGCCCCCCAGAGAGACGTCGCCCACTTCGATGACCGTGTCCTCCTCCTGGAAATCTCGCGAGACGAAGCGGAAGGACTTGAGCACCGGAACCGCCTTCTCCACTCCCGGCATTGCCTCCCATGGAAGTGTCGAGATAACCTCCCGATCCCCGATCGCTCCGATCACGGTCCGAAACTGTCCTGCCGAGACATGAGCCTCACAACCGATCTCCGCCAGCCGCGCCACGACGCCAGCAACATCGGCTGGGCTGGCTTGGCGGCGCATAACAATGATCATCGAGGACACTTGCTTTGACGAGAAGAGTAGGTTCTAAGCGGTGACGGCAGCGCCAGTCGTATACGAAGAGCACGTCGGGCGGTCTCGCCAGTACTGGCGCGACATCGTCCTCGGCATCAACGACGGGCTGGTCTCGATGTTGCTGCTTGTGGTGGGCGTCGTCGGCGGGGGCCTGGATCGCCAGCAGATTGTTCTCACCGGCGTGGCCGGAGCCTTGGCGGGGGCGGTTTCGATGGCGACGGGCGAGTACCTGGCGACCAAATCCCAGGACGAGGTCATGGAGTCCGAGCTCGCCCTGGAGCGCACCCACATCAAGCATTTCCGTCAGCAGGAAGTCGATCAGCTCTATCCGATGCTGCGCGAGGTCGGCGTCAGCGAATCTGACATCGACAGCGTGGTCAAGGCCTTGACCCGCGACGACGAAGTGCTTTTGAATTCGATGAAGGTGCTCGAGTTCGGTGTCGTTGATACCGAGCGCCGTTCAGCTATGTCGGCCGCGTGGGCTTCGGGCGGCTTGTTCCTACTCGGCTCGATCCCGGCTGTGGTGCCATTTCTCTTTCCGATCAGCCGCACGACCGGTGTGGTAGTGGCGGCGATCGCCGCAGGGCTCTGCCTTTTTGCGGTCGGGGTGGTGAAGACCTTCGTCACCCGGACGAACGCGTTTGCCGCCGGGTTCCAGAACCTGATCATCGCCGGAGTCGGAGCTCTGGCGGCCTTTGGGGTCGGGCGCTTGGTGGGGGTGACGCCCCCCGCCTGACCTGCTAGCTAACTGCTTGCAGAAGTTATACGCTTGCTATAGCATGCAACCTGTGAGTGAAAGCAAGCAGCCGGTCCCCATCGGGACTCACGTCGGCGAGTTCATCCGCTCCCAGCGGGAGCGAGCCGATCTCTCGCTGCGGCGTCTGGCGGAGCGGGCGGGAGTTTCCAACCCGTATCTGAGCCAGGTCGAACGGGGATTGCGCAAACCGTCCGCCGAGATTCTCAAGCGGATCTCGCGAGCCCTTTCGATCTCGGCCGAGTCTCTCTACTCGAAGGCCGGCCTGATCGAGGAGGGGCCCGAGCGACCAAACGTAGTCGAGGCCATCACCGAGGATCCGGCGTTGACCCCCCGCCAGAAGCAGGTGCTGCTTGATCTCTATCGAACCCTGGTCAACGCAGGATCAGAGCTTGATTCTGCCAAAACAGTTAGGAGCAACTAATGAAAGCCAAGAAAGCCCTTTACGCCGCCGTCGGTGCACCCGTGGTCGCTTTTCGAATGGCCTCGGAGGCCGCCACGGAATTGCGGACTCGTTTGAACAAAGAGGCGAACTCCTTTGGCAAGAACGCCCAGACCCGCATGGACAAGTGGGCCACCGAGGGCGAGAAGGTCTGGAACCGTCTCTCCGACGCCAAGGTCGTCGACGAGTTCGCCAGCCGGGTCGACTTCGATCAGGTCAGCACTCAGGTCAACAAGCTGCGCGATCAGCTCGAAGACCTGCTGGCCACCTGGCGCTCGTCCTTTCGTCCCGAGAAGCTTCCCACCATCAAGGCTGAGGCGTCCGGCGAAGGCGTGAAGTTCGAGACGATTCCGGCCAAGAAAACCGCCCCTCGCAAGACGACGGCAGCCAAGAAGACCACCGGGGCCAAGAAGACCGGGGCCAAGAAGGCCAGCGGGGCCAAGAAAGCGCCGGCTCGCAAGCCCGCCGTCCGCAAGACGAGCGGACAAAAGAAGGTGGCCGCCGCTAGCTAACCCTCCGGCAACTACTTGACTGCTGGATCCAGGCGGGTAGCCGCCTCGATCCAGCTTTCGACCATCGCCTCGGTGGGGAGGCGGCGCACCATCTGTTTGCGCCCGTTGGTGTCGATCAGCTTCGCCGTCAAGGCAATCGCGTTGCGGCGGCGCAGGTCCTTGATCGTCCACACCCCGCACGTTTCCAGCAAGAGGGCGTACTCGGATCCAATCCCCTTCACCCTCATCAGGTCGGCTCGCTGCGCCCACCGCAGTACCTGCTCGGATTCGAAACCCATATCCCCTGCCACCTGATCGCGCCCGGCTTTGGTGCCCGCTTTCTTCAAGAGAGATTCAGTAGTACGGATTCCTGCTTTGCGAAGTTTGGTGGCGTCTTTCGCGTCGATGCCAGCGATCTCATCGATTCGGGCCACAGAGCTCCTTTTTCACAACGCCGGGGAAGTCGATCGACTTTATCGAAGCGCGACGCTCACCGCTTGGGCCGTAGGTCCTCTATATCGTCGGCGGTGTCGACGTCGCGGGGAGGTCGCGCTTCGAACCACACCTCCTCGACCCATTCGGGATGTGCCTTGAAAAGCGGCTTGGCTCCGGCATCTCCCTCGAGACTCATAAGACGACCCCAAAGTGGCCTTTCAACCAAAACCGGGTTCCCCCACTCGTAGCGGTACTTGGGCACGATTACCTGTCGTTGGGTGCGCCGCCGCGCCTCGAGCAGAGCCGCCACCACGTCTTGGTCGATCTCGGGTTGGTCGCCAAGGAAGATGAGGACGGACTCCGCCCGTGTCAATCGGAGGATGGCGTCGAGTCCCACCCGCAGCGATGAGGACATGCCGCTCTCCCACTCGAGATTCTCGACCACAACCCAATCGGTGAAGTCGACCTCCGCCAGAATGCGCTCGGCTTCCGCCCCTAGAACGACGAAGCGATGGTCGAAAGGCCCCTTGGCGACTTCGGTCAGCACATGACTGAGGAGAGTGCCCTCTCCCCAAGGCTCGATTTGCTTAGGCCGCCCAAGTCTTTGCGAAGCTCCTCCCGCCAGCACCAGTGCCGCAATCACGGGCCGACGCTACCCCCTCAATCGCTCGGCAAGTAACGGACCTTCCCGATCAGGTCGAGCTCTTCGTCGGGTCGCCGCGTGGCGGCGATCACCTCCGCCAGAATCGCGACCGCGATCTCGGCCGGAGTACTAGCGCCAATGTCTTTGCCGATAGGGCCGTGGATCCGGTCGATCGAGCCCTCGTCGTATCCGGCGCTGAGGAGCCTTTGCCGTCGCCGACGGGTGGTGCCCGAGCTCCCCATCGCCCCTATGTAGGCGGCGTCGCTAGCGAGAACCTGAGGCCAGAGAGGGTCCTCGAAGCGGGCGTCATGGCTGAGAATGACCACCGCCGTCCCCCGGTCGAAAACCAGGTCGAGCTGGTCGGGCCAGCCGGGCAGTAGTTGGTCGGCCTCGGGGAAACGATCTCTGGTGAGAAACGCCGGGCGGGCATCACTGACCGTGACGCGGTAGCCAAGCTGCTTAGCCATTGGCACCAGTTCCTGTGCGATGTGCACCGCTCCGAAGATGAGCATGTGCGGAGAGGGGGCGATGCTCTCGACATAGGCTTCATGGTCCCCGTACTCGAGCGTCACATTCATGCCTCTTTCGAGCAGCTTTGCCGCGTCCGCCAGCACGCTCTCTTCGATGGCAGAAGGAATAGCGCCGGCGGTCACCCGGCCATCGACGACGAGCGCACTTTGTCCCATGCGTTCCCCGCCGACGATGGTGACGAATGAGCCGTACCCGTCTCTTTCGATCAACTCCTCGATCGCATCGAGTACCGGGCTGGCGCTTTGGTCCTCGAGAAAGACCTGGATACGACCACCACATGCCAGACCCACCGCGAAGGCGTCCTCATCGGCGATCCCGTATCCGACTAACTCAGGGCGTTGGTGATCGAGAACCTTCTGCAGACGAACAAAGACGTCGTTCTCTACACACCCTCCGGACACCGAGCCTGCCATCTCCCCTGACGATGAGATCATGAATCGCGATCCCACCGGGCGCGGTGCGGACCCGGAAACGCGGGCGACGGTGGCGACTCCCACCTTTTTTCCCTCTGCCAGCCAGGAGCGTCGGCGCCGCAGTTCCTCAATCACGGATGGCCACCTGCGGAATCGGGCGGGTGTGGCTGGAGACCGACTCCAACACCGCCACCACCGTCTCCAAATTGGAAAAGTTCGTTACTGGCAGAAAATCGTCAACGTAGGGAAGGGCGGCTTTCATCCCCCGGGTCAACGGGGCGTAGGCCGGGCGGCCGGCGAGGGGGTTGAGCCAGATCACCCGATGGACGCTGCGATGAAGACGCGCCATCTCGCTCGCCAGCACAACCGGATCCCCTCGATCCCAGCCGTCGGAGATGATGACCGCCACGGGTCCGCCCCGACCTACCCGACGCGACCAATCATGGTTGAACGAGGCAATGGCTTCTCCGATGCGAGTTCCGCTCGACCAGTCAGTCACGGCACCGGCTACCTCGGCGATTGCGAGGGAGGGATCGCGTCGCTCCAGCTGTCGGGTGATTCTCGTCAGGTGGGTGGCGAAGACGAAGGCCTCCAATCGGCCTAGGCGCCCGCGGGCGGCGTGGGCGAAGTAGAGCAGCATCTCTGTGTATCGCTCCATCGACCCTGAGACGTCGGCAATGAAGATGAGAGGGCGGCGGCGCCGTTTTCGCTCCACGAATTCGAGTTTCATCAAGTCCGCTTCCGGTCCCACGGTGCGGTGAAGCGATCGCCGCAAATCGGGTCGACCCCGATGGAGAGCCGGGCGCTGACGGCGACTCCGCGCCTGAGCTGGGGCCCACACCATCGTGTCGATGAGAGACCTGATCTCAGCCACCTCACTCGCGGTCAGTGTGGCGAAGTCGCGCTGCCGAAGGCGTTCGATCGCCGAACCCCCGGCGGTACGGAAGCGGCTCTCGTCCCCTTCTGCCCCTTCCGTTAGTCCTGCTGCCGGGGTCTTGACGGACCAGGTACGGGCTTTGGGGGAGACGTTCAGGAGCACCGGCACCGCTTTCTCCCGGAAGAAGTCCATAAAGACGCGGGCGAACGTCTGATACTGGTTGGCGTCGGTGCAGCAGACCGCTCTCAGAGCGTAAAAAACATCCCCAGGGGCGGCCAGGCCGACAACGTCTATCGCTCGCAAAACCTCCGCCGTGGTTCCCGCCGGCACCGGAATTCCCTCGTTACGCAGGCGGCTGACGAAGCTCGCCAGCACTTCGAGACTGGCGGCGGTACTCACCCCGGTTGGCAGTCTCCCGCGGCCGGCCGCAAATACCAGAGACCGCCGGCATAAAGGGGCAATACCGTCAGGTCAGCGCAGTTGCTCGAATAACTCAGTGGCAGCTGACGCCACTCGAAATGCATTCCGTCCGGAGTGCTCCACGAGCCTCCCCAGGAGAATCCCCACCGACGAAATGCCTCGACGACGGCCAATGGCAGCGTCGGGGTAACCCCGTACTGGTTAGTCGAGGGGTTGACGTCAATAGCTATTCCCCAAGCGTGACGCGAAAGTGAGTAACCCGGATCAGCGCCCCGATTGAAGCGGGGGTTGTAGCAACCACCGGCCAGTTGGAAGTCGGCAGGATCGAGCATCTGGATCAAGCTCGAGCGTTCAAGCTCGGAGATGACTCCCCGCAGGTACGGGACCAGAAGCCGGTGGCAACGAAAGAATCCGAGAGGGGCCAGGTCGACGTCGACGATGTTGGCCTCGACCCACGCCGGGTCTATCTCTACCTCATCCCCGCCTGCAGCGCGAATGGCGAACTCGCCGAATCGGAACTTCACTGCCGCCACCGAAAGAACAGGATCGGTGAGCCCATCGTCGATCAGTCCGTCGATGCGAACGGCAGGGTCGAAGACGCTTCCTCGCACAGCCGCCTCCACGCGGTCGAGCCCCAAACCGTAGGCGACGATGGCAAACGGGCGATCGACTCCGAGTTGTAGGGCGCTTTCCTTGCCCACCAAGATCTCGGAATGGAATATTTCGTCATCGGGAACGATCGCCCCGACGGGAATGGTCAAGGTTCCTCCGGTCAAAGGCTCGAGATCGAGCAGGTCGCCCACGGCCGCCCCTCTGATCGCAGCGCTCATCTCCCCGAGAACGGCCTCACCTCGCGCCAGCGCCATCCTCACGGTTTCGCTCGCAATCGGCGCCGTGGGATCGATGGCCGCGGTTAGAAGGGGATAGCCGAAGCCGGGGGGCGCCAACTGAACGAAGCTTTCGCCTCGTCGTAGCGACCACAGACGCAAGGTCACCCTGTCGAGAACACTCACTGAAGCCCCGTTCACTGCAGCTGCCCCGGACACGATGCCGATCGTCTGGGGGCTGAGGCCACCACTCTCCCGCACTTGCAACAACGCCGGTTTGGGCAAGACCTCAACCGGTTCCTGGGCAGCAGCCGGAAGGCTCGAAAGGAGGAGACCCAGCGCAACCAGGCAATAAAGGACTTTCACTCGTGCACCAAAGCTTCCAGTCCGTGATCGCGAACCCTCTCGATGTCTTCGCGGTACTTCAACACCGTCCCCAGGCTCTCGTCAATTGTGTTTGGACTGAGCCGGCTGGCGGCGAGGACCTTGAGGGCCGCAGCCCAATCCAAAGTTTCCGCCACGCCGGGAGGCTTGAACAGATCAAGGGCTCGCAGGTCGGCCATCGCCATCGCCAGCTGTCGAGCGAGCGCTTCGTCCACGTCTGGCATCCGGGCACGGAGAATCTCCACTTCCCGCTCCACCGATGGGTAGTCAAGCCAGTGATAAAGGCAGCGGCGCTTGAGCGCGTCGTGAATCTCGCGGGTGCGATTGGAGGTGATCACCACCACCGGTGGCTCCTCGGCTCGAATGGTGCCGATCTCGGGCAGGGTTACCTGAAAGTCCGAGAGGAGCTCGAGCAAGTAGGCCTCGAATTCCTCGTCGGCCCGATCGAGCTCGTCGATCAGCAACACCGGGCTCTTGCCGAGGGCGGAAGCCTCGATCGCCTGGAGAAGAGGTCGCGGTCGAAGATACTCCCGGCTCATGATGTCTGATACATCGGCTTCGCCACCCTCACCTCGAGCCTCGATCAGCCGAATCGCCAGCATCTGACGGGCATAGTCCCACTCGTAGAGAGCCTGGCTGGCATCGAGTCCCTCATAGCACTGGAGACGGATGAGGTCGGTCTCCAATACATCCGCCAAGACTTTGGCCACTTCCGTCTTGCCAACTCCGGCTTCGCCCTCGAGAAAAAGAGGTCTACCCAAGCGCAAGCCGAGAAAGGTCGTTACCGCCAGGCCACGGTCGGCTACATAGCCGGTGCGGGCGAACGCGGCGACAACTGCTTCGACAGAATCGGGGACCACCCCCGAAAGTTTAAGGCTGGCCGGTCAGGCGGAAAGAGCCCTCTTGATCGCTCGTTTGGCGAAGACTCCCGCCAGGTGGGTCTTGTATTCCACCGAGCCGTAGAGATCCTCGAGGATCGTCACCCCGTCCGCCGCCTTGGCCGCTGCTTCTTCGATCGCCTTGTCGGAGCCGTCGGTCCCGATGAGAGCCTGTGCGGTGGCGTTTGCGAGCGTCGGCTTGGCGGCGACGCCTGTCAGAGCCACCCGGGCGTCGGAGATCGATCCGTTGTCCTTTTGGATCCAGGCCGCGGCGCCGGCCACGGCATAGTCGGTGCGCCCACCACGCCGGCCCAGTTTGTCGTAGGCCGACATGCCGCCCTTCCTCACCTTGATAGCGGTAACCACCTCGTCGGGCTCGACCGCGGTTGTTAGGGCGTCGACGAAGAAATCGTCGGCGGCAATCTCTCTGGTCCCGTTCGGACCCCGGGCGACGATCACTCCCCCGAGGGCCAGCACCGCCGACGGCTGGTCGGCTGCCAGGTCGCCATGGACCACTGCCCCCACGGTGGTTCCTCGGTTCCGCACCTGGACGTCGCCGGTGTAGGAGGCCGCCTGCGCCAGAGCGCGGGGCACGTTCTGCGCTTCCGCCGTCTGATAATGACGCACCAACGCTCCGATCGACACCATGTCTCCTTGGTCATCGATGGAATCGAGACCAGAGATGCGGCCGATGTCAACCACCAGCTCGGGAGAAACGAGCCTTAGCTTCATCAAGGGCAAGAGACTCATTCCCCCCGACATCACCTTGGCGAACTCGGATCCCTTTAGGGCCGTCACCGCCTCCTCGATCGAAGCGGGGGCGACATAGTCGAATGCTCTTGGGAACACGATCAGCTCCTTGCCCCGTTGCTTGCTTCCTGGATGGCTTGCCAAACCCGACGTGATCGCAACGGCATGTCGATGTGCCTCACCCCCAGGTCGTAGAGGGCGTCGACCGCGGCGTTGACGATCGTCTGCGCCGACCCGATGGTCCCTGCCTCGCCGACTCCCTTCACACCCAGCGGATTGACGTTTGAAGGCGTCACCGTGCGGTGAAGCTCGAAGAGAGGAACGTCGGTCGCGGTAGGAAGCGGATAGTCGACCAAAGAACCCGTCAGAAGGTTGCCCTCGGAGTCGTATATGGCGTCCTCCATCATCGCTTGGGCGATTCCCTGCACCAAGCCTCCGTGGAGTTGGCCATCGACGATCATGGGGTTGATGACATTTCCGCAGTCGTCCATCGTCACGTAACGAAGGAGCTTGGTGTCACCGGTCTCGGGATCGACTTCCACCAACGCGGCGTGAGCACCAAATGGCCACGTGGCGTTGCCGGGGCTGAACACCGACTGTGCCTCCAGTCCTCCCTCCATGCCTTCAGGCAGCTGGTGAGGTTGATAAGCACGGGTGACGATCTCCTCCCAGGTCACCGACTTGTCGGGCGATCCCGCAACGTGTGCGGCGCCGCCGCCAAACTCGATGTCGTCTGCCGACGCTTCGAGGATGTGAGCGGCGATTTGGGCCGCCTTGGCCTTGATCTTCAACGCCGCCTCGTAGGCAGCCGAGCCATCCACAGCCGCAGACCGTGACCCGAATGTACCGATCCCCATCGGTGATTCGGTGGTCGAGCCGTGGCTGACCCGGACTCTGTCATAGTCGAGTCCGAGCTGGTCGGACACCAGCTGAGCCCAGGCGGTCTCATGGCCCTGACCTGAGGGCCCCGTGCCGATGATCACCGTGGCGCTTGCATCAGGGTTGATCCGCACCAGACCCGATCCCGAGAAGGCTGCGGGCAGGCCATATGCGGCCCACGAGAAACCGAGCCCGGCTAGAGCGGAGGGTCCGAATCCGCACACCTCCACATAGCTGGATAGACCGAGACCGACGTGGCGGCCCTGGCTGCGAGCCTGGTCCCGCTCCTTCTTCATCTCGGCGTATTCCGCCGTTGCCACCAGCGCCTCCAGGTTCTTTTGGTATTCGCCGGTGTCATGGGTGAACCCGATCGGGGAGGTGGCGTTGGGAAAGGAGTCGGCCGGTATGAAGTTCTTGATCCGGACTTCGGCCGGGTCCATCCCGATCTCCCGAGCATAGGCGTCGACGATCCGCTCCAGGTAATACATCGCCTCGGGCCGGCCGGCGCCGCGGTAGGCATCGGTCGTCATCGTGTGCGTGGTCACGCAGGCGATCTTCCAATGGGTGGGGAACTTGTACTGACCGGCGCCGACGAACGTCCCCAGGAAGGGAATGGCGACGGTGAAGTTCATCGTGTACGCGCCCATGTCCGCCAGACCGTCGAGTTCGAAGCCGAGAATCTCCCCGTCTTTGGTGCCGGTGATGGTGGCAGTGGCCACCCAGCCCCGGCCTTGGATGGTGTTGTTGGGCGACTCCCTCCGGGACTCGGTGTATTTCACCGGCCGGTTGAGTTGCATCGAGGCGAAGGCGGTCAGGATCTCATCGGCGTAGATATTGAGCTTGGCGCCGAACCCCCCGCCCACCTCGGGAGCGGTGACGTCGACCGAGTTAGTGGCGAGACCGAAGGTCTTGGCAATGGCTCCGGCCAAGGCGTGGGGAATCTGGGTCGAGGAATAGACCGTGAAGCGGCCGTATCCCTCGTTCCAATCGGCGGCTACCGCCCTCGGCTCGATCGCGGTGGGAATGAGCCGCTGGTTGATCATCTCCTGGCTGACTACCACCACGTCATCTCGCTTTTTGGCATCAGCGATCGTCTGGCGAGTGGCGGCAATTCCCTCCTCGTTGCCCCAGGGACCTCCCTCCCAGGTGATCAGCACGTTCGAATCGAGGTCCTCGTGGACCTTGGCTTTGTCTGCCGCGGCTTCCTTCATATCGACGATCGCCGGGAGCGGGTCGTAGTCGACGATTACCGCGTCGGCGGCGTCTTGTGCCTGATACCGATTGTCGGCCACCACCATCGCCACCGCCTCGCCGACGTGGTTGACCATGCCATCGGCCAAGAGCGGCCTCAGCTTGCCCACCGCCACCTGTGCGAGCAGTGGACCGAGGTGACGAACATCATCGATGGTGTAGACCGCGACCACGCCCGGCATCTTCTTGGCCTCGGCGGTGTCAATTGAATTGACCTTGGCATGGGCGAACGGGCTTCTCACAAAGGAAATGTGAGCCGTATTGGGAAGCTTGATGTCGTCGACATAGCGGCCCCGACCCCTGATCAATGCGGGGTCCTCGCGGCGGCGGATCGCCCCTCCCAAGACACTCGTGGTGCTCATGCCGTCACCTCCCATTCCGCCGGTGCCGGCTCTTCGCCCCGCATTTTCGCCCCGGCGTATTCAATCGCTTTGACGATGTTGTGATAACCGGTGCACCGACAGAGATTGCCTTCGATGCCGTGGCGGATCTCGCCTTCGGTCGGGTTGTTGTTCTGTTGGAGTAAACCGACCGCCGCCATGATCATGCCCGGTGTGCAGTAGCCGCACTGAAGGCCGTGGCGTTCCCAGAAACCCTCCTGCACCGGATGGAGCTGACCGTCTTGGGCCAAGCCTTCGATGGTCATGATCTCGGCTCCGTCGGCAGCCACCGCCAACACCGTGCAAGACTTGACGGGCCTGCCGTCCATCATCACCGTGCAGGCACCGCAATAGCTTGTCTCGCAGCCGACGTGGGTCCCGGTGAGGTTGAGATTCTCACGTATGTAATGGACGAGCAGAGTGCGGGCTTCGACCTCCCCTCCCACCTTGCGACCGTTGACCGTCATAGCAACCTTCACGACCGTGGCCTCCTTGCTGATGGGCAACCGAAAATACCAGCCCACCTTTTCCTACGCCGCCTGGAAACGACTCTTCCCCACACCAACGGAAATGCGGAAGCATCTATCGTCTTGGTCCGCTGATGGTGGCGGCCGCACCCCCGATCCCGAGCTCATTCCGTGGGCTGCGTTCGCTCTTCGGACTCTTAATCGTCCTGCTGCTTCTGGGCGGGGTCTGGGAGGGATACAAGCTTCTCGAAGGCACCGGACTGCCCCTGCCGATCAGAGCTGATGACCGCTCGATGCCCCATCTCTGGGACATTCTTCGCTCGATTTTCGAACCGGCCCGGCGTGGGAGCGAAGAGTCGCTCGGATGGGTGTTAACCAAGGCCTCACTGGTGACGTTTCGGGAAGCAGTGGCAGGTTTTCTCGCCGGGAGCGTGGTCGGCCTCGGCTTGGGACTCTTATTCGTGCGCTCACCACTGGCCGAGCGGGGGCTGATGCCGTGGGTGATAGCCAGTCAGACGATCCCATTGCTCGCCATCGCCCCGATGGTGGTTCTCTGGGCGGGCAAGTACCGCCTCCCGCTGTGGATTCCGATTGCCGCCCTGGCCGCGTTCCTCTCATTTTTTCCAGTGACGGTCAACACCATCCGCGGCCTGCGCTCGCCCAGTCTTACCTCGGCGGAGCTCTTTCGCTCGATCGCCGCCTCTCCTTCCCAGGAGTTCCGCAAGCTCCGGATCCCGGCGGCGTTTCCCTATCTGTTCACGGCTTTGAAAATTGCGGCTGGAGCCAGTGTGGTGGGAACCATCGTCGGTGAATTGCCGAGTGGCCTTCCCAACGGACTCGGTCGCCAATTGCTGACTTTCAGCTACTACTACTCGAGCGGTCCCGAAAAGCTCTACGCGGCAGTGCTATTTGCGGTGCTGTTGGGCCTCACGTTCGTTGGCGTCGTGGCGCTGATCGAGCGACTTGTTATCCCGCCCGCTCGCCGGGTGGCCTCATGACCTCGCCGATGGTCAGCCTACGAGGGGTCGGCAAGGTGTTCTCCGGCCGCAAGGGGACCAGCACTGTCGCCCTCCAGGGCATCGATCTCGAGATCCATTCCGGAGAGTTCGTCTCGTTGTTGGGACCTTCGGGATGCGGTAAGTCGACCTTGCTCCGGATCGTCGGCGATCTTCTCGAACCCACTACCGGAGCCGTCAGCGTCAACGGCAAGAGTCCGGCCCGTGCCAGGCACGACCGTGACTACGGGATGGTCTTTCAGCAGGCCACCCTCCTCGAATGGCGTCGGGTCTTGGGAAATGTGGCCCTGCCTCTCGAGGTCACGGGTATGTCCGAGCCGGAGCGAACAGAGCGCGCCCGGGAGATGCTGAAGCTCGTTGAACTCCTCGAGTTCGCCGATCACTATCCCTGGCAGCTCTCCGGTGGTATGCAGCAACGAGTGGCAATCGCCCGGGCGCTGACCCTGGAGCCCTCGTTGCTCCTGATGGATGAACCGTTCGGAGCTCTCGACGAAATGACGCGGGAACGTATGCAGATGGAGCTGATGCGCATCTGGCAGGAGACCCAAACCACGGTTCTATTCGTGACCCATTCGATCCCTGAGGCCGTCTTCTTGTCCACCCAGGTGGTGGTGATGTCACCCCGTCCAGGCAGGGTGGCGGCGGTGGTCGACATTGATCTCCCCCAGCCTCGTGTGTTTGAGACCCGGGAAGAAACGAAATACTTCGACAAGCTGGTGGAGGTACGCGAGGTCCTCCGCACCGAGGAAGGATGAGTCGAGCCCTTCGCCGCTACCTGGCCCCGGCCCTCGTATTCGTAGCCGTACTCGCCCTCTGGGAGCTCTTCGTGCGAGCAGCCGGGATCCAGGGCTTTCTGCTTCCCCCTCCTTCCGAGGTCGTGCGCACGGTCTCCGAGGAGTGGCCGGTGGTGTGGCCGGCGGGCCTGTTCACGTTGCGGGAAGCTCTCGGCGGTCTGTTCGGCGGCACCATCGCCGGCATCGCCGTCGCCTTCGCAGTCTCCCGCTGGTCGACTATCCGAGTGGGGATCCAGCCACTGGCCGTGGCCGCCGGCTCGGCGCCGATCATTGCCCTCGCCCCCATCACCAACCAATGGTTCGGGATCACGAACCCAGTGTCGAAAATGGCGGTGGTGGCGGTCATGGTTTTCTTCCCGATCATGCTCAACATGGTCCGCGGGCTCACGGACGTTGGCGGCGCCAAGGTCGAGCTGATGAGTTCGCTGGCCGCACCCGATTTCATGACCCTGTGGAAAGTGCGGCTGCCCAACTCGCTTCCCTATCTGCTCTCTGCCCTGCGGGTGGCAGTCGCCTTGTCCCTGATCGGGGCAGTGGTGACGGAGTATTTCGGGGGGTCCCGGGATGCGCTCGGGGTCTATATATCTCAACAGGCCGGTTTGACCAGGATGGCCGAGGCCTGGGCGGGAATCGTGGTTGCCACCTTGCTTGGTGCCGGATTGCAGCTGCTGGTGATGGGAGCTGAGCGTGCCCTCATCCCCTGGCATCCGTCACGGAGACTGACCCTCGCCTGATCTCCTAAATTGGCGACCTACGAGCCCGGATCATCCGGGCTCTCATGGAGGAGACAGATGAAGCATCGTTCCGTTTTGATTCTGCTGGTCTTGGCCGCGATGTTGCTGGCCGCCTGCGGGGATGGGTCGGGCGCCACCACCACTCTCGGCGAGGCTCCAGCCACCACCGCCGGAGAAGCGCCGGGTACCACCGCCGGGGGAGCAGAGACAACCGCCGCTCCAGAAGTAACCACCGGCGAGTTGATTCCCGTTCGCCTCCAGCTGCAGTGGGTGACCCAGGCGCAGTTCGCCGGCTACTTCGCCGCCATCGAGCAGGGCTTCTATACCGATGAAGGTCTCGATGTGACAATCCTCGAAGGGGCCGTCGACATCGTTCCCCAACAGGTCGTAGCCGCAGGTGGGGCAGAATTCGGCCTGGCCTGGGTGCCAAAGGCTCTCGTCTCGCGGGAGGAAGGCGCCAACCTCGTCAACATCGGCCAGGTCTTCCAGCGCTCGGGCACACTTGAGGTCTCCTGGGCCGATGCCGGGATCACTACTCCCGAAGATTGGGAAGGGAAGCGGGTCGGCACCTGGGGTTTCGGTAACGAGTTCGAGCTCACCGCTGCGTTCGAAAAGTTTGGAGTGGAACCCGGAGAGATTGTGCAGCAGCCCTTCGACATGTCGCTCCTCCTCAACCGTGAGATCGACGCTGCACAGGCGATGACGTACAACGAGTACGCCCAGGTTCTCGAGGCTGTCAATCCCGACACGGGCGAGCTCTATACACCCGAGGACTTGGCAGTGATCGACTTCAACGATCCGGCCGTCGGCACCGCCATGCTCCAGGACGCCATCTGGGCGGATGCCGAATGGCTCGCCGACAACGAGGAAACTGCGTCCGCATTTCTTCGAGCCTCGTTCCGGGGCTGGATCTTCTGTCGTGATAATCCCGACGACTGCGTCCAGATCGTGCTCGATCGCGGTTCCACCTTGGGGCCGAGCCACCAGGCCTGGCAGATGAACGAGATCAATGCGTTGATCTGGCCGTCGCCAGGCGGAATCGGGGTGATGGACGAGGCCCTGTGGGCGCAAACCGTTGAGGTGGCCGTGAGCCAGGGCGTCATCAGTGCCGATCCTGGATCCGAGGCCTATCGCTCCGATCTCTCGGCTGCGGCCGTGGCCGATCTCGAAGCAGAGGGCCTCGACGTGACGGGTGAGTCCTGGGAGAAAACCGAGGTCACCCTCAACGAGGGCGGTGAATAAATGGGGAACACGGTTCGGGCGGCTCTGCTCCAAACGGAATGGACCGGCGACAAGGACTCGATGATCAAAAAGCACGAGGACTACGCCCGTCAGGCCGCCGAGCAGGGAGCCCAGGTGATGTGTTTTCAGGAGGTCTTCTACAGCCCGTATTTCTGCCAAGTGCAGGAAAACGAGCACTTCGACGACGCCGAACCGATCCCGGACGGTCCCACTACACAGGCGATGCAGGCCCTTGCGAAAGAGACCGGCATGGTGCTCGTGCTGCCGATGTTCGAGATGGAGCAGGAGGGCTTCTACTACAACACCGCCGCCGTCATCGACGCTGACGGCACATATCTCGGCAAATACCGCAAGACCCATATCCCCCACGTCAAGGGGTTCTGGGAGAAGTTCTACTTCCGGCCCGGCAACACCGGCTATCCGATCTTTGACACCAAGGTCGGTCGCATCGGGGTGTACATCTGCTATGACCGCCACTTCCCCGAGGGCTGGCGGGCACTAGGCCTGAAGGGCGCCAAGATCGTCTTCAACCCCTCGGCCACGAGCAGGGGATTGTCGATGTATCTCTGGAACCTGGAACAGCCGGCGGCAGCCGTGGCCAACGAGTACTTCGTCGGAGCGATCAATCGGGTCGGCCAGGAGCCCTTCGGCGACAACGACTTCTACGGGTCGTCGTACTTTGTCGATCCTCGGGGCCAAAAGGTCGGTGAGGCGGCCTCAGACACCGATGAGGAACTGATCATCCGTGATCTCGACCTCGACCTGGTCGAGGAGGTGCGCAAGACCTGGGCCTTTTACCGCGACCGACGCCCCGATGCCTATGGAGACCTGGTAGCTCCCTAAGAGGGCCGGACCTAAAGAGCGCGACGACGGCCGATCTCACCCAGATGGGTGTGGCCGAAGGCGTCGGCGTACTTGAGCCCGTAGCCAAGGAAGCGGTCGAGGCCGATGTGGGCCAGCCAAATCGAGCCCAGGGCGAGTGCCCCTACCGGACCCCCGAGCAGATACCAGCCGAGTACGAGGCCGGGAAAGAGGAGGGTGTGGCCTAGGTTGTAGACCCTGGCGCCCACTCCGGGATTGATGCCGTACCCCACCATGGAGAGGTCGGGGACCAACAGTAAGAGGCCGAACCACCACCACGACCACCCGCTCTGGGAAAAGCCGTAGACGGCCAGCGCCAGGAAGAACAAGCCCTCGATTTTCTGGATGGCAACGGGGCCGAACATCAACCCGAGGGAGCGCCCAGGCCTTCGACAAAACGAAGCCGCCCGATCACGTCGAGAAGCTCAGTCTCGCTTCGTCTCGACCAAACGTTATAGAGGCAGTTCTGCCCGGTAACCGAGAGAAATGCCAGCTGGGTAGCTGAATCTCCGCCGGTGGTGGCGGCGTCGTCGACCGCGCCAGCAACCGATCCCTCGACACCGTACCCGAGGAGGCTTCCGTCGTTCCACTCGATGACGTTGGGAAAAGCTCTGACCTCGGCCTCCACAGCCGCCACCCCCGCTCCGGCGACGCCAACCGCCGACCTCCCACAGTCCTCGCAGAAAGTTCCATCTGCCGCCATCCCCGGACCCTCGGGAGCGTCCCAGGCCACGGCCCAACCGCCGGAGAAATTGGCGGGCCGGGGTGTGGCTCCACCGATGCCCCCACTGGGTGCCAGAGCGGCGCAATTCTCCCGGTTCTCCGCTTCTCCCCACTCCGTTGCCAGCACCGGGACCTCAGCGGCGGCCAAGGGCGGAGCCGAATTCCAGGGAGGGGGTTCCAGGGCGGCGACCGTGGTGGAGGCGGCGGCAGTAGTCGACGGAGCGGCGATTGTGGTCGCCGCTGAAGCTGTGGTGGTAGGGGGAGTGGGGTTGCTGCAAGCCAGAACCACTATGAAGAGAAAGGGTCCGATCCAACCTGACTTCTTCATCTGGTCACTGTAGAGACGCCCTCGCTAGCGTTGCCGTCCACAGTTTGATGGAGGAGCCCCGTGGGCCGACATTCCGATCTTCATGCCCGGCACCAGAAGGTGCTACCGAAATGGATGGTCCTCTACTACCAAGAGCCGATCGCGCTCGTAGAAGGCCAGGGGCGCCGGGTCCGCGACGCCGAGGGAAACGAGTACCTCGATTTCTTTGGGGGGATTCTCACCACCATGACCGGCTACAACGTGCCTGAGGTCGTGCGAGCAATTCAGGATCAGGCCCAGAAAATGCTCCACACCTCGACTCTCTATCTGATCGAGAACCAGATCGAGCTGGCGGAGAAGATCGCTGAGCTCTCCGGGATCTCCGACGCCAAGGTTTTCTTCACCAATTCCGGCACCGAGGCAAACGATGCCGCCCTGATGATCGCCACCCAGTACCGGCGCTCCAATCAGGTACTCGCCATTCGCGGCAGCTATCACGGAAAGTCTCACTCGACCGTCGCCATCACCGGTAACCGAAGCTGGTCGGCGACTTCCAACTCACCCTTCAATGTCACCTACATCCAGGGCCCTTACAAGCTACGCAGCCCCTATGGGCATCTCCCCGACGATCAGTTCGTAGCCGCCTGCAAGGCCGACCTCGAAAACCTCCTCGAAGTTGCCACAGCCGGCGATGTCGCCTGCATGATTGCCGAGCCGATCCAGGGCGTGGGCGGGTTCGCCACCCCGCCCGACGGCTTCTTCTCCGCCTTTAAGGAGACGCTCGACCGGCACGGAATTCTCTTCATCTCCGATGAGGTGCAAACCGGCTGGGGGCGAACAGGCGAGCACTTTTGGGGCTACCAGGCCCACGGCATCACCCCCGACCTGCTGACCTTTGCCAAGGGGCTCGGCAACGGGTTGGCGTTGGCGGGAGTGGTGGCGTCGGCGCCGCTCATGGACTCGCTTCCCGCCAATTCGATCTCGACCTTCGGTGGCAATCCTCTATCCACCGCCGCAGGTATCGCCAACCTCGACTACCTGCTCGAGCACGACTTGCAGACCAACGCCTACAAGGTGGGGAACCGGCTTAAGTCAAGCCTCGACGGCTTAGTCGAAAGCACCGAGATCGTCGCCGAAGTACGAGGCAAGGGGTTGATGCTGGGCGTCGAAGTGGTCAAGAAGGGCTCCCTCGATCCCGATCCGGGGGCAGCGGCGGCGGTGATGGAAGCGGCCAAGAGGGAAGGCCTCTTGATCGGCAAAGGAGGGCTGTACGGCAACACCCTCCGCATCGCCCCTCCCTTGTCGCTGACCGAGGAGGAAGCAGACGAGGGATTCGAGAAGCTGGCCCGCGCCGTCTATTCGGTGGAGAAGTCCTAACTCGTCACAGGCTTCCCATACGATGGCTGGATGAGTGGCCCCCCGGTAGAAATCGTCAGGAGCGCCCGCCGCAAGCGCACGATTCAGGCGTCCTTTGTCGGTGACCGGATTCGGGTGCTGGTACCGGCCGGACTCCGACCCGAGGAGGAGAAACGGCACGTCGAGCAGATGGTGGCCCGGCTCACCCGCAAGCGAGAGCTGCATTCGGTCGACCTCGCGGCAAGGGCACGCCGGCTGGCCGAGAAGTACGACCTCCCCGTCCCCGCCCGGATCGAATGGTCCGATCGCCAGCTGGAACGATGGGGCTCGTGCACTTTTTCCGACCGATCGGTGCGCATCTCGAGCCGCCTGATCAACATGCCCGCTTGGGTGCTCGACTACGTGATCGTCCACGAACTCGCCCACTTGGCGGTGCCGCGGCATAGCCCGGCATTTGCTGCGTTGGTGGCGAGGTACGAATTGGGCGAGAGAGCCGAGGGCTACTTGATTGCCAAGAGCGAACCCATCGCCGGCTAGTGCTCACCGGAGCCGAGGTCGACTGCGAGCGGGTCCTCAGCGGTTTCCTGGGCCAGCCCGTCAACACCATCACCTCGTTGGGCTTCGTCGTCGCCGGGCTGATCGCCTACCGCCGAGGTGCCCGGCCGCCGACCGCGACACTTATTGCTGCCGTCGGCGTCGGATCCGTTGTCTTCCACGGGCCGATGCCGTCTTGGGCAGAGTTCGTCCACGACCTCACGATCGGTTGGATGTTGGTGTGGGTGATCTTGACCGAGATGAAGTGGTTGCGATGGTGGATGCTGACCTTCCTTGCGGTGGGCCTCCTCATGCTGGTTCCGGCGATCGCCGACCCTTCTCAGGCAGTGCTGAGCGGGGGAGCCGTCGTCTTGATCCTTCGGAGACCAGAGGGTTACCTCGCCGTCGGATTGCTGGCCATCGGGGCGATCGTGGGAACCCTTTCTCGGACCGGATGGCCCTGGTGTCGGCCCGATTCGGTCTGGCAAGGGCACGGCTTCTGGCACTTGGCCTCGGCGGCCGCCCTCGCCCTGTGGGCACTATCTCCTAGGCAGCCGTCAGCTCGAGGATCCGCTGGAAGCGTTTCCGGGCCAGGGCCAACGCGACCAGGGTGACCACATAAGGCAGGGCCTCGGTGATCTGGACCGGGAGGCCGTTGCCTTGCAGCCGAAACCCGAATCCCTCGGCGAATCCGAAGAGGGCGCTGGCGCCAAGGACTCCCACTGGATGGGCCCGTCCCAGCATCACCGCCACCACCGCGATCCATCCCCGACCTGAGCTCATGTTCTCGGCGAATTGGACGACATTGCCCAATGCCAACTGTGCTCCGGCCAGCCCACAAGCGAGCCCGGAGAACACCACCGCCGCGTACTTGTACTGAGTCGAGCTCACCCCGAGGGTCTCGGCGGAAGCCGGTCTTTCGCCTACTCCGCGGAGGCGGAGCCCGATCGGAGTGCGAAAGAGGAAGAGCCAGATCAGGGGAATGGCGAGCAGGGCCAGATAGCCGGGAATGGTCAGGTTGAAGAGGGCCTGACCGATCAGGGGAAGATCGGAGAGAACTGGAATCGCCATCCGATCGAGACCGTCCACCCGAGGGTGCTGGAAAACCCCGCGCACACCGAAGAGCTGGGGGAGCAGGAAGCTCGTCAAGCCCAAGGCGAGGAGATTGACCGCAACCCCGAGCACGATCGGATCCCCGCGGCGAGTCACAGCCCCATAGGCGAGAATGAGCGAAAACAGACCGGTGACGACCATCGCGATCGTCACGCCGAGAAGGGCACTTTGGCCGAGATAGGAACCGGCCACGGCGGCAAACGCTCCCACCAGCATCATCCCTTCCAGGGAGATCTGGAAAACTCCGGCTCGTTCGCACACCATTCCTCCGATGGCAGCGAGGAGGATCGGGATCAACGCCCGGAAAACCGACTCCAGCAACGCACCGTCAAAGAGTTGATCGAACATTCGCCCCTCAGACCTCACCTGTCACGGTGAGCTCTCCTTCCGCCAGCGGGATCTCATCTGGTCGCTCACGCTGACGCCAGCTGAGGACGAAGCGCCCGGCGAGAACGACGATCACCACTGCCTGGACAACCAGAGCGATCTGCCAGGGGACATTGACGTTCCGCTGCATTGCCAGGCCACCGATCTGTAGCGCCGAAAAGAATGCTCCGGCCGCCAGCAATGGCAGCGGACGGTGAGAAGCCAGAAGCGTGACCAGAAGTCCGGTCCAGGCGAATCCCGAGGCCACCAGGTCCCCGTCGAGAAAGCGGTAGGTTTCCCCGACCACCAGGTGAGTGCCGATCACTCCGGCGATGGCACCCGAGGCGAGCATGACCCAAACCACCTGTCGGTCGACTCCGACTCCCCCATAACGAGAGAAGCGGGAGTTGAGCCCGGTCATCCTGGTCTCGTAGCCAGCCACCGTTCGCTGATTGAAGATGGCTATGGCGATCAGGAAAAACGCCAGCAGGACGATGCTGGCCGAGACGCCGCCGAAGAGAGGAAGCTTGGGGATTCGGTTGGCGTCCGGAACCGGGACGGTGGACGACGAAGTTACGGTCGGATCGGCGAAGGGAAATCTCACCAGATAGCTGGTGATGGCCCGTGCCGGATAGGCCAGTAGCAGTGAGCTGATCAGGATCGGAAGCTTCAACCAGATCTGGCCGGCTGCCGCCAGGAATGCCCAGAAGGCGCCGGCCACCGCTCCCGCCAGGATCGAGGCAACCATCACCAATGCCGGCGGTCCCGGGAGATAGATGGCGCAAAGGGTTCCCGCCAGACCACCGAGCACCATCTGACCCTCGCCGCCGAGATTGATCACCCCGGCCCGGAACGGAATGGAAAGCGCCAGGCCCATGCCGACGATCGGAATCATTCTCGCCGTCGTGTTGCGAAGACCCGAGCCGGTTAGAGCTCCATCGACCATCTCTCCGTAAGCCGACAGAGGGTTGGTGCCCGAGAGGGCAATCACGGCGGCACCGATCAAAAGCGCGGCCACGATCGACAACCCCACCGAGAGCCGATCGGATGCGCTGTGGCTCATCATCTGCTACCGCCGGTCATGAAAAACCCAAGTTCTGCCTCGTCCGTCTCGGTCGGATCGAGCTCGGCGACCAAGCGCCCTTCGTACATCACCACTATGCGAGAGGAGAGAGCGAGGAGCTCCCAGAGCTCCGCCGACAGAAGCAGGATTCCTCCGCCTTGGTTTCGGTATTCGACCAGTTGTCGATGGAGGAACTCGATCGCGCCCACGTCCACTCCCCGCGTCGGCTCCTCGGCCACCAACAACGGAGCGGCGTGGGACATCTCGCGACCTACCACGAGCTTCTGGAGGTTTCCCCCCGAGAGAGTGACCGCGGTTACCGCCGGTCCGGCCACCCGGACGTCATAGTCAGCAATGATGCGGCGGGCGTGCTCATCAATTTCGGCCCGGCGCATGAATCGGCCCCGGCGGAAACGCTTTAGCCGCTGGAATCCCATCACCAGGTTGGCCCAAACTTCGCCCCCGGCGGCGGAGCCCACTCGGTGACGATCTTCGGGTATGTAGGCGAGGCCGCTCTTCCGGGTGATAGCCATGTCGGCCGCGGCCACCTCTCTTCCGCCTACGACGATCGACCCGCGATCAGCAGGTCGGAGGCCACAGATCGCTTCGACTAACTCGTGTTGTCCGTTCCCTGCCACAGCGGCCACGCCCAGGATCTCGCCGGACCTCACCTGGAGAGAAACTGAGTCCACCCGAACGAGGCCGTCATCGTCTGACACTGTCAGATCGCTGACGCTGAGAACGGGCGATCCCAGCTGGGAGGGCGGCGGGCGGCTGTCGAGGTCGACGTTCCGACCTGTCATCAAGCGCGACACTTGGGTGGGAGAGGTGGAAGCTGTGTCGAGGTGAGCGACTGCGCGCCCGCCCCGCAGAACCGTCACCCGATCCGAAACTGCCATGACCTCGTTCAGCTTGTGGGTTATGAAGATCACCGTTCGCCCACGATCTTTGAGACGCCGGAGGGTGACAAACAGGTTGTCCCTTTCTTGAGGCGTCAGGACCGCGGTGGGCTCGTCGAGGATGAGGACCTGGGCATCGCGGTACAGGGCCTTGAGGATCTCAACCCGCTGCAGCAACCCGACCGGCAGATTCTCGATTCGAGCCCTGGGGTCGACCACTAGCCCATATTCGGAGCCGAGGGCCCGAACTCTCTCAGCCGCTTCATCGCGATCGAGGAAGATCCCGGTGCGGGGCTCGTTGCGAAAGACGACGTTCTCCGCCACGGTCAGCGTCGGGAACAACTTGAAGGCTTGATGGACCATGCCCAGGCCGGCCGCGATTGCATCCAGGGCCGAGCTGAATCGGACGGTGCGTCCGTCGACCACGATTTCGCCTGAATCGGGAGGGGTCAATCCATAGAGGATCGACATCAGCGTGGTCTTGCCGGCTCCGTTCTCACCGACGATGGCGTGGATGTCTCCCCGGCGCACCTCCAGATCGACGTTGTCATTGGCGCGAACTCCGGGGAAGCTTTTGCTGATCCCCCGGAGTTCGAGCGCGTTGGGCACAGTGTCAGCTGAACAGTGGGTCGGGAACTTCCAGGGAACCGTCGATGATCTGATCGGCTGCGGTTTGGACCTGCTCGATGATGTCCGGATAATCGGCGATGAGGCACTCCGAGCCCTCCAACTCGTCGGAGATGGCCATCACCCCGGTTCCGCCCTCGGCCAGGCCAAATGACGTCAGTGGTTCGGCTTCGCCGTCAAGAATCGAATTGATGAGCTGCTCAACGACGTTATCGACCAGCTTGAGGTTGTTGTCGACGATCGAGCCCGGCGCGTCTGGGCATTGATTGACGTCGACCCCGTAAGTCATGAAGCCTTCCTCCTGGGCCGCTTCGAAAATGCCGCCGTTGGAACCGGCGCCGACGGCAAAGATCTGATCCGCCCCCTGGGCCGCCAGTGCCAGCGCCTGCTCCTTGGCCGTGGCGGGATCAGAGAAGGGGTTGTCCCCGGCGATGAACACTTGCGAATCGGTAATGGAGGGATCAATCGTCTGGGCGCCGAGGGCGAAGCTGTCCGACCAGCGATGGAGGAACGGAATATCGAGAGCGACCACCGAGCCGATCTGTCCGGTCTCAGTCAAGTTGCCGGCCATCAAGCCGAGCAGATACGCACCTTCATGCTCGCGAAAGACTCCGCAATGGAGGTTCTCGATCGGCGTCTCGGTCTCGGGACAGGCATCGATCAGGATGAACTGCTGGTCGGGATTGGCGGGAGCAAACTCGCCTGCCATCTCGGTGAACTCGAAAGTGGTGAGAACGATGACGTCAGGTGCCTCTTCGATGGCGGCCTCGAGGTTGGCTTGTCGGCTGTTGAGATCGGTGCTCTCGAAGACCTTGAAACTGCCGCCTCTCGCCTCCGCCGCCCGCTGGGTCCCGATCTGCCCAAGCTCGAGGAACTTGTTGATGCCGATCGGGTTGGGCGTGATATAGATGAAGGTCGGCCCCTCGGCGGCGCCGGTGGTGTCGGTGACCCCTCCGTCGGCGGTGGTGGCAGTCCCCCCACCACTGCAAGCAGCCAATAAAGCAACCACGCCGAGGGCGCCGATCAATTTCGAGTATCTGTGCATTGTCCTCCTCCTATTCATTGTCAAGCACTAAGCCTTCGCTCGCCCAAAGGCACAAGAGAAAGCTTCTCACCCTGGTCGAGCCTCACCACCCGCCGGTCGGTGACTATGGCAGTAATCAGTTCAGCCGGAGTCACGTCGAAAGCCGGGTTTAGTGCCCGGGTCGTTTCGGGGGCGATCCGAAGTCCGCGGGCGGACACGACCTCGGCTGGCCCCCGATCTTCGATTTCGATCATCGCCCCCGACGGCGTGGCTTCGTCGATAGTCGATTCCGGGGCAACCACGATGAATGGAGCGCCAGCAAATCGAGCCCCCAACGCCAGAGCCAGCGACCCCACCTTGTTGGCGGTGTCGCCATTGGCCGCGATCCGATCTGCTCCGGTCAGCACTGCCTCCGCACCGCCCTGAGTGAGAACAAAAGGTCCCGCGGCGTCAACCAGCAATCGAAAGGGGGCGCCCATCCGTTCCAGTTCCCATGCCGTGAGTCGGCTTCCCTGCAAGAGGGGCCGGGTTTCCGTCGCCAGAGCCTCCTCCAGCAATCCTCGCTCGAACATCGTCTGGATCACGCCCAGCGCAGTTCCTCTCTCCACCGCCGCCAGGCCGCCGGTGTTGCAGATGGTCATCAAACGCTGGGGACGGTTTCCCAACAACTCGACGAGCAACTCGGCTCCATTGATTCCCATCGACCAACAGGCCGCGATCTCATCGTCGCGAATAGTCAGGGCTTCCTCGAGCATCGCATCGGGGCCATCGTCGGCTCTTCCTGCCACTCGATCGACCGAACGGGCGAGGTTGACCGCCGTGGGCCTGGCCCGGCGAATTGATTCCACGGCATTCTCAAAGCCCGGTGGATCGTTCGGGAACTCACTGAATGCGAGAACGACCCCGAAGGCCCCTGCGACACCGATTGAAGGGGCTCCCCGCACCGCCAAGGTCTTGATGGCGTCCACCACCTCGTCGACCGTCTCAAGGCGGAGATAACTGACCTCGTCGGGAAGCTTCCTCTGATCGATGATCACGAGGGCACCGTCGATCCAATCGACACTCCGCACCGCGGACGAGGTCCCGAGGTTGTCTGACAACTCTCGCAAACTTACCATGGCGGCCATGACCAGGTTCGTGTGTGACTGGTTGATCACGATGGCCGCCGAACCCGAGGTCATATCGGGAGGCGCGGTCGACGTCGACAATGGCGTCGTGACATGGTCGGGCCCGCTTTCACAAGCGCCACCCACCGACGCCGAAGCTTTCACGCTGCGGGGATTGCTGATCCCGGGTTTGGTTAACACCCACGCCCACACTCCGATGGTTCTTCTCCGCGGCGCCGGTGAAGGCTTGCCGGTCTCGAGATGGCTGACCGAGGTGATGTGGCCGCGCGAAGGAAAGCTCACCCCCGATGACGTCGCTTTGGCAATGACCTTGGGAGCAGCCGAGCTGCTGGGCAATGGCATCACCACCAGTCATGAGATGTACTTTCACCCCCGGGCGGTGGCCGACGCCGCCAGTGCTACCGGACTCCGCTGCGTTGTCACTCCCCCAATCCTGGTGGCCGCGGACCTGGCCCGCTTTGGCGATTGGGAGACTCAGATCGAGGCCATGGTCGCTGAGGCCCGGCATTGGCGCGACCATGAGCTGATCACTGTCGGCTTCGGGCCCCACTCGGCATATGCGGTGGCCGAGGAGGCCCTGCGGAGAGTCGCCGAACTGGCGCGGAAGCACAACATGCACATCCAAATTCATCTCGCCGAGGCCGAGCACGAAGGAGATAGCGTCAGCGAGCGAACCGGCATGTCTGTCACCGGTTATCTCGATTATGTCGGGATCCTCGACTCGCCAGTGGTGGCCGCTCACTCGGTCTGGCTCTCAAACGAGGACATCGAGTTGCTTTCCACCCGAGGAACAGCCGTCGCTCACTGTCCCTCCTCGAACGGCAAGCATGCCTCCGGTATCGCCCGGGTCACGGATATGAGAGGGGCCGGGATCCGCGTCGGCCTTGGTACAGACGGCCCTGCCTCCCACGATCGCCTCGATCTCTTCGAGGACATGAGGGGAGCCCTGAGGTTGGCCCGTCTACGCGCCGCAGATGCCGGCGCCCTGGCACCGGTCGACGTTCTGCAGATGGCGACCAGGGAAGGCGGGCAGGCCCTGGGACGGGACGACATCGGACACCTGGGCGCAGGCGCCAAGGCCGACATGGTGCTGCTCGATGTCGATCCCTTGGTGCCAGTTACCGAAGATCGAGATCTGCTCACGCATCTTGTGTACTCAGGTCATCCCGGCCTGATCCGGGGCGTATGGGTGGGAGGGCGCCAGGTTGTCGACCAGGCAGGGATCCGGACGGTCGATCTGGCGGCCGTCCGAGCCGAAATCAGCGGACGAGCCCGGGAACTCGCCCACACGTGACCGGGCCGCAAAGACTCATCGCCGACCTGGACCTTCAGCCACTGCCCGAAGAGGGCGGCATGTACTCGCAGTACTTCGCCGATCAATTCTCGACTGCGATCTACTTCCTGGTGCAGAAGCACGACTTTTCAGCCCTGCATCGCTTGACCGGAGTCGAGACGTACCACTTTCACGGCGGAGCGCCGTTGCGCTTTCTCCTCCTGCATCCGGATGGTCACATCGCACGCCACATTCTCGGTCTCAATACCGCCGTCGGAGAACGGCCCGCCCTGGTTGTCCCCGCCAATGTTTGGCAAGGGTCAGAGACGACCGGAGAGTGGTCGCTCGTGGGAGCAACCATGGCCCCGGGATTCCGACCGGAAATGTTCGAACTCGGCGCTCGCGCCGATTTGATTGACCGGTTTCCGCAGGCCACGGATGATATCGAGCGCCTAACTCGAGTTGTCTGACAACCTGCGGATGGTTTGTCGTAAGATCGAATGGTGCCGTCTCCGCGATTGACCGACCAGGTGGCCTCACAACTGAGTGATCGGCTCCGGCAAGGCGAATGGAAGCCCGGCGAGCGCCTCCCCACCGAACATCAACTCAGCGCCGAATTCGGAGTCTCCCGGCCCACGGTTCGAAGCGCTCTCAGCCGGCTTGAGAGCCTGGGGCTCACCATCACCCGGCACGGACTCGGCACGTTCGCCACTCCGGCCCACGCCGAGATCAGGGCGGATTTGCGTCGCCTCGAATCCTTATCGGCCACGATTCGGGCCTCGGGCCTCGATCCCCAGATGATCTATCGCTCCCGTCGGGCTCGGCTGGCCACCACGGAGGAACGAGAGCGGCTCGAATTGCCCGAGCGTTCGCAAGTGGTCGCTACCAACCGCTCGCTGACCGCGTCCGGTGAGTTGGCGGCGTTTTCATATGACGTCATCGATCGTCGACTGCTCCCCGCCGATTTCGAAGTCTCCTCGTTGACGGGCTCACTCTTCGAGGCCCTCGCTCACCACGGGATCGAGGTCGCCACTGCTGTCACCGAGATTCACGCCGCGGCCGGAGCAAATGTCGGCTGGGGTAAACGTCCCCGCAATGCCGCGTACGTCCTTCTCTCACAGGTGCACTACCAGGACAATGCCCGGCCGGTGATGTTCAACCGCACGTACTTCATCGAGGGAAGGTTCACCTTCTCCCTCGTCAGGGCCCGATGATCGATCTCAGCGGTCGGGTGATCGTCATCACCGGTGCGGGTGGGGGAATTGGCGAGGGCATCGCCCGCCGCTTCGCCGCCGCCGGCGCCACTCTGGTCCTTTCCACTCGGACCAGCCCCGTCGCTCTAGTGGCGGTCGAGCAAACGGTGGTGGAAGTCGATCTCAACGAGGCGGCGGCCCCAACATTGATCATCGAGGCCGCACTCGGAAGTTTCGGGCGCATCGATGGCCTGGTCAACAACGCCGGTATCCAGCCACTGGCTTCGACTATGGAGGTGACCGATGACGATTTTCGGCGGATGCTCGAAACCAACGTCACCTCGGTCCATCGGCTCACCCAGGCGGCTGCCCGCCGGATGATCGATCAAGGCACTGGTGGCTCGATCGTCCACATCGCCTCAATCGAAGGAATCCAGCCCGCGCCCCTGCATGGGCATTACTCCACTGCCAAGGCGGCATTGCGAATGCATGCCCGGGCGGCGGCGCAGGAATTTGGTCGCCACCAAATCAGGGTCAACACGGTCTCGCCCGGCCTGATCGATCGTCCCGGCCTCGAGCGTGATTGGCCCGAGGGAGTGCAGCGTTGGCTGACGTCGGCGCCACTGGGGCGACTGGGTACAGCCGAGGAGGTTGGCGATGCCTGCGTCTTTCTTTGCTCGGATATGGCACGTTTTGTCACCGGCGCCGATCTGTTGGTCGACGGCGGCGTCATGACCAGGCCCACCTGGTGATGGAAGGCCGTCGCTACATCGTGACGGGAGCCGCCGGCGGGATCGGCTCGGCCATTACCCAAGTCCTGGTGGAACGAGGGGCACACGTGGCGATGGTCGATCTCGATGGTGAGCGGGTGCAAGCGGCAGCGCTGGGCTTCGACCCCGGCAAAGTTCTTCCTCTCTCCTGCGACGTCACCAATGAAGCCGACGTGGCCGCAGCGGTCGAATCTGTGGTGGATAGCTGGAATGGCATCGACGGATTGGTCAACAACGCCGGAGCCGTGGTCCTCGATACCGCCTGGGACGCCGGAGCTAGTGATTGGCGTCGCCAACTCGACGTCAACGTCACCGGCACTTTTCTCTGTTCGCGCCAGGTAGGAAGCCATCTCAAAGAGCGAGGTGGGGCGATAGTCAACGTCGCCTCCAATTGCGGCAAGGTCGGATACAAGAACATGGCTGCCTACAACGCGGCCAAAGCTGCGGTGATCAGCCTCACGAGATCGCTGGCGATGGAGTGGGCGGAGCACGGCATCAACGTCAATGCCGTGTGCCCTGGTGGAGTCGACACGCCAATGTTGGCCGGCGTGGCGGAATGGCTCGAGCCCCGGGTTGGAGTTCCGGCCTCCGACTTGCTCGCCGGTATGGGGCCGGCCCAACTCGGTCGCAAGGTGCAGCCGATCGAAGTGGCGCGAGTCATCGCCTTTCTTCTTTCCGACGAGGCGCTGATCATCCGTGGCCAAGCGATCAACGTCGACGGCGGGGATACTCCCTACTGATGGACAGCCGCTGGAACGAAGCCGAGGCGGGATCGACGCCACTGGAGCAGTGCGTCTACGGCTCGCGCCTTCTGGGTTCCGAACCCACCCTGGTTCTCCATGGGGGCGGCAACACGTCTGTCAAGGGCGCCTACCACGACATCACCGGTGTCGAGATCGACGCTCTATTTGTGAAGGGATCGGGTTGGGACCTCGCCACCATCGCCGCAACCGGATTTACGCCCTTGCGAATGAGTCGGCTCGCCGAACTCCTCGATCTCGATGCCATCTCCGATCAGGAGATGATGCGTGAGCTCTCGGCGGCTCGCCTTGATCCCGCCGCCCCCCAACCATCGGTAGAGAGCCTGCTTCACGCCTTCTTGCCGTTCCCGGCCGTGCAGCACTCGCACGCCGACGTGATCGTCACATTGACGAATGTGACCGATGCTGATGCCACCGTCCGCGAAGCTTTTGGCGACGCGGTCGTGGTTGTCCCCTATGTCATGCCGGGATTTGATCTCGCCCGTCTGGTTAGAAAGTTGTGGCCCGCCGAAACCGCGGCCATTGGCATGGTGCTGATGAATCATGGACTGTTCACGTTTGGGGCCACGAGCCGGGAGGCCTACGAAAGGCACATCGAGCTGATTACCAAGGCGGAGGAATACCTGGGTCCCGCCTCGCCGCCCACCCCGAGGGAACTCCCCGCCCCCAATCCGGTCGACCTGGCTGCCTTCCGTCAAAGGCTCTCCGAAGTCGCCGGTTTCCCCATGGTGGTGCGGCGGCATGCCGATCCTGACGTCGCCCGATTCGTGGCGCGGCCCGACCTGGGCTCGCTCGCCAGGCGCGGTCCTCTCACCCCCGACCACGTGATCCGCACCAAGCGAGTGCCACTGGTTGGTCGGGACATCGATCGGTACGCCAAGGAATACACCGAGTACTTCGAGGTCAACCAGCGAAGAACCGGACGCGACCTGCAAATGCTCGATGCGGCGCCGCGAGTAGTGCTCGATCCCGAGTGGGGAATGCTCGCCGCCGGGCGGTCACTCGTCGAGGCCGGAATTGCTGCCGACATCTATCACCACACGATCGGGGTTCTGGAACGAGCCGAGGATCAGCTGGGTGGCTATCAAGCCCTGTCTCCGGAGGAGCTCTTCGACTGTGAATACTGGGACCTCGAACAGGCCAAGCTCAAGCGGCCGGGTCCGCTGCCCGAGTTCACCGGAATGGTGGCGCTCGTCACCGGTAGCGCCTCCGGGATCGGCCGCGCCACCGCCATGGAGCTTCTCGGTCGCGGGGCGGCTGTGGTTGGTTGCGACATCTCTGAGCCGACTATCCACGAGCCCCACTGTCTCGGGCTTCAACTCGATGTCACTGAGGACCAAGAGCAACGAAAGGCCATTTCCCGCGCAGTAGAGCATTTCGGTGGGATCGATATCGCGGTGGTCGGCGCCGGCGTCTTTGGCGAGACTCAGAACGTGGCCGACCTTGATCTCGATTCTTGGGATCGGGTGATGTCGGTAAACGTGCGAGCGGTGGGGGCGTTGCTGCGCGACCTCGAGCCTTTCTTGCGCCGATCGCCGGTAGGAGGAAGAGTTGCGGTGATCGCGTCTCGTAACGCCACTGCCCCGGGGAAGGGGGCGGCGGCTTACTCGGCCTCCAAAGCGGCTCTGACCCAGCTGGCCCGAGTGGCGGCGCTCGAGTGGGCCGAGGCTGGAATCCGGGTCAACATCGTCCATCCCGATGGCGTCTTCGATACCGGCATCTGGAGCGAGGATCTGATCAAATCTCGCGCCGCCGCCTACGGGCTCGAGGTCGACGAATACAAGAGGCGGAATCTGCTCAAGACTGAGGTCAGCGCCGCCACCGTGGCCACCATCGTCGCCGACCTCTGCTCGGACCGCTATCGGGCGACCACCGGCGCCCAGATTCCCATCGACGGGGGAAATGAGAGAGTGATTTAGTGGCGATGTCGTTCGCCGAGGCGAGGGCGCAATTCCCGGTGCTCGAAAAATACGCCTACCTGCAGGCGGGAAGCACAGGCCCACTCGCCCGCCAGACCATTGCTGCCATGAGGGCAGAGGACGAACGCAGCCTCATCAAGGGAAGATCAGGTCAGGCTTACATCGACCGGGTACTCGGATTGCGTATCGAGTTACGCGATCAACTGGCGAAGCTGGTGGGAGTCGGACCCGAAAACGTCGCCCTCACTGCCTCGACCACCGACGGCTGCAACCTGGTGCTGGCCGGCCTCGAACTTGGTCCCGAAGACGAGATCGTCACCACCACCGACGAGCATTTCGGATTGCTGGGACCCCTTCATACATCGGGTGCCCGGGTCATCGTCACCCCACCAGATCCGGATTCGATCGTTGGTGCTGTGACTGCCAGGACTCGCCTCTTGGCCGTCTCACATGTTCTCTGGACCACCGGTCAGATCCTTCCGGTTCACGAACTTCGCCACCTGGCCGGGGTGCCGATTCTGGTGGACGGTGCCCAATCGGTTGGGGCCATCCCCGTCGATGCGAGGGGTCTCGACTTCATGACCATCTCGGGGCAAAAGTGGCTCTGCGGACCCGAATCCACAGGTGCTCTCATCGTGGCCGACCCCCCTCAGCTCCGTGTCGCCCGCCCCAGCTATTTCTCTCAAGAGACTTATCAAGCTGATGGCAGCTTTGAGCCCTGGTCCGGCGCCCGCCGCTTCGACCCTGGCTGGCTTCCCACTTCTTCCTTGGCAGGGCTGCTGGCCGCGGTCCGAGGTCGACCGGAGTGGTGCTTTTCCCGGAGCCGGGAGATGGCCGAGGTCTGTCGCCGGATGCTCGAGGGCGCCGGCGTGGAAGTAGCCACACCTAAGCAGCAGGCAACGATCGTCTCCTGGCGTAGCGCCGAGCCGGCCGATGTCGTCGCCCACCTCGAATCGGAAGGGGTATTGGTGCGCGAGATCCCAAAGACGGGATTGGTGCGTGCCTCGATCGGATGGTGGACCAACGACGACGATCTCGAGCGACTGGCCAACGGTCTCAAGACGTGACCAAGACC
>DATEDN010000138.1:0-3439 GCA_035281645.1 Acidimicrobiia bacterium | reverse complement strand
CTCAGTGGATAGAGCGCCGCCGTCCTAAGGCGGGCGTCGGGGGTTCGAATCCCTCCGGGCGCACTACCAGAGTCTTCCTGTACCGGGCTGGGGCAGATAAGCTGACCGGTCGCGCCTGACGTCGGCGTTGAGGATTTTGGTTCGTTGGGCGGACTTCAAGCGCCGTGTGATTGGGCGGCCACTGGCGAGCGACCAGGCAGAGCACCAGCTCCTTCCCAAGAGGCTGGCGCTGCCGGTTTTTGCATCCGATGCTCTCTCTTCGGTCTCGTACGCGACCGAAGAGGCGATGCTGGTGCTCGCGCTGGCTGGTGTCGGCGCCTTCGCCCGGCTCACTCCGGTGGCCATCGGCATTGCCGTTCTCTTTGCGATCATCATCGCTACCCACCCGCCGATGATTCGCGCTTATCCCGGGGGCGGCGGGGCATTCATGGCCACCTACGACAACCTCGGCCTCTATTCAGGGGCAGTGGCCGGGGCCGCCCTTCTCACCGATTACACCCTGACCGTCGCTGTGTCGGTTTCGGCTGGTACCGCGGCTATCACCTCTGCTCTACCTAACACACTCCCGCACCGCGTATCGATCGCAATCGGGTTCGTGATCCTGATCTCGATCGCCAATCTCCGGGGGGCCAAGGAGTCTTCGGCGCTCTTTGCCATACCCACCTATGCCTTCGTCGCCACGGTGTTCACGATGATCGTGACCGGCCTGATTCAGTGTGCGGACGGCGTATGTCCACAAGCCATCTCCTCTGAGATCGATCTCATACCCGAGGTAGGTGCGGTGTCCCTGTTTCTCCTCCTGCGAGCCTTCGCCTCCGGTTCCACCGCTCTGACGGGAGTGGAGGCCATTGCCGATGGAGTTCCGGCGTTTCGACCTCCCAAGGCCAAAAACGCATCCCTCACTTTGATCATGATGGGCGTGATCGGGATCTCGATGTTCATCGGAATCTCAGCCCTCGCCCGCTTGTTCAACGTCCGCATCTCGGAGGCGACGGTCGATGAATTCGGCACGGTGATTTCGCAATTGGGCCGGGCTGCGTTCAACGGGGGCATCGGGTTCTGGATCCTGCAGCTCTTCACCGCTGCCATCCTCTTTCTGGCCGCGAACACCGCCTACCAGGATTTCCCCCGCTTGTCGGCGGTCCTGGCATCTCAGAAGCTGATGCCCCGCCAGTTCCGCAGCCTGGGCGATCGACTGGTCTTTTCCAACGGGATCCTTGTGCTGGCCACGATCGCCTGTCTATTGATCTGGGCCTTCGACGCTCAGGTCAGCCGTTTGGTCCAGCTTTACGTTGTCGGAGTGTTCCTCTCCATCACCCTCTCCCAGTCGGGCATGGTCCGGCGGTGGTTCCGTCTAAAGCCTCCCGGATGGAGAGGCTCGGCGGCGCTCAACATCGTCGGCGCGGTCATTACGGCGGTCGTGCTCGTCATCATCGCCACCGTCAAATTCACCCACGGTGCCTGGATCATCATCCTCGCCATCCCCTTGATCGTTGCGGGGATGCTCGCCATCCGCCGTCACTACGTGAGGGTGGCGGATCGTCTGCGTCTGGTCGGCATCCCACCGGTGCCAACCTCCAATCGAGCGATCGTGTTGGCCTCGCACACCGGGCGAGCCACGCAAAGAGCCATCGAGTATGCCGAGATGATCCGGCCCGACTCGCTCAGGGTGGTGCACGTCCGCGAGACCGGTGACGAAGACCTGGTCGACACCTGGGATCGGCTGTATCCCAATCACCCGTTGCAGATTGTGGAGTCCACGAGACCGAAACCGATTCGAACCCTCCGGGACTTCGTCCGGCACGAGGCAGGCAACCACCCTGATGCATTCACCACAGTCATCATTCCCGAGGTCCTGCGACAAAGACAGTTGGGTTCGCTCGTTGTCCATCCTCACGGCCTGCTGCTCAAGCTGCTCCTGCTGTTCCAACATCAGGTCGTGGTCACCGACCTCACGTATCAACGGCAAAAGGGATTGCGAGGCGAAGCTCAGCGTCCGACCGTTCAGATCCGCAACCAGCAGGTAGTAGTTCTCGCCGCCGACGTAACGATCCCGGTACGAAGAGCGATGGCCTATGCGCACATGCTCCACGCCGATTCGGTGATCGCGGCGCATCTCGACACCGACGCCGAACAAAGAAACCGGGTTCTGAGCCACTGGGATCCGGATTACGGCGAGCTCCAGATCCTCGAGAGTCCTTATCGAGGCATCACCCGACCCCTCCTGCGCTACGTTCGTCGGCTTCGCCGAGACGCCCCTTCTGGAACACTGGTCCACGTGGTTATTCCGGAATTCGTCGTTCCCGGTTACCGGAGCCAGTTTCTCCACAACCAAACGGCTTTCTCGATCAAAGCCGCGCTGGTCTTCGAGCCGGGAGTAGCGGTGAGCTCGGTCCCCTGGCACTTGGCCAGTGCCGAAGCCAACCCGGAGCCCGACGTTGTCGAAACGGTGGCGCCGGCGGGATCTCGCGCCACTCCCCATCCCTAGATTCACCCCGAATTGAGCGCGACGACTGCCACGTATTACGAGCCGCTCTCGCACCTGGATGCCTCGTTCCTGGCCCTGGAAACGCCCACTACTCACATGCATGTGGCGGGCGTGGTGGTCTTCAATGGAGGCGCTTTGGTCACTTCCGACGGCGGGATCGACATCGGGCGAATCAAGGCCCACATCGGCGGCAAGCTCAGCTACCTCTCTCGCTATCGGCAGCGCCTGGCCTGGGCACCCCCCAATCGCCGTCCGGTATGGGTCGATGACGATCATTTCAACTTCGACTACCACGTCCGCCATACGAGCCTCCCTCGTCCGGGGACCGACGAGCAGCTGAAGCGCCTGGCGGGACGAATCGTCTCCCAGCCCCTTGACCGGGCCAAGCCGCTCTGGGAACTCTGGGTTGTTGAGGGGATGAGCGACAACCGTTTTGCGATCATCGCCAAGATCCATCACTGCATGATCGACGGGATCTCCGGCGTCGATCTGACGACGATTCTTCTCAATGTCGTTCCCACTAGCGAGATCGAGCCGGCGACTGATTGGTCTCCCAGACCCGCTCCAAATCCCGCCCAGTTGGCAGTGGCCGAGGCGGCTCGGGTGACTCGGAGTGCCCTCGACGCTCTGACCAATGTCCCCGAGCTGGCCAAACGAGGAGGAGAAGTAGCGATGACGGTGGGCGGTCGCGGCTTTGCGGCCATCAGCTCGCTGCGATCGGGCTGGCTGCGGCCTTCGGCCCGAACCCCGCTCAACCCCGACCTGGGCCCCAACCGCCGCGTCGACTGGACCGAGACTCCGCTGGGGAGTGTGAAGGAGATCCGGGCGGTTCTAGGTGGTTCGGTCAATGACGTGATCCTTGCGATCTCGGCCGGCGCCATCCGTCGATTTCTCCTCGAGAACCGCCACTTCGACGTTGGCGAAGGGGAGTTTCGGGTGATGAACCCGGTA
>DATEDN010000137.1:0-29092 GCA_035281645.1 Acidimicrobiia bacterium | reverse complement strand
GCCCGCTGCTCATGGCCATCAACTGTCTCGAGTCGCTGTGCCGGGCCTTAGGCCGAGTCCCGGAGGCGCCGATGTAGAGGCAGTGACCGTGGATCCGTCGCGTCGCAGCCCTTCTGGGGTCTGGCTGGCCGGTGCCTTACTGGCCGGGCTGCTCGCACTCGGAGCCATTGTCGGCGCTATTGCCCACCAGCGCTCAGTCGACCGTCCGGTCGGCGAGGGCGAGCTGTTCGTTACCGATGCAGCTCTGGCCCGGGCCGAGCTCGAATCCAATCCCGCCGATGCCGACCTGGCCGTGCGCCGGGTGCGCAATCTCTTGGCCATCGAGGCAGTAGCAGTGGTGGGTAGCGATGGAGTGATCGAGGCTTCCAGCTCTCCCAATCAAGAGGGATCTCAGCTTCAAAACGGTCTCCTCCTATATGGGTTGAGCAGCGGCTTTTTCGCCGCCGTCGCCACTTCGATCGACGACGAGATCAGGATCGATGGCGTCAGCGAATGGAATGACGGCGAGATCCTCTATCAGGTGTTGCAACCGCTTGCAGGGGGCAAGGGTTTGCTCCTCTATTACGACGTCTCTGAGCTGTTGGCACGCCGAGCTCGTGAACAGGGCATCCAGCCGCTCACGATGCAGCTGGTGGGGGTCGGGTCCTTCTTCGTCATCGCCGGCATCCTTCTCCTGATCGCCCGCTCGGCGGTGGCTCGCCGCATCCGGGAGATGGTGATCGAGTCGGAATTCCTTCGCCAGCAGTCGGCCGAATTGGAGGAACACAACCGCCAGTTGGCGGCCGCCCGGGCAGAGGCGGAACGAGCGCTCGCCCTGGCAGAAGAAAAGAACCGGATCCGCGCCGAGTTCGTCCTCATGATCAATCACGAGCTACGGACTCCACTCACCAGCCTGGTCACCGGGGCTGAGCTTCTCAGTCAGCTCGGGCTCCCCGAGGCCGACCGATCCCAACTCCTCTCCCACATGGTCGCCGATGGAAAGCGGCTCCAGGAGATGATCGCCCAGATGCTGACGGTGGCTCGGATAGAGAACCGGGGGCTCAATTTCACCTTGCGCGACGTTCCCTTCGCCGAGGTCCTGGCCGACCTCTCGGAGAAACACCCTCGCCTGCGCATCCAGCATCGACCGGGCGGGATCGATCCTCGTTCCGTGTACGTGCGGACCGACCCCATGACCCTGTCCCAGCTCGTTGCCTCCCTGGCTGACAACGCCCTTTCCCACGGTGCCACCCGAGTTGACCTCGTGTGGCAGGAAACCCTTCCCTTCCAAGCCATGCACGAGGTCGGTCAGAGGCCAGGCCCCGCTCTCTTCCTGTTGGTGATTGACGACGGCCCGGGCATCGATCCCGCCTTCCTCCCCCGGGCCTTTGAAAAGTTCGAGAAGCACAGCCATAGCGCCGGGACCGGCCTCGGCCTCTATATCGCCCGGATGATGGTCGACGCCTTGGCGGGGTCGCTCTCGGTCCACAGCTCCCATCACGGGACAACGATGGCGATCGGCGTGCCCATCGGGCGCCGCCTGCTCGTGGAGAGCGCGGCGTGAGAAAGCTCGGACTGTTGGTGATGGCAGCGCTGGTCTTGGGCTGTGGGGGCCGGTTCGAAGCTCAACGGGGAACGATGGAAATCGCGCTCGACGAGTTCTACATCGAGCCAGAAACACCACTCGTCGGGGCCGGCTCGATCGATTTCGAGCTCCGGAACGAGGGCGAGATCCCTCACACTCTCGTCGTGGCTACCAACGACGGCACCGTGCTGGCCGCGTCGGACGCAGTTCAGCCCCAATCCCAGCAGACTTTGACGGTACGCCTCCAGCCCGGTACCTACCAGCTCACTTGTCGAATCGTCTTCCGGGGAGACGACGGCCTCCTGGTTGATCATTACCAGGAGGGGATGGGGACCATTCTCACGGTCGAGCCCTAAAGAGCTCCGTTCTATGCGCTGGTATCCGCGCTGAGCGCGGCCACCAACCCTGGGTTCGCAATTAAGTCAGGGTGGGGGTGGCGGCGCGAGCTTCCCCGCCTCCAGCGCTTAGAGCGAGGGCTTGTTCGATCAGATCGGCGGCGGTGTCGACCAGTCGCTGATATTCGGCGAGGTCACCGGCTCGCAGGGCCTGGTCGGCCTCAGCCAGCGCATCATTGGCTTGTTGGAGCAGTTCCCCCACGTCGGTGGGTGGTGGTTCCTCCCCGAGGTCGCCGGCGTCCTCGCCAAAGATGGCGGCCAGCGCCCCTCCGAGGGTGGTCGACCATTCGATCCGATCCTCAAACAGAACGATGACCCGTTCGAACTCGGGGATTCCGCCCCCGGTCGCCTCAAGAAATATCGACTGCGCATAGAGCAGCGAATCGCCGATCGGGAGAACCAGAACATCGCCTTGCAGCACCCGCGACCCCCGGCTCCGCCAGAGACTGAACTGGGCGGAGATATTGGGATCCGATTCGATCCGCAGCCCCACCTGTTCGATCCCGGTCACCTGCGATCCCGACGCCATCCGGTAGTCGATCAACCTTCCGTAGTCGGTGGGGTCGCTACCGACCAGGAGGAAGCTCACCAGGTTGGGCCGGTCCCGGGGGGCAAACGCCTGGATCCCTACGAAGGAAAGTTCGTTGTCGACTCGCAGCATCGTGTAATAGGGCAAAGCCTCGGTGACGAGTTGCGGCCTCCCCGTCACTGCCGAGATCCCGTCTCCCACCAACTCCTGAGCGCGCACCGGGGCTTCATCCTCGTCGAAAGCACCCGACTGCGGGATCGCCCATGCATCGAGTTCGTTGAAGAAGGTGGGGACGTCGGTGACGTGATAGTCGCGGTAGACCTCGGATTGGACGGTGAAGAGGTCCATGGGGTAGCGCAGGTGGCTTCGCAAGCTCTCGGGCATGGCGCTCATTTCGACGAACAACGCCGGAAAGGCAGAACGCCACGCGGCCAGGATCGGGTCATTCTCATCGACCACATAGAAGGTGACGGTCCCGTCGTAGGCGTCGACCACCGCCTTTACCGAGTTGCGGATGTAGTTAACCCCCGCACGTATCCCGGTCCCCTGAGGCAGGCGACGGCGGTCGGGGTTGCTGAGCGGAGTGGAGTAGGGATAGTTGCCGGTGTAGGTGTACATGTCGATCACCCAGCTGATGCGGCCGTTGCTCACCACCGGATATGGGTCGGAGTCGGAGGCGAGGAAGGGGGCGACCTTGGCGACGATGTTGTCGATATCGCGCTCGGGCAGAATCCGGGAGTCGGGCCTGATCTGATCGGAGATGACGATGTTGAGATCGCGGTGCCGAAGGGCAAAGGCCAGTCTCCGCCAGATGTTCGATAGCTGCACGCCCCCCTGACCGGCATAGTCAGTCGAAGCGAAGGTGTTGGCACCGGTCGGATAATCGATCTCTCCGGTCTGGTTGCGAACGATGACCGGATCGGGGGCGGTGAAGTCAAGCTCGCCGAAATAGATCCGGGGCTGTTCGATCTCCAACGCCTCGGTGGCACTTTCGGGGGGAAGCTCGCTCACTAGGTAGCGGGGAGCACCGGCCTGGCCCACCCGAGCGGCGTAACTCGCCACCAACCCGAAGCCGTGGGTGTAGCTGAGGCGACGGACCTGCCAGTTGTCTTCGTCGATCGCCCCCGACTCGAGCTCCCGCACCGACAGCATGACTTGGGTCAGCTCGCCATCGATCAGATAGCGGTCGGAGTCGACGTTCTGCAAGCGGTAGTACTCACGGAATTCCTGGGGGGAATAGGAGTTGGTGAGCACATCCGGGTCCCACAGGCGAAGGTTGTCAAGAAGGGCCTGAGCCTCGGTTAACTCCCCCGGTTCAATGCTGTCATCGGCCGCGAACGGCTGCACCTCGACGTCGTCGACTCCGAAGGCCTGGCGGGTGAAGGCGATGTTGCGCTCGATGTAAGGGCCTTGGCGCACGATCGGGTTGGGAACCACCCGCAAGTTCTCGATCACCGCCGGGTAGATGACCCCGGCTCCCACCGCCACCACGATCCAGGCTGCTCCTGCCACCACCGGGAGGGTCCATCCCTTGCGCCAGATGTTGACGATGAGGATGAGGGCGGTGACGAGGGAAACCGCCAGGAGCAGGTGCAAGGCGGGGAGACGGGCAAAGACGTCGGTGTAGCCGGCTCCAAAGAAGGTGTCGCTTCGATCGGAGTAGAGGAGCCGGTAGGCGTCGATCCGATAGAGCCCCGCCCGCAACAGCGCCAGGCCGGCGAGGAGGAGGGAGACCTGTACCTTCGCCCCCCGCGAGAAGAAGGACTCTCCCCCGCGCCGGATTCGCAAGGCTCCATTGACGTAGTGCGCCCCTGCCACGGCCAGAGTCGTCACCAGGAAGAGGTTGAAGCCCCATACGAGGAGGTCACGGATTAGCGGGAGGCGAAAGACGTAGAAGCCCAGGTCGTTACCGAAGAGCGGGTCGGCGATTCCGAATCCAACTTGGTTGAGGAAGAGAAATATGCGATCGGTCCAGCCGCCGGCACCGCCTCCGACAAGAAGGGCGAGCACGATCGAGCCCACCAAGCGGACCGCCGGCAAACGCTGATCGAGCCATTGCCGAACCTGTGCCAGCATCTCGTCCTCCTCGCTTCCGGGAGCACCGAGGTGACGCATCGCCGAACGATCGGCCAGGCTCAGGTTGCCGAATATGAAAAGAAAGGAGATGGCGACAAAGCCAACGATGAGGGCGACGTGAACCAGTTGCCGCGTCCACCAGATTCCGGCGTAGCCGACCGACTCGAACCAAAGCAGATCGGTCCAGAGGCCCGATAAGCCCGAGGCCGCCAGGTAGATAAAAAAGGCCCCGACCAGATAGGGGAGAAACCGCCGCCGGGCGCGGGTGCGACCTGCCGGTGGATTCCTCATGAACATTGGCGAAACCTTAGGTTGGCACCGGCCTGAAGCCACAGCCCCGCCGGCCACGAGCAGATCGCCGAGTCGCTCCTTTAGACCGCGGGAACCAGGGTGCAGGTGCAGCCTGGGTGAAGGGGCGGAAGGTGAACCGTTCCTTCCTCGGCCGCTTCCCGGCAGCGAAGACACCCCCGCCCCCCGACCATCATCATCGCCTCCATCCCTGCCGATGCCAGGGAGCTGACAAGTCCCGCGTGATAGGCCGACGAAGCCAAGTCGTTGACCCGGCGCTCGGCCTCGTCGGTTCGCCACGCCCGGAACACACGGGAGAGGGCGCTCGACCTTTCTCGGCCGCCGTCTTCTTCCGATCCCAGTACGGCGGTGATCTGATCCACCAGGTCTCCTGCCATACCGCTGGCTTCGTCACGGGCCGGGGTGTGTGGGCGGGGAAAGGTGCGCCCCGCCAGTTCCTCGGCGGCCGAATGCCCCATCGAGAAGCTTTCGGCCAAGAGCACCACTAGCTCCGGCCGGAGGAATTGGGAGGCATCGTCGACCGTGGGACGCCAAGCGCCCTCCGAGACCCTGATCCCTTCCAGGGCCTGGTTTTGCATCTCGGTGAGCTGGCGCTTGAGATTGCGGAGCGCCCGGTTGGAAACCGGTAGGACCAGTCGGCGTTGCAGCTCGAAGGGATCGGCCTCCGATTGCGCTCGCTTTCGGGCAGGGGGAGCTTCCTCGACCTTCTCCGAGTCTGCGGTAGCTGGCTGACCGGTTGGGGGTTCACCCCGCAACCTCGAGAAGATGGCACCGAGCTCGTCGACCGTTGTCGACTCGGCGGTCACGGCCTCTTCCGGCTCGGTAGCCGGTTCGGTGGGAGGCTCCTCATCGGGCTCGGGCGCGGCGGCTTTTGCCGATTCGTTCGACCTGATGCGCTTGACATCCTCGACTACTTCATCGAGGGCACTCGAAGGGGCGGCGACCTGCTTTTCCTTGCGCCGCGAGACCACTCGCACGGTCTCACCGGGCTCCCAATCCGCTTTGTCGCTGCCGGGGGTGACGACCCGCAGGATTTGCTCGGCGGGCTGTTCCTCGGGGCCGGAGAGGCCGAGGCGGGTGCGTCGTTCATCGAGCTCGCCTTCCATCCGCGACAGCGACGATCGGAGAGTTTCGAGCTCGGCCAAGAGCTCCTGCCGACGTTGCTCCAGGGCCCGGGCCCGTTCCTGGGATGCGTCGGCCTGACGACGGGCGGACTCGACGATCTCGTCGTGGCGAGCAAGGGCTTCGGCGTGGACCCGCTCCGCCTCCATCCTGGCCAGCCGGGTGAGATCCTCCGACTCCCGACGGGCCGAGGCGGTCAAGCGGTGTGCCTCTCGTTCCGCTTCGCCGAGAACGCTGAGCGAGTCGCGCTCAGCAGTCTCGGTCAGCCGTCGGGCCTCGGTCTGGGCCTGCTTCAGCAAGTCCTCCGAGGTCAGCCAGGCATCAGATCGCAGGCGTTCGGCATCCTCTCGAGCCGAGCGCCGTTCTGCCTCGGCCTCGGCCATGGCCTCCGAGCGCCACCTGGCGGCATCGGCAGTCGCGCGGTCACGCATTCCTTCGGCGGCATCGCGGGCGGCCTCGAGAACCGAGGTCACCTCGATGCCAACCGCGGCGAACTCCGACTTGAGATCACGCTCGGCGAACTCCCCCAGCCGACCTGCCAAACGATCGCGCTGGGCGACGAGATCGGCCACCTGGTGGGCGATCGCGGCGAGAAAATCCTTTACCTCGCCGGGATCGAGGCCCCGAAAAGCACTGCGAAAGCTCCGGCCGGTGATCTGATCCGGCGTCAGCTGTTCCATCAGGGGTTCAAGATAACCGTATGGGTCTGACTTCGTTCTCTGCGCCAAATCCCCCTACTGACGAGGGCTCCTGGCTGAAAAAATCCGCTAGAGGTTGGCGAGGGCGTCGAGTACCTCGTCAAGGGTGGCGACCGGTATCAGCTCGATTCCGTTCGCGGGAGCCGTGAGGGCTTCGTCGTAATTGGAGGCGGGGACCAACATCACCTCGGCGCCGGCGGCCTCGGCGGCAACCACCTTCTGGCGCACGCCACCGATTCCACCGACGTTTCCATCGACGTCGATCGTCCCGGTGCCGGCGATGACATGCCCTGACGAAAGGCTTTCTGGGCCGAGCAACTCCATCACTGCCAAGGTGTACATCATTCCCGCCGATGGTCCCCCAATCAATCCTGCGTCGATGTCGATGGGAAACGGGAACTCAAATCGAGGCTCGAGGGCGGCGACGCTGATCCCGATCAGTGGCGCATTGGGGTCGTCCTCGCGAGCCACGAGCTCGACTTGAGCAGTGAGAGTCTCGTCATCGCGTTTGAGATCGAGCGTGATCAAGTCGCCCGGCTCGTTGTCGGCGATCGCGGTGCCAATGTCTTCCGGAAGAGAGACCGCTACTCCCTCGACCGCGATGATGACGTCGTCCACCTGCAGCACATCGATCGCTGGGGCGGTCTCGTCGACGTCTGCAATGAGAACTCCCTCCGAAGTGGTGGCGACCTCATAGCCCAGGCGACGGAGGGCGAGAGTGATGGCAGTCTCCTTGGACAGATCCATCGACGCCTGATTTCGGGTCACGAACTCTTCATCGGTTTCATCCGGACGCCTGACTGCCTCCCGCGCCACTAGATCGACCGTCGGGTCGATGCCGGCGAGGAATGCCTCGATCGGGTTCACTTCCTGGCTCGAGACGGTGAGCATCAGGAGCTCCTCATTCGCCCGATAGGTCTCGACCTCGGAGGCCTTGATCGCTTCCAACGCGTCACCGACCGGGCCCGGGGAGAAGGCGTAGTAGGGCAACGTGATGTTCCATGCCCCGATCAGCAGCCCAGCGATGACGAGAGCCAGACAGGCAACAACGATGGGCCAGCGCCGGCGTTCTCGAACCGTTTCATTCATTCTTGCGTAGATTTCGGCACGTTTATGTGCCGAAATCTACGCAAGAATGATTTGATAGCGGGATGACTACCGCTGCCCCCGTTCTCGCCACCCCACTCGTCAGCCGGTCAAAGGCCTGGGCATTCGTCGGCGTCGTCGGCTTCGCCGCCATGACCGCGCTGGCGGCGCAGTTCAGCTTTCTGATTCCTCCGATCGAGGTGCCCTTCACGTTGCAAACCGCGGCGGTACTGCTGGCGGGAGGGGTGCTCGGCGCCCGATTGGGGATGGCCAGTCAGCTCCTGTACGTAGCGGTGGGAGCCTTCGGCCTTCCCGTCTTCGCCGAGGCGCGGGGCGGCGTCGATGTCTTTCGAGGCCCCACCGGGGGCTATCTCATCGGCTTTGTCATCGCCGCCTACTTCACCGGTCGCCTCGCCGAGAGCCGCCATGACCGCCAGGTCCTCTCCGGCTTTGCCGCGTTCCTTATCGGCAGCCTGCTGATCTACGCCTTCGGCGTCATCGGATTGATGGTGAATCTCGATATGTCGTTCGGCGACGCGATCGCCCAAGGGGTGGTGCCGTTCGTCTTCTGGGACGTTCTCAAGGCCCTCGCCGCCGGCCTGATCCTGCCGGCTGCCTGGAAGTTGTCTGGGGGCTCCGTCTAAGCCGAGTCGCCAGGGGCGGCGACCGGTTCTGAGGCCTCAGAAGCTTCGGCAGCCGCCTCCTGCAGTTCCGCCGACTGGAACTCCTCCCCGAGATAGGCTCGAACCACGTCCGGGTTGCGCTGTACCTCGCCTGGCTCCCCTTCGGCGATCTTCTTCCCGAAGTCAACCACCATCACCCGGTCCGCGATGTCCATCACCAGGCCCATGTCATGTTCGACGAGGATCATGGCAATTCCCAACTCGTCTTGGATGTCGAGGACGAAGCGCGCCATATCCTCGGTTTCTTCCAGGTTCATGCCCGCCACCGGTTCGTCAAGCATCAACAGCTGGGGCTCCATCGCCAGGGCCCGCCCCAGTTCAACCCGCTTCTGGATCCCATAGGGAAGCAAGCCCACCGGGTACTTCCGCCACTGTTCGATCTCGAGGAAGTCGATGATGTCCTCGACCTTGGCCCGGTTCGCCATCTCCTCCCGCTTGGCAGGGCCCACCCAGAGCGAACCCGCCAGCCAGCCCCGATGCATCCGCACATGACGCCCGGTGAGGATGTTGTCGATCACGGTCATGTGGGGGAAGAGGGCGATGTTTTGGAAGGTGCGAGCGATCCCCAGCTCGGCGGTCTTGTTGGGCTTCAAACCCAGAATCGACCGGCCCTTCCAGAGGATGTCACCGCTCTGGGGCCGATAGACCTGATTGATGCTGTTGAAAATCGAGGTCTTCCCCGCCCCGTTGGGCCCGATGATGGCGAACAGCTGACGGGGAAGAACCTGGAAAGAGATGCCGTCGATTGCCCGCACTCCCTTGAAGGACAGGTGGACATCCCTCACCTCCAGCAAGGGCTCAGCGGTTGTGTCTGATGCCTGATGTCTGATGTCTGACATCTAAGAAAGCCATCGCTTTCGGCGCTTGTAGTGCTTCACGTCGCGAAAGCTCTTCTTCTCGCCTTCCCCGTGTAACCCCAGATAGAACTCCTGGACATCAGCGTCCTTCAAAAGCTTTTGAGGACTCCCGTCCATGACCATCTTCCCGGTCTCCATGATGTACCCGTGATGGGCGATGGAGAGTGCCATGTTGGCGTTCTGTTCGATCAACAACACCGCCGTGCCCTGCTCGTTGATCTCGACGATGATGTCGCGAATCTGTTGAACGAGCATCGGGGCCAACCCCAAGGAAGGCTCGTCGAGTATCAACAGCTTCGGATCCTGCATCAGGGCCCGTCCGATGGCAAGCATCTGCTGCTCGCCGCCCGACATGTACCCGGCCACCGACCTGCGCCGAGCTGACAAGGCCGGGAAAAGCTTCATGACTCGCTCATAAGCCTCGTCGGTGCGTTTGCGGTTGCTATTGATAAACGCACCAGCTCGCAGGTTCTCGTCCACTGTCAGTTCGGCAAAGATCCGCCGCCCCTCCATCACCTGGCTAATGCCCCGCCGCACGATCTCGGAGGGGTCGGCCCCCGAGATTTCCTTTCCCTCGAGGCTGATCCTCCCCTTGGTGATGTCCCCCTCGTGGACGTCGAGGAGCCCGGTGATGGCCCTCATCGTTGTGGTCTTGCCGGCGCCGTTCGCCCCCAGGAGCGCGACGATCTTGCCACTGGGGACGTCGAGTGATATCCCCCGCAGGACGAGGATTACGTCGTTGTAGACAACCTCGAGATTCTTTACCGATAACAAGGGAAGACCCGCCGGCCGTGGTGGCGAGAGGACCACCTCCCGCCACCACAACCATTAGTTCACGGACGGAAGCAGGCCCCGGTGAAGTCGTAGGCACTCGCCAGCTCGCCGGCGAAGAAGTCCTCGACTAGGTCCGAGCCAGTGGTTCCGCCATTGGGAGCCGTTCCGATCGTCTGCGCGGCACCACCAGCTTCGGTGTACGCCGCCAGATTGGGATCGAAGATGGCGATGCTGCGGGTCACATAGGAGTTGGGATCATCGGGTGGGCTGTAGCTCTGGTCAGGAGCGAGGCCATCGAAGTTGAACCCTTCGATGGTCAGCGCGGCCGCCTTTATCCCCGCTCGTGTCATGTCGCCACTGTCTGCCGCCCGCTGCAGCACCTCGTGGGTGATCTGAGCTTCGATCCAGCCCACGACAAAGGCATCGGAGGGACGGAGGTCGGGCCGTGATTCCAGCATGGCGTCGCGAAGCGGGGCCATTCCTGGCACATCCGTTCCCCAGGCCACGTTGTAGCCCGGCTGGATATAGGCGGCGTCGATGATCGGGGCCACCGGCGAGTCGAGCAAGCGGAAGTCGTAGCTCGGCACGTTCCCGGTCCACTGACCCTGGAAACCAGATTGGGCAGCGCCACCCATGATCACCGCCAGGTTGGTGGGGTTGACCGTGGTGAACACCACGTCGGGAGCGTTGCTGACGATTCCGGTGATGACCTCGGTTTCGGGGTCATCAGGAGTCGGCGTCACTAGAGCCTCGGCATCGAAGACGAGCTCCAAACCCAGTTGCTCGATGGCGTACTTGGCTCCGAAGGCGCCGTCCTGCCCGTACTCGCCGGGGAAGGAAATCACTGCCCACGTGGGTGGAGCGCCGTTGGCTTCCTCGAAGGTGTTGGAAACGTATTCGACGACGTTCATCCCCTCCAGGCAATAGTTGGTCTGCTGCTCGAGCACCGTGCTCTGGTCGAAGGTCGGATCTGCCCAACCCGAGTACCAGGTAAGCGGAATGGCGACGATGTCGTCTTCGAGCATCAGGTCAATGACGCCTGCCGTCTGCGGTGACCCGGTGGACTGCGAGATCATGGCCACCTGGTCGCGAATCGCCTCGTACTTGGTGCGATGCTGATCCGGGTTGTAGGCCGTGTCCTCGACGATGACCTCCACCTGGCGACCGGCGATGCCGTCAGCAGCGTTGATCATGTCCCAGTAGACCTCTTGTGCCGCCACGATGTCCTGCACCAGCGGTGCGAAAGGCCCGGTCAGGTCGGCGAGCAGACCCACGGTGATGGTGTCCTCGGTGACGCCGACGTCGAAGGTGATATCGCCTCCTGCCGCCGCCGTCGTTTCCGTCGGGGCCTCCGTTGTCTCGGTGGGAGCAGCGGTGGTCTCGGCGGGCTCGGTCGTTCCAACGGTGGTCGTTGCCCCACCATCTCCACCACAGGAGACGACGACCAGGGCCAGGACCAGGAGGACGATCATCCCTCTCGACCTGGCGAGGAGCTCCTTGTTCATTTTTTCCTTCCTTCTCGTTGTTGATTTCCCGCTCTCTCTGCCTGGATGGCAGATGCGTAGGAACCGTGTCCTCGAACCATCAGTAGCTGAAGGGCCACCCCTTCCAATAATTTCGCACCCGCAGCCAGATCCCATAGAGACCGAGCGGTTCGAAGATCAAAAACACCACGATTAACAACCCATATAGCAGCAAGTTGACCTGAAAGGTGGAGAGACCGGGGCCGATCACCGAGGTGCCGATCAGTCCGAAGTCGTTGGCACCTGATTTGAGGATGAAGTTGGCAATCGCAGCGAAAGCGCCTTCGCCGCCCGTGAGCTCGCCCAATAGACGCGTGAAATTCTCTACCAGGCGGGGAACCATCACCACGAAGAATGCCCCCAGGATCGCCCCCGCCGTAGTCCCCGCCCCGCCGATGAGGATGATGGCGATAAAAGTCACCGAAAGGACTAGATCCCAGGATTCGGGGGTGCGACTCCCGAAGAATGAGGCCAGCAGAGCACCCGAGACTCCGGCGAAGAAGGATGAGACGGCGAAGGCCAAGGCCTTATAACTCACCTCGTCGACTCCCATGATCTCGGCGGCAATGTCGCGATCACGGATGGCGGCGAACGCCCGACCCAGCCTGGTGCGGGCGATGTTCTTGTGGAAGACGGCGAAAACGATCAGCAATCCGAGCAGGAATATGTACTGCTTGGCCTGGCGCGAAAGGTCGATGCCGAACCATGAGCCATCGCTCGAAACCGCCAGCAGCGGCTCTTCTTCCTTCCACACCTTTACTTCCAGCGCCGGCCACGTGCGTCCGACGCCTGGCCCTCCCGAGACGTTGCGGAGGTTGCGGAAAATGTGGTCGCCGATAAAAACCAGGGCGATGGTGACGAAAGCGAGATAAAGCCCCCGAACTCGAACTGCCGTCGGAGCGACGAGGATCCCGATCAGGGCGGCCACAATCCCCGCCGCTGGAAGCCAGATCCAGATCGGAAGCTCGAATCCGATCACCCCCCGGCCCGTTTCTCCCCCGAGGATGGCGGCGGTGTACGCCCCCATTCCCATGAAGAAAGCATGTCCCAACGAGACCTGGCCGGCGAGGCCCGTGAGGATGTTGAGGCCGAGAGCTCCGATGGCGAAAATGAGCGCCTGTCCCAGCACGACCAGCCATGGATTGGATCCCAACCACTTGAGACCGGGGATCAGCTGCAGAGGGAGCGTGAAAGCCACGACCAGCAGCACTCCCATGGCCACCTTCTTCGAGACCGAGGGCAGCATCGCCGAATCGGCCTCGTAGGAGGTGTAGAGGAGCGGCCTCCCTCTCATACTCGGCGGATCTCCTCGGTCCCGAAGAGCCCGTAGGGCCGGATGAACAGGAAGACCAGCATGAGGAGATAGGGAACGATGAGACCAAATCCCACCCCGAGGACCCCGGACAAGCCGGCGGTATAGGTTCCGATCACCACCTCGCCGATTCCCACCAGAAAGCCACCCACCACGGCTCCGAGGACCGAGTCGAGGCCGCCGATGATGAGGGCGGGAAAGGCTCGAAACACGACGAAAGCGGTGAAGTTGGTTACTCCGGCCGCCCGCGGCGCCACCGACGAGAAGATCCCCGCCACTGCCGCCAGTGCAGCCCCGATGCCCCAGGAGATCGAGAACACCCTGCCGACGTTGATCCCCTGGGCCTGGGCCGCCTCCTGGTCAAATGCCGTCGCTCGCATTGCCACCCCAAGGCGGCTGCGGAGGAACCAAGCGACCAGGCCAAAGCAAAGGAGGGCGGCTCCGACGGTCACGATTTGGGTCTGGTTGATAAAGAGGTTCCCGACGCTGATCACTTGGATCCCCCAGGGATCACCCAGGGTGCGAGCCCCCTGACCGACGAAGTCGTCGTTGATAGTGCGGAGGATGATGTCGACCCCGATGGTGATGATCGCCACCGAGAAGAGGGGCTCGCCGATCATGGGGCGGATGAAGATCCGCTCGACGAGCAGGCCGACCACGGCCGCGGCCAGCACCGCGAAGAGGGCCGAAAGCGCCCATCGGGCCCAGTTGGGTATATCGGGGAGGAAACGGCCGGGGAAGTTGAGGACCGTAGCGAAGGAGGCGGTGAGAAAGGCTCCGACCGCGGCCAGACCTCCGTGGGCGAAGTTGATCACTTGGGTAGCCTTGAAAATCAACACGAAGCCGAGCGCCAAGAGCGCGTACACGGCGCCTAATGCGACCCCGTTGATGAGGGCGTTGAGAAATTTGTCGAAGCCTGTGGCGATCTGCGCAATCACCACCGCTGAGGTCATGGCGTGATCAACGCGATCCGTACATGTCGTCGATCAGCTCGGCGAACATCCCCTCCATCGCGCTGCGCTTTAGCTTCTGAGTGGCTGTGAGCTCACCGTCTTCGTGATCGAGCTCCTTCGGGATCATGCGAAACTTGCGAATCGTCTCGACGCGGGCGAACTCCTTGTTGGTCTCATCGACGATCTGCTGGACCAGCTCCAGGACCTCTGGCTTTTCCGACAAGTCGCGATAGGTGGTGTAGGGGATGCCTCGGCGGGTGGCCCAGTCGCCCACCGTGTCGAGCTCGATCCCGACCAGACAAGTCAGATAATTACGGCGATCTCCGATCACCATCGCTTCTTTGATGAAGGGCGAGGTTTTGAGCTTGTTCTCAATCTCCGAGGGGGCGACGTTCTTGCCGCCCGAGGTGATGATGATGTCCTTGATCCGATCGACGATCTTGACGTGGGTTCCGTCGACCCATTCGCCGACATCGCCGGTTTTCAACCAACCATCTTCGGTGAAGGTGGCGGCGGTCTTGTCGGGAAGCTGCCAGTAGCCCTTGAAGACTCCGGCGTGTTTGGTCTGTACCTCCCCCGTTTCGGGATCGATGCGGAGACCGGTGCCTGGATAGGGGATCCCGACCGTGCCGAGCTTCATCCGTCCTACCGGGTTGTAGGTGGCTACCGCCGAGTTCTCAGTCATGCCATAGAGCTCATAGAGCGGGACCCCCATGCCGATGAAGAACTCGAGCACTTCGGGGGCGATCGGGGCAGCACCCGAGGCCGACCAGCGCACGCGCCGAAGACCGACTCTTTCCAACAGGGGCCTGAACACTAAGGGGTAGCCGATTGCAGCCAGGAGGCGGGTAAGCAACGTGTGCTCTCCGCCGTTGGCGACCTTCCTCCGGCCGATCGTCCGCGCAAGCCGAAGCCCCGCACCGAACCAGATTCGCTTGAAGAAGGTGGCGTCCTTTCCCTTGATCAGGATCCCGGCATGAAGCTTCTCCCAAATGCGCGGAACGGCGAAGAACAAGGTTGGTTGGATCTCCCTCAGGTTTTGCTGGACGGTGTCAATCGACTCCGCAAAGTTGAGGACCGATCCATAGCCCGCCAAGGTCCAGGTTGAGAAGATCCGCTCCGCCACATGACAAAGCGGGAGGTAGGTCAGGATCTGGTCGCCGGGATGAGGGAGGATGTTGCCCGGAAGCCGATCGGTCGCCGACACCAGAGTGTTCAGACAGAAATCGAAGTTGGCATTTGTGAGCATTGCTCCCTTGGGCGGGCCCGTAGTTCCCGAGGTGTAGACGAGGGTCATCACTTCCTCGGCCTCGGCCTCGCTCATCAAGTCCTCGAGGACCTCGGGATTCTCCTGGCGGTGCCGGCGGCCCATCTCGAGAAAGTCATCCCAGAAGATGAAGCGATCGTCCCCTCGCCACTCCCGGAAACCGCGTGGTTCGAGGTGAATGATCTTCCGAATGTTGGGCAGATCCGACAGGATCGGAACCACCTTGTCGGCCTGCTCTTGATCTTCAGCGAGGTGGATCTTTGCCCCTGAATCGGAGAGCAAGTACTTCACTTCCGATTCCGGGTTGGTGGGATATAGGCCCACCGTTATTCCCCGAACCGCGACCGTGGCTACATCGAGGATCACCCATTCGGGGCGGTCTTCTGATTGGATCGATACCCGATCGCCCGGCTCCACGCCGAGGGCCAGGAGCCCATGGGCGGCCGCTGTCACCTGTTCCCAGAGGTCGCTCCAGGTGATCTCCTGCCAGATCCCATAGTCCTTCTCCCGCATGGCGACGGCCTTCGGGGTTCGCAGGGCCCAGTCCTTGATCTTCTGAGGAAGGGTTACAGCCCGTGTTTGTCTGGCCTCGGCTTCGCCTCGCTCAGCCACCACTGTCATCTTGAAATCCTCCTGCGAGAGGTTCGGACGATAGACCGCAAATTGGCGAAATATCAGAAGTCAGGGCGAAAAAATCAAGCCCCCTGCACCCAATCCCCGCCGCCCGGCCAATGTTCCTTCTTCCAAATCGGCGCTCTTTTCTTCAGTTCGTCGATGACATAACGGCCCGCCGCAAATGCCTCATCTCGATGCGGAGCAGAGACCGCCACCGCTACCGAGGGTTCGCCCACGGTGACATCGCCCACCCGATGCTCGACCGCAAGATGGACCAGGGGCCATCGTTCGCAGGCTTCAATCGCCACCTCGGCGATTTTCTCCTCCACCAGCTCGGGATAAGCCTCGTATTCGAGATGGGTGATGCCCGCCTTGCCCTCCGAATGATCTCGGGCGGTTCCGAGAAACAGAACCACGGCCCCGGCGCTTGGATCCCCGACCTCCGACAGCAGCTGGCTCGGGTCGAGCGGCTCGTCCCGCACGGACACCCGCCAGTTAATCGGAGTGGCCCCCATAACATTGATTGTATGGATATGGGGTCGCGCCACGGTGGCTGACGACATCTTCGCTCGCCTCTTCGAACTCTTCAATCAACCTGGGCCGATCAATTGGAAACTGGCCGAAGAAGTGGCTCGTCACATCGCCGGCGAAGCCGACGCGGTTGATCCCTGGTCCGCCGAAGAGATCGATCAGCTCGTCCGCCTGGCAGAGTTCCGCATCGAGCCGGTGGCTCCCTTCCCGGTGGCGCCGGCGACGTCGGTAGCCGTCGTCGACGCTCGCCAGTGGGTGTCTCAGGCCTTGCAAAGGCTGAGCTATCTCGGTGAGCGACTGGCTGATGCGTTTGCCGGGGTCAGCCCCGCTCTCCCCCTACCCCAGATGTCCAGCTCGATCGCTGGGCTGCAGCTGGGGGGGTTGGCCGGAGCCATCGCTTCCAGTCATCCCGCCTCCTTCGCCTCGGGGGTGCCCCTGATTCCCTCGGATCAGCTGCTCTTCATCGGGCCGGCGGTCGATCGCCTCATCGCCGGAGGCGACGGGCATCAACTACGGCTCTGGGTGGGCGCCCACGAGGTAGCCCACCGAGCCCTCTTCGACGTGCCCTGGCTACCCGACCACCTGGCTCTGCTTTTCACTGCCCACCTCGGGGACATGGTGCCCGATCCCGAAAAGATGATGGAGCTTCTCGAGTCAAACCCCGATGCGATGCGCGACCCCTCTGTCCTTGCCTCGCTTGTCGAACGACCCGAGTCGACCTCTGAGGTCGATCTGAAGGCCTTTCTGGCCGTAACCGGTGGCTACCGGAGTCTGCTGGTGGAGCGCGGAGTGGGCGAGATGCTCGATCCGGGCTCGGCGCCCAACCTCGAGCCGATTGCCGGAGCCGCCATCCCCGATACCTCTTCCCTCGTCCCCACCGGATTGGATTTCTGTCGCCAGATCGAGCGGCGTTTTGGCTCGGAGGCTATCGATGGGATTTGGGACGGGCCCGAAAGCCTGCCCACGTTCGCCGAACTCACCGACCCCGTGGGCTGGGCCGCCCGCGTCCTGCTCGACAACGACCTCGGTCTCTAAAATCCCCGAACCCAGGGTTCGTGACCGCGCTCAACGCGGATAACGGTCGGTAGAACTTAGAGGCTGAGGGCAGTCTCGTACTGGCTGAAGTCGCGCGGCACCCCCAACTCGCCGGAGGAGACGATGTCGGTGATGGTGCCTTCCCCGTCGATGAAGAACGTCGAGCGTTCGGCATAACCGAATGTCTCGTTGAAGCAGCCGTACTCCTTGGCCACTTTTCCGTGTGGCCAGAAGTCGGAGAGTATCGGGAAGGTAAAGCCCTGTTGCTCGGCCCATACCCGGTTCGAGTTGAGGGTGTCACAGGTGATCACAAACACCCGGGCTCCCTTCGATTGCAAGTAGTCGAGGTTGTCGCGGATCGAGCACATCTCCCCCTCGCAGGTGCGGGTGAAGGCGAACGGCATGAACACGATCATCGCCGGCGCTCCGGCGAGTTCGCCCAGGCTCCGCTTCTCGCGATGCTGATCGCGAAGAGTGAAGTCCGGAGCCTTCGTCCCGACCTCCAACATCGCTAGCCGCCGAGCAGGGAAAGGATGCGGGAGAAGAAGCCCGGGCGGGATGGCTCGGGCAAGCCGCCGAGGACCATCTCGACCAAGTCCCCGGGGAGGTCTCCATGGAGAGCCATCCCTCCGGCGGAGGTATCCCACACCAGGGTCACGGTGCCGGGTCGATACCAGCGCTGGTAGGTGCCGAGGTCACCCTCCCAGTCTCGAGCCTCCGAGATGGAGTCGACGGAGAAGCGACCCTTGACGTTGTAGAGGGCAAAGGCGAAGAAGCCGTCTGAGTAATAGGCCATCTGCCCGACTTGATTCCAGCCATAGACATCGAGGCGGCTGAAACCACCGAGCTTGGCCGGAAAGACCGTGTCGGAAAACTCCTTGACCCGAGAAAGGGTCCTCACGTCACCCTCGCCGCCGCCGACAACCCGCGGGGTGCCCGGGACGAAGGAGGTGAGCTTGGTCGTGCAGTAGACCGATCCATCGTCGTTCAAGGTCTCGGAGCGCAGCAATGTCCCAGTGGCCTGGTCGAAGGTGAGCCGCACCCGGGTCTCGCCCCTGGTGGCCAGGGAAACGCGGTCGGCGCTGCGACCGAGATAGCTGACCTCTTCGACCTCCATCAACTGATAACCAGCCGGAGGTTTGGTGGCGGCGGCGATCTCCACTTTGGCGGCGGCGCCGCCAGGTCCGGTGGCGGCCAGGAAGCCGGCTCCGGCAGAGACGACCGGGGCGCCATCGACTCCCGCGGAGACATAGATGATTCCGTCCCTCTGTGCCACCTGGGCTGCACTATCTCGCAGGCCCACCGGGGTTCGGCAGGTGAGAACCTGTTCGCCCGAATACTCGGCGGTCGCGGCCCGCTCGAAATACTCGGAGAGCTCGAGTGAGAGCGCCGGCAACGGAAGAAGTGAGACCAGAACGGCTCCCACCACTATCGCCAGGAGGACTCGACGTCTCACCCTGCCTGCCCTTCGATGCGAAGCGACAACACGTCGGGAGGAATCAGTCGACCCGCCGAGCTGGGATCGAATGAGGTCCTCGCCAGCCAGGGAGCGCTGAGATCGTCCTGGGTGAGAGCGATCACCTCGCGGGGAGAGGCAAAACTCGCTAGGACCACCGCCAAAGCGGCCGCCGTGGCCGCGGCGGTGCCCCAGATGAGCTTTGGCTTGCGCCGCAGCCCGGCGGCCCGTCGGCGCAGCTTTTGGGTGGCTGGCAATTCCAGCATCGGCAATGAGCGCAACCGAGCCCGAACTTCCATCAAGGCGGCGACCTCGTCGCGGCAGTGGTCACAAGCCGAGATGTGCCCCTTCACCCGTACGAGTTCGAGCGAGTCCAGTTCACCGTCGAGGTAGGCGGAGAGATCTTCGCCCGGATGCCCGAAGCTCATGCCAACTGCTCCCGGAGGAGCCTGCGCCCGCGGTGGATCCGGCTCCGGACCGTTCCGACCGGGACTCCCACCGCGGTTGCGATCTCGTCATAAGACAGGCCGACGACATCGCACATCACTACCGCCTCCCGGAAGTCGAAGGGAAGATCGAGCAGTGCCTTCTGGATGTCGTCGTCGAAAGAGACCGAAGCCAGGACTTCATCGGGGGATTGAGCGACGTACCGGCCGAAGAACCCCAGGTCAGCCTCGTCAGGAAGAGAAACGGTCGGGCGCCGGCGTTGTCGGCGGACGTCATCGAGGAATGCATTGCGGGTGATCCGCCACAGCCAGCCCTCGAAGGAGCCCGGTTGGTAATCGGCCAGACCGCTCCGGACCCGGAGGAGTACCTCCTGCACAAGGTCGTTGGCATCGTGCGGATTTCCGCAGAGGCGATATGCGTAGTTGTAGATCTTGCGACCGTGGCTGCGCGCGACCTCGTCCCAGGTGATCGGAAACGCATCATGGGGTGGGACGCCAACCTTCCGCCTCTTATTAATCGGAGAGGCCTCAGACATGAGGCCTCTCCGACGAAACGCTCAAAACCGGCCGAAAGTTCCGGCGAACCGGCCCGAAACCCCCGATCGAGCGGCCTAAATCGACTTGGGCGGCGTGGGCGGAGCGGGGGCGGCGGGCTCGTCGGCCGACGTGGTCGCAGCCTGCTCGTTCTGATCCACCTTGTCCTCGGCCGACCCTTCGGAGATGCCCTTGCGGAACTCCTTGGCCGACGCCCCGAGCGAACGGGCTAGTTCGGGGAGTTTGCGGGCTCCAAAAAGGAGCAACACGACCACGAGGATCAGAATCCACTCGGATCCCTTTGGAAACATGAAGGCAATCCTACCCCCTCGGCGCGACTTGGGAGACCACTAGCCGATGCTTTCGACGCCCGAGGCATCAGCTTCGGTTCCCCCCGTTCCCTTTAGGACAGGGAAAGCGAATCCACCATCGACTGCAATCGGTTTCGAGTCACGAAGCGAACCCGGGGATTCCGCCGCTCCAGCTCGTAAATCTCAAAGGGCCCGTATTTGTCGGTGACCAGCATCCCGCGGTTGGCCCCCGAAGACCCGAATTCGATCATGAACTTGCGGATCACTGATTCCTCAAGCTCGGGATGTTCGCCGGGCTCGTGGCGTTCCTCCACCAGATAGGTCGTCTCACCCGCCTTCGAGGCCATCCAGGCTGTCATCCCGGCGGGATTGACCTGATAGCCAAAGAGGGCCAGAAGACCTGTGACCAGGCTGCCAGGCGAGAGATCGTCGGGGTCGATTCCCTGGGCGCGCAGCCCGGTGACGACAGCCTTTGGCAAACGGATCTCCTGGGAGAGAGGAGCGAGCTCGTCTGATCGCTCCTGCGCTTCCACCCCGGGCTGAACGCTCGTCTCGGACCGCTCCCGGAAGGAGGCCAGCAACGGGTCGTCGCTGATTGCGGCGAGGTTGAGGATGTCCACCCCCTCTGCCCGCGGGGGAAGGGTGCCGGGCTGGTCGAGCTTGGCCGACCCGACGCGTCGCACCTCATCCCGACCGGCCATGGCGACGACTTCGGTGATGTGGCTCAGGGGGAGCGAATGGCGCTTCTCCCGGACGACCTCGATCGCCTCACGAACCAGCAGGTCGGAAAGAATCTCATCGATCTCCCCTTCACCGAGGGGGACGTCGAAGCGAACGATGGCGCCGGTGCCGTCGACGTGGAACTCAGCCACGTCGGGCCGCGGACGATCGATCTTGATCTCAGGCGCGGCCGGAGTTGGCGGGAGATTGCGGCTCGACCGGCGACTCGGAATCTGAATGCCAAGCTCGGCTTCGAGCTTCTTGCGACGCTGTCGGAGATAGATGCTGGTCGCGATCAAGATCGCCGCAGCGAGAAAAATGGCAAAAGCAACACCCATGTCTGAGATTCTACGGCGGGGTAGTTGCGGGGCCAGCCCCTCCCGAGTCACCCTCCTCACTGATCTCCCCCACGAGGATCTCTGCCGTCGCCTCGGAGGCCCCGGCATTCAACCTTTCGATCATCTCTGATCGCGAGGCCACGGTGCCGAAGGCGGTGACGACATCGCCGGCGAGAAGGGTGGTACCGCCGGTGGGAACGATCAGCTCCCGACTCCTGGTCACCGAAACCAGAGTCGACCCCTCCGGCCAAGCCACCTCTCGGACCAGCTTGCCATCAGCAATCGAGCCTGGAGGGACCCGGAAGTCGAAATAACCGGCGCCGGGATCCGTCCGCTGTTCGAGCCGCCGCCTCACCAGTTCGCGCTCGGTCCGCTTCGACAACGCTTGGTGGTAGGCGCGCACTGCCTCCTCCCGTCGGAACAAACCGACAAACGTCCCTGATCCATCCTCTGCTACCACCGGCAGCCGTCCGATCCCCAGTGCGGCCATCCGTTCCAAGGCCGACGACACCGGGGTCGAAGCAGTCACCGTCACCGGGCGGGGGATCATGGCTTGTCCGACCGTCGCTTGCGTCCCCGACCCGCCTGCCCGGGCAATGTCAGCGACGGTGATGATGCCCACCACCTTGTTCGCGTCCAGGACGACCAAGCCGTTATATCGATATCGGGACATGGCGCTCTCCACTTCCTCGAGTTGTTGATGGAGGCGCGCTACCGCGTGCGGCCGATGCATCACGTCTCCGACATTCACGGTGTCGAGAAGGTCGATCTCACTATGTGATACGAGCGAGATGCCGCGTCGACGCAGCACCGACTGGTAGAGGCTGTCGCGATGGAAGCGGTCAGCAAGGAAGGTGGCCATCGTGGTGCCCAACATCAATGGCAGTATCAATCCGTAGTCGCGGGCACCGGTGATCTCGAACACCAGCATGATCGCCGTCAGGGGCGCTCGGGCCACGGCCGCGATCACCGTTGCCATCCCCACGACGGCCAGCCCGCCCGGCCTCAGCCCTCCCAGGGCATCGATTGGAGCCAGAAGTTCACCGAGGGAGGCACCGAGGGTGGCTCCGATAAAAAGGCAGGGAAAGAAGGCTCCCCCTGCGGCCCCCGAGGTGGTCGTGAAACAGGTGGCGACCACCTTCGCCCCGGCCAGAAGCGCCAAAGCCCACCAATCGTTGCCTCCGATACCAGCTCGTTCGAAGGCTTCGGACTGGCCAAGGAGCTCGCTGACAAAAGACTGACCGGTGCCCAGGACCTCAGGGGCGAAAAATCCGATTCCGGCGACGGCTACGCCAAAGAGCACGGGCCTCCAAGCTCCGAGTTCGCGGGCTCGCTGCCAGCCCCCCAGCCAATCCATCATTCGTAGCACTGCCAATCCCGCCAAGGCCGCGAGCAATGACAGAACCAGGTAGCCGATCAGCTGGCGCGGGTCGCCGAGCTCGTATGACCCGGCCTGGATGGTGAGACCCTGGCCGACGATGCTGCGGCTGGTAATGGCCGCCACCACCGAGGCGACGACGATGGCCGAGACGTGGCGTACGGCGAAGCTGCCGATGATCACCTCGAGCGCGAAGAGCATGCCGGCAATGGGAGCGTTGAAGCTGGCACCAATGCCGGCGGCGGCACCGGCTGCTACCAGGCTTTTGATCTGGTCTTCGCCAAGGTGAAAGAAGCGAGCGACGACGGAGCCGATCGACGAGCCGATCTGCACGATCGGCCCTTCCCGCCCTCCCGATCCACCTCCCCCGAGAGTGAGGGCGGTGGCGACGATCTTGATCGGGGCCACCCGCCCGCGAATGGTCCCTCCATGGATGGCGAGAGCGGCCATGGCATCCGGAACCCCGTCCCCTTCGACCTCGGGCGCAAAACGCTTGGCGAGCCACCAGGCCAGGTAGAGGCCCAAAGGCACCCCCACGAACACAAGCCACCGGCCTCCGCCGAAGGAGTCCTCGACCCGGCGAAAACCGGTGGAGATGAGGTTGATGACCGTCACCAGCGCCGCCGCCCCCACTCCTACTCCGAGCCCCACCACCGCCGACAAAACGAGGAAGGTGGTCGTTTCCCGATCGGTGAGGACGCCCACGGCCCTGCTCCGGAGCCTCTCACCCATCGCTCTCATCGGGGTTGGTTATATCACCGCCTGTTTGCGAACCCAGGGTTCGTGGACGCGCTCTGCCCGTCTACCAGCCCACAGAACAGGAAAACGCCTAGACCAGGCGGCCGATCCCCATCGTCTGGGCCGACGCCAGAGCGGCGGCTCCGGCGGCGACATCTTGGGAGGCGATCCCGACCGACTTGAAGAGAGTCACATCCTCGCCGATTTGGGGGTTCCGGCCGGACAGCAAATCGGCGATGGTCGCCACCGGCTCCCGACCGGCCTGAATCAGGTCCCCCGCCTCAGCAGCTGCTGCCTCGAAATCGTCGACCACCGGATAGGAGCGATTTACGGTCTCGGCTGGGACCTCGCACATCTCGGGGGTGAAGGCCCCGACGGCATTGATATGCGTGCCCGGCCCGACCGAGCGATCCTCGAAGAGGGGCTCTCTTGAAGGAGTGGCGCAGGAGATGACGTCCGCGCCTAGCACCGCGTCGTCCGCCCCTGAGAACGGCGTTGCCGGCAAACCGATCTCTTCCAGACGTTTGGCCAGGTGTCGAGCCCGTTCCAGTCGCCGACTCCAGACCCGCACCTCCTGCAAGCGTCGCACGGCTGCAACGGCGGCCACTTGATCCGCCGCCATCGCGCCCGCTCCCAGCATCGCCATCACCTTGGCATCCCGACGGGAGAGCAGACTCGTTGCCAACCCGGAGGCGGCGCCGGTTCGGATTGACGTGAGAGTCGGTCCATCGACAATCCCTATCGCCGATCCGTCGGGGTCGAAAACGACGACGATCCCGGCGGGGTTGCCGGGAACGATCGACACCACCTTGACCCCCGTGTTGGGTCCAGCCCGACCCGGCATGAACATGGAGCCTCCGACCAAAGTCCGGAGAGGAACCTCACGGTCATCGCCCAGACCGACCTTCATCGCCTCGATTGCCTCGTCCATCGAGAGCGCGAGCCTGGTCGCGCTCGCATCGAGAATCAGCACGTGTTCAGATCAGGGAAGACTGACTCTGTAGTCGTTCAGCGCCTCGTCCCATTCCAACTCGATGAGCCCGCGGGTGGCGGCCGCCTTGCAAAATTGGAGAAATCCGGCAAAGCCATACTTCCTCTCCGAAAACGAGGTATCGCGCTTTCGCACCTGGTTCTTGAGCCCCGAGAGGGCAGGTTTGCCGTTGCGCCGTTGCAGCTCGGTCACCACGTCGACCAGGAGCGAGAAGGCTTCGTTCTCTCCGCCTCCGTCTTGGTTGAACTGGACAACCGGATCGCCTTTTGCCGGGCCTTCGCTCAGTTCGATCAGGCCCTGCTCCTCGAGATTACGCAGCAACTCCCCGAACGCCCTGAACCCATAGTCTGCTTCGGAGAAGGTCGAGTCCTTGCGGAGCACGGCCCGCTTCAGCGATGATGCCAGCACCGACTCGCCGCTCGACCGCTGGAGCCCGGCCAGCGTGCGAGTGATGAGGGCTTCGATCGGCTCCTTCTCGGTCTGGCTGGCAACCTCTTCGTCGGCGGTCACTTCCGCCGCGACTTCACTCCGCCGCGGCCGTCTTCGCGCCGGTGTGTCGGAAGTAGGCCCTTCCACCCCCTCGAGGGCTTCGTAGAAGAGAAACTCGTCGCAAGCCGGGGGGAGCAATGCCGAAGTCGACGCTTTGATTCCCACCCCGATCACCTTCTTGTTGAGCTCGCGCAACTTGTGAACCAGCGGTGTGAAATCGGAGTCGCCCGTCCCAATGACAAAGGTGGTGACGTAGTCTCTCTCGAAGGCAAGTTCGATGGCGTCCACCGCCATCTTGATGTCGGCCGCGTTCTTGCGCGTTGCCCCCAGGCGCTGGGGAATCTCGATCAGCTCGAGGTGATGTCGAGTGAGCATGCGGCGACCATCCTCGAACATCGACCAATCTGCATAGGCGCGCCTTGACACCACTCGCCCCCGCTCGGCCAAAGCATCGGCGATGGGTTTGAAGTCGAAGTCTTGACCGCCAAGTGCATCGCGGGCGCCGATGGCCAGGTTCTCGTAGTCGAGGAACAAGGCGATGCGTTCTTCTTCGTCAGCCATCGGCGAAGGTTAGGCCCGCCCGTATCTGGAAAAGAGGCTGCGTCCTTAAGCCGTCCACCCCAGGAATCGCTCGCCGGCGGTCACGAACAAGAACCAGAATCCGAAAGCCAGGGGCGCGAAGAGCAAGACGAAAGCCGGCCGGGATCTATAGACCAACACCGCCCAGACGAGCCCGCCAAGCCAAGTGGCCCAAAGCAGGGCCAGCCACGGAAATGGGACCACCAGGCCCGAGGTGAGATAGAAGAATCCGACTCCGAGATAGAGAATCAGGCCAAGAATGCCGGCGACTCTTTCCATCGTCATCGCGAGAGATCCTTCCGATTTTGGAATCGAATCTACGTCAGAATGGTGAGGCGCGCCTGTAGCTCAGTGGATAGAGCGCCGCCGTCCTAAGGCGGGCGTCGGGGGTTCGAATCCCTCCGGGCGCACTACCAGAGTCTTCCTGTACCGGCCTGGGGCAGATAAGCTGACCGGTCGCGCCTGACGTCGGCGTTGAGGATTTTGGTTCGTTGGGCGGACTTCAAGCGCCGTGTGATCGGGCGGCCCCTGGCATCAGACCAGGCAGAACACCAACTTCTTCCCAAGAGGTTGGCACTCCCCGTTTTCGCTTCGGACCCGCTCTCATCCGTCGCCTACGCAAGCGAGGAGGCGATGCTCGTTTTGGCGCTGGCCGGCGCGGGTGCTCTCGGCTTTCTGACCCCGATCTCGCTCGCAATTTCCGGTCTTCTGGCGATCGTCGTGATCAGCTACCGGCAAACCATACGGGCATATCCCGGCGGGGGTGGAGCCTTTATTGTCGCCAACGAAAACCTCGGCCTGGTGCCGGGAGTTACAGCCGCTTCAGCGCTGTTAACTGACTACACGCTCACTGTGGCCGTATCGGTCGCAGCCGGCGTGGCCGCTATTACCTCCGCAGCCCCCGCCCTGCTCCCGGTTCGGGTACCAATTGCTTTGGCTTTCGTCGCATTGGTGACGGTGGCCAACCTGCGCGGGGCCAGAGAGGCATCGACGATGTTTGCCATTCCGACCTATGCCTTTGTCACCACCGTCTTCACCATGTTGATCTTTGGGTTCCTCGAATGTGCCGACGGAGCCTGTCCGCAGGCGATCTCGGCTGGGGAGGAGTTGGCGCCGCTGTCAGGGGTCACCGCTCTATTGATTCTCAGGGCCTTCGCTTCCGGGTCAACCGCGCTCACCGGGGTCGAAGCGGTAGCCGACGGCGTGCAGGCATTTCGTAAACCGAAAGCCAAAAACGCGGCACGAACACTCGGAATCATGGGCGTGATCTCGATCACAATGTTCCTGGGTATATCAACCCTGGCTCGTTTGTTCGAGGTTCGCATCTCCGACGAGACGGTCGACACCTACGGCACGGTGATATCGCAGATTGGCCGTGCAGCTTTCGGTGGAGGTGTCGGGTTCTGGTTGCTTCAGGTTTTTACCGCCGGCATCTTGATCCTTGCTGCCAACACCGCCTACCAGGACTTCCCGCGTCTCTCCGCCATCCTCGCCCAGCACAAGCTCATGCCGCGGCAGTTTCGCAACCTCGGTGATCGTCTCGTTTTCTCCAATGGTGTGATCGTCCTCGCCACGGTCGCTGCTGTCTTGATCTGGATCTTTGATGCCCAGGTCTCTCGTCTCATTCAGCTCTACGTCGTGGGGGTGTTTCTCAGCTTCACTCTCAGCCAGACCGGGATGGTCAGGCGCTGGCTTCGCATCAAGGAGCGCGGGTGGCAACGATCAGCCCTACTCAGTGGGATCGGAGCCGTTGTCACCGCCGTGGTGCTAGTGGTCATCGCTTCTGTCAAGTTCGTTCACGGCGCATGGATTGTGATTGCTGCGATCCCACTTATCGCAGCCACCATGCTTGCCATCCGCCGCCACTACCTCGCAGTGGCCGATCGGCTCAGGCTCGTGGGAGAACCACCGGTGCCAGAGGCGAATCGGGTGATCGTGCTCGCTTCACATACTGGTCGGGCGACCCAGCGAGCCATTGAGTACGCAGAGCTGATACAACCCGAATCGTTGAAGGTAATTCACGTCCGCGAATCCGGCGACGAGGATCTGGTCGATACCTGGGACCGGCTGTACCCCGACCAACCGTTGCATATTGTCGAGTCCACTCGACCCAAGCCAATCCGCACCTTGCGCGACTTCGTCCGCCACGAATCCGAAAATCACCCTAACGCCTTTACTACGGTCATCATCCCGGAGGTCTTTCGGAAGAGGAGGTTGGGATCACAAGTCATCCATCCCCACGGCCTCTTGCTGAAGATCCTTCTGCTATTCCTCGACCAGGTCGTAGTCACCGACATGACCTACCAGCGACAAAAAGGATTGCGGGGAGAGGCGCAGCGATTCACCGACCGGATCCGCAACCAGCATGTGGTAGTGCTGGTTGCCGATATCACCATCCCGGTCCGACGGGCCATGGCCTACGTATCGATGCTCCACGCAGATTCGGTGATCGCAGCTCACCTCGACACGGACGCTGATCAGAGGAATCGCGTCCTGACCACCTGGGACCCTGACTATGGAGAGTTACAGATCCTCGAAAGTCCGTATCGAGGCATCACCCGGCCAATGGTTCGCTACGTCCGTCGTCTCAGGCGTGATGCCGAGCCTGGCACGCTGATTCATATCGTCATCCCCGAGTTCGTTGTCCCTGGCTACCGGAGCCAGTTGCTTCACAACCAGACTGCACTGGCTATCAAGGCCGCTCTGCTCTTCGAACCCGGTGTGGCGGTGAGCTCGGTCCCCTGGCACCTGGCCAGCGCCGAAGCCCACCCCGAAGCCGAAGCCGGCGAAAAGGTTGAGCCGGCCGGAATCCGCTCCAATCCCCATACCTAGATTCAGTCCGAATTGAGCGCGACGACTGCCACGTTTTACGAGCCTCTCTCGCACCTGGATGCCTCGTTCCTGGCGCTGGAAACCCCAACCACTCACATGCACGTGGCAGGCGTCGTGACTTTCGATGGAAGCGAGTTGGTCACCTCCGACGGCGGGATCGACATCGGGCGGATCAAGGCCCATATCGCCGGCAAGCTCAGCTACCTGCCTCGCTACCGGCAGCGCCTGGCTTGGGCACCCCCCAACCGCCGTCCGGTATGGGTCGATGACGATCATTTCAACTTCGACTACCACGTCCGCCATACGAGTCTCCCTCGTCCGGGGACCGACGAGCAGCTAAAGCGTCTGGCGGGAAGAATCGTCTCCCAGCCACTTGACCGGGCTAAGCCGCTCTGGGAACTCTGGGTTGTCGAGGGGATGAGCGAAAGCCGCTTTGCGATCATCGCCAAGATCCATCACTGCATGATCGACGGAATCTCGGGCGTCGATCTCACGACGATTCTTCTCAACGTTGTACCCACAAGCGAGATTGAGCCGGCTACCGACTGGTCTCCACGTGCCGCTCCCAATTCCGCCCAGTTGGCTGTCGCCGAGGCAGCCCGCGTTACTCGGAGCACCCTCGATGCCCTGACCAATATCCCCGAACTGGCCAAACGGGGAGGAGAGGTGGCCATGACAGTGGGTGGTCGGGGCTTTGCCGCCTTCAACTCGCTGCGATCGGGCTGGCTGCGGCCTTCCGCCCGAACCCCGCTTAACCCCGACCTGGGCCCCAACCGCCGCGTCGACTGGACCGAGACTCCGCTGGGAAGCGTGAAGGAGATCCGGGCGGTTCTAGGTGGTTCGGTCAATGACGTGATCCTTGCGATCTCGGCCGGCGCCATCCGTCGATTTCTCCTCGAGAACCGCCACTTCGACGTTGGCGAAGGGGAGTTTCGGGTGATGAACCCGGTA
>DATEDN010000136.1:0-1162 GCA_035281645.1 Acidimicrobiia bacterium | reverse complement strand
CTAGTGACCTGAGTCGTTAGTCGGCAGGAACACGGGGTTCGGGGCGCGAACCCATCGTCATCGACGACGATGGGAGCCGCTGATGCCGAAGCGTGTTGATTTTGTGCTGACTGACGAGGAGCGTGAGGTGCTGGAGCGGTGGGCTCGGCGGCCCAAGAGCTCGCAGGCGCTGGCGTTGCGTTGCCGGATTGTGCTGGCGGCGGCGGACGGGGTGTCGAGTACGGAGATCGCGGCTCGGCTGGGCTGCACGGGCTCCACGGTGGGCAAGTGGCGAGGTCGGTTCGCCGCGCAGCGTTTGGACGGGCTCCACGATGAGCCCCGGCCGGGCAAGCCCCGGTCGATCTCCGACGAGGACGTTGAGCGGGTGATCGTCAAAACGCTCGAGGAACAGCCAGTCAACGCCACGCATTGGTCGACCCGGTCGATGGCCCAGGCCACGGGCATGAGCCAGACGGCCGTCAGCCGGATCTGGCGGGCGTTCGGTCTCAAGCCCCATCAGACGGAAGCCTTCAAGCTGTCGCCCGACCCGCAGTTCATCGACAAGGTGCGAGACATCGTCGGGCTGTATCTCAACCCGCCTGACGCGGCGGTGGTGCTCTGTGTCGATGAGAAGTCCCAGATCCAGGCCCTGGACCGCAGCGCCCCGGTTTTGCCGCTCATGCCGGGGGTGGCCGAGCGCCGGACCCACGATTACGTCCGCAACGGCACCACCAACCTCTACGCCGCCCTCAACATCGCCTCCGGCCAGGTCATCGCCGACATGACCGCCCGCCACCGGGCCGAGGAGTTCCGCCGTTTCTTGAACCTGATCGACAAGTCGGTGCCGGCCCACCTCGACGTCCATCTCGTGCTCGACAACTCCTCGACCCACAAGACGCCATCGATCCAGCGGTGGCTGACCCGCCACCCCCGTTTCACGCTGCATTTCACGCCGACCTACAGCTCCTGGCTGAACCTCGTCGAGCGGTGGTTTGCCGAGCTCACCACGAAGTGGATCAAACGGGGCACCCACCGCTCCGTCCGGGACCTCGTCGCCTCCATCCGAACCTGGATCACCGGCTGGAACGACAACCCCCGCCCGTTCATCTGGCACAAGACCGCCGACGAAATCCTCGACAGCCTCGCCGCCTACTGCCAGCGGATCAACGACTCAGGTCACTAG
>DATEDN010000135.1:0-3765 GCA_035281645.1 Acidimicrobiia bacterium | reverse complement strand
CGCGGCCCCCCAGCGTCTCCGGTAGGGCTGGAGGATCTGTTGTGCGTCCACGTCCACCGCACGCAGCAGACGAAGCTCCGAACCCGTCTCGGGGGACCCTGCGATGCCGAACGGGCTGACGCGGCGCTGGAAGATGCGATTTGCGATTACCAGAGTTGCGGTCTTGACCGGAGACGGTACCGCACTCCAGCCGTAGGCGGCCGTAACCTGGACAGCCCCTTCGGAGCACGAGGGGAAATTCGTGGAGTCGGGATCGACAATGATGCGTGTCCATGGACGTCCCATGTCGCCAGCGTTGAACGGCCACAGGCGGTACTCATCGATCTCCTTGTCATACGTATCGTCGTCGTCGTCATCCACCAGGATCGACAGGCCCGCCACGGCCGAGATGTCGTCGGTGTCGATCAGCCAGCGCCGGCGCCGGTGGTCGTACTCCGCGGTGTAGACCCGGGCCTCAGCCGCCGTGGATCCGAATTGGCGCCCGCAGAACTCGTCAACGACACGGCTCGCCGCGGTGACGGCCAGGGCAAGCTCCGTGTCGTCGACGGTCACCGAGCTGCGCGTGATGTACGCACGCAGCTCTGCCGTAGTGGCGTAGTCGGGCGCCCAGGGCATCTAGGCGCCCTTGCGGACCATCATCGTTGCCAGGGCTCCGACGCCGGCTGAACCGATGGCGAGGATACCGTCGGGAACCTCCTTGTCCATCGACACGAGGAACACCACTCCCCCACCGGCGAGGAGTATCGACAGGATGATGCCCACAACAGCGATGCGCAGGACGATGAAGTCCTGCTTCTCGGCTTGCTGCTTGATCACCTCAGCCGGCTCCGCCTCGGTGGCGGGAATGAGAGTGGCGTCAGGGACCATCTAGCCCAACCGTTCGATGAGGTAGACGGCCAGGAGCACCAGGATCACGAGGGCTAGGGCCCGCTCAACCGGCACTCTTATTCACCGCCTTCTTGACGGGGGCCTTCCTGGCCGCCGGGGCCTTCCTGGCGGCGATCGGCTCCAGGCGCTTGCGCAGCTCCTCGTTCTCGGCCTGGAGCTGCTCGATCAGCTGGCGCATGGAGTTCCGGCTCCGCGGGATGTCAGGCATTCGACGGCACCGCCAGCACGTAGCAGAGCACGTGATAGTCGTCGGTAGTGCCCTGCATGTCGGCCGACACTCTGAGCCAGAAACGGTCCTGCTTGACCTGTACGGCCGCGACCAGCGAGTCGATCGTGACGGCCCCGACGAGGGCCCCGTCGATGACGTCGATCGTGGCGGCAGCCGGCGTACCGATGGAGCCGGCGTTGTCCGGGGCATCGTAGATGGCCCAGGTGACGGCGTCGGTCGTCTGAGCCGCCTGAGCCTTCCCCATGCAGACAACGACGACGCGGTCGCCCGGGTCGTAGCTGGCGTTCGTGGAAAGGTTGATGTCGTTCGGCGTACCGAAGTCGAAATTGGTTTCCGTGGCGTCGGTCAGAAGGAGCCCTGCGAACCCGAGGACCTTGACCCCGGGAGCCCAGCGAACAGTCGTGCTCATCGTTTCTCCCTTACTGGTTAGCCAGCGCCACGAAGGCGTTGCGGTTCTGCACGACACCGTCGGCGCGCTCCCAGCCGGTGAACTCAACCTGCCCGAAGTTCGCACGGCTGTAGGGGTTCACAACGACCGTCAGGTTCGCCACACGGCGGATCAGGTAGGCCTCCCGCAGGTCGCCCAGGATCGCCACGATGGCAGGGCCGACAGCGGCCGACAGGTCCGGCATGGCCTGGTCGATCACAACCGGGTAGCCCAGCAGCTGCTTCTCTGGACGGCCTCCGATGCCGCTCGCAGCCTGGTCGAAGATCAGCGGTCGCTGGGAGCCGTCAACGATGCCCCGGATAGCTGACCATGTGGCCTTACTCATCAGCCACTTAGCGCCCTGCTCGTAAGCGGGATCCAGGGCACCTTCCAGGTCCAGCAGGTCGTCGTAGTCGATCACGTCGGCAACGTCGACCGTCTCGTCGGCGGTGATCGTGGAGCCGGCGATCCCCTGCGGTTCGCCCACACCGGTACCGAGAACGAAGTCCAGTGCCTGCGCACGGGCGATGCGCTGACCGAAGACCCGGGAGATCAGTGCCTGGATGTCAAAAGCACTGTCCTGCAGCAGCTCCACGCTGACCCGGAGCGGGTCGTCATTGACGCCGGTGGTCGTGTACTTGTAGGCGCCGAGACTGGCGGTGCCGAACACGAGGTCCGCCCCGCCACCGAACTGAGCGTTCTCCGGAGTGATCTCCCCGAGATTGGCCGTGTCATCCAGAGTCGGCCATTCGATGGGAGCGCCGTTCGAAGTGCTCATCGTCTCGGCGTTCTCAGCCAGACCGCCGAACGCCACCATCCGCTCGATGATCTTCTGCCGGAACTCGGTCGGGACGAGGAAACCGCCCTCGGAACCGACCCCTTCGGACTGGGCCCGGAACTCCGCCGCTATCCCCTGGTCACCGGTGCGCAGGTAACGCTCGAACGCCTCCGCCCGGAGGCGGGCATCGTGCGCGTCCCTGTCGGTCGTGTTCGTGCCACCATGGCCCGTGGGGGTGTCGTAAGCAGTCTGGCGAGAACGGATCTGCACGGTGCGGTTGAGCGCCGCAACCTGCCGCTCCATGTCCTCGTAACGCTCAGCCTCCTCCTCGCTCAACGGTCGGTCCTCGGCGGTCGCGGCGTCGATCAACGCCCTCATGGCCTCAAGCAGCTCTTCCAGCGTCATACGGCCCTCCTCAGGGCGTTGGCCCGGATAAGGGCCGCTTGCGCCCGGGCGGATACCCGGACGAAATCAATGTGGCGGAGCGCGACGCCCGCCCCCTCGTAGGCGGGGAACGTCACCGGGGACACGTCGATCAGCCGTGCCACCGACGTGTGCGTCCTGACCTGCTTCCCGTCCGGCGCCGTGGAGAACTCATCCTCACCAGGGATGAACCCGAAGCTGGCGCCGGTCACGTCGCCCCGGGCGACCAGCTCCCTGAGATCCCGGGCGTAGGAGGTGTCCGGGAGGTCGACGTCGAAGCGCAGGCCCTCCTTGTCCGTAGACAGCCGCAGAGTGCCCGCAGACTGGCGTCCCAGGACCATGGAGGGATTGTGGTTAATCAGGGCCCGCACGTCGGTCTCCGGAGCTTCCAGGGCCCTCTGAAAGGCCGTGGAGCCGATGCGCTCATAGCCGCCGGCCATGCGGGCCGTCTGCCCGAACACAGCGGCGTGACCGACGAGACGGTTACCGTCCAGCTCCGCCCGGAACTCAACTAGGAAGCGGTTCAACCGGAGCCTCCTCTGCGACCGGTGTCGCCTCGACCGGTGGGCGATTCATCAGGGCCCGGGCCTCATCGATCGTGAGGAGACCGGCGTCGAGCTGAGTCACAATCAGGTCGATTTCCTCCTGGGGGGACCCCTGCAGAAGAGCCTTGCGCTCGAACTCCACGAACCGGGGGGCCGGCAGCAGAGCACTCAGGCGTTGCTCGATCCTGGTCAGCCAGGGGTCGAGGGTAAACCGCAGGAACCCCCGCACAAGCTCCTGGATACCCGAACCCCAGGAGGAAGCTCCGGTGTCGCTCAGCAGCTCCCGGGGGACGCCGTAGAGCCTGGACACCTCCGCGATGCCGAACTGCCGCTGCTCGATGAACTGGGCGTCCACCGCGCTCATCGTCCACGGCGTGAACTTGAGCCCCCGGTTGATGACCGCGATGTCCCCGGCGTTCTCCGTCCCCAGGATCTTCCGGCGAAGGTTGTCCTTGATCGTCTTCGCCTCGTCCTC
>DATEDN010000134.1:0-13669 GCA_035281645.1 Acidimicrobiia bacterium | reverse complement strand
GTCTAGATCGCGACCCAGGGTCGATAGGGCTGCTGTACGGCCCTATCAGCCCACAGACGCGCCGGCAAGCGCCCTACTCGGCGGCCCGCGCTGCGGCCGCGGCTCGCGCCACCCACGCCGGAGGGTCCCCGTACCGCTGGGGTGGCACCAGACGCCCGGCGGCCGAGTCTTCGAGCAGCTGGGTCATCCGCTTCTCCCGGGTGGCCTCCTGCTTGGCCGACATCACCCAATAGATGGTGCTGGCTCGATAGCCGGAGGTGGCCGCCTCCCAGAACGCCGAAGCCTTGCGATCTGCCGCCAGCCGAGCCTTGAACTCGGCGGGAAGCTCGATCTGGTGACGGTCCTCGTAGGAATAGACGCCGCTCTGCGCCGGCCGCCTCTTCTCGAAGGCCGCCAGGCCTGCCGGAGTCATCCGGCCCTCGGCCACCAGCTTTTCGACCAGGGCAATATTGATCTTGCTCCAATTGCTGCCCGGCTTGCGGGGCGTCCAGCGCTGTCGTCGCGAGTCGTCGTCGATGCGCTGTGACTTGGAGTCGATCCAGCCGAAGCACAGCGCCTCTTCAACCGCCTCTTCCCAGGTGATCCCTCGCGGCTTTACATGTTTCGAGTTCAACTTCATCCATAGTTCCGTCTTCTTGACGTGGTTCTTCTCTAGCCAGCGCCGAAAAGCAGCTGCGTTCGCAAACGGCACCGCCGAACGGTCGTCCGTCATCAGTCGAAGAGGCGGGGGCGGAACAGGCGGTCGTGGGTGGTGATGGCATAGCGATCGGTCATTCCCGCCACGAAATCGATGGCGGCAGTGACCGGGTCTGCCTCGGGAACAGTGGTGGATTCCGGAACCTCGTCGGGGTGATGAGAGAAGTAATCGACCAGATTGCGGATCACGACGATCGCCCGCTCCTTTTGGAACTCCGCCTCCGGTCGCAGATAGACCTTCTCGAACATGAAGCCGCGCAGCTTGTGCATCGTCTCCAGGGTCTCGGGGTGCATCTGTACCTCACCCATCTCGATGCTGTGATCCACCACGGCCCTGATCATGTGATTGATCCACTCCCTGCTGGTATCGCCGAAATGAGCCACGACTGGTGATGGCAAGTCGGCGAGCCCGATCAGACCGGCCCTGATCGCATCGGCAAAGTCGTGGGTGAGGTAGGCGATGCGGTCGGCGAAACGACAGAGCATCCCCTCGGGAGTCGAAGGGGGCGGATTGATCTTCCAGGAATGGGACCGAATTCCGTCGATCACTTCCCAGGACAGGTTCTGCGGTTCGAGTAAAGACAGGACCCGAACCGAGTGAGCGGAATGCAACCACTCACCTTCGACGTAGGGGGCGAGCGCCTCCTCCCCGGTATGGCCGAAGGGGGAATGGCCGACGTCATGGCCGAGACAGATCGCCTCGGTCAACGCCTCGTTGAGCCCGAGGCTGGCGGCCATCGATCTCCCGATCTGAGTGACCTGCAACGTGTGGGTGAGGCGGGTGACGAAGTGATCGCCCTCGGGATTGATGAAGACCTGGGTCTTGTGCTTGAGCCGGCGGAAGGCCTTGGTGTGGATGATGCGGTCGCGATCGCGCTCAAAGGCAGTGCGATACTCGTCGGGCTCCTCCTCTTCGGCCCGGCCCTTGCTTTCGGTGGAGCGAGTGGCGGCCGGGGCCAGCGACTTCTCGGCTTCCTCGCGCAGCTCGCGGGTTCGCCGTAGGAACTCAGACATAGCGCGCCCGGATGCGCGAGCTCAGCCAGTCCATCGCCGCGACGACGATGGCGATGGCAAGGATCTGCGCCGCCGCCGCCCGGTAATCGAGAAGGTTGATGTTCTGCTGGAGCAGGAAGCCGATCCCGCCACCGCCGACGAAGCCGATGATCGTGGACATGCGGACGTTGATGTCCCAGCGATACATGGTGAAGGAGATGTACGGCGGGATGATCTGGGGGACGACGGCGTAAACGACGTTCTGCAGGCGGTTGGCACCAGTGGCCCTCACCGCCTCCAAGGGTCCGGCGCTGATCGATTCCACCTGCTCGGAGTAGAGCTTGGCGAGAGCGGCGATGGTGTGGAGGGCGAGGGCCAGGGCGCCGGCGAAGGGACCGATGCCGACCCAGACGACGAAGACGATCGCCATGATCAGCGGTTCGATCGCCCGCAGGACGTTGAAAACGGTGCGGGTGATGTAGTAGATGCCAAGCCCGAGACGGACGGTTGGCCGCCCGCGGACCCGAAAAGCCACCCAGAGGCCGGCGAGGGCTCCGACGATCACGGGAATCCAGAGGGTTCGGTTGAGGTCACTCCACTCGTAGAACCAGGCGATGGCGCGGGCGATGAGGATTGCCCACAGCGCACCCGCCACCATCGCCAGCGGGATGGCAAGGGCATTGAGGGCGTCGTCGGAGAGCCGCTTGCGGAGCCCATGGCCGAAGCGGTTCAAGACCATCACCAACACCCCACCCCCGAATATGGCCGAGGCCACCACCAGCCCGAAGGAGACCAACTCCCCGGCGGTGCCAAGAAAGGCACCGAGGAATCGGAGAACGCCCAAGCGGGGCTCGAGCCACGCTCCCAATTGCTGAAGGAGGCTCGCCGCCAGATAGAGACCGAGCATCACCAGCAGGAAGACGAGGACCAAAAGCACTGCCCGTTGGGTTCGCTGGGCAGGCGAGGGCGTCTCAGTCTCCTCGGCCGGAATCGCCCGCCGCAGGATGAATCCACCGGCCAGCAGCGTCACCAGAAGACCGGCGAGCCCCAGCCAAGGTTCATCGCCGATCGCTCGGGCTACCCGCTGGGCCAGGTTGGCGGCGACAACGCCCCCGGCCACTCCCAACGGAAGGGCGATCAAGCTGAGGGCGACATTGGTCACCGTGCTCTGAATGTCCTTCATTAGGTTTCGAGCCGCCAGGAACGAGAGCGGCACCGCCAGCAGGGTGGCGAACGTGGTGGCGATCAATGCCAGGAAAACCGTCTCGATAATCTTGTCGAGCGTGTCGCGGGCGGTCTGGGTCCAGCGAGGGCTGCCGACCGGCTCCGTGCTCACCACCCTGATGGTCTGGGGAGCCTCCGATGGTCGGTTGGGAAGCCGGACTTCGGTGCTGAATTCGCCCGCTCCGTCGGTTCGGACCTCGGCCAGGCGCAATTCGACCTGGGATTCGGGCACCAGAAAGACCCTCACCTCGGTGGTGGGGGCGAAGCCGTTTCCACTGACCTCGATGGTGGACCGGGGGTCGGCACAGGGCGGGTTCAGCACGACACGGGCTCCACCTTCGCCCGCTTGATCGCCCTCGACGCACGGGATCCGAATCGGAACGTCGGTGTTGGTGACCTCTAGATCCTGCTCCAGGATCTCGGGGCGGGCGAGGGCCCGGAGGATGCGAACCAAACCCACTCGTCTCGTGTCGTCGCGGATCTGATCGAGGTTGACCTCGGTAACCCAAAAGCCATAGGCGTAGATGACAAGACCGAGGATGACGGCGGGCCAGACCCACGGTGGCCGTTTGTTGCCGGGATTAGCCAACCCGCTCCGCCTCTTGCCCGTATATCGCCTTGAAACGATCGTCGTCGATCGCCTTGGGCTCGCCGTCAAAGACCAGCTCTCCCCGATTGAGGGCGATGGCGCGGTCGGCGTAGCGGTGAACCAGGTCGAGGAAGTGGAGGCTGCAAAGAACTGTGACTCCGTCGTCGGTGTTGATGCGCTCGAGGTATTGCATGATCGAATGAGCCAGGACCGGGTCCAGGCTGGCGACCGGTTCGTCGGCCAAGATCATCTCCGGGTCTTGCATCATCGCCCGGGCGATACCGACCCTCTGTTGTTGTCCGCCAGATAGCTCGTCGGCTCGTGCCTTGGCCTTCTCGGCCAGCCCCACCCTTTCGAGCTGGGCTACTGCCTTGGCCACGTCTTCTTTTGGAAAGCGGTTGAGGATCGATAGGGCGGGATTGACATAACCCAAACGCCCGGCGAGGACGTTGGTGATGACCGTCGAGCGATGGACCAGGTTGAAGTGCTGAAAAACCATGCCGATCCGGCGGCGTACCTGACGCAGATCCTCCTGAGGGGCGGCGGTGACATCCTCCTCGTTCCAGAAGATCTTGCCTGAGGTGGGCTCGACCAATCGGTTGATGCAACGGAGGAGGGTCGACTTTCCGGAGCCGGAGAGGCCGATGACGGCCAGGAACTGCCCGTCTGGGACTTCGAAGGAGACGTCTTTGAGTGCGACGGTCCCGTCGTCGTAGATCTTGGTGAGGTTCTCGACTCGCAGCATCAGCGATCGCCCATATGAATGAGAGGATTTGCGCGGCCTGGGGCCGCGCAAATCCTCACAGAATCGATGACCGGCTTAGAGGCTGTCGAGGTCGATACCGACCAGGTCGACGATCGTTCGCAGGCCGTCGTACTCCGCGTCTTCGGCCGGATTGATGCCGGTCCAGCCATAGAAGTCCTGGTTGCCGATCGACTCCTCCCACTCCGGCGTCTCGGCGAAGGCCACCAGGGCGTCCTCGATCTGGGTCCGCAAGTCGGAGGGGAACTCCGGCCCGAACGAGAGAGTGTCGTTGGGGATGCCCTGGGTGATCGACAGGATCCGCACCTGTTGCACGATGTCGGGAGCTTCGTCCCGAGCGCTCGCCCGGGCATCGAGGACCCGGTAATCGCCGCACCAGAGCTCGTCATCGGCGGTAACGGCGCAGTCGGGGACCAGCTCGTCGGGGATGTCCGGCGGATCACCCTCCGCCCACTCGCCCTCGGGCAAAAGCGGCGGCGAATAGAAGGTGGTGGCGAAGTCAGCATCGCCGCGGTAGACGGCGAGGGCAGCTTGGGGGTGTCCACCGGCTTCGACAGTCGCTCCCGGCTCGACTCCCGCCTCTTGCAGCTCCAGCAAGGGGACCATGTAGCCCGAAGTCGAGCCCGGGTCCGGATAAGCCCAGCTGCGTCCGGCGAGGTCATCGATCGAGGCGATCTCGGAATCGCGGGGAACGAGGAACTGCGCCCAATAGACGTCATAGCCAAACCGAACCGCCTTGAAGCCGACATCGACACCGCAGAGATTGGCGGCCAGCACATAGCCGAGCCCGGGGATGAATCCCATGGTGCGATCGGGTGCCGCGCACATCTCCTCGATGGTGGCGGCATAAGAGGTCGGTACCGATACCTCAAAGGTGAGGCCGGTCGCTTCTTCCAAAGCGTTCTTCATCACCTCGCCGCCGCTGACAATCACTTCGGCCTCGACGGAGGGCACGAAGAGAACCTGAATCGGATTCTCGGGAGTGCCCAACCCGCTCGCTGCTGCAGTCGTGGACGCGGCGGCGGTCGTAGTGACCTCGGCCATCGTCGTGGGGGAGGTGTCCTCGACCTCGGCTGTAGTGGCGCTTGTCCCACCGCCACAGGCGCCCAGTACCAGGGCGAGCAAGGTCAGGATCACCAGTTTCTTTTGCACTTACGTGACTCCTTGTGGTTGTTCGGGCGGATCACCCCGCCCCGGCCAACATAATCGCTACCGGCGGGGCGACGGGCCGGATCTTCCCACCAGATCCAGATAGTCGGCCCACGATTCGACGTCGACCGCGCCCGCCACCGGCTCGTTCCAGGGCCGCACGAAACGGCAGACCATCCGCTCCGGCCGGCGGGCCACCAGCTCCTTCAAAACATGAGGGCCATCGTCGAGATAGATGTCGCATTCGACGGTCCATTTCTGCTCGAGGATGTGGACCTCGCGGGTTGGGATCTGGTGTTGGGCAATCCAGGCGAAGGTGTCATGGATCGCCCATCCCGGCTTGGTGGTAATGATCACCACCTGATGGCGGGACTTGATCAGCTGCCAGAGCGAGGGGACCGCATCGGGATAGGGCTCGAGGTGGCGGAAGAGCGAGTGGCCATCATGATCGCGAGCCCATTTCCAGAAGGCTCGCATGTCCTCGAAGTGGGTCAGTGAGGGGATGGCATCCCAGCCCTTGACCGCGTCGGAGGGGAGAGCGGCCCCGTACTGGGTGTTGTAGCGGCTGATCCAGCCGGCGTTGAAATCGGCCACTACCCCGTCGAGGTCGATCCCAAGGCGCACCTACTGAGACTAAGAGATGTCAGATACCAGATGTCAGATACCAGAAGTCTGAAGTCTGAAGTCTGAAGTCTGAAGTCTGATCTATTGCACTTGCACCCAGGCGACGACCTCGGGCACACGTCGTCGGAGGAGGATGCCGGCCACCCAGAGGGCGAGGAAATAGACCCCGACTCCGTAGACGAAGCAGAAGGCGGTGACGAGGACCGGATCGAGCACCTGACCGAAGGCGACGGCGAGGACCACGGCCACCGAGGGAGGCACGAGCAGGAGCCCGATCATCAAGAACGACCCCATCTGCGCCACCAATGCCAGAAGCCCCTGCTCGGTGGCCTGGGCAAAGACGTCCGTGCCCTCCCGGGGGAGCCGAAGCGGGGCGAGCACCGACACGATGTTTCCCACCGCCAGCTGGCAGCCAATAGCCGACGCCGCCAGGGCCGGAACCATCAATAGCGCGTCCCACGCACCGCTGAAGGTGGCGAGTAAGGCCGACATGAAAATCGTTTCCACCACCAGGCCAAGGCCGATGGCCAGGTTCTTGCCATGCAAGAGATGCCGAGGCTTTATGGGAAGGACGAATAGGTAGCTCGAGGCATTGCGCTCCCATCCGAACTGATTGAGCGCGATCGGTAAGCCGACGAAGAGCACCATGGCCGGGGCGAGAAGTGGCAGCCAACTCGAGCGGCGGAAGATCGCCATCGAGTCGGTCCCGACGACCAGTACTGCCACCGCCAGACCAACGAAGATCACGGTCCCGGTCCAAACCAAACGTTGGCGGGGATCGCGCACGAAGAACCGCAACTCCTTTCGCGCCAGCACCCGACGCTTGCCCCAGGCACCTCGCTCGGCGAGCCCGCGGCGATGACGGGCCCGATCCGGCCGGGGGCTGTGGTCGGGAGTGACCAGCATCCAGCCCAGGAGGCGATCCCAGGCGTACGCCATCAGCGCCAGCCAAGACAGAGCCACGATGAGCATCAGGACTGCACCGCCCCAGTCACCTGCGGCGGCCTCGGTGGCTATCGATTGTGCTGCCACCGGGGGGATCAAGGCCGCGATTCCGGAGATGCGGTTGGCGGCCAGAGCCCCCGCCATACCGGAGGTGGCGATCTGAGAGGCGACAGTTTGATAGGCGGCGAAGGTGAAGAGGCCGATTCCGATCACGACCATGACGGCGACATCGCGCCCTCGACGCGATCGGAGGATGGAGGAGACCAGGCTGGTGAAAAGGTGGGCGCCGACCGCCATCTGCGCCAACAGCACCACGCCGGCCACGATCGCAGCCAGGCGGGCCCAGCCGGAGAACACCGCGACATTGACCGTTGCCACGGTGGCCGGGACCAGCATGCTGGGCGAGATCAGGGAGGCGAAGACCAACCCGACCAGGAGCTTGGGCCGGGTGATCGGGAACACGGCGAGGCGGGCGGGATCGAGGGTCTCGTCCAAGGGGAAGATCACGACCGGAAGCGTCACCCAGCCAATGAAGAAGGCCAGGGCACCCCATAGTGCCAACTCGGATGCAAGCGACGCTTCGAGCCGGGAGAACTCAGTCGAATATGAGCTGGCAACTTTCCAGGCCAGCCATCCCATCAGAGCCAGGATTAAGGGAAACCCGATTCGTCTCTGCCGGTCCCGGCGGAGTCCGTTCCAGGTGAGGCGGGCCTTTAGCCAGCCGAACTGCGTAACCACTCGAGACCCTCGGTCGAAGTCCCACCGCCGACGGCGAGGATGAATGCGTCCTCGACCGAGTCGACCCCCATCCGCTCGCAAAGCCCGGCCGGGGTGTCTTCGATCAAGAGCCTCCCTTTCTGCATGATGCCGATGCGGGTGCACAGCCTTTCGACGAGGTACATCTCATGAGAAGAGAAGACGATCGTCGCGCCCTGGGTCGTGTAGCGCCTGAGCAGGTCCTGGATTAGCCGGGCCGAAACCGGATCGACCCCCTCGAACGGCTCGTCGAGGAAAAGCACGGGAGGACGATGGATGATGGCGGCAGCCAGGGCAACCTTTTTTCGCATGCCGCGGGAGTAATCGCCCACCAGCTTCCCGGCTGCTTCCGAGAGATCCAGCAAACCGAGCAATTCCTGACGCCGGCTCACGGTTTCCTCGCGCCCGAGCCCGTGCATAGCAGCCGTGAAGTCGAGCAACTCGGCTCCGGTCAATCGCTCGTAAAGGTTGAACTCCTCGGGCAAGACCCCGATTCGCTTCTTCACTTCCAGGGGTTGGCGCCAGGTGTCGAACTCACCGATTCCGGCAGTGCCCGCATCCGGTCGCAAAAGACCCACGATCATCTTGATGGTCGTGGTCTTGCCGGCGCCGTTCTGGCCCAGCAATCCATAGAACTCGCCAGGTTGGATGGCGAGATCGACCTGGTCGACCGCGGTCTCCTTCCCGAAGCGGCGCACCAGGCCCTGGGACCAGACCGCGGGAGCCGCCCTGCTGGCGGCCTCGGTGGGGACGGCATTGGATAAGGAGGCAGTCATCAGGGACACCCAGGTGTATCGGCGCTTGCTTTCCGAAACGTTAGATCTCGAAGGGATCAAAGGATTTGGGCACCTTCTAGCCAGTGCCGTTCGTCCCCTTGATGCCGTACGCTTGCCGAAATGGCGTATAAGGCACTCTATCGAAAGTATCGACCCCAATCCTGGGAGGACGTGGTCGGGCAAAGCCATGTGACCTCGACTCTGGCCCGCGAGATCACCGAGGGTCGGGTAGCGCACGCCTACCTATTTGCCGGGCCTCGGGGCACCGGCAAGACCACCACCGCCCGCATCCTGGCCAAGGCTCTCAACTGCGAGCACCGCCTGGCCGACGGCTCGCCGGACAACGAATGTCTGTCTTGCCTGGGCATCACCGAGGGCTCCTCGCTCGACGTGATGGAATTGGACGCCGCCTCGCACAACTCGGTCGAAGACATCCGCGATATGCGGCTTTCGGTCTCGACGGTCGCCTCCGGTCCCAACTCACGCCGTGTGTACATCCTCGACGAGGCGCACATGTTGTCGAAGGCAGCCGGCAACGCCCTCTTGAAAACCCTCGAAGAACCGCCGCCGCACGTGATCTTCGTTCTCGCCACCACCGAGCCCTACAAGCTCGCCGACACGATCCGCAGCCGCACTCAGCGCTTCGATTTTCACCCGGTTGGGACGGAGGCCCTCGCCGCCCATCTGGGGAGGATCGCCGACCTCGAGGGATACAAGACCAATGCCAAGGCTCTGGTGGCGTTGGCCCGGCATGCCGGTGGGTCGGCTCGGGACGCGCTCTCGCTGCTGGAACAGGTGGCTGCCCTCGGCTCGGACACAGTCGACCTGGCTGGTGTCCAGCGCGCCCTCGGCATGGCCGACACCGAGGCCTATATCGCCTTGGTCGAAGCCGTCGCCAACGCTGATGCGCGAGCCGGTCTCGAACTGGTGGCTGAGATGTCAGCCCGCGGGATCGATCTCCGCCGCTTTGTGGGCGAGGCGATCGGATTCTTCCGCGGCGTCTTTCTCGCCCACTACGCCCCCAACTTGAGCGAAGTGGCAGACGAGCCGGCGGAAGTGCTGGAGGCCTGGAAAAAGGCGGCCAAGGTGGTCGGGCCGGCGGCGGTGTTGCGTGCGGTCGATCTCCTCGGTGAAGCGCTGATCAAGCTCCGGGAGGGCCGCGAGGAACGGCTGATGGTGGAGTTGGCGGTCATTCGCCTCACTCGTCCGGAGACCTCGTCTGATCCCGACGCCCTGACGGCCCGCCTCGAGCGCCTAGAGCGCGGCTCGGCTCCGGTTTCTGTCCTTCCCCCCTCCCCGCCTGAAAGCCAGAGCACGGAGTTTCCTCCCCCAGCGAACGAAGTGAGCGTTGGGGGAAGTGGCGCCGAAGGCGACGGACGGGGCCACGGCGGACTAACGATGGAGGCGGTGCAGAAGATCTGGCCGTCACTTTTCGGGAGCCTCCGCCAGCTTCTGGGCCCCCGGCGTTGGGCCCTCTTTCGCGAGGCCGCTCCCGGCGACATCGAGGAAGGACGGCGCCTGGTTCTCGATGTCTCCCAGGACTTTCACCTCGAGGGCTTGCGGACCGATCCCGTGGTCAGTGCCTTGGTGGCCACCCAGGCTGGCGACCTCTTGGGCTTTCCGATCGAAGTCGGCTTTCGCAAGACCGGGGCATCTCCCGAGAGTGAGGAGGCCACCGTCGATGAAAGCGTGCTCGACAAAGACCGCCTGTTTGAGGCGCCGCCCGAGGCGATCGACCCCACCGCTCTCCTTGAAAAGGAGTTGGGAGCCACGCTCGTGATCGAAGACGACTAGAGGGTTTTGGGTACCCTCGCAGACATGACCACGAACGACGGCCCGAACTTGGACCTCGGCTCCATGCTCCGTCAAGCGCAGAAGATGTCCGAGGAACTGGCCTCGCGCCAGGCGGAGCTGGCGGGTCGCCGATACGAGGGCAGCGCCGGGGGAGGAGTGGTCAAGACCACGATCATCGGAGGCAAGGTCGCCGCCATCGCCATCGACCCCTCCGTGACCGACGACGTCGAGATGCTCGCCGATCTCATCACCGTGGCCGTCAACAGTGCCCTCGACGCCGCGGCTGCCGACAGCGAAAAGGAGATGGGCGAACTGACCGGGGGGCTCGACCTCGGCCGCCTCCTGGGCTGAGATGTTCGAAGGTCCGCTCCAGCGCCTGATAGATGAGCTGGCGCGCCTTCCCGGGGTCGGGAGGAAGAGCGCCCAACGAATGGCCTTCCACCTGCTGGGAGTGGAGCGAGAGGACGCCCTCAGGCTGTCGTCCGCCATCGTCGACATGCGCGATCAGCTCCGCATTTGCAGCCGTTGCTTCAACGTGACGGCCAGCGAAGAATGTTCGATCTGTCGTGACCCCAAGCGCGATCAGACCGTGGTGTGCGTGGTCGAGCGGGCACAGGACATCGCCGTGATCGAACGGACGCAGGAATTCGGCGGTCGCTATCACGTCCTCGGCGGAGCCATCTCGCCCATCGGGGGCATCGGACCCAGCCAGCTTCATATCGCCGAGCTGGGCAAGCGAATCGAAGACGAGGGAATCAAAGAGCTGATCCTCGCCACCAATCCCACGGTCGAGGGTGACGTCACCGCCATGTACATCGCCCGGGAGATGAAACCGCGAGGGGTGCGGGTTACTCGACTGGCGATGGGCCTGCCGGTGGGTGGTGACCTCGACTACGCCGACGAGCTGACCCTGGGCCGCGCCCTGGCGGGTCGCTCCGAGCTCTAGGCCACCACCACCGTCTTCTGGTTGACGAACTCTTTGATTCCGAGCACCGAGAGCTCGCGCCCATAGCCCGACGCCTTCACCCCTCCAAAAGGCAAACGTGGATCAGACGCCACCAGCGCGTTGACGAAACAACACCCCGCTTCGATGCGGGTGGCTGCCAGGTGTTCCGCCCGTTCGATATCACGTGAGAAAACTGCCGCTCCCAGCCCGAAGGATGTGTCGTTCGCAACCCTCACCGCCTCATCTTCCGACTCGACCGCGATCACTGCCGCCACCGGACCGAAAAGCTCCTCCGAGTATGCGGCCATTCCCTCTTTGACTCCGGCCAGTACCGAAGCGGGATAGAAAGCTCCCGGTCCCTCCGGCACCTCGGCCCCCAAAATCGCAGTGGCTCCTCCCTCGAGAGTGCGGGTCACCTGTCGGTGAAGCTCGTCGCGGAGGTCAGTCCGGGCGAGTGGTCCGAGACGAGTTTCCTCTTCGAGCGGATCACCCATCTCGTAGGCCGCCATCTCCTTCGTGAAGGCCTCAGTGAAGGGCTCGACAACCTCGTCGACCACGATGAAGCGTTTGGCGGCGATACAGCTCTGCCCGTTGTTGATGGTGCGACTCTGAGCACAGATGGCAGCGGCCTTCTCTAGGTCGGCATCGGCGAGGATCAGGTAGGGATCGCTCCCGCCCAGCTCGAGGACCGTCTTTTTGAGCAAGGATCCGGCTTTGGCGGCGACGGCTCGTCCGGCCGGCTCGCTTCCGGTGAGCGTGGCCGCCACGACGCGAGGATCGTCAAGGACCTTCCCGACCCTTTCGGAGCCGATGAGCAGCGTCGAGAAGAGTCCGGCGGGAAACCCCGCTTCGTCGAGGATCTCGTCGATCTGGAGGGCGCAGCCAGACACGTTCGAGGCGTGCTTGAGCACGCCCGCATTCCCCGCCATCAGGGCCGGGGCGATGAAACGAAAGACCTGCCAGAACGGAAAATTCCACGGCATTACGGCCAGCACCACGCCGAGAGGTTCATGATGGATATAGCTCTTCGACCGTTCGGTACTCACCGGCTGATCGGCGAGCATCACCTCTGCTTCGTCTGAGTAGTAGCGACAAGCCCAGGCACACTTCTCGGCTTCGGCTCTTCCCGCCGCCACCGGCTTTCCCATTTCAATTGCCATCAGCCGGGCGAGCTCCTCCTTGCGCTTTTCGAGGATCTCACCGGCTCTGGACATCGCTTCGGCTCGCTCCGAGAAAGAGGTGTTTCGCCATTGGCCAAAGGCCCGATGGGCCGCTTCGAGACGGCGATCCACCTCGCGGTCGTCGTGTTCGGGATATTCGGCGACCACCTCGCCGGTGGTGGGGTTGATCGACTTCATCGTCCCAAACCTAGTTGCCGAGGGCGAGTTCGACCGCGGCCCGAAGGGAGGAGACAACAGCCGCACCCGTAGCCTCGAGGTCGACTCGATGATGCGATCCGCCGTCGTAGAGGATCGGGCGGGCGCCGACGTGCCGGGCGGCGGTGGCGTCGTCGGGGGTGTCGCCGATCACCACCACCCGCCGCGGGTCCTCGCCGGCCGTGAGCTGTCGCAGATGCCGTTCGAGGTATTGCGCTTTCAGGTCCCCCGGACTGCCCTCAGCCAGACCGTCGATCCGATCGAAGTAGGCCTCGATGCCGAGCTTTTTGACCAGTGGGACGAGGTCGGGATGAGGAAACATTGAGAGGAGCGACTGGGTGTTTCCGCCGCGGGCGGCCTGATCGAGGGCGTCGCGGGCATCCTCGGTGAGATGTGCCATCACCAGTGCCCGGCGGTAGGAGTCATGGAAAACGCGATCGATCTCGTTCCATTCTTCCCCGCTGAGCTCCCGGTCGAGGAGCTTGTCGTAGAAGAGCTTGACCGGCCTCTTGTAGTGGGAGCGGTAGCCGTCGAGATCGATCGGTCCTGCTCCCATGGCCGCCAGGCCATCGTTGACGGAGGCCACGACCACGTGGAGGTCGTCAAAAAGCGTCCCGTTCCAGTCCCAAACGATGTGCAGTTTCTCCCCCCCAACAGGGACGAGAGCCGCCGCAGCCGGGGTGCCTTTCGTCAGTAGGAGTTCCAGTGGACAAATTCGTCGAGGGGCTTGCGCCCGCTCATTCGAGAGGGCCTGATCACTTCGGCCGGATAGCCCAGCGCCACGCCGTATCGACAGAAGTTCCCTTCGGGAATCCCAAGCACCCGAGCAGCCTCCTCCTGGCGGTGAAAGGTCACTGGACAAGTGGCAACCCCGATGGCTCTAGCCGCCAGCATCAGGTTCTGGGCGAGTCGACCGATGTCGAATTCGTACTCGGTTCCCTCCTGGATCAGGGCGATGGCCATCGGTGCCCGGCGGAGCGGGTCGGTGAAATCGCCGCTTTTCGCCAATCGTTCCTTCTGGTCGGGATCGGTGACGAC
>DATEDN010000133.1:0-13474 GCA_035281645.1 Acidimicrobiia bacterium | reverse complement strand
GATCGTCTCCAGCACCCCGAGCTTGGAGACTTCCTTCGACTTGAAGCTCTCGGGGTCGTCGAGTACCTCCCCGTCCCGATTTCCGAGAATGTTGGTCGAGTACCAACCCTTGATTCCCAACATCCGGGCCTTGAGCCCCGGAGCGATCATGGTCTTCATCAGCGTCTGGCCGGTCTTGAAGTCCTTGCCGCAGATCGGGAGTCCGCGGAGAGCGGCGAGCTCCATCATCGCCGGGAAGTCGACGGTGAGGTTGGGAGCCCCGTTGGCAAAAGGCACTCCGGCCTGGAGGGCGGCATAGGCGTAGATCTGTGAAGGGGCGATGTTGGGGTCGGAGATCTTGAGGCCCTTCTCGAATGCTTCGAGATCTTGGTGGACCGCCGTCGGTTCGCGATAGACCTCGGTCGATCCGCACCAGATCATCACCAGCCGCTCGCACTGGTGCTGGGTGCGGAATCGCTCAATGTCCTCCATCAGCAACTCAGCCAGGTCCATTTTCGTGCGGGCATCCTTGACCTGGTCGTATCCCTCCAGCCGCCTGACCCAATCGGGCGAGAACACCGCCGGCATCGGTTGGATCATTCGCAGCTCCTCCCCGATTGACTCCAGATGAGAAGGCTGGAGAACTCCCGCCCTCATCGCCGATGTGTAGGCGTCATCCGAGTAAGGATCCCAGCCACCGAACTCGAGGTCCTCGAGACGAGCCAGCGGAACGAAATCCTTGATCATCGGATTGCGCTTTTCGGTCCTCTTGCCGAGCCGGATGTGACCCATCTGGGTGAGCGAGCCGATCGGTTGCGAATAGCCCTTTCTGATCGAGAGCGTGCCCGCATAGAAAGTGGTGGCCACCGCGCCCATCCCCGGGGTGAGGATTCCAAGCTTGCCACTCGCGGGTGCGACCTCAGGGACCGTCTCGGCCATCTGCTCTCCTGTCAGGGGATACCGAAGTTAGACATGCAAGGGCTTGTCTTCCCAAATTCGTAGACTCGAACGCGGTGGAAATCGAGCCCGAGGCGATCTCTCCAGCGGTGGACTTTGCACTGCTAGCGGACTCAGTTCAGGCCGTAGGAGGAAAGCTCTACGTCCTCGGTGGAGGCTGGGACACCCTCTTTGTTTCCGGTTTCCCGGCCCGGCACCACTCCATGGCGATCGGTCTCCGAGTGCGAGTTCCGTGGAGCTCTCCCTCAACCCAGATCCGAGTGGGGGTTGACCTGGTCGATGCCGACGGCCGCCGATTGCTGCCGAATGACGTCAGTCACGTCGTCAATGTGGGGCGCAGAGACCCCATGGATCGTCCCGATCTGGGGATCTTGCGCTCGTTCACTTTCAACAATCTCACTTTCGAAGCTGCCGGCGACTACTCGTTCGTTATCACCCTTGACAACGAGGTGGTTGACCGTCTTCGTTTCACGGTAAGGAAGCGGCGATGAGGCTCCCAATGTTTCCGCTCAATTCGGTGGTGTTCCCCAGCACCGCCGTGCCCCTTCGGATATTTGAGTCCCGCTATCAACGACTCCTCGACCGGGTCATGCGAGCTGATGGTCAGTTCGGCATCGTGCTGATCGAGCGTGGACACGAAGTGGGGGGAGACGATGTCCGTTTCGATGTGGGGAGCCGGGTGAAGGTGGTGGCGATGTCTCCGATTGGGTCCTCCAACGATCGGGCCATCGTGGTGGTCGGGATGAATCGAATCCGGGTCCAGGAATGGCTGCCAGACGATCCCCACCCCGAGGCCGATGTCGAGGAATTGCCCGAGCGTGTTTGTGACTCATCGGGAGAATTGGAGGAGGCTCTGACCTCGTTGCGGACGGTGCTCGCTCTGGCCTCCGAGATAGGAGCAAATGTCGCGGCTCTGAACCTTGATCTCGCCGAGGATCCGGTGGCAGCGTCGTTCCAACTGTCTTCGATCAGTCCGTTGGCGGCCATTGACCAGCAGAAGTTGCTCGAGGCCCCTGACTCGCGAAGTCGTTTGGTTGCCGCCAAGCAAATGCTTGACGAGCAGGCCGATTTGCTTCGGTATCGACTCAGTCTTTCGTGACCCGGCGGGCACTCATCTTCGACCTCGGTGGAGTGGTGCTCGACTCTCCATTGGAAGTCATCGCCGATTACGAAAAAGAGAACCGGATTCCGGTCGGCACCATCAATCGTCACGTGGCCAGTCGAGGAGATGAAGGCGCTTGGGGAAGGCACGAGCGGGGGAAAATCGATTTCGCCGGCTTCTGCGATCTTTTCGAAGCCGAGTTGGCCGCTCAGGGGATCGTCGTCGAAGCCGCTGTGCTCCTCGCTCGAATCGGGGCTTTTGCCAAAGCGCGTCCTGCGGTTCTGACTGAAGTCGGGCGGCTACGCACGGCCGGCTATAGGGTCGCGGCCCTCACCAACAGCTGGCAGAGCATGCCCGACTCTGACCTGCACACACACTTTGATCTGGTAGTCGAGTCCTGGCGGGAAGGAGTTCGCAAACCGGATCGAGAAATCTTTGTCCGGACCCTGGCCCGTCTCGATGTCGACGCCACTGAGACGGTGATGATCGATGACCTCGGTCCCAATCTCAAGGCCGCCCGCGATTTGGGGATGGAGACCTTCAAGGCGATCGACGAAGCCAGCCTGATCACATTCCTGAAAACTCTGGGCTAGAGGATCTCCTCCAGACCAGGTCGGGCGCGGGGGACGAAGACGAAGTCGCTGGGACACATCTCCATATCGACTCCGGGATTGCTGTCTCGATAGCGGCAGAGCTCGGCAACGGCCGCCTGAACGCGTTCGGCGTCGATTCTCTCGAGTGCAGCTCGGCGTCCATCGATCAGGTAGGGATATGGGTTGACGGTCCGTCTGCCGAGATGGAGCTCGAAGTGGGTGTGAGACAGGGTTCCCTCGGCGTTGCCCGAATCTCCAACAAAAGCAATCTGAGCACCGCCGACCACCGCCGATCCTTCATCGACACCGTCCACAATCGTCAGTCCCCATCCAGCCCGTCCGTTGTCGCGTCGGGAGTCGTTGTTGAGATGGAGATACCAGCTCTGCCAACCGTCGTTGTGATCGACGATCAGATAGCGGCCGGCTCGCGGGCTTTGAGCGATTCGGTTGACCACGCCGTCGGCAATTGCGTACACCGGAGAGAGCTTGGGGGCCATCAAGTCGATGCCGAGATGCCGGCGACCATCGGGCTTTGTGGCTCCGTAGGTGGGCTCGAACCAGGTGACCAGTGGATCCTGGGGAAAGACCAGTTCGAGGGGTGGTCGGGCCGCCCAGGCGACGCTCGGGATTTGGCTGACCAACGCTGATCCAGCCAGGACCTTCAGGAAATCACGTCGTCCAACCCGTGCCGGCATCGATAAGACCTCTTTGCTAGGAAAGTTCTTTGCAATTCAGCCCTCCCGGCATCTCTAGGACCGCTCTGGCCGGCCCGGAAGGCCGCGAAAAGCTACCCGGTGGCCGCGGGGGGACGCAAGCCCGGACTAGTCCCCCTCCGCCATTCAAGGAAAAACCACGCGGGACCGATAAAGAAGGCCACGCCTACAGCCTGTAGCCAGGGAGTGACCTCTAGGTCGTGGGGGTACGGGTGCTGATGAAGCGGGCGGGGCCTCAGTGGCTAACACGGGGCCAACAACAAGAGATCCCGGGTGCTTGACACCCGGGATCTCTGGTTTTTATGCGAACCCAGGGTTGTGGACCGCGTCCAACGCGGATAACGGTCCCTAGAACGTCAGAGCACAGCGCGATCCTCGATTGCTGCCACCTCGGCGGCTACTTCACTCGGGTCCCGATCGCCGACGTCGACAGTGGCGACCTCGACTCCGTTTAGGTCAGGTCCCTCGGCGCCGACCCAGATAACCCTCCTCACACCGGATGCCTTGGCCGCCGCCGCCCACAACCTGGGCACCGCCTTCTGTTCTGCGAACGACAGTTCCCGTCCGTCACCGATGGCATCGAGCACAAAGGCGATGGCGAAACACCTCGTCGCTGCGGCGGCGATGTGGCCTTCGTCGCTGAGATCGCCTGTTGCCACCTTGGCTCCGAGGGCCTTGAGCTCGTTCGCCCTGGCAGGATCGGTGACGAAAGCCCTCACTTCGCGTTCGGGGGCCACAGTCTGGCGGACGATGGCTTCGCCGATGGCGTGGTCGGCCCCGACCACTAGCAGGGGCATAACTAGAGCTTGCGGAAGACCACGCCGATTATGAGCAGAGCGGCGCCGCCTGCCAAGAGCGCGAACTCGTAGGGCTCGAGGACGCTGATGTAACCGTAATGGGTGGCGATGCCAGCCACGATGGCCAGGACGGAGAGGGTGAAGGTTCCGGTACTGGGAGGGGTCAGTCGCACAGCGGCACGCTAGCGCCGGTCTTCGTTCATAGACTGCCTCGCTTCCATGTGGAAGCCGCCTCTCTATGACCCTCGGTTCGAGCACGACGCCTGCGGTGTCGGATTCGTCGCCGCTCGAGACCTGCGTCCTTCCTATCGCCTGACCAAGCTGGCAGTGGAATGCCTCGGGCGTCTCGAGCATCGGGGGGCGATAGCCGCCGACGGCACCGGCGACGGCTGCGGCCTTCTCACCCAAATCCCGCATCGTCTCCTCGCCCGCGAGCTCGACACCCGTCGGATCAACCCGCCGCCGCCCGGCCGTCTCGGCGTGCTTTCCCTGTTCCTTTCTCCGACCGAGTCGGATCTCTCGCGGAGAGTGATCAGCGAAGCGCTCGAGTCCGAAGCTCTCGACCTCCTCGCCTTCCGCCCGGTGCCAATTCACCCTGGAGTTCTCTCGCGACGAGCACTCGACCTCCTGCCGGTGGTCGAGCAGGCTTTGGTGGCGGCACCCGACGACATCGACGCGACCGACTTCGAACGACGCCTCTTCCTGGCACGGAAGACGGCGGAACGAAAGCTTCCGGTGGGCACGAGCATCGTCTCATCGTCGGCGCGCACGGTCGTCTACAAGGGGCTCTTCCTCCCCCGGCACATTTCCGACTTCTATTGGGATCTCGCCGACGTCGATTTCGAGACGGCCTTCGCCATCTTCCATCAGCGCTACTCCACCAACACCTTTCCCTCCTGGGAGATCGCCCAGCCTTTCCGAGTCTTGGCTCACAACGGCGAGATCAACACCATCAACTCGAACCGCTCGTGGAGCAGAGCGAGAGAGCGGGTGGCCACCTCGACCACCTGGGGTGATCGCCTCGAGGATCTGACGCCATTCCTCCAGCCAGATCAATCCGATTCCGGTTCGCTCGACAATCTCTTCGAATTGATGCTCCTCTCGGGCCGCACCCTTCCTCACGTGAAGGAGCTGTTGATCCCGGCCGCGTGGGAAAACGTGGTCGACCTTTCGCCGGCCAGGCGCGCCTTCTCCGAATACCACGCCTTCCTCACCGAGCCCTGGGACGGCCCGGCCGGGGTGGCAGCCACCGACGGCATCAATCTCGCCGCCTTCATGGATCGCAACGGCTTGCGCCCGGCGCGCTGGACCATCACCCCCAACCTGGTGCTGGTTTCCTCGGAGGCCGGGGTTTGCCCGGAAGAGGAAGCCCAGGCCATCGAGACCGGACAACTCGGCCCGGGCGAAGTGATCTTCTTCGATCGGGAGGAGGGTCGGGTGATTTTCGACCAGGAGCTCAAGGACTCGCTGGCTCAGCAAGCGCCCTACGAGGAGTGGATCGGGACCGAGACTTTCTACATCCAGCACCCCTTCGACAAGCTGGCTGACGACCGCTTCGATGCAGGGGCGCTATGCCGGGTCTTCGGATACACCCAGGAAGAGCGACGCTTGATCCTGGCCGAGATGGCCGAAGGGAAGACGCCGACGGGCTCGATGGGGAACGACACCGCTTTGGCCGCCCTTTCTGACGAACCGCGCCGAGTCACCCACTTTCTCCACCAGCTATTTGCCCAGGTGACCAACCCGCCGATGGACCCCATCCGCGAGCAAATGGTGATGTCGCTTCGCACTTACATGGGACGGCGGGCGTCGATGCTTTCCGAGCAGAACTCCACCGCCCACCTGGTCGAGCTTTCGTCCCCAATCCTCTCCGATGCCGAGCTGGAATCGATCGCCCGCTCGCCCGACCCCAGCTTTTTCTCCTACTGGATTGCTGCTACCTGGCCCGCCGCCGACGGTCCCGAGGGTCTCGAGCCGGCGCTCAGGCGACTCGCCGCCGAGGCGGTCGAGGCAGTCCGGGGAGGCGCGGCGCTCATCATCCTCTCGGATCGAGAAGTGGACGAGGCCAACGCTCCGATCCCGATGGTCCTGGCTGTGGGAGCGATCCACCACGGCCTGATCGAGGCTGGGATCCGGATCAAAGCATCGATGATCGTGGTCTCCGGCGATTCCCGCGATTCCCATGACCTGGCGATGCTGATCGCCGCCGGTGCCTCCGCCCTCAACCCTTATCTGGCCATCGACCAAGTGAGGGCATTGGCCGACTCGGGCCTCGTCAACGTCGATCCGGTGGTGGCGCAAGAGAACTATCGATCGGCCCTCCAAAACGGGCTGCTCAAGGTCATGTCGAAGATGGGGATCTGCACGGTTTCGGCCTATCGCGGATCCGAGCTCTTTGAGGTCATCGGGTTGGCGGAAGAGGTCTGCGAGGTCTCGTTCAGAACCGCACCCCGCCGATTCCGGGGCCTCACCTTCATCGATCTGGGGAGACGGGTCCTCCAGCTCCACCGCGGGTACAGCGGAGGCGAGGAGTCCCCGGGCGGGTTCTACAAACACCGCGGCGGCGGAAACCTCCACATCACCAGTCCCGGAACCGTGCTCGCTCTGCAAAAGGCGGTACGGGCCGGCTCGAGCGATGAATGGAAGACCTACCTCGCCCACATCGAGAATCGCCCCCCGTCGGTGATACGCGACCTACTCGACTTTGTTGGACGCAACCCCATACCGATCGAGGAGGTCGAACCCGCTTCTCACATCATGCGTCGCTTTGTCGCTTCGGCTATGTCGATGGGGGCGCTGTCGAAAGAAGCGCACGAGGCCTTGGCCGAGGCGATGAACCAGATCGGCGGTTATTCGAACTCGGGCGAAGGCGGAGAGGGCTCGGAGCGTTTCGGTACCCCGCGTAACTCCGCCATCAAGCAAGTGGCCTCCGGGCGCTTCGGGGTGACTCCCGAATACTTGGCGTCGGCGGAAGAGCTCCAGATCAAGATGGCCCAAGGATCGAAGCCGGGAGAGGGGGGCCAGCTTCCCGGTCACAAGGTCTCGGAGGAGATCGCTCGCCTGCGGCACACCGAACCCGGTGTCACCCTGATCTCGCCGCCGCCTCATCACGACATCTATTCGATCGAGGACCTGGCTCAGCTGATCTTCGACCTCAAGGCATTCCAGCCTTCGGCCCGGGTGTCGGTGAAGCTCGTCTCCGAGCCCGGGGTGGGAACGGTGGCGGTAGGGGTGGCCAAAGCCCAGGCCGACGCCATCCTCATCTCAGGGATGGAGGGCGGTACGGGTGCCTCCCCCTTGGAGTCGATCAAGCATGCAGGCGCTCCCTGGGAGCTCGGCCTGGCCGAAGCCCACCAGGTGCTGGTAGCCAACGGTCTCCGGTCCCGAGTGCTTCTCGAGACCGACGGGGGCCTGCGAACGGGCCGGGACGTGATGGTGGCGGCTCTCCTCGGGGCAGAGCGATTCGGCTTCGGCACCCTCCCTCTTCTTGCCCTTGGCTGCAAGATGGTTCGTCAATGCCACCTCAACACCTGCCCGGTTGGCATCGCCACCCAAAATGAGGAGCTGCGGACGAAATTCGCCGGCAGCCCCGATCGGGTGGTCGAGTTGTTCCGCCTCGTGGCCGAAGAAGTTCGAGAGCACCTGGCTTCGATCGGCTACCCGAGCCTGGCCGATGTCATCGGTCGCGCCGACCTCCTCCGACCCCGAGATCATCCTCTGGCGGCAGGTCTTGATCGGCTCCTCGTGAGGGCGGCCGCCAGCAAAAGGCATCAAGGCTATGTTCGTCCGCTGCCCTCGCGGTTGAACGAAAGGCTGGTGGAAGACGCCGCTGCCGCCCTCGACGGTGGTAGTTCAGTGGAGCTGGCGTTTCCGATCCACAACGGCGATCGCACCGTGGGTGCCCGCCTGGCCGGAGAGCTGGTCCGTCGGCGGGCCCGCGGCCACGAGACGGGTGAGATCAAGGTCTACTTCACCGGTTGGGCCGGACAGAGCTTCGGGGCATTTTTGACGGAAGGGATCGATCTCCGCTTGGCAGGGGCCGCCAACGACTACGTCGGCAAGGGCTTGGGGGGTGGGCGGATAGTCGTAACTCCCCGTCGTCAGGAAGGGTTTGTGCCCCATGCCGCTGGCAACGCCGTCCTTTACGGCGCCACCGGAGGGGTGGCCTTTCTGGCGGGCTCGGTCGGTCAGCGTTTTGCGGTGCGCAACTCGGGTGGAGTAGCGATCGTCGAAGGATGCTCCGATCACGGCTGCGAGTACATGACCGGGGGCACGGTCGTGGTCTTGGGACCGGTGGGGCGGAACTTTGGGGCCGGCATGACCGGCGGTTCGGCCTTTGTCTGGGACCCGCACCTGCGTCTCCACCGCCACTTGGCGGAGACCAGCCCGGCTGCCCACCGTCTCTCGGAGGCGGAACAGATCGACCTCCATCAGTTGTTGAACTGGTATCAGCGGGAAACCCGGAGCCCCATCGCCGAAGCGGTGCTGGCAGACTGGGATCAAGCGGTCGAGCGCTTCTGGATTTTGCGAGCCGGGAGCTCACGAGCCAAGACTTCGGTGCCCGTGCTGGGCCTGGCGGCGACCCCGGCCCGCTGATCGGGCTGTGAGGTAGGGACCTCACGGATTTAAACTATCGGGATAGTGAAAAAGGCCGGCGTTGACCGGTCATGGGAGCAGCAAATGGCCACAGTTGACATCGATTTGGGTGCCTACAAGCTCGGTTGGCACGACGAGATTGAATACGAGTTCAAGCCCGAAAAGGGTCTGAACGAAGACATCATCCGGCAGATGTCGGAGATGAAGGGGGAGCCCTCTTGGATGCTCGACCAGAGGCTCAAGGCTTATCGACGCTTCCTGCGCAAACCCATTCCGCAATGGGGCGGGGGTGGAGCCCTCAACGAGATCGACTTCGATGACATCTACTACTACATCAAGCCCGCCAAAGGACAGGCCCAGGACTGGGACATGGTGCCCGAGGGGATCAAGGCCACCTACGAGAAGCTCGGAATTCCCCAGGCGGAACGCAAATACCTGGCCGGAGTAACGGCTCAGTACGAGTGCCTGCGCGGTGACGTCAGGGTTTACACCGTCGACCGGGGGATGGTGGCCATCAAAGAGGTCCAGGCCGGCGACCGAGTTTTCTCGCTGAACGAGAAGACCAGGAACCTTGAAGTTCGAAAGGTGAAGTCGGCCGCCCAGACCGATGTCCGCCAGACGTTCCGAGTGGAAGTGGATGGAGGCCGGGTTCTCTACGCCACCGATAACCATCCGATCCTCACCCGCCAGGGCTTCGTCGAGGTGAAGGACCTCAAGGCGGGCGACGAGGTGGCCGTGGCATTGGCTCTGCCCGATGCCGGCCGCAACTACACCCCCGAGCGACCCAAGGGCACCCCCGAGGGATTCCCCGCTCAGACTTCACCCAAGCTCGCCTGGTTGTTCGGCTACTCGGTCGGTGGGGGAACCGTCGACGCCGACTCGGGCCTGCTCACTCTTGCCGCCGATGGCGATACCGCCGCCATCCTCCACGGCACCATCGGATCGCTTTTCGCAGTTGCCACCGAGTTGGGCGGGGGATCGGTTCGCTCCGACCACAAGCCCTTCATTCGTTGGTTGCAGCGCAATGGCTTGATCGGTGATCATGACGTGCGACGGGTTCCGGCCTGGGTATTCGGATTGCCGCTGACCGAGCGCGCCGCCTTCCTGAGGGGGTTGCTCGATGGGTCTCGCCAGCTCGGACTGAGTGGGGCCCTAACCGCCGATGTGGCGGAACTGGCCGAGCTGACCGGAATCACGGCGCCGGACGGAAGGGTCGACTACGCCGCCATCATCTCGATCGACGCAGCCGACGTGGCCCCGGTCTTTGACATCGAGATCGACGGTCCTCACAACTTCGTTGCCGAAGGGGTCATCGTCCACAACTCCGAGGTGGTCTATCACCGCAACCGCGAGGATCTGGAGTCGATGGGCGTCCTGTTCTGCGACATGGACACGGCGCTGCGCGACTACCCCGAGATCGTGAAGGAGTACTTCGGAACCGTCATCCCCGCCAACGACAACAAGTTCGCGGCCCTCAACTCGGCCGTCTGGAGCGGAGGGTCGTTCATTTATGTGCCGCCCGGGGTCCATGTCGATCAGCCGCTGCAGGCCTACTTCCGGATCAACTCCGAGAACATGGGTCAGTTCGAGCGCACGTTGATCATCATCGATGAGGGGGCGTTTGCTCACTACATCGAAGGTTGCTCGGCTCCCGTCTACACCACCGATTCGCTCCATTCGGCGGTGGTTGAGATCGTCGTCAAGCGGGGCGGACGTTGTCGCTACACCACCATCCAGAACTGGTCGAACAACGTCTACAACCTCGTCACCAAGCGCGCCGCCGCCTATGCCGACGCCACCATGGAATGGATCGATGGCAACATCGGCTCGCGTCTCACCATGAAGTACCCGGCGGTCTGGTTGATGGAGCCAGGAGCCCACGGAGAGGTGCTTTCCATCGCCTTTGCCAGCGAAGGTCAGCATCAGGATGCCGGGGCCAAGATGGTCCACGCTGCCCCCAACACCACCTCGACGATCGTTTCCAAGTCGATCTCCAAGAACGGGGGGCGGGCGGGATATCGCGGCCTGGTGAGAGTGGAACCTGGCGCCGAAAACTCGAAGAGTTTCGTTCGGTGCGACGCCCTGATCCTCGACGAGAAGTCTCGTTCTGATACGTACCCCTACATGGAGATCGAGGAGAACGACGCCGAGATCGGCCATGAGGCCACCGTTTCCAAGGTTGGTCAGGAGCAGCTCTTCTACTTGATGAGCCGTGGCCTTACCGAAGAGCAGGCGACCTCGATGATCGTGGCCGGCTTCATCGAGCCGATCGTGCGCGAGCTCCCCATGGAGTACGCGGTCGAAATGAATCGATTGATCGAACTCAACATGGCCGCTGCCGGAGCTGTCGGCTAAATCGAAATTTCTGTGGGCCGATAGGGCCGCCCAACAGCCCTATCGACCCTGGGTCGCCTTCAGGAAGCTCCCGGGAACGGCGGGTGGCCTCTCCTAGAGTGATCGGGCGATGACATCAGTGATGCCGGCCGAGGTTGTCTCCGCCCTGATCGTGGTGGGCTTGATCGGAGGAGTCTTTGGATTGCTCGGCGGGTTCTTTGGGTCGAAGCACCGATTATTCGGCGCCATCCTCCTCGGGATCATCGGCGGCATCGCTGCCGCCGCCATTGCCCGGATCGCCGGCGCCACGCCGGGCTTCTCGGTTGGCGAGGGGTTCTCCGCCATATACGCCGCGGTGGGCGGATTCGTGCTCGGTTATGTGGTCAGTCGCTCAACCGTCTGAGTAATTACGCGCGTTTCTAATCGCGGTTCGCGCCGCCGACTCGAGATCGGCCGGGTCCACGTCAGCAGTCCGCAGAAGACGTATCGCCGGATCGTTCTGACCTCCGGTCGAAAGGGCGGCCAGGAGGTGGTTGGTGGTGATACGCCGGTGCCGGTGATCGAGAGCCACTCGCACGCTTTTTTCCAGGCTCCGTTTCGCTCCCGCGCTCAGGGGTAGACGCCGGCCAAGGGCCCGTCGGTGCCGAGGAGGGCAGGCCGGGAAGGACTCGGGGATCCCCGAATGCGTTCTCCAGGTGTCGGGCGTGGCATCGATTCCGTATGCTCCGAGGGCCGACCCGTCGAGTCGATCGAGGGCATCCCGCAAACTCTCCACCGAAAGGCCGGCGGCGCGAGCGACATCGTTTCCGGCAGTTATCACGCCGACGAGCAAGTGATCGGTCCCGACTCGCGTTTCGCCGCGGGCGCGGGCCATGGCGCTGGCAGCCGCCAGCACCTCGGCGCGGACGTCGGGCGAGCGATGAAACATGTCAGAGCCGTCCATGCTTCTTGTGCGCGGCCTGTCTCGTGACGCCGAGCGCGTCACCGATCTCCTCCCAGGTCCAGCCATCGAGTCGGGCTCGGGCGACGTTGTCGCTCTCGAGTCGTTCCGCGATCCTTCGCAGCACTTTGACTGCTCGGAGGCCCTCGGCGGGATCGGTGCCGCCGACCGCGGTGAGCGCTCCGGCAATGTCCATGTCTTCATCCTTTGTCATCCTGAGTTGACAGGAAAGTTGAGGTCCGCAGGCGATGTCAACGAAAGATGACAAATGCCGGAAAGGCAGGCATTCGGTAGCCTGCGGGGGTGTCCCGTGCCCTGATTCTCCGCCTCCTGATTGGCGTTTCGGTCGTGTGGGGGGCGTGGGCGGTGTGGACGATTCAGGGCCGAAGCCAGCCATTTGTAATGGTGGTGATAGACGATCTCGGGCAACCGATCGCCGGGGTCGAAATCGGTTGGCGGGACCGAGTGCTCGCCAAGACCGACAACGAGGGGCGCGCCGAACTGCAATGGGAGCGCGGTCTCGAAGGCCTCTCGATCAACGCCACCGGTTTTCAAGGCACGAACCTGTCTCTGGTTTCACCTCCGACCGGTGACCTCGAGGCGGTGCTTCGGGCATCTTTTCTCCGGGGGCGGATCGTCGATGCGGAGGATCGTCCCCTCGAAGGGGCGTACGTAACCACTGGCTCCCAAACCGCGGTGTCGGACGGGGAAGGCAGGTTCGCGGTTAGGAACGCCGAGCCGGGAACGGTGCAAGTTTGGCGTCCGGCCTGGGAAGGATCATCTTTCGATTGGGACGGTCAAAGCGGGCAGGAACGATTCGTGATCGCCCCTGAGATGCTGAAGGCGGTCCATATCGGCGGCGAAGCGGCCCAGAAGAGCTGGCCATCGTTCCTGCGGATGGTGGAGCGAACCGAGCTCAACGCGGTGATGATCGACCTGAAGGACGAGACCGGAGCGGTGTTCTTCGACACCGCCAACGAAGCCGCCCGGATGATCGGCGCTGTCGATGTGCGGTACGACCTGGCAGACCTCGTGGGCAGTGCTCATCAGGCCAACGCGTACGCGATCGGTCGGATCGTCGCCTTTCAAGATCCGATTGCCGCCCACGGAGCCCCAGACTGGGCGGTATGGGACACGGCCATCAACGCTCCGTACGCCCACAACGGCCAGTTCTTTCTCGACCCCACCGATCCCGGAGCCCAGGCTTACGCCCTTGAACTGGCTGCCGAGGCCTGCGAGGCCGGATTGGACGAGATTCAGTTCGACTATGTGCGATTCCCGGACGGACTAAGGAACGGTGCCCGCTTCGATGGAGGCGCCAGTGCCGAGGTGCGAGTGGCTACGGTCAGAGATTTTCTCGGTACCGCCGTGGCTGCGCTGCATCCCCTGGGTTGCGCGGTTGGGGCCGACATATTCGGCTTCATCACCTCGGCTGTCGACGATGGAGGCATCGGACAGCAATG
>DATEDN010000132.1:0-1915 GCA_035281645.1 Acidimicrobiia bacterium | reverse complement strand
GCCTCTCTCCGCCGCGGTGACATTGAGGTCCTACTCATCGATGGAACGTCCGCAGTCGTCGCGCAGCAGGGCTTCGGTGGAAACGAGCTGGTGGACCGGCTACAGCAAGCAGCGGGCGCCTCCCGCCTGCAAGAGCTCATGGCAGAGAACGAGCAAGTTGCCTCCGAGGTTGTGGAGGTCTTGTCGAACGACCCCCTCGAGGTGAGAAGCCTCAGTGGCCCCGGGTCCGACAACGCCGACAGCAGCGTGATCGCCTATGCCGGGTTGGTGCTGCTCTACATCGCCATCCTCACCTACGGCAACACGGTCCTGACCGGGGTTACCGAGGAGAAGAACAACCGAGTCGTTGAGGTCCTATTGGCCACGCTCCAGCCCTGGCAGATGCTGGGGGGCAAGGTCCTCGGTATCGGCATCCTCGGTCTCGCTCAATTCGCTTTGACGATGGCAGCCGCCTTCGCCGCGATCAGAATCACTGGGGTGGTCTCGCTCCCCGCCTTCGACCTGGAGACAGTCGGAGTGCTGGTGCTCTGGTTCCTGATTGGATTCGGCATCTATGCCGCCCTTTACGCAGCTGCCGGCTCCCTGACGAGTCGGACCGAGGATGCCCAGTCGGCAGCGCTACCGATGACGATGCTGGCCGTGGTGGGATTCTTCGTCAGCTTCAGCGTGCTCGACGATCCCTCATCGTTCGTCGCTCGCATCACGACGTTCACCCCCTTTACCGCCGCGTTCGTGGTCCCCATCCGCAATTCGTTGGGTGCGATCTCTTGGGCCGAGCATGCGCTCGCCGTCGTGGTGGCGCTCGGTGCCATCGTGCTTCTGGTCGTGCTGGCGGCGCGAATCTATGCCGGCGGCCTCCTGCGCTTCGGGAGCAGAGTGCGAATCAAGGACGCCTGGAGGGCCGGTGACTGACAACATTTCGGTCGAACGAGTCGATCATGTCGCCATCGTTTGGCTCGACCGGCCGCAGAAGCTGAATGCCATGTCTCCCGAGATGTGGTCCGGTCTTCCCCAGGTGGTCGAGGCGCTGGGGGAAGACGACCAGGTCCGGGTCCTGGTGGTCCGAGGTCGCGGCCCCGCCTTCACCGTGGGGATCGACCTTCAGATGCTGGGAGCGATCGTTCCCGAGGGTCGATCAGAGGCCGAGCGCCGGCGGACGCTGATGTCGGAGATCAAAAGGCTGCAACACACCTTCACCGCCTTGGCCGACTGCCCCAAACCGGTCATTGCCGCCATCCACGGCTATTGCCTCGGAGCTGGCATCGATCTCATCACGGCCTGTGACATTCGCTGGTCGGCGGCCGATGCCATCTTCTCGGTGCGAGAGACCCGGATGGGTTTGGTGGCAGACGTGGGGACGATGCAGCGCTTGCCTCGCATCGTCGGTCCCGGACATGTCGCCGAACTCGTCTACACCGGAGCCGATATCGGAGCAGACCGAGCCCTCGAGATGGGACTCGTCTCCCGGGTGCTGGCCGATGAGGAGAGCCTTCACAAGGAAGTCATGACTCTGGCGGCGGAGATCGCTTCAAATTCGCCGCTAGTGGTTGAGGGAGCGAAGGCGGTGCTCCGAGCAGGCGAGGGTCGATCGATTGACCAGGCCCTCGACTACATGGCGCTTTGGAATGCGGCATTTCTGATCTCGGACGACCTCGACGAGGCAATCGCCGCTCATCTCGAGAAGCGCCCTCCGCGCTTTACAGGTTCCTGATCGAGGTTCTCTGTGGCGATATCCGCGCTGGACGCGGTCCACAACCCTGGGTTCGCTGATTAACCGGAGAGGGCGGAGCGGAGAAGCGGTGGGAGGCGAGAGAGTTTCGGGTCGGCGATGAAGCGGGTGAGGAGCCGGCTGGTTTCGGCACCATGGCGGCTGGTCAGCGACCAGGGCGGGGGCGGAGAGGCATGAAATTCACCG
>DATEDN010000131.1:0-1229 GCA_035281645.1 Acidimicrobiia bacterium | reverse complement strand
GGCCTCCAGCATACGCCTGTCTCGACGGCGGGCACAATGTTCCGACGTTTCTCGGCGGGGTGATGCCGGGCGTGACTGGCGACGAGGACAGAAAAGAGTCGTCTAGCGCGACATTCCGATCCGCCGAACCTCCCGCCCCCCCCGCGCCAAATCACGAGAGCCCCGATCGCTCTCGCGACCAGGGCTCATCTATGTCCAGCCCCACCTCGTGGGGCGCGAAGGTCTGGCTCCCAAGGAGATCCTTGTCACGATTCACTCTCCGGACTCGGGACTCGATCATCTGGACCCCAGGCGATCGGAGTCACGAGTTCCTCTCGGTCGCGCAGGCCCTGCCGACGCACGCCCCGGGGGACGCGTGTCGATACGCGCCCCTTGGGCCGCCGCGGCCCCGAAGCGACCGAAGGAGCGTAGGGCCCGGTCGGCCCAAGTTCCGCTTCATCGACCGCGGACAGCAGCCTCCTTGCTCTACCGCCTGCGGTGATTCCGTCGGGCCACCTTGTCGAGGTGTATCATGGGATCACGCACTGCGCAGATCCTCGAAAGCAATCGCTCAAGAGACGGTTGGAGGTCCGATGTGCAATCGCCAAGCGACCGAACCTCCCCCCAGATCCTACCGACCAATGAGCCTAGGTTTTCCCATTCCCTCGGTTCAGGAGGGAACTGGGCGAGGGCTTCGACGAAGGACGGGAACAGCTCGCATCGGGTAGTCAGCTCTTGGAGATCACCAAGGAGAGATAGATCTTTCGGGGGAAGTTGAATACCCAGCTCTTTCAGCTTTCGGTCTAGGCGACGCACAAGCTTCCGAGAACGCGCCTGGCTCGCTGCGGCTCTCCCTCGAACGCGAGCCTTCTTCTCAGGATTCGATTTGAACTTAGTCATGAGTTACTCGTCGCGCCTACGGCCCTCGACCAATTCGCCTGACACAACGGAGGCTAGAACCTATCTCAAAATCAATGCTTGACTCGCGGTGTATCATGAGTGTCGATGATCTCGCTGAGCGATGCACATTGGGAACGGATTCGAGACCACTTTCCTGAGGAGAACATCCCGGACGGTCGGCCAGGCCGCAAACCGGTCTCGACACGGAAGGTTCTCGAGGCTGTCCTCTGGATCCTCAACACCGGTGCGCAGTGGCACATGCTTCCGCAGTGCTACCCGAACTACAAGACGGTGCATCGTCGCTTCCAGAGCTGGTGCCGCAACGAAGTCCTGCGCAACGTGCTGACGGA
>DATEDN010000130.1:0-1200 GCA_035281645.1 Acidimicrobiia bacterium | reverse complement strand
TGTAACCGTGGCTGTACAACGGTTACGGCCCAGGGTCGTTCGTGACTTTGGACCCTTCCGACTTGGTCCTCGGAGACGCAGCCTGATCCCGGAGAAAACATGAGGGCGTTTTGGATCTTGCAGGTGGCGGTCCTGCTGCTGCTGCCGTCGGCGATTTACGCCTATCGACACCGAACCGATCTCAAGGATGCGGCCAGCGGTGCTGCTCTGAGACTCGGGATCACCTTCACCGTCGTCTTTGGTGTTTTCGTGGCCGGGGAGATTGCCTTCGATGTCGGTGGGTGGCGAGCGGCCGGCCTTATCGCCCTCTGGCTCGTCCCTCTCTTAGCTCTCGCTAGCGCGGGCTGGTTTCGACCCCAAAACTCCATCGCCCTGTTCGCCGTACTTATCGTTCTATGCGGAGGGCTTTATCTCTGGTCGGCGCTCGACCCCACAACCTGGGGCGCGTTCGAGAATTCTTACGGCCCGGTTCGGACCCTCGTCTCCATGACCCTCTTCGCTCCCCTCGCCCTGCGGGCGGAGCCGGCCCCACCGCGCCGGCATGATGTTGTTGACCCTTGCTTCCATCCCCCTCCTCGTGTTGTTGGCGAGCCTGGCGACGGGAGTGCCAGAGGGTTGGCCCCTCCTCATCGTGTCGGTGCCAGCGGCCGTGGCCGGCGCTCTTTACCTGCTCTCGGCCCTGCTCGATGACCGACAAGGCCATCCCGGCCTTCGCAACCAGAAGGAGACCGCCTCAGTCGATCGGCTCGTCCAAGATGCGAGCCGCTAGACCAGTCCTGTGGGCTTGGTTCCGCCCGCGGTCCACACGGCCCTGACAATCCGAGTGGTCGACTGCTACATCGCCATCGCTTCGTAGATCCTGACGCTGGTTTGGAAAGGGCAGTTGGCGAGCAGCTTCTCGGCTCCTTCCATGCTGTCGGCATTGACGATGGCATAGCCGGTGGCGGTGGACTCGTTCTTGCCTAGATCCTTAGACCCGGTGGGAGTGACTTCTCGTCCGGGACCGAAGGGGTTGCCGCTATCGACGACGCTCTCACCGATCTCGGCAAACCAGTTCAACCATGCGTCTTGGACTTCCTTCATGGGTTCCCACTGATCATGGAACAGGTAGACGAACTTCTTCATGGCTCCTCCTTTGCGAGGGGTTCGCGGCCCAGGTATTGGGCATAGTTCTCCAGAGTCTCTTGTTCCGTTCCCCAA
>DATEDN010000129.1:0-1376 GCA_035281645.1 Acidimicrobiia bacterium | reverse complement strand
CTCTGGCTGCTGGTTCTCAGGATCAAGTATTACGGCATGCCGATGTCCTTCGACACGGAGGATACACCCAAGAACGCGTACCGGAACAGGTGTTCACGATCGGCCGGAACAAGCGTTCACGCTCGCCGGAATACGCCGGTTCCCCGAAAACCAAGAGACACCCTTTGAGGCCTCCATCCCGACACCAACGATGCGGGCGTAGGTGGTGAGCGAACACTCGGGCCGCGTGAGTGTGACACGGGGTGTGACAGGTTGAACGCGCGGGGCCGATCCCGGCTGCAGCCAGGCAAACCCCTTGCCGGACGGTACTTCCAGCGAGTCCCGCCTCTCCTTGCGCCCACAGGCCACGCCCCCTTTGGTGGCACGCGCGCTGCAATGGCACCCCGCGGGCGGGTGGTTTCAGCACGGGAGGAGGGGCCTGAGGAGGGCGCGGGAGAATGGTTCTGGCACGCGAGGGGGAGTCCTGTCCCGGCATCATCGGCCGCAGCCCAGCCATCGTGAAGCTCTCGAAGCTCATCGTGAAGGTGGCGGCCAGCCACGCCAACGTCCTGGTTCAGGGGGAAAGCGGCACGGGCAAGGAGCTGGTCGCCCGGGCTATCCACCTGGCCAGCCCCAGGGCCATGGGACCCTTCCTGGGAGAGAATTGCGCGGCGCTGTCGGAGAGCCTCATCGAAAGCGAGCTGTTCGGCCACGTGAGGGGGGCATTCACCGGTGCGGAGAGGGACCGCCGGGGGCTGTTCGCACTGGCCGACGGGGGGACGCTCTTTCTGGACGAGGTGGGGGACATGAGCCCGCGCATCCAGGCCAAGCTGCTGCGAGTCCTCCAGGAAGGGGAGTTCCGGCCGCTGGGAGGACGGGACCTCATCCGCACCGACATGAGGATCATCTCGGCCACCAACCGCGACCTGCGGGGGATGGTGGAGACAGGGAGCTTCCGGGGGGACCTGTACTACAGGCTCGACGTGGTGGATATGAAGCTGCCTCCCTTGAGGGAGCGCAGCGAGGACGTGCCGCTCCTGGCGGAGCACTTCCTGTCGAGAGTCAGGGGGCAGGCGAAGCGAGGGATCTCCAAGGAAGCCCATGAGATGCTGGCCAGGTACCCGTGGCCGGGCAACGTCCGTGAGCTGCAGAACGTCATCGAGCGCGCGGCGGTGATGGCGCCGGGGACGGTGATCGGGGTGGACGCGCTCCCCGACGCCGTCATCGACTATGCCCTGGCGGAGAGGGGAGACGGATACCCGCACGGCGCCTCCAAGCCCCACGAGATGGTGATGATCGAGGCGGCGCTCATCAAGTTCCGCGGCGACAAGGCCAAGACCGCCAGGGCCATCGGGTGGTCAGCCAATGGACAGAAAAAGACGAAGTTCTGGATGTTA
>DATEDN010000128.1:0-3669 GCA_035281645.1 Acidimicrobiia bacterium | reverse complement strand
CGGCCTGCTGGCGCCCTCGAAGATCTCGTCGATGACCTTGTACTCGCGCTCGTAGCTCATGACGCCCGGGTACGGCGGGTCGAAGTAGGCGACGTCGGCCTGGATGGTGGGCAACGCTTCGAGCACCGACTGCTTGAGGATCGTCCCGCGTCCTTCGAACACGCCGGCGTTGATCTGCCGGGCCAGCTCCCAAAGCTTCGGCACGGTCGTCAGCCGAAGGCCATCCACGTAGTGGTACACGGCCGACTCCGTGATCGATTCGAACTCGCCGGTGGAGACCCGGTGGATCGTTCCCTTCCTGACTTGCGCGTAGGCGTGGCACAGCAGCGCCATCCGCATCGCCAGCAACCGGAGGAGCGCAGCCTTGAACGGGTCCGGCGTTTCGCCGGCCACCCGAAGCGCCGAGTCGATGAACCGCGCCTGCTCCTTCGTGAACACCGCCGGGGCCATCGTGGTCTCGACGCGGCCGGGCGGCCCGTCGTGGGGACGTAGCAGCCGCAGGACATCCTCACGGGTGAGCTTCACGCGGGTGTTCTCGACCAGCGCCCGGCCGATGATGACCGCCCGCTCGGCAATGTCGCACGCCACCACGCGGAAGCCCTGCGCCTTCGCGAACAGCGACACCGAACCCCCGCCGTGGAACGCATCCAGGAACGTCAGCGTGCGCCACAGGCGCCGCGGGATGATCCGGTCGATCTCACGGAAGATGATCGGGCACAACCTCCGCTTGCCGCCCAGGTAGGGCGGAAGCGCCGACCACATCGTGAGCTTCTTACGCGACCGCAGCATCGTGCTCTCCTGTATCGCTATTCATTCGCTGCCCGTCTTTTCCAGCCGATTGCGCTTGATATCGCGATCCCTTCAGCGCACTGATTGCAACGAAGGGAGGATGAGCATGGATGTGAGCAAGGTGACCGCCAACGAGTTGATGCGGGTCATCGATGACGCCATCCGCGAGGCGCTGGCCGTGCGCGGGCTGGCGGCGTTTCGGTTCGATGCGCGGGTCAACATCGATGAGGACTGGCTTCAGATCAACGTGAAGATCCGCCCGACAACAAAGGAGGGATGAACGATGCCGAACGAGAAGTGCCCGGACTGCGGACGCACCGAGGGCCACGAGCCCGGGTGCTTCCAGACGGGAGGCGACCCGGAGGCGATCCGGCAGCTCATGGTCGGGCCGTTGGGGAAGCGCTGCGGGCTGTGGATCGGTCCCGACGGAGTCCGGGTCAGCATCTACCTGACCGACGAAGAGGCCGAGGTCGTTCGCGCGGCCCGAGGCTAAACCATGGACCGCTGCGAGGTCGCAAGGTGCCGTGCCGAGGCGAGCATCGTCTATCTCGGGCACGGCGTGTGTGAGACGCACTGGAACAAGCTGGCGGCCGAGGACGCCCCGCCCGACGCGCTCAGGATGGCCCTGGGCGTCGAGGGTGGGCATCGCGCCGCCGTGGAGGGAAGGACAGTGGACGACGGACACAAGACCAGCAAGGGCGAGCAGACTGAGGCGTCGCCGGCCAAGGGGAAGGCGCGGGGCAAGAAGGCTCCCGTGAAGGCGACGGCGAAGGCCGAAACGCCGGCCAAGCAGGAGAAGGCGGCGAAGGAGCCTGCGGGCGAGCACGTCGTGTTCGCGCTGAGGGTGCCGCTCGCCACCCGGACGCGGCTGCACGAGGTGGCAGGGTCGGGCAAAGCGAGCCGCTTTATGCTGGCCGCCATGAATGCCGCCATCGAGGGAGACGTCGAGGGCTTCAAGAAGCTGATCGCCACTCGCGTCGCGAAGTAGCTTCACCCTGCAATACGCTTCGCCCCGGATGAACCATGCCGGGGCGTTGCTTTTGTCATCGCGACTCATCCTCGGCATTCAGTGAGCAGTCGCATCGACACTTTTCTGCCACAACATCTCGTCGTAGCAAATCTACTAGAGAACCACGAGCAATCAAGTGCAAACACACCTTTTCAATTAGATCTATTACGCTGGAACCCGTTGATTACGCTGGAGCCGGTCTAGTAGAATTCATTCAAGAGCGTGTGTCGCAGAGCGCTCTACGAGTCAGATCGGAGAAGCCGTGGATACATGCCGCGACTGCGGAGCCCACACGAGGCCAGTGGATGCGGGGCGGTGCACCAGGTGCTCCCAGTATGATCACCTGTTCGGTAACATCGTTGGTGGCCATCTGAGGTTAATGAAGGCGCGCAAGGCCGTCATCGAGCACATGTTCCGCACGTATCACGAAACGCAAGTCGCCGGGTTCGACCCACCGCCCTCGAAGTTGATCGAGGAAGCCATCGCAAGGTTCGAACGTCGCGCTCTAGCCAAGGCCCGACGGGACCTACGTCTCAAGTACCCGACTGCGAAGATCGACGGATTCCAGGATTACGCGCAGAAGCGGTTAAGAATCATGTTCCCCCGGCGCAAGAGAGGCAGGACTCCACAGGCTAACCGGCCACTCCTCAAGAAACTCGTCGACCTCGCCGATGACTGGGCCGTGAAGATCCGGACCGCCATCGACGATGAACTGTCACACGTCAGACGCAATGAGCGTCGTCGAAAGCACCATGCACTCGCGACTGAGGCACTTAGATTGTTTGTGGGCGGTTTATTGCAGATGGTCGAGCCCGGGCGGCCTGTAACGTTGACCGACGCTATCGCGAAACTCCATCCCAAGCTGATCAATCATAGGTGGACATCTCGAGGCTTCGCCGTAGAACTTGTGGCTGTCATCACGGGCTGGAGCCGAAGCATCGTCCTCAAGGCCTCTCGCATCAAGGACATGAATTCCAACTGATTTTCTGGAATTCGTGTTCACCTACCGATCTCCGCTGGCCGTAGCCTCCCATCGACGCCGCGCTCCGCCCCGGAGTGCGTTATGGAACGAGGGACGCTATGGAGCCTCAAGCTCTTCCAGAACTTCTGACGGCAGAGGAGGTTGCGAATCTCCTGCGCGTGAAGGTCAGCACCATCTACGACGCCGCCGCTCGTGGACAACTTCCCGTGGTGCGAGTTTGGCAAGGCGCAAGGCGGGCGCTGGTCCGGTTTCGACGCCAGGACATCGAGCGGATTCTCTCGGCTTCTAGCCAGTCGAGGGGCTGATGGACGCTCGCTATCAGCGGTCTGCCGAAATAGCGCCGGAAAAGCGGAGCACGAAAGAAGGCGTCAGGAGCGGCGAATGACGCTATTACGCTATCAACGCTTTTCCCGGGAACATCCATGTCCTATCTGCGGTGGGTTCGATACCGAGCCGCGCGGGGAGGGCCGGCGATGCTTCGGCTTCCTCAGCAGCGACGGCGATTTCGCCCACTGCACCCGCGAGGAACGTGCGGGCCGACTTCCGCTCAATGCCGACAGCAGCACCTACCCCCACATCCTCAGCGGGGATTGCGCGTGCGGGGTGCGGCACTTGGTTCGTCGGCAGCCCTCCAAGGCGAAAAAGACCAAGGGCCGCATCGTGGCCACATACGACTACAACGACGCGGTGGGGAATCTCCTGTTCCAAGTGGTCCGGTACGAGCCCAAGGGCTTTAAGTGTCGGCAGCCTAACAGGCTGTTGACCAAGGCTAATCGAAATGATGCTCCCTTTTCCGGCGACATGATCAATTTTCCGCGCCCGGGCTTCCGCCGGATTACGTCCCGGCTCGTGCTCCTGATTCGATCTTCTTGCGGCCGGCTCGTCCTAT
>DATEDN010000127.1:0-3937 GCA_035281645.1 Acidimicrobiia bacterium | reverse complement strand
GTCACCCGACTCGAGCGGTGTGAAGGGTTGCGCTCCATTCGTTTGAGTTCTGAGCTGACCAAGGCCCTGATCGCCCGATTTCGCGGTCGGAAGCCAAGCCGGTAGTAGAACCACCAGGCGCCCGAATCGATGCCTTCCTCGTTCCCGTCACCGAGTTGATAAGGCTCGAGAGTGAAGGAGCTTGCTTCGAAGGTGTGACTCAGCATCGCCATCGTCCGGCCGAGGACCGCTGCCGCCTCCCGTCCGCGGAAGGTGGTGAACATGTTGAACGCGAGGTCGACGCATCTCCACAGCGCATCGGACTGGACGTAGCCGATGGGGACTCCATTGCGGAATGTGAGGTAGCCGTAGGCGGTCCGAAGCAGAGGCCGCCGTTCGGGCACGAGGCCGATCATGGCCCATGCCAATCCGTCGCCGTCATCGATGAGCCGGACATCGCCAGGGTCGCCGTAAGCGAAGGTGTCGAGGTCGCGACCGCGGGTCACCATCGCCTCCCGCGCCAGGTCGATCAAAGCCGAGCCCTCCTTCCGAGAAACGAACCGAGTTGATCGGGGCGGTCTCTCGATCTCGTTCCATAACTCGGGTCGGGCCTTCTTCGGGGCTTCGGTGCGGAAGTAGGTCTTGGGCACCGGCATGGATGCTCTGGTCCGAGAGGGCGTCGTGCTGCTGGCCTTGAGAATCAGCGGAAGGCTGATCGAGTCGTAGAACCTTTCTCTGGTGAAGTCGTCACCTGGCAAACCTTCCACGGCTTTGACGAAGAAGGCGGCGTCGGTGCCACTCCCGGCCAGACGGGCCAGAGCATCACGTGGCGAGGGCTTGAGCGTTCGCAGCCAGATGGCCTCCACCGGGGTGACGAGTAGGGGCAGCGCTGCCGCCAGCGGTTCCTGGTCATCCACCTCGTCCCAGTCGATGACGAGCTGACCGGGCCAGCGAGCGGTGAGCCAGCGCGCAGTAGGCCAGAAGAAGCGGTAATAGATGTCGGTACCGGCGATGCCGGAGTCGGCCAGGCGGTCTCGCTGAGAGCGAAGATCGGAGCGAGCGCCGAAGCCCGTGAGCAGGCGCGCTGCGGCCGTCCGCACCTCTTGGTCATCGGGGTTGGCGTGCAGGAAGCACAGGTGCTCGTGGAGCCGTAAAACCTGATCCTGGTTTCTCAGTTCAACCCGGCGAAGCTGGTCGAGGAGGGCAAGCTTTCGGGCTGAGGCGCCGCCCCCGTAGTCGAAGCGTGTCGCTTCCAGCCGTAACAACAGGCGACCCGGCGTCACATTGGCAGCGGGGGCAGGAGGCACGGCTGTGGTTTAGCTCAAGCCCGCGGCCGCCGCGGTTCCGATGCTCGGGAACTACTCGGTTTCTCGGGCATGATTACGCTCGCATCGCACCACGAGAACCTAAGAGGAGAGAAGATGGCACGGAAGAGTCGGTTCCTCATCGGCCTTGTTTTGGCGCTCATCGTTACCGCCTGCGGAGATGGGGGAGGTGCGGGCACCACTGGCGCCGTCACCACCGGGGTCGAGACCACCGCCGCCGCCGCCACCACCGGAGCTGCCACCACTGGCGCCGAGACCACCAGCCCCCCGAGTGACGACACGCCGATCAAGATCGGAATCATCGCCGACCTCACGGGCCCCTTCACCACTTACGGCAACAGCTTGGCTAGAAGCGCCCAACTGGCGATCAACGAGGTCAACGCCGCCGGTGGGATCGCTGGTCGTCAAGTGGAAGTGATCGTCGAGGACATCCAGACCGATGTTGCCGCCACGGTCGACAAAGCCCGCAAACTGGTGCAAAGCGACAACGTCGATCTGGTCATGGGACCCATCGGCTCTGACGCCAACGACGCCGCCTACGCCGAGGTCGTCGAGGGAGGGGGCAAACTCCTCTTTTACACCGAGACCTACGAGGGCGGGAAGTGCAACGAGCTCTACTTCTCCTTCGGGGCCGTCCCCGCCCAACAGATCCGCCCTTTGATCCCCATCTTGCAGGAGGAGTACGGCACCAACGCCATGCTCTTCGGGGCCGACTACGTCTGGCCCCGGCGCAGCTTTGAGATCGCCAAGCCCATCATCGAGGAGAACGGGGGCACGGTGGTCTCCGAGCTCTATCTGCCGCTGATCGCCGAGGACTTCAGCGAACTGGTGCAAGAGGTGCGGGAGACGCAGCCTGATTACATCTTCGCCCTCTACCCGGCGGTCTGGGGAGCCGCCCTGACCGCACTCAACGACGCCGGGCTCCTCGGGACTGTCGGGATTGGCACCATCTTCCTCGGCGATCCGGATTTCGCTGGGATCGCCGATCTGGCAGAAGGCTCTTACACCGCCCTCCCGTTCTTCACCGTCGCCGACGCTCCCGGAGTGCAGCCCTTCCTCGAGGCCTACGCGGCCGAATTTGGAGAGGGCGAAATCCCCTCCGGGGGAGAAGGAGTCGGGGCCTATAACGCGGTCTGGCTCTACAAGCAGGCCGTGGAGCAGGCGGGTTCCACTGACCCCGCCGCGGTGGCAGAGGCGATGGTCGGACAGACCTTCGAGGGACCCACCGGGAACGTGGAGATGATGCCCTCGCACCACCTCAAGCAGACCATCAACCTCGTCCAGGCCCAGGGTGGCGAGTACGTGCTGGTGGACGCCTTCGAGGACATGGATCCAGAGGAGGACTGCTCGCTTTAGGCAACGGATCCCGTGCCGGATGAGTCAGCCGCCACCAAAGGCATCAACAGAGTCTCGGCCGTTAGCGGGAAGGGCCTCCGCCGCGCTGAGCTGATTCTGCTGACGCTGCTGGTGGCGCTGCCGATTGCAACCGACAATGCCTTCTTGGTCGACCGGATCGGTCGCTATCTGCTGCTGGCGGTCTTTGCCTTGTCGGTCGATCTCATCTGGGGATACGGAGGGATGTTCACGTTCGGCCAGGCCGCCTTCTTCGGTGGGGCCGGATATGTCGTGGGGATCCTTTCCACTCGGGAGGCCGGGATCCTTCCGCTCCCCCTCGGCGCGACTCTCGCGGCGGCGGTGATCGGCTCGGCCCTGCTCGCCCTGGGCATCTCCTATTTCACCATCGCCCGCCGCGGGGGCTTGCGAGGGGTGGAGTTTGCCGTCGTCACGTTGGCGGTTTCGGTGGCACTCGAGCGATTGGCCAACGCTGGGGGACAGGTGACGGGTGGTCAGAACGGGATCTTGATGACCTACCGCCTGGGCCCGCTTCACCAAGGGCGCAACTTCTATCTCCTGGCGGCAGCGGTTCTCCTCGTCACGTACCTCGGCCTCAAGCACTACCTCCGCTCCCGCCCCGGTCTGATCTTCCGGGGAATCGGCCAGAACGAAGAGCGGGTCGAACTGCTCGGCTATGACGTGGCACGGGTCAAGCGCTGGACCTTCGTTCTCTCGGGAGCGATAGCGGGGCTTGCCGGGAGCTTGTTCTATCTCCACGAAGGGATCGTCTCCCCGGCGGCGGTGGGGGTGGGATCTTCCACATTGGTCTTGCTGTGGGTGGTGCTGGGGGGGAGGGGCACTCTGCTCGGCCCGATCGTCGGAGCCGTGGTGCTTTCCTATCTCACCGCCCGCCTCTCCGGCACTCTGCTCGATACCTGGCTCGTGGTGGTCGGGGTGATCCTCGTGGTGGTGATTGTTTTGATCCCGGCCGGGATCTTCGGATTTCTCAACCGGGAGCGCACCTCGTGAGCGTGCTCTCGGTGCATGGCCTCGGCAAGAGTTTTGCCGGCTTCAAGGCGGTAGACAACGTCGATCTGGAGTTGGAGCGGGGAGAGATGCTCGGTTTGATCGGTGCCAACGGAGCGGGCAAGAGCACTCTCCTACACCTTATATATGGGCGCCTCCAGCCCGACCGCGGGGCCATCCGGTTCAACGACATCGACGTCACTTCCCTCCCGGTACTCAACCGGGCCCGGATGGGGATGGGCCTCGTGTTTCAGATCATCTCGGTCTTCGAT
>DATEDN010000126.1:0-1113 GCA_035281645.1 Acidimicrobiia bacterium | reverse complement strand
TGCCTGACTGCGGTTATGGCATCCCTCTTTGGATCTGGGACGCCTTCACCGGAGACCCGGTCTTCGCCGGAGAGCTCGACATCAACTACACAGGGACAACCGCAGAATGGCGTAGCCTGTAGCGCAGAAAACAAGTAGGATTCCCAGTAAGGGAAAGCACCACAGCAAGAGCTCCCGGCCTCCGCCTCCGGGAGCTCTTGCCTTGTCTGGGGACTGTCTCACCCTTCAGTTACCGTCGCATCCTGTCCCGCTGGGTGCCGCACACGCCCTGGACGATGAACGCAGTTACGGGGCTCGGCGCCGGGGTTGAGCTGATTCCAGGTCCGTGAAGAACCACGGGGTTGAGGCCACCAGCTCCCACAGCGGTTAGGAAGTCGTCGAACTCCGTTTGCAGGTCGACCACGTACCCAGCTGCGATGTTGCCGCCGGCGTCAATCTGCGCCTCGAGCAGACCGGGCTGGTAGAGCCGGCCATTGCCCCTACGGCCACCCAACGTGGTCGCCTTTCTGATAATCGCTGCCGTGTTCGGGGGCACGGCCTGACCGGCGTCGGCACCTGTAGTCGTTCTGAACGCACTCCCGGACGGACCGACGTCGTTTGGCCCGAACTTGACGTAGACCTCTTGCAAGATCAACGTGCTCGCCAACCTGGTCATCACGTTGGGCGTGTACGCATCCGCAATCGTGTTCGCAACGTCTTCTGGTGACTCCGTGCCGAAGTCCACGACCTCGAATCCCATTGTGATTTCGCTGCCCAGAGGCGCCGCAGCTCCTCCAAAGCGCAGGTTCGCCTGGCAGTAACCGCTCGGGATAACCGGCATCGATCAACCTCCATCTTCTCGGTTCATTACATGGAGATTCTCGAACAGCTGTGCGGGATTGACAAGCGAGGTAGAAACTGCCCAGAAAGGACAGTGACCCCCGAAGGGGGTCGCCTTCTGCCTTAGGAGGTGCTTTCCCTTTGTGTGCCTGCCACGAGTTCGAGGAGGACGGCCTTGGATTCCGTCTGGGCCCGATTGTTCGCCTGCCTGACTGCGGTTATGGCATCCCTCTTTGGATCTGGGACGCCTTCACCGGAGACCCGGTCTTCGCCGGAGAGCTCGACATCAACTAC
>DATEDN010000125.1:0-8114 GCA_035281645.1 Acidimicrobiia bacterium | reverse complement strand
GCCTTGCTCATGGTCTCCTCGTACTCGGTGGCCGGATCCGAGTCGGCGACGATGCCCGCCCCTGCCTGAACCCAGGCCTGGCCGCCGGAAATGACCACCGTGCGCAGGCAGATGGCGGTATCGACGTTGCCCGAGAAGTCGATGTAGCCCAGCGCACCCGCGTACGGACCCCGAGCCACCGGTTCCAGCCGGTCGATGATCTCCATCGCCGCCACTTTCGGCGCCCCCGAGACGGTGCCGTGAGGAAAGGTCGCCCGCAGCACATCAACCGGCCCGACGCCGGCTCGCAGCTTCCCCGAGATGCCCGAGACGAGATGCATCACATGGGAGTAACGCTCCACCACCATCAGTTCATCCACGGCGACCGTGCCGAACTCACAGACCCGCCCGAGATCGTTACGGGCGAGGTCAACCAGCATCACATGTTCCGCCCGCTCCTTGGGATCGGCCCTCAGCTCTTCTTCCAGAGCGAGGTCGCGGTCTGGGCTTTCTCCCCGGGGACGGGTCCCGGCGATGGGCCGGCTGAATACCTGTCCCTCCCGCACCCGCGTCATTAGCTCGGGTGAGGATCCCGCCACCGCGATCTCCGGCGTTCGGTAGAAGAAGAGGTACGGAGAGGGGTTGACCACCCGTAGCCAGCGATAGACCATGAAGGGGTCGCCGTCGAACGGCATCGCCAATCGTTGCGAGACCACGATTTGAAAAGCGTCACCGGCCACGATCGACTCTTTGGCCGAACGCACCGCCGCTTCGAACTCGGCCCGGCTCATTGTCGAGGAATGACTGATACTGGCCCGACGCCCCTGGTCGAAGGGAAGCGCCCGATATGGTCGGGAGTGGCCCAGCCGACTAGTAGCCCTCTCGAGCTCGACGAGCGCAGCCGCGTAATCGGCTTCGAGATCGTCGCCCACCAGCACGTTCCGAACCAGGGTCAGAGACTGTGAGACCCGGTCGAAGGCCGCCAGCGATCCCACCGCCTGCCAGGACATCTCCGGCAGTCCGCGGTCGTCGAGAGGACGGCTGGGAAGATGTTCGATGTAGCGAACGGTGTCATAGCCGAGGTACCCAACCAACCCCGAGTGGAGGGGTGGCAGACCAGGAAGGTCGGCGGCCCGAACCCGACTGACCAACTCTTCCAAAGCACCCAAAGGGTCACCCCTGCTGATTTGCTGTTGGGAGTCGACCTCCCCATCACGGGAGGTGAGCGTGAAGAGGGGATCCCAGCCGATAAAGGACCAGCGAGCCCAGTTCTCGCCTCCCTCCACCGACTCGAGAAGGAACCCGGGGTCGGCCCCGACCAGTTTCTCGAAAGCGGAAACCGGCGTCTCCCGATCGGCCAGTACTTTCGTCCATACCGGCACCAGCGGATAGGACTTGGCTAGGGCCATGAATTCGTCTCGACTGGGATGACAGATCATCAGATCTCCGCCAGATTCTCGAGAAACGGGATCCGAACGATGACATCGGTGACGGCCGAGGAGACCCGGTTGAGATTGCCGGTCAGCATCACCAGCCCGAAGAGGGCCAGTAGGGCGCCGGAAGCGATATTGATCGGTTTGAGATAAGGCCGGGTGCGACGCAAGAGCCGGTGCATACCCAGAGCGGAAAGCAAGAACGGCGTCCCCAGGCCAAGCGAGTAGGACACGAGGAGGGCAACCCCCTCCCCCAATGTCTCGCGGGTTGCGGCGGTGGCGAGGACGACCGTGAGGATCGGACCGATGCAAGGCGTCCACCCAAAAGCGAAGGCGGCTCCCATGACCGGAGGGGCGAACGCACCGAGCCGGGAGGGGCGCACCTGGGGCCGGTAGTCCCGACTCAGAGGGCGTAACAAGCCCCGTTCCGAGATTGCCAGGGCGATCATCACGAACCCAAAAACGAGCACCACTCCCCCGGCGATGCGACTCGCCAGCGGGAGGTGAGCAGAGAGGAAACGGCCCAATGAGGTGGCCGTCGCCCCGAAGGCCGCGAAGACGACCGTGAATCCGGCGATGAACAGGGCGATCACCCACGACATCCGCCTTGTCGATACGGCTCCTTCTTCGAGCGAGGCGACCGAATAGCCCGACATCATCGAGAGATAGCCCGGAACCAATGGCAACACACAAGGAGAAAGAAACGAAAGAACACCGCCTCCGAAGGCGATGAACAACTGCAGAAAGAGCGAAGCGTCAGCCATGGCGTGGTACCTGCGACCATGTTCGCACGAGCCCTTTCGAACCTGACATCTCCGAAGGCCCCCGTTGAAACCGCTCCTCGACCCCATCCTTCCCTCCGCTCGTTTCGGCCCCAGCGACCGCGCCCTCACCGTGACGATGTGGCTGGTCGGGTTCGTCCAGGGGTTCACCCAGGCTCAGCCGGCGGCGACACTGCCGTTCACCCGAGCCGGGCTCGGTCTCAGCCAGGCCGATATCAGCTCGCTCCTTGCCTGGGCACGACTGGGGAGCCTGCTGGCGGTGGGGCTGTCAATCTGGGCGGACCGATCGGGCCGACGTCGACCATTGCTGGCGGCTTATGCGTTCCTGGTGGTGGCGAGCGCCGCCGGCGGACTGGTGACGTCCCCGATTCAGTTCGGTCTGTCGCAAGGATTGGTGAGAGGGGCCACCTCGGGTTTGTCGACTCTCGGTGTGGTCTGGCTGGCCGAACATCTCGCCCCCCGGATCCGTGCCTATGGGGTCGGGATCTATGGGGCGGCGGGGAGTTTTGGGGCCGGGCTGGCCGTGATTGGATTGCCACTGGCCGAAGCCAACTGGCGGATTCCCTATTTCCTCACGGGGGCCGGCCTGGTCCTGCTCCCCGTTCTCGCCTACCGCATACGGGAAGCGACGGACCGAGGAACCTTGCCGCCCCGCCGGGTGGACACGGGCTTTCTGCAGACCCCAGTTTTTTTGGTGGCCGCCCTGACTTCGCTGCTCCCATCAGCTTTCTCTTCTCTTGGTCTGGCCTTCCTCACGGAACGACTGGTCAACCAAGTGGGCCTGACTTCGGGCGAGGCGGTGCTGCTGACTCTTTCCGGGGGGACCGTCGGCGCCGTCGGCTTCTTTCTCGGCGGGCGCTTGGCGGACACCTGGGGAAGGCGTCCGACAACAATCCTCGCTCTGCTCTCGATTCTCAGCGGCGGGGTCGCCGTCTACAACCTGGGATCGGTCTCATTGCTGTTCCCGGCGTTGGTCGTTTCCTCATTCGGTTCCTTCGCCTACGTTCCCGCCGCTTCGATCCATAGAGCCGAGCTTTTCCGCCCTGAACAGCGTGCCACTGCCAGTTCGGCTCTCACCTGGGTCGGGACGCTTGGCTCCGCCATCGGGCTGCTCAGCGGAGGCCTGATGATCGATCGCCTGGGCCTGAGCGCCACTATGGCTTTGCTGGGCTCGGCGGTGCTAGTGGCGGCTCTGCTGACCCTGGGTCTCCCCGAGACCCGCGGCCTGCTCCTCGATCGTTGGGAAGACACCGGGAAGGAGGACCAGCAGCCGAGCCAGGATCATGAGACCGATCGCCCACCAGACAGCGCCCAAACCCCACCCGCTCCCAATGACGACAATGAGAAGCCCAGCGGTGGCAAGAAGGCCCAAACCTGACGAAGCCATCATCCGGGCCAGCCGAAGCTGTCCAAGCACGACGCCGTCGAGCACCCACAACCATGCGGCCGGAAGCGCCAGGATCGCCAGCACCGAGGTGACACCGCCGAGCTCGGATGCCACCGCCGCGGTGGGGGCGAAGATCGCGGCAAGCGGAGGGCCCGAAACCAACCACAGTCCCGCCATTGCCACTCCCATCAGGCTCCCCCACCAGAGCAGTCGCCTGATGACATCGATTTCCCCCCCACGATCACCCCGGCCGATGGCCTCGGCCACCAAGGTCTGGGCGGCGATGGCGAGCCCGTCGACCAGCATCGCTGATAGGAACCAGGTCTCGCGAAGGATCTGATGGGCAGCGAGGGCGTCGACGCCGATTCGGGCCACAGCCGCAGTGGAAATCGAGAGAGTCGATACCAAAAAGAGCGTCCGGGCAGTGATGAGGGCGCCGGGTCGAAGCAGGCTGTGCAGGCTGGTGAAACCGGACCAGGACAGGAGCCCCAGGCGCCGCTTGAGATAGACGACGAATGCGCCCGCCCCGACGAACTGGGCGGCGACCGAGCCGAGTGCCGCCCCACTCACTCCCATGTCCAGCCCGAAGATGAGGATGGGGTCGATAACGGCGTTGAGAGCATTGATGACGATCGTTATCAGGAGCGGCGTTCGCGTGTCGGCCAGTCCGCGGAATGACCCGTGACCGGCAAGGATCACCAGCACGGCGGGAGCGGCGAGCGCCTTGATGCGGAGATAATCGAGGGCCGGAGCCATCACCTCGGGACCGGTCTGGACCAGCAGCAGGATCGGACGGGCGAACAAGATCAAGATCAGGGTCGTCATGATTCCCAGGCCGATGGCGAGAACCAGCGACGAGGAAATCACCTCACTCGCCCGCTCTCGATCTCCCGCCCCCTGGGCTCGGGCCACCATGGGGGTGGTGACATAGGCGAGAAAGTTGAAAACGACGAAGACGAAGCCGAAGACCGCTCCGTTGACGGCCAGTGCTCCGAGGGCATTGGCGCCTAGCTGGGAAACAAAGAAAGTATCGGCCAGGGAGAGGAGGGGCTCAGCCGCGAGCGCACCCAGTGCCGGGATGGCTAGGGCAAAGATCCGGCGGTCGATGCTTCGCATCAGATGCGCTTGAACGGCCACTGACAGATGCGGTTGAGCTCGCACTCGGGGCACCGGGGACGGCGGGCCTCGCAGATGTCGCGTCCGAACTGGATGAAGCGCATCGATATCCCCGACCAGGACTTGCGTGGGTAGAGCGCCTTCAGATCGGCTTCGATCTTTACCGGGTCCTTGTTGGCCGTGAGGTCGAGGCGCCCAGCCACCCGACGGACGTGGGTGTCGACTGCGATGGCGGGAGCGGCGAATGCCTCGGCCAAGACCACGCTGGCAGTCTTACGGCCGACCCCGCGCAGGGTCACCAGCTCCTCGAGCCGATCGGGCACCACCCCTCCGAACCTCTCTTCAAGGTCCTTGGAGAGAGCGATGATCGACTTCGTCTTCTGGCGATAGAAGCCCGACGAGAAGATGATCTGCTCGACTTCCTCCGGGTTGGCGGCCGCAAGATCGGCGGGGGTGGGAAAGCGGGCGAAGAGCACCGGGCTGATGCGGTTGACGTTCTCGTCGGTGGTCTGGGCTGACATCACGGTCACCACCAAGAGCTGCCAAGGATCCTGATAGTCGAGGGCGGTGCCGATGTCGGGATACCGCTCCTTCAACAAGGCCAGGATGCGGTTGGCACGCCGGCGAGCAGCCGGGGTGGGCGGAGGAGGTGGTGGCTTGAGAGGCAAGGGCTCGATGGTATGAGGCTCCTAGCCTTCCCGGCCCTTGCTCTCTCGTACCACCCGGGCCGGTCTGGCCATCGCCGCCGCCTCCTTCTTGTTCGGCTCGACTTTCGTCGTCATCAAGGATGCGGTGGCGAGTTTCCCCCCGATCTCCTTCGTCACCTGGCGTTTCCTTCTTGGAGGATTAGCCCTGATGGTGTTCGTGCCTGCGCGCGGAAAGGCGGTGTGGCGCGATGGGGCGGTGGCGGGGTCGTTGCTCTTCGTCGGCTACAGCCTGCAGACCGCCGGTCTCGTCACCACCGGGGCATCCAACTCGGCGCTCATCACCGGGCTTTTCATCATCATCACGCCGCTGCTGGCGGCCCTGCTCTATCGCCGGAGCCCCTCCCTCGGTGTCGGAGCCGCCGCCCTCCTCGCCTTTGTCGGGGTGGTATTCCTCACCTACCGACCGGGAACCTCTTTGGTGCGCGGCGACCTTTTGACGGTGGGGGCCGCGGTCGCCTTCGCCGGGCACATCATCGCCCTCGACCGCCTGGCCAGCCGGCACTCGCTGGTCTCCTTCACCGCCGTGCAGTTGTTGATCACCGGCATCCTCGCCTTTCCACTTGCCGCCGCCATCGAGGGGATCCCGCTGCCCGGCCGCCGACAGCTGCCGGCGATTCTGATCACCGCCCTCGGGGTTTCAATCGGCGGCTATCTCCTCCAGTTATGGGCGCAAACGATCATCAGCCCGTCTCGCACCGCCATCCTCTTGGCCCTCGAGCCCGCCTTCGCGGTGGCGACCGCGGCCGTGGTCCTCAGTGAGCGATTGACCGTGGCGGGCTGGGTGGGTGCCGGCCTCATCATGGCGGCGATCTTGTTGGTTATCCGGTTCGGTGCCGCTGAAGTCGCCGGTAAAGGTGGGTGACGATTCGGATCAGCGCTACCACCACCATCAACGAGATCACCAGGTACACCGCCAGCGCCGGGCCGGCCGTATAGCGCTCGGGGCAGGCCGAGAGCCCACCCTCGCACAGTCCGTAACCGGTTCCTCCCCGCAGCAGATCGAGAAGGACCAGGATCGGCAGCGCCGCCAGTCCGATCGCCAGCAGCACGAGCAGCAACAAGAGGGCTCGGACCCACACCATCATGCGATAACGCTACCGGCCGCAGCGGCATCGCTCGGTACACTCGACTGTCCTGTGGGGTATTTCGAGGAGCCGTTTACAGCCGCCGAAATCACGGTCCTGAAGCGGTTCTTCACCAATGTCGACCAGCCGGTCTTTGCGCTCATCAACCTTCCCGAAGTGGTCAAGGGTGCCCTCTTCGCCCGCTACTCCCGGTCGGCCAAATCGGTCCGCCGCCTTTTCCTCGACGAATTCGTCGCCGATCCCGACGCCGGGATCGATGCCATCGCAGATGCCTTTGGGGCCGACACCGGGCGCGATCCACTGATCGACCAGAAGCGGGCGGAAGGGCTTTATCGCAGGGTCTTCTTCGAATACGGCGATGACTCGGTCGCCCAGCTTGGCGGGGTTCACCTCGCTTGCGAGCAGGCCTCGAACATCCTTACCAAGGTGCTCGAGTGGGGACGTCTCGCTTCCTATCTCGAGCAATCCACTCGATACATCGCCTATGACGCCCCCCTCGGCGATCGCTACCGCTACTTCGTACCGGAGGAGATCGAAAACTCCCCGCTAGCGGCCGAATACCGGGCGTTTATGGAGGAGACCTTCGACACTTACCGGACGATGGTTCGGCAGATGATTTCGTATTTTCAGGAGCGGTTCCCGCGTCAGGCCGAGGACTCGCTCGGAGTATGGAACGCCACAATCCGCGCCAAGGCTTGCGACACCGTGCGAGGCTTGCTCCCCGCCTCGACTCTCTCCAATGTCGGCATCTACGGCAGCGGACAGGCCTACGAGATGGCACTGATCCGAATGGCCGCCCATCCCCTGGCCGAGGTTCGCTCGTACGGGGCGATGATGCTCACCGAGCTGCGAAAGGTGATCCCCTCTTTCCTCACCCGCGTCGACCTGCCCGATCGAGGCGGAGCCTGGTCCGAATATCTCTCCTCGACCCGGAGCGCCCTCGAGGACCTGGCTCCGCAGGGAGATCTCATCGAGCCCTTCGAGGCCGAGGAGCAGGTCACGTTGACCGACTGGGATCCCGATGGCGAATTGAAGCTGGCGGCTGCCGCTCTTTATGCTGGATCCGAGCTGAGTGATGCCGATCTCCTCGCCTACGCGAGGAAGATGGATTTCGATGAACGAGCACAGGTGCTGGCTGCGCTCTTCGGCGATCGGCAGAACCGCCGTCACAAACCGGGGCGAGCCCTGGAGAGCACCACCTATCGCTTCGACGTCTTATGCGACTTCGGTGCCTTCCGTGATCTGCAGCGGCATCGGTTGATGACGATCGAATGGCAACGCCTCGGTACCCGCCTCGGTTATCAGTGCCCCTCCGAAATCGAAGACGTTGGCCTCGCTTTCGATTTTCACCGGGTCATGGAAAGGGCCGGGGAGCTCTACGAGAGCACCCGCGACATGCTGGGGCCCGACGTTGCCCAATATGTAGTGCCGTTCGGCTTCAACATCCGCTTCGTCATGGAGATGAACGCCCGCCAGGCCTGTCATCTGATCGAACTGCGAACTCAGCCCGCTGGCCACCCTTCCTATCGCCGGGTTGGTCTCGAGATGCATCGCCAGATCGCCGAAGTCGCCGGTCACCACGCCATCGCCCGCGCCATGAAATTCGCCGACTACTCCGACGTCGA
>DATEDN010000124.1:0-1147 GCA_035281645.1 Acidimicrobiia bacterium | reverse complement strand
CAGGGTGTCGCGGTCGAGCTCGGAATAGATGGCGATCGTGTGGAGCCCCATGTCTTTTGCGGTTCTGATGACTCGGACGGCGATCTCGCCGCGGTTGGCGATAAGTAGACGGTTCATAGCCAGCCCTCAAAGGGGCATGTTTCCGTGCTTCTTCTGGGGAAGGTGTTCACGCTTGGTCCTCAGCATGTCGAGTGCGCGAATGAGCTTGGCGCGGGTTTCCCGGGGCTCAATCACTTCGTCGACCAGGCCCAGCTCGGCCGCCCGGTAGGGATTATTGAAGCGTTCCTCGTAGTCCGAGATCAGCTCGCTTCTCCTCTGATGGGGGTCCGAGGCCTCCTGCAACTCCCGCCGAAAGATGACGTTGACCGCCCCCTGGGCACCCATCACCGCGATCTCGGCCGAGGGCCAGGCGAAGACCAGGTCAGCTCGGATCCCGCGTGCGTTCATGACCAGGTAGGCGCCTCCATACGCCTTGCGGGTGATGACGCTGACCCGCGGCACCGTGGTCTCACAAAAGGCATAGAGAAGCTTGGCCCCGTGACGGATTATGCCGCCGTGCTCCTGGGCGACGCCGGGAAGGAACCCGGGCACGTCGACGAAAACCACGAGTGGGATATTGAAGGAGTCGCAGAACCGCACGAAGCGGGCCCCTTTTTCCGACGCCTCGATGTCGAGGGTGCCGGCCAGGTGGGCGGGTTGATTGGCCACGATCCCGACCGCGTGGCCGTCGAGCCGCCCGAAGCCGACGATCAGGTTGCGGGCCCAGTGCTCGTGAACCTGGAAGAACTCGGTGTCGTCTACCACCGCCTCAATCAAGGTCACCATGTCATAAGGCTGGTTTGAGGAGTCGGGGATGATGGCGTCGAGAGAGTCCTCGATTCGATCGCGACTATCGGTGGGCGCGAAATACGGCGGCAGCTCGAGATTGTTCTGCGGGAGAAAAGAGAGCATGTAGCGAACTGCGTCCAGGGCGGCGACGCCATCGGGGAAGACGAAGTGGGTGACGCCGGAGGTGGTGGCATGGGTGTAAGCGCCGCCCAGGTCCTCCATGCTCACTTCCTCGCCGGTGACGGCTTTGATCACATCGGGTCCAGTAATGAACATGTGCGACGCCTTGTCGACCTGGATCACGAAGTCGGTCATGGCG
>DATEDN010000123.1:0-11621 GCA_035281645.1 Acidimicrobiia bacterium | reverse complement strand
GATCATTGGACCCAGAGCGAGAAGACCGAATTGATCGAGGTCGTTCTGGCCAAGGGGCGCGGACGGGACAGCGATTACCTCCGCCTCTTCAACCGTCATCCAAAGCTGGGAAGCGCTTTGGCTCGACTGATCAGAGCGTGATCATGCCTGCATTTCTCGCGTCGCGAGAAGTGCAACTACATCATCCAACGAGGTCACGTTGGCATAGTGGGTGTCGAGATCGTAAAGAGTCGATTCCTGCTCCCGGTCCGATGTGGCTGCCACACACTCCACCGGGATAGTGACGCCGTAGTCCCGGAAAAAGGCGTCGTGGGCCGTCGAACGCACGCAGATGTTGGTGACGACACCGGTGAGGATGAGGTGATCGATGCCCTCCTGGCGGAGTCGCTGGTCGAGGTCGGTTTCAAAGAATCCGGAATACCGGGTCTTGGGAATACGCAGCTCTGAGGTCTTGGGCTCGAGCTCGTCGACGATCTCGGCACCCCAGCTTCCCTTGAGACAGTGCACCAACCGCTTCTCGAATTCTCTATCGGTCGGCAGATGCTCGTCACAGATCCAGATCACCTTCGTTCCGGTCTCGCGGGCCGCTGTCAACAATCGCCGAATGGGCTCATAGAGGCGGCGGCCCTCGAGCAACGGCATCGCTCCGTCTGGCTCGAGAAAATCATTGAGCATGTCGATCACCAGCACCGCGCTTCTTTCGGGATCGAAATCGAGCCGACGGGAGATTCGGTGCTCGGAGAAAGTGGTCTGAGTTTCTCTCATATCGGAATCGTGATCGAGCGAGACGGGGGCGGAGTGTTGCGGCTTTTTTCGAAGCGCGGTACCCCATCGATGATCGCCGTCGCCACCGCGAGGGTGTCGCCGATGGCGAGCGCGCTGAGCGCATCGCTGGCCTGGGAACCTTGGGGAGCGTCGACTATCAGCAAATCCGCCTCCCTTCCGAGTTCGATCACCCCGGTGGCGAGGCCGTGGAGGTCGGCCACGTTGCCGGTGGCCAGAGCCACGGTTGCTTCTGGGGCGACCTCGGCCAGCGAGGCGACCCAAGACATGACCCGCAGCATTCCGAGCGGCTGCACCCCGGAGCCAGCGGGACTGTCGGTCCCGATGACGAGCCGCCCCAACTCCCCTCGCCCCGCCACCAATCGTGCGACGTCGGCAGCGGCCTTAACGTTGCCGTTATGCACTAGTTCGACCCGAGCCGAGGTCTCGTCCAGGATTCGCTCGACATCGTCGAGGGACAAGGCGGTGGGGCCACCGTTGGTGTGACCGGCCACGTCGGGTTGGACTGCGACGACGAAGTCGGCTCCGATGACTCCGCTCCCGGGGATGGAGGCACCGCCCGTGTGGACCATCACCTTCATACCCCGGGCCTGAGCCCAACGAGCCATGGTGGCGGCAACCTCAGGATCCTTCACCCCCGAGATCCCGATCTCGGCCACAAGGCGAATGCCGGCCGCGGCCATTTCCTCGAAATCGCTCTCGGTCAATCCATCTTCGAGCATCACGGCTCCGGCGTGCACCTTGACCCCTGAAGGACGGAGCTTGGCGAACGACTTGTGGGCGAGGATGGTGAGAGCCTTCACACCTGCGGGATCCGTCGGCCTGCCGGGAGTGTGAGGCTCGCCCGCCGAAATCATGGTTGTCACCCCGCCGTGGAGACAGGAGTCGATGAAGTCCGCCTGGCGTTGGCGGGGGGTGTAGTCGCCCACCACCGGGTGGACATGGCTGTCGCACAGACCGGGGATGACCGTGGCGCCGGCGGCGTCGATCACTTTCTTGATTCCGTCAGCAGTCGAATCGGCGTCGGCGCCGACATAGGCGATCTTTCCGTCACGGACCACGATCGCATCGCCGCTAGCAACGGGACTTTCGAGGTCGCCGCTGACGATGGTGCCAATGTTGCGGATGTACAGATCGCTCAACGAAGCCCGTCCTCGCCCACGATCTCTTCCACCTTGAGTCCGCCAACTCGGGGATGAGGCCGTCCCCCGTCGGTCACCGCCACCGCCAGCACTATTTCGTCATCGGTGGGGGCGTCGACGATCCGCAACTCGATGGCGTCGAAGTGGCTGCGGACGAAAGCGGCGTCCTTGTAATGGAGGGGGATGTCGAGAGGCGTGCCCGGCCCACCTCGTTTCTTGGCGGAGGGAATGATCGCCTTCCCCCCGCCGCTCGCCTCCCGCAACGGAGTGCCGAACTTGGGATGGAGGAGGGCGGCCGCGTGCTCCAACTCCCCGCGGCTACCGACGATGGCGCCTTTTCCGTAGCTGTGGACTGGCTTGTGGTCGAGTTGAGCCACCGCAGCACGTGAGAGAAGATCGGAAAGCTCCACCGACGCTTCGATCAAGTCATCGAGGTCCGCCACGTACCGGCCAGCATGAGGGTTTTGGAGGACCGCGGCTGCGATCACTCGCCGAATTGGGGGGTCGACCGGCCGCCCGGCTTCCAAGCGGACCTCATCGACTGTGGTGACCAGCTTTCGAATCTCCATCTTTTCATTCTTGCGTAAATCTCGTCACGTAGACGTGACGAGATTTACGCAAGAAGTGGTGGTTCAGCCTGGAGGAGTGCCCACCTTCTGAGCCACCTGTTCGAGCCGGTCTCGGTAAGCCGTCCACCAGGCTTGGTCCGCGGTCGGCAAGTTGTCGTTGCCGTTCCGGAATCCGACCGACCCGTCGATCATTTCGCGGACGATGTCGGCGTGCCCGGTATGGCGGTTGATCTCGGCGAGCACGTGGACGAGGATCCGATGCAGCGTGACCTGGCCGCGCTTGCCCCACCATGGCACCCTCCCGGGGGCGTCGAGGGGGAGGGCGGAGATGGTCGCATCGGCGTGTTCCCAGATCCTTTGGTACAAGTCGAGGATCTGCTGGCGCGACTCTTCGGCGGTTGCCCACATGTCAGCGTTAGCTTCTGCTCCCTCCTCGGCCCAGGGCAGGGTTTCCTCGAATGGACGTCCGAATACCAATCCGAAATACTCGGAGGCGATAGTGCCGACGTGTTTGACCAGCCCCAACAGGTTGGTCCCGGTCCCGGTCAGGGGCCTGCGGGCGTCGTACTCCGAGGTGCCTTCCAGTTTCCACAGGAGGGCTTCACGTGCCACCCGCAGATAACGATGAAGGTCCTCTTTGGGGTCGGAGCCAGATAGCTCGGCCATCTACGCGACCCAGGGTAGATAGGGCTGCTCCACGTCCCTATCTACCCTGGGTCGGGCGCAAGAAGAGATCGAATCATCATCGAGGCGATCCACTTCTCGTAGCGTTCGAGCGACCATCCCCGTTCCAGGACCAGTAGATCGAAAAGGACCTGCGAGTTGATCGTCCAGATCAGATCGCGGGCCGCCTCGACGGAAAGACCTCGTCGCAGAGCGCCGCTGTCCTTGAGGTGCTGGGCAAACCGACCCAAACCCTCGAGCCGCTGATTCTCTAGGCGCGCCAACACCTCTCCAAGACCGGGGTCGGTCGAAGCTCCTGCCCGGAGTGCCCTCAGCAATGGTGCCGACCGTTGCTGGATCCCCGGTTGGGTAGCGGCGTAGAGCTCGAGCTTTCGCCGCGGGTCGGGCTCGTCGATGACTTTCCTGATCGCCGGTCGGTCCTCAACGGCACGCTCGGCTCGTTCGGCACCACCCGCCACCGCCGCCTCAACCACTGCTTCGATCAGGCCCGCTTTCCCCTCGAAACTTCGATAGATCGTCTCTACCGCCACTCCGGCCTCGGCGGCGATCGAGGTCATGGTCGTGGCCGCGTAGCCATCTCGCTCGAACAACAACTGCGCGGCGGCGACGATGTCGCGCCGGGTTGCCGACGCCTGTTGCTCTCTGCGCTCAGACCGATAGGCCCGCTTGACAGGATTCGATTTCGATGGAATACTCATGAATTCAATACAGTACCGTTCCACATAATCTAGTGGGCGGCAATCACTCCTCCGGGAGGGAAAGGGCAGAGGATGTCAGAAAACAGCACAACGCTCAAGGAGAAGACCCGTCGGTTCTTCGAGGAGGTCTTCCCTCAGGAGGACGAAGCCGGAGTGGCCGACCTGGTGCACGACGACGTCTTCGATCACAGCTCACCCCCGGGCTCCCCCCAGGGCTTGGCAGACGTCACTCGGACCATGCACTGGCTCCATTCGGTATTCAGCGATCTCCGCTGGGAAATCCACCAGATGGTCGGTGAAGGCGACACCGTGGTTGTGCATTGCACCCTCCATGGAAGACAAACCGGAGACCTTATGGGCATCCCGGCCACCGGTCGCGAGGTCCGCCAGCCTTATATTCAGATTCTGCGTTACGAGGACGGAAAGGCAAAGGAACGATGGGCAGTGCGAGACGATCTCACCCTGATGCGGCAGTTGGGCGTGATTCCCGACCAGCCGTCGAACGGCCGACGCGAATAGTTGCCCGCCCAAGTGATCAGGCCCACCGTTGAAGCGATTCACAACGTGGGGCCTTCTCTTTCTCTTGATGGCATGTGGCAGCCCGTCACAGCCAACGACGACCCCGGCGGAAGCCGTGGTCCCGACCATTGAGTCGATAACGGTGGCAGAGGTTGAAGTTGAGAATCCCGATTGGATGGTGGCGTCGGAAGACAAGGTATGGATCTTGTCGGAACCCGAGTTTGAAGACGACGCCTCCGTCTTCGCGTTGAAGGCCATCGACATCGAAAGCAACGAAATCGTCTTGACAGTGGATCGGAGTAATTCCGGCTGCCACGGCCTCGCTGCCCACGACGGGAAGGTTTGGGTTTGCGACCTTGACAAAGTGCTGGAAATCGACTCCCAAACAGGCGAAGTTCTGAGCGAGATCAACTTCGAGATGTCTTGGCCTCAAGGTCCGATTCCGATCGACGATCGGGGGCTGTGGATGCTGACACGAGAGGGGACCGCGCTCGTACACCTAGATTTCGCTGGCTCTGAACTCGGTCGCGTTGAGCTTCAAGGCACCTGCGAGCAGGTTGCTCTCTCCGGAGGGAACGCATTCGTTTCCTGCCCCGACATCCGGTCCGTGTCGGTTATTGACCAGGAGGGCTACTCGGTCACAACACAGATCAACGATGTCGAGGTGGGCATTCTGAGCGGAGGTTCCGACAGAGTTTGGATGGAATTTCCCCACGATGAAGGGGGAGTCGGCTGGATCAAGGCTGACGGACAGCTCGGTACTGTCCCTGGTTCACCCGACTTGAGTCTGGGTTGCCTGCTGGTTGAAGACGACCAGGTCTGGGTCCGAGGCTCGGACGTTCATTTGGTGCGGATCGACGCAGATACAAGCCAAGTCGCCGAGTCTTTCCAGTCCCAGGCCCGCATCGGCGGCGGATGCGTTACCCGTGCCGGAGGGGCGCTCTGGATCGGCTCGCTGCCAATGAGCAAGGTCTGGCGCTTGACCGCGCCTGACTAAGAGGCAGTAGCGACCGATTCAACCAGCGCGGGTAAGCGGTGCCAGAAGGGCTTCGACCTGATCGAATCGCTCGGTCTCCGCGTTGCCAGCTCGCCCGCGACGGACATAGTGAAGGGGCTTGCGCCCGTCTCCATCCTCCAGGTTGGGGTCCGCCCCGTGGGCCAAGAGCCGTTCGACGCTCCCGAGACGGCCATGGGCGGCTGCCTCCCGCAACGGATGACCTCCGAAGGCTTCGTCGACTGCATCCACCGAGGTGCCGGCGGCGATCAGCTGGTCGATGACCTCGAGTCGTTCGTGGGTGGCCGCCATCACCAGCGCCCGGATCCGAGCATCCGGCGGGGCGTTGTCAAGAAAGATTGTTATGTCTCCGGCGGCGGCCGCCACTTCGATGCCATCCACTGCTGCCCCGGCGGCGATGAGAAGGTCGACCACTTCGGTCATCCCGAACACGGCGGCATGGAGGAGGGCAGTTCCTCCCGGGACTCCTCCGGAATTGGCGGACGAGCGAGCCTCGAGGTTGGCACCGGCTTCGACCAAAACCTGGGCGACTTCGGCATCGCCGTAGCTGGCAGCGGTGATGAGCGGGGTCTCCGAGGCTCCGGGATCGCCGTCGACTGCGGCTCCGGCCGCGATCAGCACCCGGGCCAGCGCTCCGGTGCCGGGAGCCTTCCGCCAAATCCCGCGGGCGGTATCGAAGGGAAGCATGGCTAGATAGCCGAGTGGGGAGGCGCCCTGGGGATGGTCGCGCCAATGCTCCATCTGAGTCGTCGCCAGCGACATGTCCTCGGCGAGTAGCTGGTGCAGACCTACCAAATCGCGGTCATCGAGGATTTGACGGCGTTCCACTTCTCGCTTCATCTTCGGCCAGCTGGCAAAGCCGTACTTACGCGCCAGCGCCAGTTGTGCTGCTGCCAGCGTGACGTCGGGCGAGACATCTCGCAATCGGTTCTGGGCTGAGACGTCACCTTTGCGGGCCGCCGTCAGTAAATCCTTGGCCTGGTGGCGGAGCTGGTCGAGGTCGGGTCGGGCGGGAAGGTCGGGCATGAAAATCTCCTCTCCTCTGCCTGCCGTCCGCTCCCAGGCCGAAAGGAGATCGTCAAAGCCGACTCCGAACCGTCTGAGAGGTGGACTCGGTCCTTCCCGCGGACGTGGAGGCTCCCTCTCGGAGCCATCGATCCGTTCTAGCCATCGTCTTGACAGGTGTCAAAGAACCGTGATCATCGCCCCGACCAGAATGGGCGCTCGGTGAATTATTTGGCACCAACTGACCTCCAGGACGCACTGGCGGCTTTTAACGATGGAAAGTGGACGGTCCTGGCGGGCGGAACCGACTTCTACCCATCTCGGGTGGGACGTCCGCTGACCGAGCCGGTGCTCGACATTTCGAAGCTGGACGAGCTCCGGGGCATCACCAAGACGGACGACTCCTATCGGATCGGTGCTCTCACCCGCTGGGCCGACATCAGGGAGGCAGACCTCCCTCGCGCCTTCGACGGGCTCCGCCTCGCGGCCTCGGAAGTGGGCGGCATCCAGGTCCAGAACGCCGGCACCATCGCCGGCAACCTCTGCAATGCCTCCCCGGCCGCCGACGGCATTCCTCCGCTCTTGACCCTCGATGCCGCGGTGGAGCTGAGCTCTCAGGGCGGCCAACGGGTGGTCCCGTTGGCGGGGTTCCTCACCGGATACCGACAGACCGCTCTCCGACCCGGTGAGCTGGTCACCGCGGTGATCGTTCCCCGCGCCCCGGAGGAGGCCTTCTCCGACTTCCAGAAGCTTGGATCGCGGAGCTATCTCGTCATCTCGATCGTGATGGTGGCAACCGTGATTGCGATCGGGGCTGATGGCACCATCATCGACGCCCGGGTAGCGGTGGGCGCGTGTTCGCCGGTGGCCCAGCGGCTGACCGATCTCGAGTCGGAGCTGAGAGGGAGGCACAAGGACGACCGCTTGCAGCATCTCCCGGCGAGGCAACATCTCGATGTACTGGCTCCGATCGACGACGTGCGAGCCACAGCCGACTATCGCCTCGAGGCGGCGCTGGCGCTGATCCGGCGCTCTTTGCGCCGTCTTGCGGAGTCGGGCGGATGATCAAGCTTCTGGTCAACGGGCAATCGGTCGGAGTCGACGCGCCCCCGCTGCGTCGACTCAGTGATGTCTTGCGCGATGACCTCGGCATGACCGCCACCAAGGTCGGCTGTGAAGCCGGGGACTGTGGCGCGTGCTCGATCCTCCTCGACAACGAGGTGGTCAATAGCTGCACGGTTCCGATCGGCCGGCTCGAAGGCCACGAGGTGATGACTCTGGAGGGTCTCGACGCCTCGGGTCGAATAGAGCGCCTGCAGCGATCGTTCCTCCATCACGGCGCTGCCCAGTGCGGGATCTGTACGCCGGGGATGCTGGTGGCGGCGGCCGGACTTTTGGCCACCAATCCGACCCCGGATGAGCGAGCGGTGAAGGACGGACTCGGCGGGGTGCTGTGCCGGTGCACCGGCTATCGCAAGATCATCGACGCGGTCGTGGCCACTCCCACCTTCGACGAGGAACCGGTGCGCGCTCCCGAGGGAAAGGCGGTGGGCCAGCGAGTCCCGCGCGTTGACGGCGTCCCCAAGGTGAGGGGCACCGACGTTTTCGGAGCCGACGGCTTTCCCTCGGACGCCCTGCTCGGACGAGTCATACGTTGCCCCTATCCCCGGGCGGCTTTCGAGTTTGGCGACCTCGATGCCTTCATCGAAGAGCATGTGGGCGTCGCGGCGGTTTTCACTGCCAAAGACATCCCGGGTCGGAACTGGTTCGGGGTAATCGCCCCCCTCGCCGACCAGCCGGTTTTCGCCCAAGGAGAAGCCCGCTATCGGGGAGAGTCGGTGGCGCTGGTGGTGGGTGAGCCTGAGGCGATGGAGGCTCTTGACTTGACGGATTTCCCGGTCACCTGGCGGGAGCTGGTTCCCCTGATGACGCCCGAGGAGGCGTTGGCCGACGGTGCTGCTCTCCTCCATCCCAGCCGTGATCGGAATGTCTTGATCCGGGGCCTGGTCGAGCGGGGTGACTTGGAGGCGGCTTTCGAAAGAGCCGAGACGATTGTCGAAGCCGAATTCGTCACCGGGTTCATCGAACATGCCTATATCGAACCGGAGGCCGGGTTTGCCCGCCGGGTGGGAGACCGCCTCGAGGTTCATGTCACGACGCAGACGCCGCACATGGATCTGATCGAGGTGGCGGAGATCCTCGCCCTCGATCCCTCGCAGGTACGGATCGTTCCCACCGCGGTGGGAGGCGGGTTCGGGGGAAAGCTCGACATCTCACTGCAACCTTTTCTCGCCCTCGCCGCTTGGCGTCTCGAACGACCGGTGCGGATGACCTACACCCGACCGGAGTCGATGATGTCGACCACCAAACGCCACCCGGCGCAGATGAAGATCCGAGTGGGGGCGTCGGGGGAGGGAAAGTTGGTGGCCATGGACTTCGAGGCCAGCTTCAACACCGGCGCCTACTCCTCATGGGGGCCGACCGTCGCCAATCGGGTCCCGGTCCACGCCGGCGGCCCCTACGTGTACGAGGCCTACCGGGCCCGAACGGCGGCGGTGCACACTAATTGCCCGCCTTCAGGCGCCTTTCGTGGCTTTGGGGTTCCGCAGGCGGCGATCGCCCAGGAATGCCTCTTCGACGAGGTGGCCGATGTGGTCGGCATCGACCGGCTCGAGTTCAGGCTCCGCAACGCCCTCACTGCTCGACAGCCCACGGTCACCGGTCAGGTATTCGAAGCCGGAGTGGGTTATGTCGATTGCCTCGAGGCTCTGAGGCCCGCCTGGATTAGCGCTCGCGCCGAGGCGGCGTCATTCAACGAAGGTACCGACGGCAAACGCCGCGGGGTGGGAGTGGCGGGCCTTTGGTATGGATGCGGAAACACCGCTCTACCCAATCCCTCCACGATCAAGGTGGGCCTTAATCGGAAGGGACGAGTGGTTCTCTTTCAGGGGGCAGTCGACATCGGCCAGGGAGCCAACACCGTCATCAGCCAGATCTGCGCCGACGCGGTGGGGGTGCCGCTCGAGGCGGTGATCCGGATCGGGGCCGACACCGACACCACCCCCGATGCCGGCAAGACCTCGGCCTCCCGACAAACCTACGTCAGCGGCAACGCCGCCTTTGCCGCCGGCCAATCATTGCGGAAGCAGTTGCTAGCGTGGGTCGGGGCATCGGAGGAGTCGTCGTTCGAAGTCGACGGGGCGCGTTTCCTGATCCACGATCGCGGGGAGGTCAAGGCAGTCGATCTCAACGCACTCCCGGCGGTGGAAGGAGACCTGGTGGCGGTGGCGGTGGCCACTTACGATCCCCCCACCACTCCCCTGGACGACAAGGGCCAGGGCGAACCGTATGCCATCTTTGGATTCGGCGCCCAGCTCACCGAATTGGAAGTCGATCTGGAGCTAGGGACCGTTCGTCTTTTGAAGATCACCGCCGCCCACGACGTCGGCCGGGCGGTGAATCCCGGTCTCTTGGAAGGCCAGATCGAAGGCGGTATCGCCCAGGGAATCGGTCTCGCTTTGATGGAGGAGTACATCCCGGGGCGAACCGAGAACCTCCATGACTATCTCATTCCCACCATCGGTGACGTCCCCGAGGTGGTCAGCATCCTGGTGGAATCAAACGACCCCCGCGGGCCCTATGGGGCCAAGGGGATCGGCGAGCATTCCCTGATCCCCACCGCCCCTTCCATTCTCAACGCCCTGCGTGATGCCATCGGCGTCGGGATCCGAAAGCTCCCGGCCACGCCCGACCGGGTGCTGGCGGCGATCCGAACCTCCCGCTTGGGCTGAACGAACGATGGCCGATCTCCGGTTTGGGACTTTTCTCGCTCCCAACATGCTGCGCGTCTATCAAGGGATCGCAGACGCGGTGGGGGATGCCTTGGGGATGAGCACCGAGCTGGTGGTCGAGACCGACTACGAGAACTGCCAAAAGGACGTAAACGACATCTGCTTCGTCTGCAGCCTTCCTTACATCATGTTCGAACGGCAGGGAATATCTCCCGCCGAGCCCATCGCCGCCCCAGTTCTGCGCGGTGATAGGTACTTCGGCAAACCGATCTACTTCTCTGACGTCATCGTTCACCGAGATCGCGACGCGAGATCGTTCCTCGATCTGAGAGGAAGGTCGTGGTCGTTCAACGAGCCGCTCTCCCAATCCGGCTACGGAATCACCCGCTTCCACCTCGTCTCGATCGGAGAGACCGGTGGCTTCTTTTCAGAGGTGATCGACGCTGGCTTCCACGAGGAGTCGGTGCGGATGGTGGCTGACGGGCGGGTTGACGCCTCGGCGATCGACTCCCAGGTGTTGGCGATCGAGATGCGGGACCACCCCGAGGTGACCCAGAACATCAAGGTCATCGACTCCCTGGGACCCTCAACGATCCAGCCGATGGCGGTGTCCAAACGCTTCGACAGGGAGTTCCGCGAAGCGGTGACCAAGGTCATGGTCGGGTTTCACGAAACAGAGCAAGGACGAAACATCCTGGACCTCGGCTTGGTCGAGAAGTGGGTTCCCATGCAAGCTTCCGACTACGACGACATTCGGGCCATGGTTGATGTCTGCGAGGAAGCAGACTTCATGACAATCCGTTAGCCCCCGGATCGGCTCAACTAACCGTGTCCGGGGATGTCCCCCACTCGGCTTGAAGCTCGTTGACCGACTCGTCAGGTACAGCAACCGAGGCGTGCATGTGGACGAGGCGCCAGGCCCCGTCAGCCTGATGCCAGACGGTTGTCATCCGCCACGCTTGTTTGGTGCCGTCGGGCAGCGTCACGACAGGCTCGCCGACATACCAACCCAGGTCGCCCTCGGACCACGAGCCGTGATCACGGCCAGGGCTCAGCGAAAGCCCCTCGAGCTCGAAGCCGAATCGCAGCCGCTCTTCCTCTGTGACGAATTCGCCGGGAGCTGTACCAACCACCAAAGTGGCTTCACCCACCTCGACCAATTCATAGAACGCAGAAACGTCACCGGCAGAAAGCCGGTCGAAGAAGCTGTACATCGCCTGCCGGATGGGTTCGGACGCCTGCATGAGAGGTTCAGAGCCGGTCGAAGCCGGCTTTGTGGGTCGGCTCGATTCGAAGCAGACTCGCCATGTCGCCCATGGCAGCCTTGAATCTCTCGGTCGGTTGGCCGTACAGCTCGAAGCCGATCGGCTCGAGGAAATCCATCGCCGACCGGCTGCGATCGGAGGCCCCCTCCA
>DATEDN010000122.1:0-1396 GCA_035281645.1 Acidimicrobiia bacterium | reverse complement strand
AGTCTTCCCTTGGTGAAATGAGAAACGGGCCCCAATGATGGGGCCGTTTCTCAGGTTGCATCTCAGTCAGTCGTTGTCGTCTGAGCCTCCGCTACCAGAGCCACTGTTGTCATCGTCCCCATCGTCGTCATGGCCGGATCCGGAATTGTCATCGTCGCTACCCGAACCCGGCCCGCTGTTGTCGTCATCATCGTGGCCTCGCCGGTCGTCATCGATTACGCCGTCATCATCTCCGTCGGCGTCGTCGTTGCGATTTTCGATCCGGACCCGAACCGTCCCGTCCTCGAGTTCGAAGTTGTATTTGACCCGCAAGGTGCCATTTCGGAAGTCACCCTCGACTTCCCGGCCGGAAGCCACCTCGACCTCCGAGGCCCATCCGGCATTCGGAGTGGCAGCGATGATCTGAAGGGAACCGCCGCTCCGACCGAGCAGGACTGTCCCTGCATCCCCAACCACAAAGGTCTGGCTGGTGCCGTCCGGGATCGATGCCGCGGAGCTTTGCCGGGCGGCCGTAGTCGAAGCCGTCGTCGCAACGACAGGGTTGGTCGGAGCCGGCGCGGTCGCGGTGATCACCGCCGGACTGGTGGAGCTGGTAGCAGTGGAACTGGTGGATGTGGAGCTGGTCGTCGACGAGCTCGGGCTCGAGTCGTCGGAGCCGTTGGCCCAGGCGAGGCCGGTGGCGAGGAGCACCGCAGTCACGGCTGCCGCTGCTAGAGGAATTCGATACTTCATGCTTGACCCTCCTTTGGTCTAGAGGGTCAGTGTTCGGCATCCCGCCTCAGAGGTGCCTCAGCCCGCAATCAAGGAAATATCAAGTCTGAGGGGGAGAAGGGGTTAGTCGGCGCCGGGCCCACTCGCATCGACATCGGTGACCAATTCACCCTTCTCCCATTTGGCTTCCAGGGTGTAGGTGACGTCATCGCCCTCGAATTGAACCTGGACCTGTTTTGGATCCTCTATGACCACTTCCAGGAGGAACGTCGGGGCCGGGGATGCAGCATCGAGTCGCACTTCCCCGGGTCGATACGAGACCACGATCGAACCGCCCGCTGAAGAGACGACGATTTGCGTCCAAACCTCTGCCTCGATGGTGGTCGTCGTTGTCGGCGAGGTGGTGGTCGTCGTCGTCGTCGGCGAGGTGGCGGTCGTCGTCGTCGGCAGGGTGGTGGTTGTCGTAGGCGCGGTCGTCGGCGCTGCGGTGGTAGTCGTGGCAGGTGCGGCAGTGGTGGTCGGTGCCGTAGTGGTTGTAGGGGCCGTGGTAGTGGTGATCGGCGTGTTAGTAGCTGTCGGAGACGAGGTTGTGGTGGGCGATGATGTTGTGCGAGCCGGCTCGGTCGTAGTTGGAGTTTCCGTCATGGAATTGTCAGCAGAGGATTCTTCGGTGACGTCTGCAGTG
>DATEDN010000121.1:0-7079 GCA_035281645.1 Acidimicrobiia bacterium | reverse complement strand
CTTGGTGGCGAGCCGCCGGCCGATCTTGAGCTGCCCTTCGTCGAAGACCATGTCGATCCCGGGTCTTCCTTGCGCCGCCCAATAGCGAATTGCATCCACGCCGTAAGTCGCCAGCATCGTCATCGGATCGTCGGCCGCGTTGGCGGCTGACTTGGACAGCTTCTTTCGATCGGGATCAACCACGAACCCCGAGATCGCAGCATTGGCCCAGGGCAAGGAGTCGAACTCGTAGTGGGAACGGACCACGGTGCTGAAGAGCCAGGTGCGAATGATCTCGTGCGCCTGCGGCCGCAGGTCCATGGGAAAGGTGCGACCAAAGAGATCGGGATCAGTGCTCCACCCACAGACGATCTGGGGCGACAGCGAGGAAGTGGCCCAGGTGTCCATCACGTCGGGATCGGCGGCGAACCCATTTGGTTGATTACGCGCCGATTCCTCGAACCCGGGCGGAGCAGCGGTGGTGGGATCGACCGGAACCATGTCCTCGCTGGCCAGGATTGGGGAAAGGAAATCAACTTCGCCTGCGGCGTCGATCGGATACCAGACCGGGAAGGGCACTCCGAAAAATCGTTGGCGGGTGATGTTCCAGTCTCCGATCAATCCGTTTACCCAGTTTTCATACCTGACCCGCATGAAGTCTGGGTACCAATTCAGTTCCTTACCCCGCTTGAGCAGCTGCTCGCGGTCGGGATAGCGGATGAACCACTGATTGGAAGTAACGATCTCGAGGGGTCGAACTCCGTTCTCCCAGAATTTGACGGGGTGAGTGATCGGACGCGGGTCGCCGACCAGCTTCCCAGCCTGCTCGAGCTGTTCGATCAGCAATCCCCGCGCCTGTTTGGTGCTCCTACCGGAGATGACGTCGTAGGCCTTCTGAGCAGTGGTCGGATCGTCGCTCTCAAAGCCCGGAGCCCCCCACTTGATCGACCTCAGGGTCCCGTCCCGCTGTACCAGAGCCCGTAGGGGCAAAGAGAGCTCCCGCCACCAGATGACGTCAGTCGTATCGCCGAAGGTACAGATCATCGCCAGACCGGTCCCCTTTTCGGGATCGCCCAGGTCGTGGGAAACGATTGGCACCCTCACCCCGAAGAGCGGAGTCACCGCCTGCTGTCCGAACAGGTCCTGGTACCTGGCATCGTCGGGATGGGCAACCAGGGCCACACAGGCCGGCAGCAACTCGGGTCGAGTGGTATCGACGTGGAGCTGCTGTCCCTCCGGACCCTGAAAGACGATCCGCCGGTAGTCCGAAGGCACCTCCCGGTCTTCGAGCTCAGCCTGGGCCACGGCGGTCTTCATGTCTACATCCCAGAGGGTCGGCGCCGCGGCGCGATAGGCGAGATCCCTCTTCGCCATCCCCAAGAAGGCGATCTGCGAGACCCGGGTGGCATGACTGCCGATGGTCGTATAGGTCAACGACCAATCAACCGAGAGGCCGAGTCGCGACCAGAGCTGGTGGTATCCGGCCTCGAGCTCGGGCACAACCCTCTCGCAGAGTTCGAGAAAGTTGGGTCGCGAAATCGGGATCGGTCGCTTGGGAGCCTCCGAGGGAGGGACGAAGTCGGGGTCATAAGGCAAGCTGGGGTCGACGATGGTCCCGGTCATGAGCTGGACGCGACGCTCGACGTTGAGCCCGTTGTCGTCCCAGCCCATCGGATAGAAGACCTCCTTACCCCGCATTCGCTGATAGCGAGCGATGAGGTCGGTGTGGGTGTACGAAAACATGTGACCCGGGTGTAGGTGGCCGCTCACCGTGGGTGGGGGGGTGTCGATCGAAAAGACTTCCTCCCGGGTCCTCGAGCGATCGAAACGAAACAGGCCTCGCTCCTCCCAAATGGGCTGCCATTTGTCCTCGAGACCCTCGAGAACAGGCTTTTCGGGTATGCGAGAGCCCGGATTTGGAGGCATTGATCAAGCGTAGCTTGATAGGCCTGAGTGCCCTTTTGGGACGCGGCCGGGACCGCTAACCTTGGCCACGGAGAGTGGAAGAGATCCCGCCACTTTTTCGGGATCCCGAGGGAAAGGTTGTTGCATGAAACAACTCTTGGAGAACATCCGCCGATCGCGAGCCGCCGTTGTCGGCCTGGGAGTACTGATTTCGCTGATCGCCTTCGCGCCGATGGCGCTCTCGCAGCCCGGGCTGCAAAGCAACCTGGCTTTGACAATCCCCGGCCTCGACGACGCCGATGACTGCAAGCAAGGGGGCTGGCAGGATTTCAGCGGTGTGTTCAAGAACCAAGGTGATTGCGTGAGTTATGTCGTGACCGGCGGACGCAACCTGCCCAACGGCCCCAATGCGCCGACCACTACCACGGGTGCGCCAACCACGACCGCGGCGCCCACGACCACCACGACCACAACGACCACAACGACCACAACGACGACGACTACTACTACGACCACTGCCCCTACCACCACTACGACATTGATCGCCGGTCTTAGCTCCACGGATCAGTGCAAGAAGGGCGGATGGGTCACCTTCGGGGTCTTCAAGAACCAGGGTGATTGCGTGAGCTTTGTCGCCACCGGCGGCAGCAACCCGCCCGACGGTGACTAGAGAAGTCTCAGCCAGCTAGAACCAGAAGAAGCGGCCCGGCCCTCCGGGCCGTTTCTTCATGTCGGACTGATCCGCTGGGCGCGTTCGTGGGCGGCGGCGACAATTCGCTCAGCTTCGAGCCGGGCGGCCTCGAGGCGCTGCCGAGCTCGTTCACTCAGCTCCTCCACCCGGGCTGTCGCTTCCACCTGGGCGTGGCGAATGATGGAGTCGGCTTTGTGGCGGGCTTCTTTCACCATCGCATGTAGCTCGCTGAGCTCTGCTTCCTGGCGAGCGATCAAGCGCACCAGCTCATCGGTGCGCGCCTGCGTCGGCGCTACCCGCTCTTGAGCCTCTTTGATGATTTGTGCCGCCCGCCGTTCCGAGTTGATACGGAGCTGGTCGGCGTTGGCCACCATCTCGCTCACCTTTTGGGCGATTTGCTTCTTGGCCTGCTCGCTCCCCCCGGCCGCCGCCTGCTCGGCCATCGCCCGCAGCCGCTCGGCTTCCCGGACCAGGCTCTCGGCCTGCTGGCGGGCTTCGGCCTTGATCTGAGCCGCCTCATCGCGAGCCGCCGCAAGCATGTCTTGGAGCCGGGCCTCAAGCGGCCCCTCCGACGACGCCAGTCGAGCCAGGGCCCACTCCGCTTCGGCCAGCCGCGCCCGCGTTTCCTCCAGGTCACGGTGGATTGAATCGATATCGATGACTGTCAGGTCGGTGGCCTCGCCCCGCCCTGCCGGCCACTGGCTCATGGCGCCGCGGCCCCCTCAAGCGCTCTGGTCAAGGCGTGTTCGACCAGTTGCACCAAAGCTCCCTGCACTTGCAGGCGGTGACGGGCATCGCAGTAGAGCAAGGGGACCGAAGGATTGATTGCCAGGGCGGTCGCGACCTCGTCCAAGGAATGGAGCTTCTCGCCGTTGAAGGTATTAACGGCCACCAGGAAGGGAACGCCTTGCTTTTCGAAGAAGTCGACAGCCGGGAAGCAGGCTTCCAGGCGCCGCGTGTCGACCAAGACAACGGCCCCGATCGCCCCCTTCGAGAGCTCGTGCCACATGAAGTGGAAGCGATCCTGGCCCGGGGTGCCAAAGAGGTAGAGCACCAGGTTGCCTTTGAGGCTGATCCGCCCGAAGTCCATGGCGACCGTGGTCGTGGTCTTGGTATTGCCTTCGAACAGCTCGTCTATGCCGGCGCTCTCCTGGGTCATCACCGCTTCGCTGCGAAGGGGCTCGATCTCCGAGATGGCTCCAACAAACGTCGTCTTACCCACGCCGAATCCGCCAGCCACGACGATCTTGACGGGGGTCAGGCGGGGTCCGTCAGAGGCTCTTGATTCCATCGAGCACCTTCCGGAGGAGGGTTGTGTACTGATAGCCGTCGAGGCCGGTGGTCATGCCGGTGGGCGGGTCCATGATCTGGATCGCTCCCCGGCGAGCGAGGTCGGCCGCCACCACCCGCACCACCCCGACAGGGACATCGAGGTGCGCGGCGAGTTCGACCAGGGCCAGCTGCTTCTGGGCCATGTCGATGATGCGGGCAGCTTCAAATCGATAGAGGTGCCGGTTCTCGAGGCCGGCCCGGGTCGAGACCACCTGGGCCTCGAGGGCGATCTGGGGCAGGTCGCGACCGGTGCGACCTCCGGTCATCGTATAGGGGCGGACCAGCCTTCCGGCCTCGAGCGTTTCGGCGGACTCGCTCACTCGCTCGACACCAACTCCATTTTCAACTCTTCACGCACCTCAGGGGTCAGCACCTGGCCGGCCCTTTCGGCGAAGAGCGCCATCTGGTAGGCGACCGACCCGATGTCGACCGAGCGAGTGGTGAGGGCACAGAGCAAGGAGCCGTCACTGATGCCGGTGACGAAGAGCCAGCCATTGGTCATCTCGACGATGACATTGGAGACGGCGCCGGCGCCCATTCGCCCCGCCGAACCATAAGCCAGACCGATCATGCCGGAGGCCACGGCGGCGAGACGATCGGCCGATTCCCGATCGACATCGAGGGACACTGCCATTGCCAGGCCATCGGAAGAGACGACCACGGCCTTGCGGACCGCGGGCACAGCATCGACGAACCGTCCGATGAGCCAGTTGAGGTTGGAGGCTCCGGCGCTCATTCCGTCACCCCCGGATCATTGGCCGGCGCAGCAGGTGTGCTCCGTGCAGCATCGCCCAGCTTCCCCGCCGAATCGCGGCCGGTCTGGAAAGCGCTCAGCGCCGCCTTGATCCCGTCGGGACCTATCTCGGAGGCCTTGGAGGTCGGAACCGCTCCGTCGTCTTGGAAGGACGTCCCCGGGACTCTGGTGGGCAGTTCCTGATTGGGGTCGTAGCGCCGGGGAGCCGGATTCGGCCGAGGCGGCGGCGTGGCCGAGTTGGTGGACGCTCTCTGGCCGTTGGCGGGTGTCGGCTCGACCACCCTACCGGGAAGATGAGTGGGGTTGGGAACGGCTGGTTGCACCGAAGGGGTCAGCGGCTGACGAACTCGAGGCTCAGGCGTAGCCAAACGCGACGGCACCGAGACTCGGGGCATCTCCCTGGAATTGGGGCGAACCTCGGTCGAGGGGGAATTGCGGAGACGTCCGCCTTCATCGGTTCGAGTGGCGGTCGAGGTCTCGAGCAGCGTGCGGGGCACTGTGATGCGCACGGTGGTTCCGGGAACGCCCGGGGCCAAACGCACCCGCATCCCGTGCCGGGCCGCAAGGCGAGCCACGACGTAGAGGCCGAGGGTGGGCTCCAGCGCTAGACCCAACACCGGCGGATGGCCCAGGAGTTGGTTGAGCTCGGCGATCCGATCGTCGCTCATGCCGATCCCGTGGTCGGAGATGGTGAGCAAGTAGCCGGATTCGTCGAACAGACCGGCCACCCGAACCCGTTCGGTGGGAGGCGAAAATTGGGTGGCGTTGTCAAGAAGTTCCGATAGCAGGTGGGCGATGTCGGAGACGACGTGCCCCGACACCCTGACCGGCTCGAGAGCGAGGATGTCGATGCGCTGGTACTCATCCACTTCACCGAGGGCGGCTCGGACGACGTCACCCACCTCCAGCGGCTTCTCCCACATGCGGGGGCTCTCGGCGCCGGCCAGCACGAGCAAGCTCTCGGCGTTGCGTCGCATCCGAGTGCTGAGGTGGTCGAGGCGGTAATAGCCCGCCAGCGTCTCGGGATCCTCTTCCTTCGACTCGAGCTTGTCGATCAGCGCCAGTTGCCGATCGACCAGGGAGCTGTTCCGCCGGGCGAGAGTGACGAAGATCTCCGAAACCCCCTTCCGCAGAATGTCCATCTGCTGGGCGGCGACATCGATCAGGGTCCCGTGCAGCGCCGAGAAAGAGCGGGCCAGGTCGCCAACCTCATCTGCCCCCGCCTCCTTGATGCGGATTGCGGTCGAAGCCGCGCTGGCGGCGTGGGCTTCGTCTGGGTTGCGCAATGCAGACACCAGGTTGGGGAGCTCGACGTCTGCCACTCGACGCGCCGAGTCGGTGACCGCCCGCACTCGCCGGACCAGCGACCGCTCGATGCGAACCGTTCCGAACGCGGTGATTAGGAGGATGAAACCGACGATGGCTGCCACCAGCAGCGCCCGATCCCGAGCCTGGGCGGCATCGGTTTCCGCCGCCTCGGAGGTCTGGGCAGCGAGGCGGTCGGCGGCCACGATCAGGACTTCGTTGCGGTCGGCCGGGAACCCGTTGATATCGACGGTCTCGGTGGCGGCGCGTCCAGTAACCGCCTCCTCCATCGCCGCTAAGGCAGCCAGTTCTTGAGCGGCCGTCTCAGAAGAAACCGCCGCACGCTCCTGCCAGCCCCGAACCTCCTGCTCTCGCAGGTTGAGGGCGGCCTCTACCAGCTGTCGCTGCGAGGCCTCGCCCTGAGCGATGAAAGTTCGCACCACTTGTTCCTGTTGGAAGGAAACGTTGGCGGCTTCGGCCAGCGCTTCAGCTGCCCCGAGATCCTGGGCCTTGAAGCGGTCGGGAAGGTTCAAGGAGACCTGTGAAATGATGTCGAAGAGCAGGTCGGTGGCGGTGTTGTAGCCGGAGGCGGAGGAAGCATTGAACTGCTCGACCTGGCGGATCTCAGTGAGCCAGGCTTCGAGGTCGGCCATGTTTGACTCGATCCGACTGGCGGTTTTCTTCGTCGAGGGCCGCGCAGAGGAGGCGTAATCGTCGACCGCGCGGGCGAGGATGGAAATCGATCCCTCGGACTGGAGTCGGGCCGCTTCGAGGTTGCCGGGATCCACCTGATCAGGGCGGAGGACCAAGGTATTGATGAGGTGCTGTTCCGACCACAAGGTCCCAAGCGCTCCCATGGCTTCGCTCGCCACATTCGAGGCGCGGGAGGTTTCTTCCTGAACCTCGGCACCCTGAAGAAACGTCCAGGCGATGTATCCGCCGGCCAGGAGTGCTACCAGCCCGATGGGAATGCTGGCCATCGCCAGCTTGCTGGCCAGACGAAACTTGAACACTCCGCTCCTCCTTGGGTGAAAGCCGAAAAGGCTGTATCGACAGGGCGGCTGCCAAAATTGAGTCGGAAGAGCTACTCGCAGGGTTCAAACACCCCTCCGC
>DATEDN010000120.1:0-1013 GCA_035281645.1 Acidimicrobiia bacterium | reverse complement strand
CTACGACTGCGGTCGCTTTCTGGGCCGTGTCCACGGCCGGCTCTGAGGTAAGTCAGCGCCCGTTGACGGCGGTCGTCGCCTCTTCGCCATCCCTATCCGCGGTCACATCGGTACCGACGACGCCCGTAACCACAGCCGCGCCGACCTCCACAGCCACCACGTCCGCCACCGTTGGCTCGGCTACCTCGGTCCCCCCGGCCGAGTGGGAGCGGACCACTCTCAACTCCGGAGGGGGTTCGATCATCGTTTCCTATCGACCCTCCGAAGTCAGACTCGAATCGGTGGCACCGCTGGCAGGTTTTAGCTTTGAGATCGACGACCAAGGACCCGAACGGATTCGAGTGGAATTCAGAGGCGAAGACGTGACCTACACGTTGCAAGCGGAGTGGACCAGCGACGGCTTTGTCACCGAGGTCGATGCCAGCGGTGAAGGCGACGGCTAGGCGAGGCCGCTTTCGGTCAATCTCTCGAGCTGGAGCGCCCGGTCCAGCTCTTCCTCGTTCATCAGCCCTTTCTCGAGGACGACTTCGCGGACGCTGCGGCCGCTGACCAGGCACTCTTTGGCCACGATCGCCCCGTTGTCGTAGCCGATGTAGGGATTAAGGGCGGTGACGATGATGACATTCCGCTCCAGAAGTTCCCGAATGCGTTCATCGTTGGCGGTGATGCCTTCGACGCAACGCTCGGCAAAGGTGGCGGTGGCCGAGGTCAGTATTTCAATTGACTGCAGGAGGTTGTGAGCGAGGACCGGCATCATCACATTGAGCTCGAAGTTGCCGTTGGCCGCCGCCCAGGTGATGGCGGTGTCGTTGCCGAATACCTGGGCCGCCACCATCATCACCATCTCGGCCATCACCGGATTGACCTTTCCGGGCATGATCGATGAGCCCGGCTGCAAGTCGGGAATGTTGATCTCCCCGATTCCGGACGAAGGCCCCGAGCCCAACCAGCGGATGTCGTTGGCGATCTTGAAAAGCGAGGTGGCGATGGTCTTTAACGCTCCTGAGGCCATC
>DATEDN010000119.1:0-3246 GCA_035281645.1 Acidimicrobiia bacterium | reverse complement strand
GGATCCGGCCATGACGACGATGGGGACGATGACAACAGTGGCTCTGGTAGCGGAGGCTCAGACGACAACGACTGACTGAGATGCAACCTGAGAAACGGCCCCATCATTGGGGCCCGTTTCTCATTTCACCAAGGGAAGACTCACTTCGGCAAGCGCTCCTCCGAGTTGCGAGCGACCCCAGCGAAGCGAGCCCCCGGCGGCTTCCGCGGTTTTGCGAACGATGTCCAGTCCCAGCCCGGTAGACCCACGGCTAGACACTCCCCTGGTGGTGGGATCGAATCCCGGCGAGAACCCGGGGCCGGCGTCTTCAACCCGTAGCGTGGCGAAGTCGCCCTCGGCCTCCCATCCGATGCGAACGGCTACTCCGCGCTGAGTGTGGGTGAGCACGTTTTCGATCAGAGTGTCGGCAATCGAGCCGACAGCGTCTTCGGGTATTGCAACCACAAGAGGATGCATCGAATCAGCCACTGTCACCGATCGTCCTTGCTCTTCTGCCAGCACTCTCCAAAAGGTCACCCGTTTGACCATCACTGACCGAAGGTCGGCGGTGGTCGAGCTCGGAGTCCCGGTTCGGACATCCTTGATCAGCGAGTCCACAGCATTTTGCATGCGGTCGACCGCTTCCATCATCGAATCGCCGTCGGGCAGCCTCTCCACGGCGAGCTTGAGACCGGCCAGGGGTGTCCGCAGTTGATGAGAGAGATCAGCCAGCGACTCTCGTTCGGCCCGAAGCATCTCCTGGAGCCGCCCCGAGAGCTGGTTGAGAGCCCGGCCAACCGAAGCCAGCTCGACCGGATCGGTCACCTGGGCCCGGGCACCAAGATCCCCCTGCCCAAGCCGGGTAGCAACGTCGGCCAGCTCGTCCACGGGCCGAACCAGATCCCGGCCCATGCGGCGGGCCAAAGCCCATGCTGCCCCGATAACGAGCAAACCGAGGAGGATCAACGCGATCGAGGCCGCCACGACTCCGCGGCTTAGATCCGATTCGGGAACCGAGGCGATCGCCGCCATCAATCCGTGACGCGTGGCGACCGGGATTCCGACCTGCCACGAACCTCCCACCAGCCCCGCCGCCGGGGTACCGAGCCGAACCGTAGCCAGGACCTCGCCGGGTGAGGGCGAGTCGCCGATTGTGCTGCCGTCAGGGAGGACGATCCCGACTCCTTCGGGGAGGTTGCCGAGGGTGTTCTCCAAGGTGGCTCGATCAAATGTCTCGGCTCCGGCTGCGGCGAGAGCCACCAGGCCGGCGGTGGTCTGGGCCTGTCGCTCGGCTTCGACCTGACCCCTTTCCAGTGCCTGGCGTCGCACCAGAAAGAGGAGGGGCACCGTGAAGGAGATCACCACCAACGAGGTGACGGCCAGAGCCTGGAGAGCGAGGCGGCGCCTCACGTCCCCGGATCGACCAGCTTGACCCCCACTCCATGCACGGTCTGCAGATAGCGCGGGTTTCGCGCCGACTCGCCGAGCTTGGCTCGCAAGGAAGAAAGATGGACGTCCACGGTTCGCTCGCCACCTCCGTACGGTTGGCGCCACACCTCGGCCAGCATCTCCCGCTTGCGGACGACCTCCCCCGGCCGTTCGGCCAGCATCAACAGAAGATCGAACTCCTTGGGGCTGAGATCGAGGGTTCTGCCATCGAGGCTGGCCTCCCGCTTTGCTCGATCCAACGACAGCGACCCGACCGTGATGATGGGCTCGACCTCAGCGGCGCCTCTTCGACGCAATACGGCGCGCACCCGGGCTTCCAGCTCCGCGGTCGAAAACGGCTTTACGAGATAGTCGTCCGCGCCGGCATCGAGGGCTGAGACAACGTGAGCATCGCCTTCGCGAGCGGTGGCAACGATGACGGGCACCGGACTCACGGCTCGCAGCATTCTCAACAGCTCGGCACCGTCCAAATCGGGTAGGCCGAGGTCGAGGATGACCAAATCGGGCTTGTCCGCCACCGCCAAGCGGAGTCCTTCCAGCGCTGTGCTAGCGGTGGCCACGTCGTGCCCACTGCCGGCAAGAGCATCGGCGGCGAGACGCCTGATCCGGGAATCGTCTTCGACCAAGAGAATCGCCGGCATCGTTTCAGCGTAAAACCCGTCGCTTGCTTGCGAAGGGCCCTCCTCTGACGAGCAAGGTTGAGGTTTTCTTCAGCCTCCCTTGATTCGAAACAAACGCGACTCGGCCAACATGAAGGTCATGAAGCGCTCCGGGCTGGTTCTGCTCTGGTTGCTGGCCACTTCGGCTACGACTGCGGTCGCTTTCTGGGCCGTGTCCACGGCCGGCTCTGAGGTAAGTCAGCGCCCGTTGACGGCGGTCGTCGCCTCTTCGCCATCCCTATCCGCGGTCACATCGGTACCGACGGCGCCCGTAACCACAGCCGCGCCGACCTCCACAGCCACCACGTCCACCACCGTTGGCTCGGCTACCTCGGTCCCCCCGGCCGAGTGGGAGCGGACCACTCTCAACTCCGGAGGAGGGTCGATCATTGTTTCGTATCGCCCCTCCGAGGTGAGACTCGAATCGGTGGCACCGCTGGCAGGTTTTAGCTTTGAGATCGACGACCAAGGACCCGAGCGGATTCGAGTGGAATTCAGAGGCGAAGACGTGACCTACACGTTGCAAGCGGAGTGGACCAGCAATGGCTTTGTCACCGAGGTCGATGCCAGCGGTGAGGGCGGCGGCTAGGCGAGGCCGCTTTCGGTCAATCTCTCGAGTTGGAGCGCCCGATCCAGCTCCTCCTCGTTCATCAGGCCTTTTTCGAGGACGACTTCGCGGACGCTGCGGCCGCTGACCAGACACTCTTTGGCCACCATCGCCCCGTTGTCGTAGCCGATGTAGGGATTGAGGGCGGTGACAATGATCACATTCCGCTCTAACAGTTCCCGAATCCGTTCCTCGTTGGCGGTGATGCCTTCGACGCAACGCTCGGCAAAGGTGGCGGTGGCCGAGGTCAGTATTTCAATTGACTGCAAGAGGTTGTGAGCCAGCACCGGCATCATCACATTGAGCTCGAAGTTGCCGTTGGCCGCCGCCCAGGTGATGGCGGTGTCGTTGCCGAATACCTGGGCCGCCACCATCATCACCATCTCGGCCATCACCGGATTGACCTTTCCCGGCATGATCGATGAGCCCGGCTGCAAGTCGGGAATGTTGATCTCCCCGATTCCGGACGAAGGCCCCGAGCCCAACCAGCGGATGTCGTTGGCGATCTTGAAAAGCGAGGTGGCGATGGTCTTTAACGCTCCTGAGGCCATC
>DATEDN010000118.1:0-33809 GCA_035281645.1 Acidimicrobiia bacterium | reverse complement strand
GTTTTCCTCTATTCGGTACCCGGGGTGACCGCCTTCGAGCTTCCTGAAGCCCTCGTGTTCAGCCTCAGCCACCACCCCAACATTCTCGGGATCAAGGACTCCGGCGGAGACCCGGTTCGGATGCAACGACTGGCAGCGAGTGTCGATAAAGACTTCCGACTATTCACCGGATCGACACAGGCGCTGACGCTGGCCCTCACGGCTGGCGCATACGGTGCCATCACTGCCTCTACCAACTACCTGCCGGATCTCCTCCTGGACTTGGTTGGCCTGGCGAGCGAAGACCCGATCAGGGCTCGCGAACTCCAACGACGGGTTTCGGCGATCTCAACGAAGGTCGAATCACATGGGATACCCGGCGTGAAGGCGGCGGCAGGCATGATTGGACTTCGACCCGGGCTTCCCCGACCGCCCCTAGAAGTCTTGAAAGAGGCGGAACAGGCGCTGATCGCCCAACTGCTGAAGAGCCCTAAAAATCCCCGAATTTCTTTGTAACTAATCAGCGTCCTGCCGTAACCTTCCCTCCGGGAGGATTCGGTGGTGGGCAGGCGGGGAAAGGTTGGGGGCTCAGGATCTTTCTCGTCGCGGGGTGATCGCGGGGCCGTCCTAGTCGAAGCAGCGCTGATTACCCCAATCTTTGTGATGCTGCTGTTCGGCATCTGGACCACCGCTCGCGCCTGGAACATCCACAACGTCTTGGATCACGCGGCTCGGGAAGCAGCCAGATACGGCGCTACCGATCCCGAGCATCCGAACATTCTGACGGTGGCTTCAGGGGAGGTCATAGCAGCCTCGTTTCCTTGGACGGATGTCGAGTACTGCATTGCCGACTTCGACGGAGGTGCTTGGACTTCTACGACGAGCTCTGGGTACTCACCGACATGCCCTATCGGTGCGGCCGACGATCCAACGACTGATGACCGAGTGCAGGTAGGCCTATTCATCGACGACTACCCACTCAACTTTGTCTTCTTCAGCACAACTGTTGACCTTCAAGCACGAGCGGTCGCGCGATTGGAGCCGGGCGTTTGAACCGATCAGACCGAGGTTACGTCGCCCTGCTAACCGCTATTGCGTTGCTGTTCTTGCTGGGAGCCGCCGCCCTGGCTGTTGACACATCGATGTTTTTTCAGCAGGCGCGGTCGGAGCAACGTGTTGCCGATTTGGCTTGTCTTGCCGGCGTCCAAGAACTTCCCGAAAACCCAGTGGCTGCTGTACAGAAGGCGGCCGATTTTCTACGTCCAAATCACCCTGACCTCGCCAGCTTGAACATCGCCGCTACACCTGCGCCTGGCATAAACACGTTCTCGACAGGTGTCTTCGAAATCGAAATCGAAACCCCCTGGAATGGGAAATCGACACAAATGCGAGTTTCCGTTTCCCAGGACAGGGGCACGCATTTCGCAAGGGCCATCGGGTCGACCGAGGTTCCAATCAATCAGGTTGCATATTGTGAAGTGGGTTCGGCCCTTGGAGCTGGAGCGGACATGCCCTTCGGAATCTTTCCTGGGTTCTCGGGCGGAATCGTCAATTTCGAACAAAATCAGTGCACGCTCAACGATCAATCAAGCGACTCGTGTTCCGGGCTAAAGATTCCCCGTCATGATGATCCTCCAGGATCAAAGGAAAACAACCCCACCGGAAACTACATCGCCAACATGATTGCGGGCATCAACTGGGACCTAGATCCAGCTGTCAACCAGCTGTGCGAGGTGGGTAACAGCGAGTTCGAACCATGCAACCGTGTTGCTACAACAAGCGGTAGCGATCCCAACAAGATTTACGACGGTCTCATCCGGGGTCGTGATTCACTTGGCTTCGAGGGCGACGATGTCGGTTACCTTCAGCGACATCACACCATCTACTGCCACAGCGGGGATTGTTATGACGGTCACACCCTCGAACAGGTAGCGAACTGCGCCGACGGCGCATGCACGGACCCGAGGGAAACGGTGACATGGGAAGACGACATTGCCAACGGAACGTTTGTCGCTCCAGCTAGAGAAACGCTCACGGCTATCGAGGATTGCGACTGCCCGCGGTTTGCGCGAATCCCAGTGGTCGAAACATTTCCAACATCAGATTGCACAGTTACGGACCCTCTCGATCCCACCCAGGTGAACAGGTGCACCGCGAAAGTGCTCGGATTTGAATGGATCTATCTTCTCAGACCGTTCTACAACGGGAACAGTCCCCCCAATATCTCAGGAGAATTCTTTGATGACTTCGGAGGGAACATGGGCGAGAACGTACAGGTAATCGCCGCTATCGGGATCGACTTCGCCTCCGATGTTCAGGTCGAACCGGGTTGCTTTTCAGAATTCAAGGAGGGTGCTCCGAAGGCCGTGCGCCTGATCAACAGTTAAAGAGAGCGCTACCCTCGCCCGGCACTTCAAACCGGGAGCAAAATGGCCAAGTTTCTTTCCAGCGAGTGGGCCGCTGAAGTCGACCAAACCCTCAACAACCACCAGGGCTTCAAGAGCGCCATCGGCAATGCCGATCTCGGCATCGCCTTCAATGTCAGCGGCGGACCCGATGGCGACGTTGCCTACTACTTGAAGACCTCCAAAGGCGACGTCGATCTCGCCCTCGGCAACCTCGAAGGCGCCGACGTCACCATCAATACCACCTACGACACCGCGTCATCAATATCAAAAGGCGATCTCAACGTGCAGACCGCCTTTATGACCGGCAAGCTCAAGGTCGCCGGGAACCTGGCCAAGCTGATGATGCACCAGGCGGCCATCGCTCAGTGGTCGGCGGCAGTCAAAGACCTACCGACCGACTACTGACTCTTCTCGTTCTGTGGGCTCACAGATAGGCAGGGCCTATCTGTGAACCCTGGGTTCGCAGATTTAGCGGCCGTTGACGGCGTTCTTCAGGGCGGCGCCAGCCTTGAAGGCAGGCGCCTTGGAAGCCTGCACCTGAATGGTCTCTCCGGTTTGGGGGTTGCGACCGGTCCGGGCGGCTCGGCTGCGTACCTCGAAGGTGCCAAAGCCGGGCAGGGTGACCTTTTCCCCGCTGACCAGGCTCTTTTGGATGCTCGAAAGCACGGCGTCCACGGCGTCACTTGCTGCCGATCGGTTGCCGCCGGTCGCGTTGGCGACGGCGTCGATCAATTCGGCCTTGTTCATTCATCCTCCGTTCGGACGGGAATTACCGGGCTGTAATTTAGCGAATCAGCCCGAGATCAGTGACAGCTTGGCGTTCTTCGGCGAGTTCGGCAACTGAGGCGTCGATCCGAGACCGGGAGAAATCGACGATTTCGAGGCCCGGAACGATCTCCCACTCCCCCTCTGTGGTACGGCAAGGAAAGGAGGAAATGAGCCCTTCTGGCACCCCGTAGGAGCCGTCTGAAGCCACCGCCATCGAGACCCAGTCATCGGACGGTGTTCCCAGCATCCAATCGCGCACATGATCGATGGCGGCCTGGGCGGCCGAGGCGGCCGAGGAGGCGCCACGGGCGGAAATGATCGCCGCCCCCCGTTTGGCAACGGTAGGGATGAAAGTCTCCTCCACCCAGGCCTGGTCGTCGACGGCCTTGAAGGCAGAAACCCCATCCACCTGACAGTTGAAAAGGTCGGGGTATTGGGTGGACGAGTGGTTTCCCCAGATCGTCATTTGTCTGACCGACGACACCGGCTTCCCGAGCTTCTTAGCGACCTGGCTTTTGGCTCGGTTGTGGTCGAGGCGGGTCATGGCCGTGTAATGACGGGGATTGGCACCCTCGGCGTTTTCGAGGGCGATCAGGCAGTTGGTGTTGGCGGGGTTGCCCACCACTAGTACCCGCACCTCCTTCGAGGCCGATTGCGCCAGGGCTCGCCCTTGAACCGTGAAAATCTCGCCGTTGGCCCGGAGAAGGTCGGAGCGCTCCATCCCCTCTTTGCGGGGCATCGAGCCCACCAGCATGGCGATGTCGGTGTCACCAAACCCCACCTCGGGATCGTCTGTAATCACCATTCCCGCCAGCAATGGAAACGCGCAGTCGTCGAGCTCCATCGCCACTCCCTCGAGAGCGTGGAGGACGGGCGGGATTTCGAGCATTTGCAGGATTACCGGCTGCTCCGGCCCCAGCATGTCGCCGGCGGCGATGCGGAAGACGAGGGCGTAGCCGATCTGTCCCGCCGCCCCGGTGACGGTTACCCGAAGCGGGTCTTTCACCTACATCCTCTCGATGACGGCGGTTCCGAATTCGGAGGTCTTGACCTCGGTGGCGCCTTCCATCAGGCGGGCGAAGTCGTAGGTGACGATCTTGTCTCCGATGGCACCTTCCAGCCCCTTAACGATCAAATCGGCTGCTTCCGACCAGCCCAGATAAGCCAACATCATCTGTCCCGAGAGCATGACGGAACCAGGGTTGACCTTGTCCTGACCGGCGTACTTCGGCGCCGTGCCGTGGGTCGCTTCGAAGACTGCGTGTCCGGTGACATAGTTGATGTTTCCTCCCGGGGCGATCCCGATTCCTCCTACCTGGGCAGCGAGGGCGTCGGAGATGTAGTCGCCGTTGAGATTCATGGTGGCAATGACGTCATACTCGGCCGGCCGGGTCAGTACCTGCTGCAGAAAGGCGTCGGCGATGACGTCCTTGATCAGCAGCTTGTCTCCCGCCTCGCCGCCAGATTGCTCCCAGGACACCGTCCGATCCGCATACTCCTCAGCCGCCACCTCGTAGCCCCATTTGCGGAACGCACCCTCGGTGAACTTCATGATGTTGCCCTTGTGGACCAAGGTGACCGATTTCCGACCCTGAGCGAGAGCGAACTCGATCGCCGCTCGCACCAGGCGCTTCGATCCGGTGACCGATACGGGCTTGATCCCCAGGCCTGAGTCCTCCCGAATCTCCCACCCGAACTCCGCGTCGAGATAGGCAATCAGCTGTTTGGCGCCTTCGCTCCCCTCCTCGAGCTCCTTCCCGGCGTAGACGTCTTCGGTGTTCTCGCGGAAGATCACCATGTCCACCAACTCGGGCTGACGGACCGGTGAGGGCACCCCCTGGAACCAGCGCACCGGGCGGACGCAGGCGTAGAGATCGAGCGTCTGCCGCAGGGCGACATTGAGGGAGCGGATCCCGCCGCCGACCGGAGTGGTCAGCGGTCCCTTGATGCCAACCAAGTGCTCGCGAAAGGCGTCGACTGTTTCCTCGGGGAGCCACGATCCGGTTTGGTTGTAAGCCTGTTCGCCGGCGCTGACCTCTTTCCAGACGATTTTCTTCTGATCTCCATAGGCCTTTTCGACCGCCGCCTCGAGGACTCGCACCGCAGCCGCCCAGATGTCAGGGCCGGTGCCGTCCCCCTCGATAAAGGGGATGATGGGATCGTCAGGAACGACCAGGCCCTGGGGGCCCATCTCGATTTTCGCAGGCAAGTTTCAGCTCCTTATCGGATGGCGAACGTCAGTCGGTTGTAGGCGATCATATGCCCACGGACAGGCTTCCAATCCTGCCTCACACCACCGAAGCTACCCTCGCTCGACATGGATCTTCTGCTCGAGTTCTTCCGCCATAACTCCATGATGAACCAGCGCTTGATCGAAGCTTGTCAGGGCCTCACGCCCGAGCAAATGGGGACAAGTACTGCAGGTACCTACGGGTCGATCGGTGCCACGCTGGTCCATATCGCCAATGCCCAGGCCGGATACGCCGCCCGCCTCCTCGATCGCGAACGACCCGAGCGATTGTCCGAGGATCCCTTCCCCGGGCTGGGAGCGGTGGCCGAGCGCCTCGAAGAAAGCGACCGCCAACTCGAAGAGGCAACTTCGAGAAGCGACTGGGACCGGCAGGTCGAGATCAAATGGAGTGACCCCCCGAGTAGTTGGCTGATGCCCGTAGGGCTTTTCCTCCTTCAGGCCATCAACCACGGGACCGAGCACCGCTCGCAGATTGCGACGACTCTCACCCAGCTGGGTGTCGAACCACCCGAGATGGACGGCTGGGGCTACATCGCCGAGACCAACTACTTGGTCGAAGCGTAAGAGCGACCTGGTTCCCGATTTAGCGAACCTTATCGAAGGCGGGCAGGGAGTCGAGGAGCATTTGCGGACTGGCGGTCAACGAGATCCGGAAGTGGCCCGGCCCCTCGCAGACGGTTCCCGGCAGGACAAACACGCCCGCGTCAGCGAGACGGCGACAGAAACCGAGATCGTCGGGGTCGGGACTCCGAACCCACAGGTAGAACGTACCTTCTGGTTTCTTCAGCGAGTAGCCCATCCGGCTCAACTCATCCAGCATCAGGTCGCGCTTTCGCTCCAGCTCGCCCAGGTCGATGGAAAGGTGCTCGAGGTCGGCAAGCGCCCGCTGCATCACCGCATTGGGAAATAACCAACCTCCGGCCACCTGGGCCACTTCGATCAAAGCTTGCAGCTCCTTGCGATTGGGCATGGCTGGATTCACCGCCAGCCACCCAAGCCGCTGCCCGGGGGTGAGATGGACTTTGCCGTAGCTATAGGAGATGAGGGTCCGCTCATAGAAGGCGGAGGGACTCACAAAAGTCGAGTCGGAGAAGACGAGCCGGGAATAGGGCTCGTCCGAGAGGAGATAGATCTCCCGCTCGGATGAACGCTCGCGCAGCAGCTCGGCTAGCGACTTCAGAGTCGCGGGCGGATAGATGCGGCCGGTGGGGTTGTTGGGGGTGTTGACGATGACCACCCGGGTCCGGGGGGTGATAGCTCGGGCGATCCCGTCGAGGTCGAGGTCGTAGTCCTCGGCGCGGGTGTTGACCTTCACCGGAACTGCCCCGGAGCCGAGGATCATGCCCTCGTACATGAACCAGGGCGGCAGGGAGAAGATCACCTCGTCTCCGGGATCGACGAGGACATCGAGTGCGATAGCCAGTGCCCCAAAGGCGCCGGGGGTGAGCGCGATGTCATCGGGCTCGAAGGCCAGTCCTCGCCACTCAATCAGACGCTTGGCAACCACTGCCCGGGCATCGGGATCAGAGCGGTGATAGGCGTAGGAATCCCGGTCGACTGGTGGAAGTTGGCGGGCCAGCGCCTCTACATAGCCGGCGATGGGAAGTTCCTGGGGATTGCCCAAGGTCAGGTCGATCGTGCCGGGCCTTCTCCGTTGAGTCTCCATGTTTTGGAGGAAGCCGATCAGCCGGCGGTTGGCCTGGGCGATCGCAGCAATTCGGGCAGAGGGCATCGAGTGATCCTTTGACTCAGCGAGATCTGGCGGCGGTGAGAGTATTGACGAGGAGCATCGCCCGCGTCATCGGGCCCACTCCCCCTGGCACCGGGGTGATGGCCGAGGCGACTTCGACCACGGCTTCGAAATCAACGTCGCCCACCAGCCGGTCTTCGAGGCGATTGACTCCGACATCGATCACCGTCGCCCCCGGTTTGATCATCTCGGCGGTAATGAAGCGCGGCGAACCGATGGCCGCCACGACGATGTCGGCAGCCGACGTCAACTCGGCGATCTCCTGGGTCTGCGAGTGGGCAACGGTGACGGTGGCGTCGATGCCTCGGGCCCCGAGGAGAAGAGCCAGCGGGCGGCCAACGAGAAAGCTTCGACCGACGATCACCACGCGCCGGCCGCGGATGGGGACCTCGTAATGATCGAGCAGTCTCATCACTCCGGACGGTGTGCAGGGTCGCAAGCCTGGTTGGTTGAGCACCAACCGTCCCAGGTTCTGGGGATGGAGGCCATCGGCGTCCTTGCCCGGGTCGATAGCGTTGACGGCGGCTTCCGGATCGAGGCCGTTGGGGAGGGGAAGCTGCACCAAGATTCCATCGACTTTGGCGTCGTCGTTAAGCGAGGCGATCAGCTCCAGCAGCTTCTCCTGTGAGGTATCGGCCGGGAGTTGGTGATGAATCGAAACCATCCCCACCTCCTCGGCGTCTCTTCGCTTGCCACTCACGTAGACGCGCGAAGCGGGATCATCGCCGACGAGGATTGTGGCCAGCCCGGGCGATCGCCGGAGGGCCCTTACCCCTGAGGCCACTTCGACCTTCACCGCGGACGCCACCGCTTTGCCGTCGATGATCTGTGCCGTCATGAAAATGACGCTATCAGTGGCGGAAGTGGCGCCGGGGGGTGGCGACGAAGGCGAGGCCAAGCCGATCGGCCGTCGCCAGGACCTGAGCGTCGTTGCGCGAGCCGGTCGGCGCCACGATGGCGGTAATACCGGCCCCGGCCAGCAACTCGATCCCATCGGGGAAGGGGAAAAAGGCATCGGATGCGGCCACCGCCCCTTCCGCTCTCGCCCCGGCTTGTCGCAGAGCTTTCTCAACCGCTCCCACTCGGCTCTGGTCGCCCGCTCCTACCCCGACCGCGGCCCCGTCCTTGACAATGACCACCGCATTCGACTTGGCGTGACTGGCGACTGTGAATGCCAGCCGGAGATTGGCCTCCTCGTGGTGTCCCGGCGCTGTCCGGCTCTTGGTCTCCCAGCTGGCACCGTCCTCCCAATCACGGCCTTGGACGAGCAGCCCGTCCTCGATTCGACGGAGATCAAGGTCGTTCCCGTGGGGTCTGGCGGCGGTGAGAACCCGAACTCCTTCCTTGATGGAACCGAGATCCCAGACCTCCGGGGCTACCACCACCTCGACGAACTTCTCCGAGATGGCGGCAGCCGTTTCCTCGTCGAGCGGGCTGTTGAGGGCAATTACCCCGCCGAAGGCGGAAAGGCCGTCGCATTCCCAGGCCCGGAGGAAGGCTTCGACCAACTTGGGCGCGATCGCCACGCCGCAGGGATTGGCGTGCTTGACGATGACTACCCCGGGCGAATCGATCTCAGACACGAGTCGCCAGGCCGCTTCGGCGTCCGAGATGTTGTTGAAAGAGAGCGGCTTTCCCTGCACCAGCCTCCCCTGTTGCCACCAGGGGGAGGAACCGGTTTGGCGATAGAGGCCCGCCGGCTGATGGGGGTTCTCGCCGTATCGGAGGTCGAGGACTTTCTCCAGGGAGAGAACGATTCGCCCAGGGAGTCTGCCCTCTTCCTCCTCGAACCAATTGACGATGGCAGCGTCATAGCTAGCGGTGCGGAAAAAGGCGGCGTGAGCGAGATCGTGACGGGTCTCAGCTCCCAATCCCCCACTTCGAAGCTCGGAGAGGACCAATGAATACTGGTCGGGGTCGGTGACGACGCCGACGGATTCGTGGTTCTTGGCGGCGGCCCGTATCAGGGTCACGCCCCCGATATCGATCTGCTCGATCGCTTCGGCGTCGGTGGTAGAAGGTTCGGCCACCGTCTGTTCGAACGGATAGAGATTGCATATCACCAGTTCAAAGGGGGCAATCCGGTTGGCTTCGAGATCGGCTTGATGAGAGGGGTCCTGGCGGCGGGCGAGGATCCCGGCATGGATCCGGGGGTGAAGAGTCTTCACTCTCCCGCCCAGCATCTCGGCTGCTCCGGTGACATCGGAAACCAGGGTGACGGCGATGCCCGCCTCGGCCAGCGCCTCAGCGGTGCCGCCGGAAGCGACGATCTCGACTCCGCTCTCTGAAAGCCCCTGACAAAACTCGATCAATCCGGTTTTGTCCCAGACCGAGACCAGGGCCCTCTTCACCGGGACCAGGTCTAGGTCCATGTCACCGAGCGACCGTTGACGACGAGGCGGCCCTCCAGCAACGCTTCCACCACTCTCGGGTATAGCTGGTGCTCTTCTTCTTGGATGCGGGCGTGAAGTGACTCGGGGGTGTCATCGGCAAGCACCGGCACGGGTTGTTGAGCGATGATCGGACCATGGTCGACGAATTCGTCGACAAAGTGAACCGTCACCCCGCTGATCTTGACTCCGGCCGCCAGCGCCTGCTCGACGGCATCGCGCCCGGGGAAAGCCGGGAGCAGCGAGGGATGAATGTTGACGATCCGATTCGGCATGGTTTGCGGCGCAGCGGGACCGAGGATCCGCATGAACCCGGCCAGAACCAGCGTCCCCACTCCGTGGGATCCTGCCACCTCGAGGATGGTGGCGGTGAAGGCGGTGCGGTCCCCCTCGAACGGAACGGTTTCAGCAGGGATCTTCACCCTCCGCGCCCGTTCCAGAGCACCGCACTCGAGATCAGCGATGACGAGCGTTGGCTTGGGAAGCTTCGCTTCGAGGAGAGCCTGCAAATTGGAGCCAGATCCGCTCGCCAGCACCGCATAGCGATCTCCCCTCATTCGGGCTGCGACCCTAGCTGACTAGGGTCAGCGCATGCGTACTGCTGTTGCTGACCTCGGAGAGCGCCTCGTCGATCTGCTCGGCTTGGAGCACCAGCCCGTGGCGATCACCTTTCGCGATTCGGTCCCTGCTGACGGGAAGTTCTTCGACGCTCCGATGTCGGAATCGACTCCGGATGGGAGGAGCGGAAGAGTTGCCGCCCCCTGCGTATTTTGGATGCACGCACATCAACGGACCTTTCACACGATGCCTGTGGACCACGGCAACTGCTCGGTAGGTCGTTTCACCCACGGGATGGCCAGCGCCGCCGACATCTTGGACAAGGCCGACGTCGGAGCGCTGCTCGACGTGGGGTGGGTGACTATGGAGGCTTTCGCCGACGTGGCCGCCCTGTCCTGGCGCCCCGCCGCCATCACCTATGGACCACTCAACGAAGCCGACGCTGCCCCCGATCTTGTCCTCCTTCGGCTCAATCCCCGCCAGATGATGGAGATCAACGACGCGGTGAACGTTGAGTTCTCGGGAAAGCCGCAATGTCAGATACTTCCTCGGGCAGCCGACGGCCAGGTCTTTGCCGCCTCCATGGGCTGCGCTCTCTCTCGGGCTCGAACCGGGATGGGAGACGATGAGTTGACTTGTGCCTTCCCCGGGAGCCGGTTGCGTGAGCTGGTGCGAAACCTCGAGCATGTCGTTGCCGCCGATCGGGCGGTCGCGGTCTTCTAAACCCGGTTCGGGGCGGCCAAGGCCTGGCGGTAGCCCTCTAACACCAGCTCTGGTTCGAAGCCGGCCTCGGAGAAAGCAATGACGGCTTCTTCCTCGAGCGAATTGTCACTGCCGAGAAGGGCAGCGAGGTCCGAGCCCACGGGCCACCAACCGGCCCAGGCCCAATCGATCAGAACGAAGCGTTGTGGATCAGCTCCCTCGGCCAGGAAATGGGACCGACGAGCGTCGCCGTGTCCGAAGCAGGCGGGTATGTCTGAGTCCGGCATCCCTCGGACCGGCAGGGGCGGGTCCTCATCGAGATTCAGATAGAGCCGGCTCATTCTCCCTAGAAGGCCGGCGGCCTCGATCACCCGGTCAGAAGTCCACGCCAGATCCGTGGTGACGACCTCCTCGAGCCATAACCGAACCTCGCCCTCCCCAAGCTCGATGACCTTGAGCAGCCGGGGTGCCCGAAGTCCATCGACAAGGGAGATCAAGAGCCCGCTTTCGTAGACGTCAGCCTCGGCTCGCCATTCATCTGCGCCCGGGTGAAAGGACTTCACGAAGGCCAGTTGTCGGGATCCCGAGGCGGTCTCCGCAACTACATGTGGGTAACCGCTGACGGTGACGATCTCCTCCCCAGCGGTGAGAAGGGTCAGGGCGGCGTTAGCCTCGGCGAGAGTGATCGGGTTCATCGTTCACTCTTGCCCAATCAACAGCGAATAAACCCCGATTTCCACCTGAGGATCACCAACCCCCTCCTCCACCACCGCCCCCGCCGCCTCCGCCCCCGCCCGAGAACCCACCTCCTCCACCACCACTTCCCCCGGGAGGGGCAAAGGCGCCGTTCAAAGCCGAGGAAAGGCCAGAGAAGGCGTTCTCGGTCCCGCCGCCGGTGTAGCCGTGACCACCGAACCAGTAAATATTCGAGGTCTGCTGGAGCTCGGCTGGCGCCCGCAGACGGGCGGCTTCCAACACCTCTTCGGCCACTCCGAAGCCGATGGCGTAGACCAGAAAACGATCCCAGAGGGCGAGGGAGATCGGCGGCGCCTCCTGGAGGCGGCTGAAGTCTTTCAGGTAGTTGCGGAAAGCAGTCCACCGAGCGGCTTCGAGGGCTCCTTCTTTGCTGCGGCGGACATAGCCACGCCGGCTCGCCCCGAAGATGGCCAAGATCGCTCCATTGAGAACAACGGCCACGATCAGAAGGGGGACAACGACGCCAGCGGGACTTCCGCCGATATTGGCGATGAGGAAGAAGATGATGAATGCCAGCACCACCAGCGCCCCCGCCGCCCCTAGCACCCGGCTTCGTCCGGCGCGGTCGAACAGCTTCTTTTGGATGATCGAGGTCACGGCCCGGTTCCGGAACGCCGTGTAGGACTCGGCGTTGGCAGCGGCGTCCTCGCGGATCCCGGTCCGGAACTCGTGCAGGGGGCGAGGCTGGCCATCGAGGACCCGGTTCACGATCTGCACCACCTTCTCCTCCGGCTCGGTCAGCGCCACTCCGTGAGAAGGGTTGTACGACAACTCGAGGTCGTCGACGACCTCGGTTCGTAGCCCCATCCAACTTTCGATCGGGACCTTGACGGGATTGGCCATGACCACCTTCTTCCGAATCAGATCGAAGAGCGTGGCCGTGAATTGACGCTCGTCTACTTGACCCTGGCTGAGCAACGCCCCCACCTCGGCCGGCGGCAGCTCGGTGGGCGGCTCCTGCTCGTACTCGCGGTCATAGCCGGGGACCGAAGGCTCGCGGCCATAGCGGAAATAGATATAGGCGACACCGATCAGGCCGGGGAGGAAGGTGAGGAGTCCAAGTCCGATGACCGCAGCCCTGATCAACCCTGCTCGCCGTCGGTCGCGAGCGGCCTCCGCCTCTTCCTCGGCGAGGATGTCGGCCAGGCGATCACCTTCGATCACGGTCGCCCCGGCGGTAGATGTCAGGAGCTCGCGCGGAAACACGACCCTCATCTCCACGAATTGCCCTGGCGGCACGTTTTCGGCCACCAGGGTGGGACGAATCCCGTCGGCGCCGAGGGAGGTGGAGCCAGTCACCGAGGCCGGATGGCCCCAGATGTAGACGTCGCCCGTCCCTGCCGGTCCCGGAAGCTGCATCGACGCCGTCAACTCGTCGAGGGTGGTCTCCCACTCGTCACCCCATATCTGGAGGTAGACATCGACAACGTCGTCGGCCGCCTTGGCCAGGCCACTGAGGCGATAGCGAACATCGAAAGTTCTCTCTCCGCCGTCGGTGACGTAGTGCCAAACCACCCGGATGCGGCCACCCAGGTCGACGACGCCGTAGGTCGATGGGGGCGATGAGGTGCAGCCGAGATCCGTGCACCCGCCCGGCTGGTAGTCGACGCCAGCTTCGGAGACAACCACGTCGCTGATCTGTTCCCCGGCTCGCAGCGGAATCTCTCTGAAGCCGCCAGTGAATCTGCCTTCAAAGAAGTACGTGAGGTGCTCGGTGATCTCCAGTGATCCGTCGTCGTTGACCACCACTTCGATGTCGGCGCGCGGAACTGTCAACTCTCGGGCGCTCGCAGGGCTGGCCAGTGTTATGAGGGTGGCGACTAGGCCCAGGAGCGCCAGAAGGCGCCGTCGACGAGATGAGGTCAGAACTCGACCTTGGGAGGCTCGGCGGCCTGCTCGGGAGCGTCGAAGAACTCGCGAGTCGCAAAGTTGAAAATGCCGGCGACGATGTTGCCCGGTGCCACCTGAACGGCGTTGTTGTAGGTGAGGACCGAGTCGTTGTAGATCTGGCGTGCGACGGCGATCTTGTTCTCTGTTTCGGACAACTCGCCTTGCAGGGCCTGGAAATTCTCCGAAGCTCGCAGCTCCGGGTACGCCTCGGCCACGGCGAACAATTGACGCAGGGCGCCGGTAAGGAGGTTTTCCGCTTGGGCCTGATCAGCCGGAGAAGTTGCTGCTTGGGCGGCATTGCGGGCCTGGACCACCCGCTCGAAGGTCTGCTGCTCATGGGAGGCGTAGCCCTTGACCGTCTCCACCAGGTTCGGGATCAGGTCGTAACGACGCTTGGTTTGAACTTCGATCTGACCCCAGGAGTTGTCGACCCGGTTGCGCTTGGTGACGAGACCGTTGTAAGTGGCGAACACCCACAAGATCAAAAGGACGACGATGCCGATGATGATCCAACTCATGCGGCTGAGGGTAACTGAAGGCGAGCGGCGCGGTCAGCCCAGGGCTTCAAGCATCGCCTGGCCCATGTCGGTCGGAGTCGGTGCCAGTTTGATTCCAGCCGCGGTCAGTGCCTCGATCTTGGCCTGAGCGGTGCCCCTGCCCCCGGAAACGATGGCGCCGGCGTGTCCCATGCGGCGGCCCGGTGGGGCCGTCGTGCCGGCGATGAACCCCGCCACCGGCTTTCGCATGTGCTTTGCCACGTATTCGGAAGCCTCCTCTTCGGCGGTGCCGCCGATCTCGCCGATCATGATCACCCCCTCGGTGGCCGGATCGTCGTTGAAGAGGCGCAAGACGTCGACGAAGTTGGTTCCGTTGACGGGATCTCCGCCGATCCCGACCGCAGTTGTTTGGCCGAGGCCGAGCCGTGTCAGCTGAAACACGGCCTCGTAGGTGAGGGTTCCAGATCGAGAGACAACTCCGATCTTTCCCGGTTGGTGGATGTAGCCCGGCATGATCCCGATCCGGCATTGGTCCGGGGTTATCACCCCGGGGCAGTTGGGACCGATCAGTCTCACCGGTTTTCCTTCGAGATACCTCTTGGCGATGACCATGTCGGCCACCGGCACCCCTTCGGTAATGGCCACGATTAGCGGCATCCCGGCGGCAGCGGCCTCCATGATGGCGTCGGCGGCTCCCGCCGGGGGAACGAAGACCACCGACGCGTTGGCCTCGGTGGTGGCCATCGCTTCCTCGACCGTACGAAAAATTGGGACCTTGACCCCGCCCTCGAAGGCCTCGATCTCCCCGCCCCGGCTGGGATGGACCGCCCCCACCACATTGGTCCCGTAGGCAATCGACAATTCGGCATGAAAGCGGCCCGTTTTCCCCAGGCCCTGGACGATGAGACGGGTGTCCTTGTCGACCAGGATGCTCATCGGGTCATCTCGACGATCTTTTGGGCGCCGTCCTTCATGTCGGCAGCGGTGATGAGATTGAGACCCGAGTCGTCGAGCATCTTCTTGCCCAGATCGACATTGGTCCCCTCCAGTCGCACGACCATCGGTACCGGCAGACCGACCTCCTTGACACCGCTGATGATCCCGGAGGCGATGGTGTCGCAACGCATGATCCCGCCGAAGATGTTGACCAGGATGCCTTTGACATTGGGATCGGCAGTGATGATCCGAATCGCTGCGGCCACTTGTTCGGCCGTCGCCCCTCCACCGACGTCGAGGAAGTTGGCCGGCTCACCTCCGAAGTGTTTGATGATGTCCATCGTCGACATGGCCAGACCGGCCCCGTTGACCATGCATCCGATGCTCCCGTCGAGCTTGATGTAGGAGAGTCCCTTCGATTTGGCTTCGATCTCGGCTGGATCCTCCTCCGATTCGTCTCGCATCTCCGCCACCTCCGGATGACGGAAGAGGGCGTTGTCGTCGAATGCCATCTTGCCGTCGAGGGCGATCACCTCCCCCGAACCGGTTACCACGAGGGGGTTGATCTCGACCAGGTCGGTATCGAGCTCCTGTGCAACCTCGGTGAGACGGGTGATGAAACGAACAAAACTTTGGTGGGCGTTTCCCTCGAGTCCCAATCCCCAGCCAAGGGCGTTGGCCTGGAAGGCCGCCAATCCGATTGCGGGATCGATTACCTCGCGCAGGATCTTCTCGGGAGACTCCTCGGCCACCCGCTCGATATCCATTCCCCCTTCGGTCGAGGCCATCACGAGATTGCGACCGACAGCACGGTCGAGCAGCACCGCCAGATAGAGCTCGCGGGCGATGTCGACGCCCGCTTCGATGTAGAGCCGGTTGACCTCCTTTCCGGCTTCGCCCGTCTGGACCGTGACCAAGGTCGATCCCAGCATCTGGCCGGCAATTTCGCCGGCGGCCGCCGGCCCGTCCTTGATCACGTTCACCCCCCGCAGGCCCGGATGCTCCCGGAAGGTCCCTTTGCCACGACCACCAGCATGAATCTGCGACTTGACCACGACCACGGGGTTGCCGGTCTCCTCGATCAGCTTCCGTGCGGCCTCGGTGGCTTCCGCCACGCTTTGGACCATGATCCCTGGCGGCACCGGAATCCCCCGGGCACCCAAAAGCTCTTTGGCCTGGTATTCGTGGATCTTCATGGGCTGGCGACGTTAACCCGCACCCAGTCGGCGATTTCTCCGAGCGAAGTGCCGGGGCCAAAGATGGCGGCGAGACCGGCCTCCTTCAGCGAAGCGACATCGGCCTCGGGAATGACACCACCGCCGAAAACCACAATGTCATCGGCGTCCTTCTGACGGAGGAGTTCGACCACGCGAGGAAAGAGGGTGAGATGGGCGCCGGAGAGGGAAGACAAGCCCACGGCAGCGACATCCTCGTCGATGGCGGTGGCGACGATCTGCTCGGGTGTTTGATGGAGGCCCGAATAGATCACCTCGAACCCCGCATCGCGCAGCGCCCGGGCAATAACCTTCGCTCCCCGGTCGTGGCCGTCGAGTCCTGGCTTGGCGATCAGGATTCGAGTCGGCACGAGGCCGGAGGTTACCGGCCCGGCCGTTTCTCCCATTCTCTGGACCGTTATCCGGTCTGTACGCGTACAGCAACCCAGGGTTCGCAAATAGCTAGGTTTGGGTACGACCTAGAGGAGTTGAGAATGCCCAAATCACGTCTGCACGGGCTGGCCGCGGCCGGCCAAAGTATCTGGTCCGACCAGCTGAGTCGCGAGATGATCGACGGTGGCGAGTTGGAACGGCGCATCTCCGAAGACGCCGTCACTGGCGTCACTTCCAATCCCACCATCTTCGCGGGTGCCATCACCAAGGGCGCCGCCTATGACCGACCCCTCCAGGAATTGGCCAAGTCCGGACACACGGCCGAAGAGATCGTCACCAAGCTCATGACCGCCGACATCGCCGATGCCTGTGACGTGCTGCGCTCGACCTGGGAATGGAGCGAGGGTGGAGATGGCTTTGTCTCCGTCGAGGTGAGCCCGCTGGTCGCTCACGAGACCGACGCCACCGTGGCCGAGGCGCGGGAATGGGTGAAGCGAATCGACCGTCCCAACCTCCTGGTCAAGGTTCCCGCCACGGCGGCTGGGGTCGACGCCATTCGCCGCCTGACGGCCGAGGGCATCTCAATCAATGTCACCCTCGTCTTCTCCCTTCCTCGCTATGCGCAGGTGATGGAGGCCTATCAGAAGGGCCTGGCCGAATACGCCGAGGCGGGTGGAAAGCTGAAGCTGATCAACTCGGTTGGCTCGTTTTTCGTCTCCCGTGTAGACACCGAGGTCGACAAACGCCTCGAGGGCGTAAAAGGCGGAGACCGCTTGATGGGGAAGATCGCCATCGCCCAGGCGCGGGTTGCCTACGGCATGTTCCTCGAGCGCTTTCGGACTCCGGAGTGGATGGCGCTCGAGCGCAAAGGGGCACGGGTCCAGAGGCCGCTGTGGGCCTCGACTTCAACCAAGAACCCCGCCTACCCCGATGTCATGTACGTGGAGCGCCTGGTGGCGCCCCACACCATCAACACCATGCCGCTCCAGACGATGGACGCCTTCCAGGATCACGGCACCCCATTGGCCCAACCCTTCGGCGAAGGGGATGTGGCGGAGGCCCAGGCCGACCTCGATCGGCTGGCCGAGATCGGCATCGATCTCGACGACGTCTCGCAGGTGCTCGAAGACCAGGGGGTCGACAAGTTCGCCAAGTCCTGGGATGAGCTCCTGGCCGATGTCGAGGCGGAGCGGGTAGCGGCAACTTCTTAGGCGGTTCCAGTTTCCTCCCCCAGCGAAGCGTTGGGGGAGGTGTCGCCGTAGGCGACGGAGGGTGCCTTACACCTTCTCCAGTGGGGCCCAGGCCAGCAGCAATCGCTTGGCTCCCTCGTTGTCGAAGAGCACCTCCACCTCCGCCCGGTCCCCCTCCCCGATGACCTCGCGTATCGAGCCCAAGCCCCATTTGTCGTGACGGACCCGGTCCCCCTGGACCAGGCTGTCGGGGCTGAGAGTGCTCCTCCCTGACCAGGCGGCCTCGGCGTTGGTGGTCCGCTTGCGCTTCCCCGCCTTCTCGAGCAGATGGGAGGGGACCTCCTTGAGGAACCGCGACGGGGTGTTGTAGTTGCTGGCCCCGAAGAGCATCCTCTTCCAGGCCGAGGTGAGATAAAGGCGGTCGCGGGCTCGGGTCATCCCCACGTAAGCGAGGCGCCTCTCTTCCTCGAGCTCGGCCGGATCGGAAAGCGTGCGGGCGTGAGGAAAGACCCCGTCCTCCATCCCCACCAGAAAGACCGCTGGGTACTCGAGACCCTTGGCGTTGTGGATCGTCATCAGGGTGACGGCCCCGGCGCCCTCGTCTAGTTCGTCGGTTTCGTTCTGGAGGGAGACCGTCTCCAGGAAAAGCTCGAGTCGGGCGAGGTTGGAGAGCGAATCCCACTCGACGCCATCGATCACCGCCCCTTCGGTGGAGATACGGAACTCAGTCGCCGCCGATCCCAGCTCTCGCAGGTTTTCGATCCGACCCAGGGCTTCGATGGAGCGCTCGGCTTCGAGGGCAGCCAGATAGCCAGTGTCGTGGAGGACCGCTTCGATTGCGGCCCCGATGCCACCGGTGTCAGCCTTCATCCGGATGAGGTCGAGCATCCCGGCGAACTCGAGGACCTGTCGCTGGGCTCGCCCGGTGAGTTGAGGTATCTCGGCGGCCCGGTGCAGAGCCTCGCCAAAACCGATTCGATGATCCTGGGCGAATCGATCGAGGTGAGCGACACTGGTGCTGCCAATCCCCCGCTTGGGCTCGTTGATGATTCGCTTCAAAGCCACGGCGTCGTCGGGATTGACGATCGCCCGCAAGTAGGCGATGGCGTCCCTGATCTCCTTGCGCTCATAGAACTTGACCGAGCCGATCACTCGATAGGGCACTCCCCGACGGACGAGGACTTCCTCAATCACCCGCGATTGGGCGTTGGTGCGGTAGAACACGGCCACGTCCGATTGGTTGAACCCACCCTCGACCAATCGCTCCACTTCGTCGGCCACGAACCCGGCCTCGTCGTGCTCATCCTCTCCTTCAAATCGCACCACGAGGTCTCCGGCGCCGCGGTCGCTCCAAAGGTGCTTAGGAGTGCGCCGGGGGTTGTTGGAGATGACAGCGTTGGCCGCGTCGAGGATTCGGGAGGTCGACCGGTAGTTCTGGTCGAGGACGATGATCCGGGCATCGGGGTAGTCCTTTTCGAAGTCCTCGATGTTGCGGATGTCCGCTCCCCGCCAGCGGTAGATGCTCTGGTCGCCATCACCCACCACGCAGAGGTTGCGATGTTTCGCAGCCAGGATCTTCACCAGCGCGTATTGGGCGCGGTTGGTGTCCTGGTACTCGTCAACCAGGATGTATCGAAATCGCTCCTGGTAATGCTCGGCCACGTCGGGGAAGGCGCCGAGCAATTCGACGGTGATCATCAGCAGATCGTCGAAGTCCATCGCCGAGGCCTCGAGCAATCTCTGCTGGTAAAGGCGGTAGATGTCGGCGACCTGCTCGTGGTAAAAGCCTTGGTTGCTCGTGGCATAGGACTCGTAGTCGATCAGCTCGTTCTTGGCTCGGGAAATGGTCTCCTTGATCCCCTTGGGTGGGAAACGCTTAAGGTCGAGGTCGAGATCCCTTATGCACATCGTCACGAGGCGCACCGAGTCGTCCTCGTCATAGATGGAAAAGCCCGATCGGTAGCCCAGCCGCGGTGCCTCGCGCCGGAGAATCCGGACACAGGCGGAGTGGAAGGTCGACACCCACATGGCTCTGGTGGCTCGACCGACCAGCCGGGCCACCCGGCTTCGCATCTCTTCGGCGGCCTTGTTGGTGAAGGTGATGGCGAGGATGGAGTCCGGGGCGACGCCGAGGTCACGGATCAGATGGGCGATCCGATAGGTGAGGACCCGGGTCTTGCCCGATCCCGCCCCCGCCACCACCAGGACCGGGCCATCGGTGGCCGCGACGGCTTCTCTCTGGGCCGGGTTGAGCTCAGCCAGTAATGGTGAATCGACCAAGAGGTCGTTCTGAAACCACTCCGCGTGCACTTCCCCATCGTACCGGGGGAAGGGGCCAGAATCACAAAGGCGTTATTCATGATGAGAGGTCGCCGGCTGCCGCCGGCTCGCAGATTTCAGATTTCAGATTTGAGAAGTCTGACGTCTGACGTCTGATGTCTCATGTCTGGCTCGGAAGTCGGTGGGGATTCCGGCTCGTCAGCCACGAGGGCGTCGGCCGGCAAGGAGAAGCAGAAGCGACTTCCGGTGGGGAACCGTCGCTCGTACCAAACATCGCCGCCCATGGCGCGGGCGAGACTGCGAGCGATCGGAAGACCGAGGCCGATCCCCGAGGACGAGCGGGAATCTCCCTTCGAGATCTGTTCGAAGTGCTCGAAGATGGTGTCGGTGGCCCCGTCCGGTACGCCGGGGCCGTTGTCGGAGACCACCAGCACGTATTGCTCTCCGTGGGTGAGCCCCTCCACCAAGACCTGATCGCCCCCGTATTTGCGGGCATTTTCGAGCAGGTTGCGGATCACCTGTTGTACCCGTTTGGCGTCGGCCTGCACCCTGACCCCGTGGGGAATCGACACCGCCGCCTCCCCGCCCCCCGAAGTCGAGAAGAGCATCTGGGCAACCTCGCCGATCATCTCTCCCAGATCGAACACTTCCGATTTGAACCGAAGCCGACCTGCCTCGAGCCGTGGGATGACCAACACGTCCTCCACCAAGTCCCCCAGATAGTTGGCTTGCTTGGCGATGTAGCCGAGGAATTCCTCGATCTCGGGTTTGGAAAGACGGGTCCAGTCAGAGGAAAGGGTCTGAGCGAACCCGGCAATCGAGGTAAGCGGAGTACGGAGCTCGTGACTCACCATCGAGACAAAGTCGTTCTTGATATGCCGGGCATCGTCGGCCTCTTGGCGGGCCAATCGTTCCTTGGCGCGGGCGGCGGTGGCCAAACGGAGACACCAGGCGACGATCACAACCGATATCGCCGCTATGCCCCCAGCCACCCACAGGGTGAGGTCAGGACTCACGCTTCGTCCTTCGGGAGCCTTTCGTCGAGGAGCGTTCGAATCGTCGCCGCCAGAGACCCGAGGCGCAGATCGCCTTTTTCCAAGTATGCGTCTACACCGGCATCCCAGGCCGCTTGCTGCTCTTCCGCGTTCGCCACACCAGAAACCATAACCATCGGAATTGAGACGCCACCAGCCCGGAGAGTTCGAACGAGATCGACACCACTGGAACGGGGCATGGCGAAGTCGACCACCAAGCAGTCGAATCGTCTCGAGGACAATGCCAGGATCGCCTCGCGGGCTCCCTCGGCCACCTCGACATCGAAGCCGCGCCCGGCGAGCGCTGCGGAGATCAGCTGGCGGACGCCGGCCGAGTCGTCGACCACCAAGATTCGATAGAGAGCTTCACCGCGGGGCTGTGACTCCCGGCTGTACTCGCCGAGATAGTTGGGGTCGACCACTACCAGGGCCTCCCCCCCGCCGAGCAGGGCTGCTCCGGTGATATTTCGAGAGCCGCCGAGGATCGGTCCGAGGCCTTTCACTGCCACCCGGCGCTTGCCGAGAATCTCGTTTACCGCCACTGCCACAGGGCCGCTGCGGGTAGAAACGATTAGAAGCTCGGATTCGGGTCCGGCCGCTTCTTTCCCCATGGCCGACGCCATCGACACCACCGGCAATTCCTGGGACTGGAAACGCGCCCGCAAGACCCCCTCGTTATCCACCACGTCGGCACCGGAGGGGATGATCGTGGCCTGTACCGCCGCCTCGGGAATCCCCCAGAAGTTGGAGCCGTCGGCGAGCACAACCACGTTCTGGAGGACCAGGGAGACGGGGAGGATGATGGTGACCGAGGTCCCCAGGCCCGGCACCGATTCGAGCTGAATCATGCCGTTGACGCGCTCGAGCACGTCGGACACGGTGGAGAGCCCCTCCCCGGTGCCGGAGAAGTCGTGAGTGACGGTGGTAGTCGAGAAGCCCGGGAGGAATAGGAGCGAGGAGAGGTCGGACTTGTCGGCGGGAAGCCCACGCCGGATGGCGGCGTCCTGGACCGCCTTCCAGTCGATGCCTCTGCCATCGTCGGAGATCACCACGACCACCTTCTCTCCTTCGCGGCGAGCGCTCAGAGAAACGATGCCGGTGGCCGACTTGCCGAGCGAGACCCGCTCCGCTGGTGTCTCGAGCCCATGATCGACGGCGTTGACCAAGAGGTGGCGAAGCGGCTCACGCATGAGCTCGACGATTTGTCTATCGAGTTGGATGTCCTCGCCGCTGGCGTCGAACTGGACCTCCTTGCCGAGCTTGCGTCCGACGTAGCGGACGAACTGGGGGAACGTATCCGTGACCGAGCTCAACGGGGCGTTGGCCAGTGCCACCGCCAGCGATTGCAGGTTGCCGACCGCCATCGCCATCCGGCGCAGTTGACCGCGCCAAGCCGCCATCAGCTTGGCGGGGTCGGCTCCGTCGAGTTGAACCAGGGCGAGATCGGATAGTCCCTCGGCGTCGAGGGAAACCTCCACGGCCTGGTTGATGAGCTGATAGAGGTCCATGGTGTCGACCCGCGATACCCCCGATCGCATCGCCAACTCCACCTCGGCGAGAAGCCCTCCCAGCGAGCTGGTACCCATCTCAACCGGCGTCTCGCTGGGTGTAGGTGTGGTGGGGACCAATGTGGTTCCGGTGACCGCCGCCTCGGCCGCCGCCACCAGGGCCCGGAGGCGAGACGTCACGCCTGCCGCTTCTTGCTGTGCGCCATCAGGCAGGAAGGTGCACAGTTTTTCCAGCTCCTCGCTCGTCCGGGCCGTGGGCAGGAGATCCCCACTCTCGAGTCGTTTCCAGACGTGCTCGACGAAGGCGGCAGCGTGGCCCATCTCCGGAAGTCCCACCACTCGCGAGGAGCCCTTGATGGTGTGGGCATCGCGGATCAACTCGCTCATCTCCGACCTGGGCGGGAGGGAGTCCGCCAGCATGCGGGCACCCTGGCTGAGCCGGCGCGAGCGCTCCGCGATCTCGTCGCGATAAATGTCGATCAGTTCGGTCGAAAGGGAGATATCCACGGATTTCCCAGCTCAGAATCGGTTGTTATCCAACATCGGCCCCAGGGGCTTGCGAGTTGAGCCGCACCCCGACTCAAGCGGCCCCGCCGCTACTCCCATTCAATCGTGGCCGGGGGTTTAGAGGAGATGTCGTAGGCCACCCGGTTGATGCCTCCGACCTCGGCAATCACCCGGGAACTGATCGAATCGAGGAGGTCGTACGGGAGCCGAGCCCAGTCGGCGGTCATGGCGTCTTCACTCTTCACCGCCCGCATCACCAGGGGGTGGGCGTAGGAGCGACCATCGCCCTGCACTCCCACCGTCCTCACTCCGAGCAACACCCCGAAGACCTGCCACAGCTCTCGGGCCAACCCGGCCCGGGCGACCTCCTCGGTGACAATGGCATCGGCCGCCCGCAGGATCTCGAGCCGCTCCAGGGTGACCTCGCCGATGATCCGCACTGCCAAACCCGGGCCGGGAAAGGGCTGACGCCAGACTATGTCTTCCGGCAGGCCCATCTCGGCCCCGATGGCACGCACTTCGTCCTTGAAGAGATCCCGCAACGGCTCGACGAGCTCAAAACGCATGTCGGCAGGAAGACCTCCGACGTTGTGATGGGTTTTGATAGTGGCAGCGCTCGATCCCCCTGACTCGATGACGTCGGGATAGAGAGTCCCCTGAACCAAAAAACGGGCGTCTGGTATCGCCGACGAGGCCTCCTCGAAGACTCGCACGAACAGTTCCCCGATCACCTTCCGCTTCTGCTCGGGGTCAGTGACTCCCGACAGACGCTCGAGGAAGAGATCCGCGGCCTTGACCGTGATCAAATCAACCTTGAAATGCTGGCGAAAGGTCTCCTCGACCTGCTCGGCCTCGCCTTCCCGGAGGAGACCGTGATCAACAAAAATGCAGGTGAGCTGATCTCCCACCGCGCGGTGGACGATGGCCGCAGCCACAGCTGAGTCCACTCCTCCCGACAGGCCGCAGATGACCTGAGCCGATCCCACCTGCTGACGCACGCGCTCGATGGCTGCCTCGATGATCGAGTGTGAGGTCCACGTGGGAGCGAGCCCGCAGATGTCATAGAGGAAACGCTTGAAGATGTCCTGGCCCCGCTCGGTGTGAGAGACCTCGGGGTGGAACTGGACTCCGAAGAGTCCACGCTCGGGGTCCTCCATCGCCGCCACCTGCGATCCTCGTGACTGCGCCACGGCCCGAAACCCGGGCGGCGGATTGGCCACCGCATCGCGATGGCTCATCCAGGTGGTGAGCTCGGATGGCAGGCCCGAGAGCAGGTGGGATCCGGGGGCGATTTCGACCTTGGTTCGACCAAACTCGGCCAGGTCGGTACGAGCGACCGATCCCCCAGCGAGGTCGGCCAGCAGTTGGTGCCCGTAGCAAATGCCAAGGATCGGTATCCCGAGTTCGAGGATGGCGGGGTCGATCCGGTAGCTGTCGTCTGCGTATACCGAAGCCGGCCCCCCGGAGAGAATCAATGCCTCGGCCTGCTTCTCCCGAATCTGGTCGGCCTTGATCTGGCGGGAAACGATCTCAGAATGGACATGGGCTTCGCGGACTCGGCGGGCTATCAGTTGGGCGTACTGGGCACCGAAGTCGACGACGAGAACCGTCATCCCATGCCGACTCGTTGCGCCTTTTGCAGTGCCTTGCCCTCGGTTTGCATCGAGGGGGCAAGCATGATCTCAGCCTTTTGGAAAGCTTTGACGTCCGAGTAGCCGCAGGTGGCCATCGACACCCGAAGGGCGCCAAAGAGGTTGCGGCGACCGTCGTTCTCGTGGGCCGGTCCGACAAGGATCTCAGCCAGCGAACCGAGCCTTCCTACCTGGACCCGGGCGCCGCGGGGCAGGGTGGGATGGAAAGTCGCCATTCCCCAGTGGAAGCCACGACCAGGCGCTTCGTCGGCGCTAGCCAGAGGCGAGCCGATCATCACGGCGTCGGCGCCACAGGCGATGGCCTTAGCGACATCACCTCCGGTGCGCATACCGCCATCGGCAATGACCTGCACATAGCGACCGGTCTCGTCCAAATGCCGAATCCGAGCTCCGGCGGCGTCGGCGATGGCGGTGGCCTGCGGTACTCCGACTCCCAAAACGCCTCGGGTGGTGCACGCTGCTCCGGGGCCCACCCCCACCAAGACCCCGGCTGCGCCCGTTCGCATGAGATGAAGGGCGGTGCTGTAGGAGGCACATCCCCCCACGATCACCGGCAAATCGCAACGGGCGATGTACTCAGCAAGGTTGAGCGGTTCGCTCCGGGTGGATACGTGCTCGGCCGACACGACCGTCCCCTGGATGACCAGAACGTCGAGGCCCCCAGAGAGGGCAGAGGCGCCGAATTCCCGAACCCGTTGCGGGGTAAGACTGCCTGCAGTGACTACCCCCGACGACTTGATCTCCTCGACTCGTTCCTTGACGAGGTGTTCCTTCACCGGCTCGAGGTAGATCTCCTGCATCCGCTGGGTCGCCTTCTCGGCCGGGAGCTCCGCAATCTCGTCGAAATACGGCTCAGGGTCCTCATAGCGGGTCCAGAGACCCTCGAGATTGAGAACCCCAACGCCCCCCAAACGGCCGATGGCGATCGCAGTCTCCGGACTGATGGCGCCGTCCATCGCCGAGCCCAGCATGGGTAGGTCGAAGCGGAAGCCCTCGAGCTGCCAGGAGATATCGACGTCGTCGGGGTCACGGGTCCTTCGAGAGGGAACGATGGCGATGTCGTCGAACCCGTAGGCCTGACGGGCCGACTTCCCGATGCCGATATCGATCTCCACAATCACTCCTTGGCCAGCGCAAACCTTGTCTAACCAAGTGTAGGAAGGTCGCCCCTCCTGGCCGGTACCGTGACCTCAGTGGAGGTGATGACCTGGCGGACCCGAGACTTCTGGCTGGCGATGTTTGCCGGGCTCATCGGAGCCGCCGTCGCCACCATCGCTGTTCTGGCCCTCGACGGGAGCACGCCAGCCCTGCTGGTGACCGCCACCCTCGCCCAGTACGTCGGCCATCTTGGGGCTCTCTGGCTGCTGGCCAGGCGGCGAGGGGGCCTGGAGTCCCTCGGGCTGAACATCGAGGGGAGCGACCTCCGTTACATCTTTCTCGGCCTGCTGCTCCAGATAACTGTTCCCATCATCTTCTTCCCGCTTGCTCAGGCAGTGACCGAAGGGGAAGGAGGCCAGATCATCAGCGATCAACTCCGCGCCCTCGACACCACCTACGCCAAAGTGGTCATGGCGGGCGTCCTGACTGTGCTGACCCCGCTCACCGAGGAGTTGCTCTTCCGGGGAGTGCTCCAACGCTCATTGGGGACCGGGCGGCGAGCAATCTGGATGACCGCCCTCGTATTCGCCGCCTTCCATTTACTCGGATTGAGCGGCGACTTCCTCCGGAGCCTGATCCTGACGATGCCGACATTCCTCGTCATCGGCCTGGTGCTGTCCTATGTGACGGTCAGGCAAAAACGCCTGGGCCCGGCGATCTTCATCCACTCAGGCGTCAACCTTCTGGCCATGGTGGTCGTCTTCCTACCGCCCGAGCTCGTCGAGGAGATCGTCTCCCGGCAAACCTAATGCTATAAGCCGCGGTTTCCGCGGCCTAGAGCCTTAGGTTTCGGGGAAGCGAGCTAGTTGGCGCCGAGCCCGACCGCCTTGCGCACCAGCCGCATGGTCGCCTCGGCCCGGGTGCGAGCGTCGAGGGCAGCCTTTTGCATCAGTCGAGCCACTTCGGCGTCATCGGCCTGCCTGAACCGTCCCCGGATCGGCGCGAGCCGTTCAACCACGGCTTCGGCCACCGCTTTCTTGAAGGGCCCGTAGCCGGCATCGCCGAACTCCGACTCGAGTTCGGGAATGGGCCGCCCCGAGGAGAAAGACATCAGCTCCAGAAGGTTCGAGATCCCCGGTTTCTCGTCCCAGTCGTATCGCACCTTGCGGTCCGAGTCGGTGACGGCTCCCATCACCTTTCGCCGGGTGGTTTCCGGGTCTTCGGTGAGACCGATGTACGAGTCGGGATCGGGATCGGTCTTCGACATCTTGGCGGAGGGGTTTTGTAGCGACATCACCCGGGCGCCGAGTTCGGGTGTGATCCGTTCCGGCAACGGGAACAGCTCGCCGAAACGACCGTTGAAGCGAACCACGAGATCGCGGGTCAGCTCCAGGTGCTGGGTTTGATCGTCCCCCACCGGAACGGCGTTGACGCGGTGGATGAGGATGTCGGCGGCCATCAACACCGGATAGGAGAGAAGGCCCAGGTTCTGACCGGACTTATCCGACTTCTCCTTGTATTGAATCATGCGTTCGAGCTGACCGATACCGGCCAGGGTGCCCAGGATCCACGCCAGCTCGGCGTGTTGGGGCACCTGACTCTGCATGTAGAAGAGCGAGCGCTTGGGATCGACGCCGGAAGCCAGTACCACCTTGGCCGTGTTGAGTCGGCTGCGCTCGAACTCGGCCGGGTCATAGGGCACCGACATAGCGTGGAGGTCTACGACGCAATAGAACGTTTCGTAGGTGTCCTGCATCTTCACCCAGTTGTCGAGGGCCCCCATTAAGGTTCCCAGGTGAAGTTCCCCGGTGGGTTGGATACCCGAGAACACCCGGGGACGGTCGCTCATCTCTCTCCTTCTCGCGTTCTGTGGGCTCACAGATAGGCACAGCCGTCCTGCGAACCCTGGGTTCGCCTAAGACTATCTACGAGGCGAGATGGCTCGGTACGGCTCGTACCGGTGGTCGGACGGCGCTCGTTTCGGGACGCAACCGATCGGGCAGAACCAACCGGAAGCAGGCGCCGCCCAGGAGCTTTGAGCGCTCGTAGGTGGCGGTTCCCCCGTGGCGGCGAACGACCAAGTCGACCACCGAGAGGCCGATCCCCGAACCGGGGGTCGAGGCGTTGAGGCGGTTGGCTCCCCGTTCAAACTGCTCCCAGATCGCTAGCTCGTACTTGCGGGGAACACCGGGGCCATCGTCATGGACTTCGATTATCAAGTCGGCCCCTTCGGACCGTCCAATCACCAGAGCCTTGCCACCGCCGTAGCGGAAGGCGTTGACGATCAAGTTGTCGAGGGCTTGGCGAAGCCGGTCGCTGTCGGCGTAGGCCACCAGGTCCGGTTCCACCTGGACCTCGAGATCCCGATCCTGCCGGGCGAGGCGTCGCGCCGATTCGTCCACCATCTGGTTCACCGAAACATCCGACTCTACGAGCTCCAGGGTGTTCGACTCCCGGGCCAGGAGCAGGAGGTCGGCCACGATCCGCGACATGTAGAGCGACTGCTGGCGCACGATCGAGATCAGCTCCTTGCGCTCCTTGGCCCCCAGTTCGATTGTCGTGTCATCCAGCACTTCGAGAAACCCGACCATGGCGGTTAGCGGAGTGCGCAGCTCGTGCGAAACCGAGGAAACCAGACCGCGTCGTTGTTCGCTCACCAGGTTCCGGTAGTCCCGGAGCGCAACGAGCTGTCGAACTACCACCAGAGCCCCGATCCCCAGCCCCATGACCAGCAGGATGGCAATGTCCGAATCAATGTCACTGAGCGAAACCTGTCTGACCACAGCCAGCAGCGCGACCACCATGGCGCTATAGGGAGCCACCATCGCCCAGAGCGGCTGGCGCCGGTCGGCGTACTCCTTGGGCTTCATCCGGTGGCGGATCTGGGAGGCGGCCACCAGCTGCAAAAGCGAGGCCGCCAGAAAGAATCGGAAATCAGGTTGAGCGGCGGTCAAAGACTCGCCAATACCGGAGCTGAGCAATCGGAGGTCCGCCAGGGCCTGAACACACATCGCCATACCGAGCGCAACGATGCGAATGTCAAAGCGCCAGGCCGAGCGGCGAATCGTAACGATCATCGCCACCACCACCATCAGCGAGTCGAGCAAGGGATAGCCGATACCGGCCACTCTCTCCCAGAACGTGGCACTCGCTAAGTGGACGCGGATTCCTGGGAGAAAGAAGACAACGAGGAGTATCGCCACCGACAGGGCGCCGATGGCTCCGTCGAGAAAAATCCGCACCCGGCTCTGGAGCCCGCCGACGTGGGGCATGACCAGGAAGCCCACGATCGCAAAGGAGTAGGCGGTGAGGAACGCCAAGTCATGAAGCCCGAAGACAGGTAACGCTCCAGCCGAGGCCAAGACACCTGTCACCCCGACCGTGGTCGCAGCGATCAAGAATCCGGTTCCCACCAGTCGCCAGGCCATGGCTTCCCGGTCGGGGTGAACCCGGGCACCGCGCAGGATGAGAACTGCTGAAACCCCGGTGCCGAGGAAAAGGCCGACGAGCCCGATCTCGAAGAACCTGGTGTGATCGACCAGCGCTAGTAGCCAGCCTGTGGCGGCAGGTATCGCCCCGACGAGCAACAGCACTCGACGCCAAACACCGCGGTTTCCGCCTTCAGTACCCACAAAGTGGGTTATCGGATGGGTTTTGGGCTAGGAAAAGGGTCGATCCGCACCACTGGCGGCGGTGAGATCGATCTCGATTTCGGTCTCGCCGGTGACGATTGCCAGCTCGTCGCGGAGGGTGTCGATCATTTCCAGGATCTGGTCGTCGGAATGGTTGAGGGTGTTGGTGAAACGGACACCACTCTGCCTCATGGGGACAGCCGGAAACCCGGCGATGTTGAGATAGAAGCCGCGATCCATCATCCGCCGGCAGAGCTCGGTGGCGCGTGTGAAGCTTCCGACTTTGACAAACCACAGGGGCGTCGCATCGGTCGGCATCACCGGCAGACCGGAGGTGTCGAGGGCGCTTTGCACCAGCTCGATTTGCTTGCCAAGTGCCGCCTGTCGCTCGCTTTGCTCATCGGAGAGGTGGATGTCGGCGGCCGCCACCGATGCGCCAAGCTCGGCGGGATGCAGGGGTCCGCTAAAGGTCAACGTGCTGCCCACCGAGAGCACCCGGGCCGCCATCTGGTCATTGGGAAAGGCCAGGGCCGCGCCTCCGCTCCCCCAGGACTTGGCCAAGGAAAACGAGAGCACCAGTCGCGGATGCCAGGGCATCTGTCCAAGGATCCAGCCGCGACCGTGCTTTCCCTTCCAGCCAAATCCATGGGCGTCGTCGAAGTACATGTAGAGGTTCTGGTACTGATCGAGGATCCGTGCATAGTCCGCCACCGGAGCGGCATCACCGAACATCGAGTAGATCCCGTCGGCCAAGAACCAGACGTGGCGATAGCGGGAGGCCTCCCGGGCCAGAGTCTCCTCGAGGGCGGCGACATCGTTGTGTGGTACTGCGAGGACCGGGATCCCGACCGAGCCCACCACCTTGGCCGCAAGATGCAATGAGGCGTGGGCCTGGGTGTCGACCAAGAGCGCATCCTCTTCGCCCACCAACGTAGGGATGGCAGCCAGATGGGCGAGAGTGGTTGTGGAAACGATGATCACCGGCGCTCCGATGATCTGGCGTAATCGTTGCTCGAGATCGGTGTAGAGATCGACCGAGGTGTAGACCGCCGACGACGAGTACACCGTTCCAAAGCGATCGATCGCCATCTTGGCGCCTTCCTTCAATCGCTTGTCGGTGTTGAGGCCGAGGTAGGCGCACGATCCGAAATTGAGAAGCTTCCGTCCTCCCACAGTGATGTAAGCCGCATCAAGGTCGTGGTCTTCGATGCGAACGCGCACCAGGCCCGCATCGCGAGCAGCAAGGGCGTAACGCTCAAAGAGGGATAAGAAACGCTCCTGGGCGGAAGCGTCGGTTGTTCGCACGGCAATCTCCTCGGTTGCTCCGCCCGACGAGTCGCCTCCCAAGCCCAGCGTGGCTCTAAACGAGGGCTAGACGATAAAGGGAATTTCGCGATCTGCCAACAACTCAGATCAAGCGAGCGCGCCGGCGATTGCGCGACGAACCGCGCTTACGGGGCTCAGGCAACTCCCCGGGGTGAAAGGAGACGAGGTCGTCTAGGCGCTCGTCGTTCGAATACATCCTCACCACTGGCATCCGCAGCCCCGCTTCCTTCATGATCCAACCCGCGGTCTCAAGTTGTTCGTTGCTCACCAGTGTGACGACCAGACCAGCTTCCCCGGCCCGGGCAGTACGGCCCGAGCGATGAACGTAGGTGGTCGAGTCCTCGGGGAGGTCGTAATGCACGACAATGTCGACACCCTCTATATCGAGGCCGCGAGCGGCGACGTTGGTCGCGACCAGAACCGGCACCCGACCGCTCCGGAACTGCCGAAGCGCCTTCTCGCGCTGGCTCTGGTCGAGATCACCGTGAATCGCCTTGGCGCTGATCGAAAGCTGGCGGAGGTCGGCGGCCACCCGATCGCAGCCTCGCTTGGTTCGGACGAAGACGAGTGTGCGGGCCGCCGACCGCGCAATCCGAGCCGTCACCCGCGCCTTGTCCGTCGACTGCACTTCAAGGAAACGGTGGACGGATGACTCAACGGTCACCCGCGTGGAGGTGACCTCATGAAAGATCGGATCTTTCATGTAGTTACGGACCAGCACCTGAACCCGGTGATCGAGCGTGGCCGAGAAGAGCATTGTCTGGTGGACGGCAGACACCTGACGCATGATCGACTGCACTTGAGGGAGGAACCCGAGATCGGCCATCTCATCGGCTTCGTCGATCACGAGGATCTCGAGGTGATCGAGGTGCACCGTCCCCCGCTCGAGTAAGTCGATCAGCCGAGCGGGGGTGGCGACAATCACCTCGACTCCGCTTGCCAGTGTCTTGACTTGCTCTCGCACGGACGTTCCCCCGTAGACCGCCAGCACCCGCTTTCCCTTGATCCGTGCAAGCGGTTCCAGCGTCTCGGCTACCTGTGCCGCCAACTCGCGGGTGGGCACCACTACCAACCCCCGCGGTCGTCGGGGTTGGGCAGCTCCGATCATCTCCAGCATCGGCAACCCGAAAGCAAGAGTCTTCCCCGATCCGGTCTTGGCCTTTCCGCAGATATCACGGCCGGCTAGGGCATCGGGGATGGTCAGGGCCTGAATGGGAAAGGCCCCGACGATGCCCTCCAATTCGAGTACTTCGATCAATTCAGGGGACACTCCCAAGCCCTGGAAGGAAGGGGCTAACTCTTTACGTTCGACCGCGGAAACCACAAACACCTCATTGGATAGAACAGCCGCTGGCGATCAGCTGTTGACTCGCGCCCCCATCGGGACGATACTTCGGGCAGATGACCGCCCGTTACGACATCATCATTATCGCATAGGCGCACGCCACAACCTGGCGTGTGCCTTCGACCCTTCGCCCGGCGAAGGGTTTTTTGTTGCCATACCGAAAAGAGACCCCATGCCCGACCCGAATCTCGAGATCTACGACACCACCCTGCGCGACGGATCGCAGCAGGAGGGAATCTCTCTCACCGTGGGAGACAAGCTCCGGATTGCGGGTCTGCTCGATGAATTGGGGGTCGACTATGTGGAGGGCGGTTGGCCCGGGGCGCTGCCGAAAGACGACGCCTTTTTCGCCCGGGCTCAGAAGGAACTCGACTTCCGCCATGCCACCTTGGTCGCCTTTGGCTCCACCCGCCGGCCCCACGTGGCAAGCACTGACGATCAGCAACTGCAAGCCCTGATCGCGGCCGACACGTCAACCATCTGCATCGTCGGAAAAGCCTGGGACTACCACGTGAAGGAAGCTCTGCGAACCGATCTCGACGAAGGCTTGCGAATGGTTTCGGACTCAATTTCCTACCTTCGCCATCACGATCGCCGGGTGTTCTTCGATGCCGAGCATTTCTTCGACGGTTACCAAGCCAACTCCGAGTACGCCTTGCGAGTACTGAGATCAGCCCTCGAAGCGGGAGCCGAACGGCTAGTGCTGTGTGATACCAATGGAGGGACACTTCCTCACCAGATCATCGACGTGATCGGCAAGGTGTCCGCCGAGCTTCCCGAGGCCGAGATCGGAGTGCACTTCCACAACGACGCCGGCTGTGCGGTTGCCTCGTCCCTGGCCGCGGTTCAGGCCGGAGCGCGTCAAATCCAGGGTTGCATCAATGGCTATGGCGAGCGCACGGGGAACGCCGACCTCTGCTCGATCATCCCCGACCTCGTCCTCAAGATGGGGATCCCGGTCTTGAGTCGCGACCGCTTGGCGGCATTGGCGCCGACTTCGCATCACGTCGCCGAGATCGTCAACATTGCTCTAGACCCCCATCGGCCGTACGTGGGCTCCTCGGCATTCACTCACAAGGCCGGTCTTCATACTTCCGCTCTCGCCCGGCGCCCCGATGCGTACGAGCACACCCCCCCGGGAGGCGTCGGGAACTTCACCCGCATGGTGGTTTCCGAACAAGCCGGCCGAGCAGCGGTGATGCGCAAGGCCTCCGAGCTCGGCCTGGAGCTGTCCGAGGAGGATGCTCGGCTGGTTCTGGCCCGAGTGAAGGAACTCGAGCATCGCGGTTACCAGTTCGAGGCGGCAGATGGCTCCCTCGAACTACTTATCAGAAGGACCCTCGGCTGGCAGCAGGCCTACTTTCAACTCGAATCCTTCCGGACTTTCGTCGAACGTTCGGCTTCGGGAAATGTGGTGGCGGAGGCCACGGTCAAGCTCATGGTCGGTGAGGAGCGTCTGGTGACCACGGGCGAGGGCAATGGACCGGTCAACGCTCTCGACCAAGCGCTGCGGGCGGCTCTGCGAGGCCACTACCCGGCCCTGGACGGCCTGCGGCTGACCGACTACCGGGTGCGGGTCCTCGACTCTTCCGATGGGACCGGGGCCACGGTGCGGGTCCTGTTGGAGACTTCCGACGGAGACTGGTCGTGGACCACTCTCGGTGTTCACGAGAACGTGATCGAGGCCTCGTGGGAAGCACTAGTCGATGGGATCGTTGTTGGCCTCTTGCGGCATTCGCCGGTAG
>DATEDN010000117.1:0-15195 GCA_035281645.1 Acidimicrobiia bacterium | reverse complement strand
GTACCTGCTTGCTGCCACCCGGTCAGCCCTCGCTGACTCCCACGCCATCACCCTGCCCCACCATCTGCGGCACTGAAGGGCCCGCCTGCCAGCCAACGCTCGCGTCGAAATCGCGCCGACGGGGCGCGGCGAGGACTTACGCTTTATCGATGCGACGTTTTCCCTCGCCAAGGGTGGAGGCGAAGGCATCGGTCCCACGAAACGCGGAAAGGGCGTGAAGATCATGGGGATCGTCGATCGTAACGGACTGCCGCTCGCGGTCAGCACCCATGAAGCGAATCATCATGAAGTCACGCTCGTTCAGTTGACCTTCGATTTCTACATGATCGAAGCCAAGCCAGAGAATCTGATCGGTGACCGCGCCTACGACAGCGACAAGCTGGACGACGAGCTGAGAGATGAGGGCATCGAGATGATCTCCCCTCATAGGTCGAACCGGAAGAAGCGAAAGACGCAAGACGGCCGGCGGCTACGCCGGTACGAACGCCGCTGGTTGGTCGAACGGTTCTGAGCCTGGATCCAGTGGCAAAGACGCCTGCTCGTCCGTTGGTAGTTCTACGCGGACAATTTCCTGGGCTTCGTTCAGCTTGCATCTATCGCGGTCCTGCTGAAAAAAATTTGAGATAGGTTCTACGTGTCTACGTGTCCTCGCGGGAGAATCTCGTGGATGGAGACGGCCATCGGCTCGTCGTTCGAAACGGCCATCTGCCCGAGCGGAGGATTCAGACGCCGGTGGGTGACGTGCCAGTGAAGCAGCTCGAGTGCGGGATCGGCGGCCGGTTGGAGAGCGCGAGACGTTTGAGTCGTCGATCCTGCCGCGCTACCTGCGCAAGACCAGGTCCATCGAGGAACTGCTGCCCTGGTTGTACCCCAAGGGCATGAGCACGGGAGATTTCAGCGAGGCGCTGGCAGCATTGCTTGGTTCTGACGCCCCGGGCTTGTCGGCTTCGACGATCACGCGGCTGAAGTCGGTTTGGGAGCAGGAGTTGAAGGACTGGCAGCACCGGCGACGCGAGGTACGTCTACCTCTGGGCAGACGGGATCTACTTCAATGTGCGGCTCGAGGATCCGGGCAACGCCCGCCAATGCATCCTGGTGTTGATGGGGGGGGGCGGCGGAAGGCAAGAAGGATATGCTGGCGGTGACCGACGACGATCCGCTCGCCACACTTTCGGGAGACGAGCCATTTTGCTCTTGACAGAAGTATCTGTGTCGCGCTAAAGAAGGCACACGCACGAGGTCCCTATGCTGCTGGGAAGGAGCCCATTGCATGCTCGCTTGTCGGCTGCAGCCCTGTGTTTGGGCTTCGTGGCCGCTGCGGCCTTCGCCGATCAGGACTCTCCCACCTACTTCCTCTCGCTTCCCTGGGATCCGAGACAGGGCTTCATCTTTTCCAATCAACAGGATGCGGCGGCCGGCCATCCTCTCTACTTTACCCATTCCTTTCGCGGCAACCTTACCTTCTTCTGGCTGGACTACAAGCTTCAGAGCTCGTATCCGATCGGGAGGATCTACGACAGTACCGAAGCGAGTCTGCCGCGCGGCATTGCAGCTATCCGCCAACAGGACTTCGGGCCGGGATGGACGCTGGCCCCCGGCGAAATCCTCCAGCTTTCCGAGGACTCCTCCTCCCTTACGCTGTACGGAGTGAGAGGAACCCTCCTGCTGCTCCGCAGAAGCGCTGCAGGCACTTACTGGCCCGAGTCCGACGCAACGGATTGGATACGCGTCGAACGCGAGAACGATGGCTCGCTCACGGCGTTCCTCGACGATTCGATCATGACCTTTCAGGCCTATGCAGACTCCCGCGTTCACCTGCTCACCTCCCTTCGCGATCTCCGCGGCGCCCTGTTCATCGAGAGGCGTGAAGATGGCCTGCCCTACCGGATTTCCGACGACCATGGGAACTGGATCGAGGCTTTGCGTCTCTCCACCGGCGGGCCGACGGTCAGGCGCATCGTAGAAATGGTCAGCTCCGATGGCGAAAGGGTTGGATTCCACTACGATCGGCGTGGGAGCCTGGAACGGGTCACCTTGCCAGCCGGGGAGGAGGTCACGATGACTCGTAATCACCTGGGTCGAATCACAGGCATCTTCGGGTTCGAGAACAGGCTTTTTTTTCGAGCAGCATACAGTTCAGCGAAGCTTGTTGCGCTCGATTCGCCGACCCGATCGATTCGGATCCGCTACGATGGCCTTGTCACGACCTATCTTGAGAACGGCGTTCCGACCGAGTATCACCATGATGTGAACGGGCGCGTGCTGCGTTCGACAGAGCGTCAGACCGTTCAGGATGACTCCCCGTTCGATCGGCTGGAGCCGATGGATGATGCCGGACTTTGTGTTTGCGGCGAAGGCTCATGCGACATCTGCATGTCGGCGTGGGAATGTTCCGTGCGATGCGGCGGCTCTGGTGGCGGCGGGGGGGGAGGCGGAGGCTGCGGCGACGAATGCCCCTGCAACTTTTATATTGCCGTGGATAGCAGCACGAAAAGCGTCTTTCAGCCCTTCTCCTTCAGCCTGGGAAACCAGGTGAATTGCACCGCATCAGATACGCGGTGGACGGCCCTCGGCTCCACCAACCCTTCCCACACTGGCTCCACCTACTCGACATCGTGGCAGACCGGGGGAAGCAAACTGGTGCAGGCGGAATGCGAGGGGACCAACAAGACGACGACCGTCACGGTTGTGCCAGCATGCGAACTGTCGCTCTCCGGACCATCGAGCCCTGTCGTGGGGGACCCGGCGACATACTCGGCGACGACATCCTGCTCGCCGGTCCAGTGGACGGGCTCTTCTTTCGGCTGCCCATCCTCCGGTTCGGGACCATCCTTCACCACGACGTTTCTCTTCCCGTCGTTCGACAGCATCACGGCCATCGTCAACAACGGTTACGGCCACACTACGGTACAGGCGCTTTCCGTCGGCTCGACTTCTTGCACGACGAGCGTGTTCGGCCCGGCGAGCGCTCTGGCAGGCCAGGTGGTGTGCTTCTCGGCTGCCGTGACGGGGACCAGTCACGGTCTGTACCAGTGGACATCACCGAGCGGAACGCCTTCCAGCGGGTCCTCCTCGGAGTTCTGCACCACATTCCTCGCGCCCGCGCAGCATAACGTCGGCGTCTCGGCCAGCAAGTCGACCCCCTGCGGTTCGGTCAGTTGCGGTCAGGCATCCCGATCCATCATGGTGACCTCGCCTCCGATGGTCTTCATCAACAACGAGGACCCCTTGCCCTTGTCGCCATGCTCCTCCGCGAATGTTTCCGCCACCGGCACCAACAGCCAGGGAACACCGATCCCCGGCTCGTACATCTGGCGGACAAGTGATCCCTCGATCCTCTCCATCACGGGAACAGGCTCTCAAGTGCAGGTCCGCGGTCTCGCCGCCGGAACGGCGACGCTCCGAGTCGATTTCACTTCGTCCACAGGCGTGGCCAGCGACTCGATCACTGTCAACGTGTCCCCTCCCGCCCTCCAGCTTGCCGGCGGGGGCCTAACGTTGAGCGACACCCCGGCATCGTACCTCCCGGAAGAGGCCAACGAAGTGCAGTACACTGTTTCCCTCGAACCGGCCACCGCGACCAGCCGGCTGCGGCTGTCGCTGCAGGCGGTCTCGTCGCATCCGGGAGCGTACATGAACGCAGGCACGGGCTCCGGCCCCGATTTTTACTTTCACCCATCAAGGAACCCGGGGGCCACGGTGTCCTCCTCCGGCCTCGAGATCACGACCGATAACTCCCTGAACTCCTATGCCTTCACCGTGACCTCTCAGGACGCAGGCGGCTCAGCCACTGTCGTCGCGGCAGCACTCGACTGCATGCCCGGAACCCCTGCCCCCCAGTCGCTCCCCAGAGACAGCGATGGCGATACCTTGCCTGACGTCTGGGAGTCGAGCAGCGGCGGCCACTTCGATCCTCTCCTGAGCGACACAGACTCGGATGGAATCCCCGATGGAATCGAAGACGATGACCCCTTCCCCTCAGTGACGGCCACGGCCGGGCCGCCGCACGGCCAGACCAGCCTCGGCCTATTGGGGGACGGCCTGACTGGCTTCGAAGAGTATCGCGGATTCTGGCTTGGCGGCGCTCATACTCGAACGTCACCGCATAATAAGGACATCTTCATTCTCAGTCAGGTGTCCGGAACCCAGTCGTTCGGCATCGGCTATCTCGGAGCGCTGAACAGCTACGGAATTCACGGGTTAAGCGAAAACGCACCAGAGTGGTCCAACGAAATCGATAAAGCCATCAATTTTAACCGCGGACAGATTCCAAACGCAACCAGGCAGGCTGCGATTAGGCTCAGAAATCGACAACCCACGACAAGCGGATTTGGTCCCGGAATCTTGGGCATAACGATCAACTCGGTGAACGGGGCCTTTATGCAGTCACCAAACGAAACGGATTTCTCCGAAGTAGACGTTGCTGCTCACAGCTTCCTCCCGACCTCCGGTTTCGTCTATCTCCCAGGGGCAGACTCGGCTTTTGGCACCACGGACGATGAGATCGCACTCGCCGCTTTTGCCTACAGCGCCTCCGAGAAGAATGACGCCGTGCGTCAAACCATTGCTCATGAAGCTGGACACAACCTACATGTTGAACATCATCATCTCTTCCTCGACCAGTGGCTCGTGAGAGTCGGTCATGGGTGGTGGGGCGGCGATTTCATAAACGGTTCGCCGGCAATCGAATCTGGTAGCGACCAAATCTGCCAGACCGGCACTATCGCTGGCGACGACATACAGGTCACCGCAACTGGTAGCGCGGGAACCGTGTGTGTAACAACGGGTCCAAATGGGATTCTCGAGTCTATCGCCGATCTTGCGGATCTATCATTGTTTCCAACCGGCCAGGGGACTCCAAATGGGACTTGCATATGCGCTGGCTCGAATGGCGTTCTCGATTCGCCGCTGTCCGGAGATGACCAGCATGCTCAGAGTCAGGTATGCCAGGGTCTAGCCATCGTCGCTGGTCCAAATGGCATCTGCGAATCACGAGCAGCATCTACTTCGCGTGTTTCAATCATGGGGTCTGAGTTGCTCAAACCAATCCCGATGAGTTTTGACTCAGATGATCGTGAGCAGGTCCGAGTACACCTCAAGTGGTGAGAGAGGTCATTTGTGATAACAGTTTTTCTCCTCCTTTTCGTCCTAGGGGCTGACCGCCTCTCGGATCGTTCGATCCGTCCACAGATGGGCCTGCGAGCCTTCCTCGATGGCGTCACCTTCGATGCCGACGATCCCGGCCGCACACAGCCCATCTACCATGATAGACAGTTTCCTGAGCACCCTATCACCGGGACAGTGCAGGCGGGGCCTGCCCCCACGGCCGATACAACACCGATCCAGCTGGGGGGGGACGGCAAGCCATGGACGGCGTTTCTTCGTTCGCGCATGTTCTGGAATGGAACGGAACTGCCCGGCAATGATTACGAGCTGGTGTTTCAACATGCGGCGCCTGTTCTGGGCCTCGATAATCCATACCCTTTTCTACCGGCAAAGACTCGGGCCCTTGCTCGCTTTTCGTTATCGGGTCCAAACGGGGCGTCGCTACTTCCCGGCCGATACAGACTTTGGATATTCCTCGATATGCGTGAGCTTCCATCCCAACCCGGCCGCTTCAACGACATCGTCGTCATCGACCCCGCCAGCTATCGCGATGACGGCCTCGCTCGTTCTGAAGAGCACGGGGGACTTGTCTTCGTGGTCCGGGAAGTCGGGGCTGATCCAGCGAAGCTGGCGATGTACCATCTTTTCGAAGCCTTTCTTGCCGAGTCGAAGGCGGATGAATTGGAACGCGTACCGAGTCGTTCCTTGGATGAGGAAGGAATCCGCGAGAACCGCGTCGCGGCAACGGAACAGGCATTGGCTGGTCTTCGGCATGCTCCAGACCATCCTGACCTACTGTTTGTAGTGACACGGAACCTGATTCTTCTCCAGGAGTGCGAGACGGTGAAGCCTCATATCGAGCGCCTTGGCTTGCTTGGGGAGCCTTACCGCGAGCGTTGGGTCTCGCTTCTCAGAGGAGATTACCGACTATTCCGCTGCGAACGGGTCGAGCCCGTACCCAAGTGACGTGCGCTCCCGGCTGCTCCTCGCGCTGCTGATCCTGGCTGCCGCCATCGCCTCGGTCCTCGGCAGCGAGACCTCGCGGGTCGAGGTGTCGCTGATCCTGCTGGACGCGGTGGTGACGGACAGGGAGGGAAACCACGTCGCGGGTCTGGCAAGGGAAGACTTCGAGCTCATCGTGGACAACGTCCGCACACCGATCGAGGCTGTCGAGGATCGCTGCGTCGCCGGTGGCGCCGCCGCGGTCGGCGACGGCCGCCGGTCCCTGATCGTCCTGTTCAACCTTTCCCACATGCTCCTGACGGCGCGCAACGACGCCATCAGGGCCGCCATCCGCTATGTCGAGGACGAGATGCGGCCCGGCGAGAGGATGATGGTCCTGGCCTTCATGAACGGACTGCACATCGTCTCGCCGATGACCGAGGACAGGGCCGAGCTCGGGTCGCGTCTGCGCCGCCTGCTTGACGACCGCTCCATGGTGGACCCGGTGCCGTTCGAGGAGGAGAACAGGGTCCAGCAGATCGGCCGCTCAGCGGTGCGCCGCTTCCGGGCCGAGCAGTTTGGCCAGGTGGGGTTGATCCAGGTCCCCGATCTCGCCTGCGAGACCGACGTCCTGCAGGCCGAGTACCGGGCGGCCAGAACGCTGCGGACCCTCGCCAACGCCATGCCCGCTTTCGGCGGGCTCCCCGGCCGCAAGGCGTTCATTCTCTTCACCGAGACCCTCCGTTCGAGGGAAGGGCCCATCATGGGCAACCTCTGCAACGTGCGCCTCTCGGAAGGGCTGAGGGGCGGGTTGCTGGCCCGGCCCGAGCTCGATGACTTGCAGCGGCGCGCCAACCTTGCTGGCGTCTCCCTCTACACTGTTCACGCCGGGGGGATGGGGACCGGCATCTCCGATCCTCTCTGGGAGGCGGCCCGGGACCTCCAGGTGAGCCTGGCCATGGCCACGGGAGGACGGAACCTCGTCCTCATGAAGGAGCCGACCCTCCCGTTCCGCCAGGCGCTGCACGATCTGTCCTGCCATTACGTCCTGGCCTGGCGGCCCCGCGACGGGATGGAGCCGGGACGCCATCGAGTCCTCGTCCGGGCCAGGCAGCGCGGGTTGTCCGTCCGGCACCGTGAATATGTCCTGGTGCAGTCTCGATCCGAGGCGGCGGACAACGAGATGCTCGCGGTGCTCTCCAATCCTGGTCTTTACAAGGAGCTTCCCGTCCGGGTGCACGGGTACTCGCTGTCCTCCACCGTCCCATCGAGGCGGACCTTCCTGCTGAGGGTGTCGGTGGAGCAGTCCGGCCTGACCGGGACTCCGGTGAACGCAGCGACGGTGAACAGGACGGTGCAGCTTCGCGGGGCGGTCCTTCCTCCCGGTGGAAACGTCGATTGCCGCTTCGAGCGCACCATCCCGGTGGACACGCCACGAAGCAGCGACGCGAGCGGAGAGGCCGGGGTGGAAGTGCTCTGCGACCTGAAAGAGGGAGAGCACGAGATTGTTGTCGCCGCCCGCGACGAGAACGGAGGCGCCCTGGGCGCCTACTGGGGCCGGGTCACCATCAAGCGGCCCGAGGAGCATGCCGGCATGAAGGCGCTGCTCTGGACCGCCGCCGGCCCGAGCGTGTGGCATCAGGCGCATGATGCGGAATGGCTCCCGTCCGCCGGCCGGGAGCTTACGGTGGACGGCGACAACGTCATGGGTGCGCAGGACGCCGCGGCGCTGACTTTCCTGCTCTGCCGGGCGAAAAGTCCCGCGGAGCCCGGACTGAGCGCGGGCGTCCTGCTCGCCGGCCCGAGCCAGGTGAGGCTGGCCGCCCGGCCCGCCTCGACGCATCAGAAGGGCAGGTGCCTCCTTATGCGGGCCGACCTCTCCGCGGGAGCGCTTATCCCGGGGGCCTACGACGTGATCCCCGAAGCGGAGGAGGGGTGGACCGCCGTCGGCTCGCGCACCACGATCCGCGTCCAGTGAGGACACGCTCTCCGGAGATCGTCATCATGAGCGGCCAGCCCGCATGCGAAACGCGCTCTCGGCGCTGCCTTGCCTGGAAAAGGGCCTCGCGGCGGCCTTCGCGATCCTCTCCGGATTGCTCGCCATCTATCCCAGCCGGCCGCTGCTCTGTCTCACTCATGTTGGCACAGAGGGAGATCGCCCGCGCCAACGGTCGCGCGCAAACATTCCGATCCCGCAAGTCGCGTAGACTCAGGGCGGAGGCAGCAACCTGGGCACCTGCACCACACGCCCGAGGTGCGTTTCCCGCGGGAAATCCTGCCGCTTCCCTGCCGCATGCTCGCCGGCCGGCCCCGCCGGAATGCCGCGTGTCCACGCGGACATAAAAAAACTCCCGACCACGAAGCCGTGATCGGGAGTTCTGTAGGCGTTGGTAGCGGGGGCAGGAGTCGGTCTGAGACAGTAAGTTCCATTGATACAATAACTTAAGTCAATATCCAAGCACGATCACCAGGCAACCCTGCTTGTCAAAACTCTAGGACTTGACACGCTAGTCAAGCTAGTGTATTTAGTCAAGCGCCATGAGGCTATCAGAAGAACAGGCTCTCCGACAAGCAGAGGAACGGCTTGCGGAGTTGACTGATGTATCTCCGAGGCAGATCCGCTCTCATTCCCACAGCCGCTTGGCTGGGCGTATCGGGCAGCCCGACCTCATCGTTGAAGCTGGCCCACATACCTTCGTCATCGAGTTCAAGCGGTCTGGCGCGGCAGGTTCCGTGGCTGGCGCAATTGAGCAGGCCAAGCGGCATGCTGCCGCGGTCGGGAAACGCGCCATTCCACTCGTGGTCGTCCCATTCATGGGAGAGTCCGGCAAGCGAAAATGCGAGGAGGCCCATGTCGCGTGGATGGATCTTTCGGGGAATGCGCAGATCTTCGTCCCCGGCTTGCGGGTCCTCGTCGAGGGCAAGCCCAACCGTTTCAAGCTCCGCGGCCGTCCATCGAGCGTGTTCGCCCCGAAGAGCTCGCGCATCGCACGCTGGTTGCTCATGCACCCTGCGCAAGCGATCGCGCAGAGGGAACTCGCCGTGGCCGCAGGAGTTGACGAGGGCTTCACCAGTCGAATCGTCTCCAGGCTCGAGGAGGACAACCTCGTCGTCCGAGAGACGAGCGGCGCGATCCGACCCCGGAACCCAGGCGTTCTGCTCGACGCCTGGCGAGAGGTATACGACTTCGGCAAGCACGTGATCTTGCACGGTCATGTTGCGGCGCGGTCGGGCGATGAGCTGCTAAGGCGTCTTGCAAGCACCCTGCGTGACCGTGGCGTGGACCATGCTGCGACGGGCCTGGGCGCCGCATGGCTGTACACGAGGTTCGGCGGATTTCGCATCGTTACATTTTACCTGCGCGATGAGCCCCCCCCTGCCCTTCTTCAAGCACTCTCTTTCCGGGAGGAGTCTCGCGGCGCGAATACGTGGATCGTGACACCGAATGATGATGGGGTGTTCCAGGATGCAAGGCATCTCGACGGCGTACGTTGTGTTCATCCGATCCAAACCTACCTCGATCTCAAGGGACATCCGGAGCGGGCGAGCGAAGCTGCCGCTCAGGTCAGATTGAAGATTTTCGACGACAGCGCCGATGCCTGAGAAGCCCGGGACGGCCGAGGGTTACCGCTCGGACCAGTTGGCCTTGGTGCGGACGACATGCCTTTACGTGGCCACGAAGCTCGGTGACTTGTCGAACGAGCTCGTGGTGGTCGGGGGTCTCGTGCCATCGCTGCTCATCGACCAGCATGATCTTCCCGCGGGCGCCGACGCACATGCGGGCACGATTGATCTTGACCTCGGAATGACGCTCGCCGTTCTCAAGGGCGGCCGGTATCGGCGGTTGACTGAAGCGCTCCGAAGCGTCGGCTTTTCGCCGGACACCAACTCGCAGGGCCACCCGACCTTTCAGCGTTGGAAGGCAGCCGGGACGAACGGCGTGAAAGTCGACTTCCTCATACCGCCGAGCCTCCCGAGCGACCAAGGCGGCAATCTCCGCACTCGAACCTGATTTCGCCGCCATCATCGCGCCCGGGCTGCATCTTGCGTTCCAGGACCAGGAACTGATCACAGTCTCGGGCCTGACGGTGCTGGGCGAGCAGGCCACCCGCCCCATCCGGGTGTGCGGACCAGGAGCCTACGTTGTGCTCAAAGCACTCGCCTTTAACCTGCGCGGCGAGAACAAAGATGCCTACGACCTCTACTACGTCATCCGGAACTACGGGGCGGGCGTGAAGGGTCTTGCCGCCCATCTGCGGCCGCTTCTCGGCGATCCGGCGGCCTCGGAGTCGATCGAGATCCTCCGGAGGGACTTCCTCGACCACGATGCGGTTGGGCCAAGGCGCGTCGCGGCCTTCCTTGTCGGTGGCCCCGACGACGCCATCCGCGCCGACGTGACTGGCTACGTCCACGCACTCCTGCGAGAGCTTTCCGCGCCATTGTGATCACACGGCCGACAAATAAACCCTCTTGAAAGCACCTTCCGGAAGGTGGAAGCGGTATTGGTTGTGAGGGCACCAGTCAGGCTCTGGGACAGAGGTCAATCGCAGCAACTCCGGCCGGCACGGTTCTCGTTCATCTTCTGTCATCTCTCTTGTCTCTGCGGCACCCCGGCGTCAGATCCACTGCCCTCCCGGGCTGATCAATCGAGGCGGGACGGAAGCGTCACATCAGTCATGACTGTGGTAGGATTCGACGTTTCCTGAGCAGCCGCATCCGGGTCGGCCCGGCTGCACGCGTCGCGCACGCCTTCGCGCTCGTCGGTCGAATCCGGAGCGCCTGGCTTTCGAGAGGCTTCAGGTGAAAACCGCCTCCAGGGGCTCACGAACAGATCGAACGCCACTGTCAGGCGGTTCTCTCGATCCACGGCGCGCTCAAGCGCGCCATCCGGCGGTGGCCGGTCGCCGGAGCGCACGGCGCTCATCAGGACCCGGCACAGGAAAGCCGACACGCCCCAGGCGGGTTCCTTCCCTCCTGGACCACCTGCACCCGGAAGAAACCCGCGAAGTCCTGCGCCGCCTTCTGGCAGCTCATCCTGACCTCGGCGCTGAGGCTGAGATGGTGGGCCGGTCGCTTCTGAGCGGTTCGTCCCTCGAGACCATCGCGGACGAGGTCGACCGCGCCATCGCCACGCTCGGGATCGAGGACCTCCACGGGCGCGCGGGACGCCACGAGTGGGGCTACGTCGAGCCGACCGAGGCGGCGTGGGAGATCCTGGAGGAGGCCATCGAGCCGTTCGTTGAAGAGATCAGGCGCCGCATCGAGCTCGGCCTGGAGAAGGATGCTCTGGAGATCTGCAAGGGCGTGGTGCTCGGGCTCCACCGCGTCGAGCAGGGCAAAGTTGGCGGGCTTGTCGAGTGGGCGCCCGACTTCCCCACCGAGGCAGCCTGCGGCGTCATCGAAACCTGGCGCAAGGCGCGCAGACCCAGAACGGCTGCCGCGGCGGACGCAGGACGGAGCCGCGGAGCGTTCCCGCAGCAGTTCATGACCCGCCTTGTCCCGGAATGGCAGGAGATGATCGGGCGGGTTGCGGCTCGGAGAAGGTAAAGGCGGGATTGTCAGCCGCCCGAGGCGCTCATGAAGGCGGTCTCGCACGGAAGCATCAGTGAAATCGATGCCAAGTGAGGAGCGATGATGAAGGAACGCAGGCCTCTCGCGCGCAGCGGCAAAGAGGCAGACGCCCTCCTCGAGGAGATCCTCGTGGACGCGTACGGCGACGATGAGCAGCTCTGGGCGCTCCGGCAGGCCTTCGAGGACGAGGTGCCGCTGCCAGCCGATGCCTTCGTGATCGGCGAGCCGGTGTGCGTGGTTGCCATCGACTACGACGGGAACACACGTCGCGGGCTGACGGCGACGTGCCGGCGGGAGCAAGGCGGGGAACACACCGTTTCGGCGTCCGAGGTGCTCTTCCGAGAGGGCTCGCCCGGCGCTCGTTACACGGCCGCTTATCGGAAGTGGCTCGGGCTCGAACCGCTCGGCCTCGAGGCCGGGCCGCGAGGATCCAGACGCCACAAGGCCGCTGAGGAGGACTTCGAAGCGAGCGGTCCCGTCGAACTGGCCGTGCTGGCGACCTGGGAGACCGCCGCCCGGTGCCGCTTCCTTGGGGCGGAGCGGGAGCTCACGCTCCGCTCGGGGGGCATCTGGAGTGTCGTGCCCGGTGAGATCGTGACCGTTCAAGCAAGGAAACGGTGGCGCTACGCGGGCCATCCTTACCTGGCGGGGGACATCGAGGGGCGCCGTCTCGATGTCGCGGCGCTCGGGCTCACTCCCCTCCGGCTTGACGACCAGGGCGTGTGGGACCCTTCCCAGGAATACTGGGGGGAGGAGGGCGAGCCGCTCGAGCAGTGGGCCCGGCCGATCGTGGCGCGCGGGTCGCGGCCGGCGTTGGAGATGGAGCAGGTGCTTCCTGGACAGGATCCAGACGAGCCCGACGACGACCCGATCGTTCAGGCAAGCGAACTGAACGCGGGCGGCGACCCACGCGGCGCGCGCAGGATCCTGATGAACCTGCTGGCAAGCGATCTGCGCTGCCTCGACGCGCACGCTCACCTTGGCAACTTCGCGTTCGATCACCGGCCCGAGGAGGCGCTCCGGCACTACGAGGTCGGGATTCGCATCGCCGAGCTGTCGCTTGGCGGCGGCTTCGACGGCGTGCTCTCCTGGGGCGACCTCGACAACCGTCCCTTCCTGCGCTGCCTGCACGGCTACGGGTTGTGCCTATGGCGGCTCGGCCGGCCCGAGCAAGCGGCCGGCGTTTTCGAGCGGATGCTCTGGCTGAACCCGGGAGACAACCAGGGAGCACGGTTTCTGCTCCCCGCCGCGCGCGCCGGCGCGCCTTGGGAGGACGGTCACGTCGAACTTTTCCGCCTCCGCTTGCCCGGAGAGGCGCCCGAATGACGCGCCGTGATCCCGACCGCGAGAAGCTGCGCTCCTCGCTGCGGCACCTGAGCCGCGGCAACCTGTTGATTGTCGCCCAGCGGGCGGCCGACCTCGTGCCAAAGGCGAAGCTGCAGGCCCTCGTGGGAGACATGATCCGCATCGAGACCAGAGAGTCGCGCGCATCCCGCCTTCTGGACGAGGTGAGGAGGTTCCACGCGGCCGCCCTGCGCGGCGAGTACTACGAGAGCTTCGACGTCAACTCGAAGAACTACACGCAGCATTCCCACGGGACGGATGCGTTCATCGCCGAGTTCGATCACATCCTGCGGAAGACCATCCGTGCTTCTGAGAAGACCCCTCGTGCCCGGTGGCGCGAGGCGTTCGAGCTTCTCTTCGGCCTGCTGCGTCACATCGACGAGTGTCACGACGACGTGATCTTCTTCGCCGACGAGGCAGGTTCCTGGCAGGTGGGTGTCGACTGGCGGACCGCACTGCCCGTCTACTTCCGCTGCCTTGCCGAGGGCGCTTCGTCCGAGGAGTTCGCCCGGGAGGTTGACCGGGCAATCTCGGACTTCGATGAGCCCGGGCGAATCCGTCACATGGCTACGGCCCGGCGCGCCGCCGGTGAGGAGCAGCGAGCCGCGTTGCGGCGGTTCGCGGCGCACCGCGGACAGGCCTGACCGACGATGATAGTCTTATTGCGCGCCGCGTTGGGCGTTGGCATCCCACGCCCTCGACGGTGTAGGGTGGCGAGGCCACCTGAGGGAGAGTTCGTTGACGCTGTGACGGCCCAGGTCGGCACAAGGAACAAGGCGACGAGAGAGTCAATCCGATGACGGAGCCGATCCTCGAACGCGACCGTACGCTGGCTGAGATCGTCCGTCGACTCGTCGGGGCATACCAGCCGGAGCGGATCTACCTGTTCGGCTCCATGGCCCGCGGCGATTCGGATGCTGACAGCGACTATGATCTGATGGTCGTCGTGCCGGATGACGCACCGCCCGAGCGGCGAGACAGCGAGCTCGCCTACAAAGTACTTCGTGGGACCGGAGTGGCGGCTGACATCCTGGTGTGGACGCGTTCGCGCTTCAGCCGGAAGGCACACGTCGTGGCGTCGCTTCCGGCTACCATCCTTCGTGAAGGACGGTTGATCCATGCCGCATGACCCGGAGCTGGTCGCGGAGACCAGGGCATGGTTCGTGAAGGCCACTCAGGATCTTGGCGCTGCCGCCCACGAGTTCATTGCCGAGCCGCCGTTCCTGGCCGATATCGTGTTCCACGCGCAGCAGGCCGTGGAGAAATCCTTCAAGGGATTTCTGACATGGCACAGCACACCGTTCCGGAAGACCCACAACCTCGAAGAACTTGGCGAGCAGTGCCTCCGGCACGACCCATCGCTCAAGCAGACGGTTGACAGGGCAGTTCCTCTGACGAAGTACGCTTGGAAGTTCCGCTATCCGGACGACCCCGACGAGCCAACCCGCGATGAGGCCGAGAGGGCCCTGGCATTGGCCCGCGAAGTGTCTGAAACTATCGTCATGCGGCTTCCGTCTGAGGTGCGTCCTTAGACCCAGCGGGAGCTTCAATCCACCTGCCGGAGCAAGCGCGGATGCCCGTGCTCTCGGCCGACCAAGCCCGAAAGCTCCTCGACTCCATCGACGCGTCGAGGCTGACCGGCCAGCGCGACCGCACCATCATCGCCGTCATGGTCTACAGCATCGCCCGAGTCGGAGCGGTGTGCGCCATGAACGTCGAGGACTACTATGGGAACGATCGTGCAGCGCGAGGAAGCGATCGCGGGAGCACGAGCCGCTCCCGCCGCTCCGACCGGGAGATCACATGATCCCCGAGGCCTGGGCTGCCACCCTGACACCACCCACCCCGGCTGGCTCACCCCGAGTTGAGCGCGCCCCTCCGTCCGCGGGGCGAAAGTGGTCGCGTTCGGAACGATCGCTGCTGCGCGCCTCTGAGTGATTGTCTCGACCGAAGTGCAATCGGTGCAATCACTTAGCCCTCTTGAAAGCACCGTCAGCAACGAGCAAGCAGTATTGGTTGTGAGGGCACCCTTCAGGCGCTGACTGAACTCCAATCCTTGCAATAAGTTAGCTCTCTTGAAAGCACTTTCTGGTGTTAGCGAACACCGAAATGCGGCCACCGAGGAACACCTGAAAACCGGCCACTTCGAGTAGCGGACTTCGGTCATCCTCCTTGCTCGGTGAGAAGGGGGGTGACGGTGCCGAACTACTTGAAGATCCATAAGAGACAACA
>DATEDN010000116.1:0-48462 GCA_035281645.1 Acidimicrobiia bacterium | reverse complement strand
TGGGTCTTCATGTCGGCCACGGCGTGGGGAGCCCCAGGGACCCACACAGACACGCCTTGGCTGTCTGTGGCCGTCGGGAACCTGTTTCGCAGCCTACGGGCAGCGGGAGCACCCTCTGGAGCGAACGGAAGGACACTGCCGTCCGGCAACGCCACCACTCCAGTGGTGGCTCCGTGACGGTCGATGGCTGGCACGGACGAGACAGCCGCCTCGTAGATGCTCGCACGCACATCGACATCGTCAGTGAGGCCGGGAGCCGAGACGACAACGGCAGCGCCCGAAGGGCGGAAGTCGACACCTGCGACCTTGCCCCAATCCTCCACCGAGTCCGTTGCGTCACCGAACTGTCTGACGTTGCCGATGACCTCTTCGAGATCCTCGTCGGTCATCGATGTCGGAGCCTCTGTCAGCTTGCGCCAAGTTGTGCTGTTCTGTTTCACCTTGCCCTGGCGAACAATTTCTCCATAACGCTCGAAATCGGCCGTGGCTCCACCCACGCCCTCCGGCAGCCGAGAGGCATGGACACGGATCGCTGCTGCGATCGTCCCGTCGCCTGCCGGATCGACAGGAAACTTGGCAAGCGAACGAGCTGTGGTGAGCACGGGATCTGTCTCGCTGAACCGACTGCTTGCGTCAGGCAGAACGACCTTCGAGGCACGAGCCGAGCCCCGCCCCAACAACCTCGACTTGGCATCCCCATAATTCAGGGTTTCGGCGGAAGCCTGGAGATCCTTCTGAGCGCCAAGCAGCTCGCCGAGGCCGGGAGCAGCGGGCATGAACGGCATCATCCGTAGACCGACCTCAGCACAGACCTCGCCAGCTCCCTGGTCTCATCACTCACCTCTGGGCTTTCAGCCAGCGCAGTCCAGATAGCGATACGTCCATCACGGTTCGTCTGCGCCATCGCAACCGGGTTCACTGGCTGCATCAGTGGGGTTTGGGGTGCGACATTCGGCCGAGAGGTCGGCGACAGGATCGCAGTGGGGATGCCAGCAGGGCCGGTTCCATGTTGGGCGGGTGGGCGAGGGGGCAGCGCAGACACGTCAGGCGGCGGCGGCGGCGGCGGGGTTCCCACCCCTTGCGCCTCGCCTAACTGCATCCGCAACTTATCCGTGGCAGCTTTCGCCCCGTAGCTCCCGCTGGCGGGAGCGTTCGGGCCACTGGCCGGGAGCTGGGAGACGTCGGGGCTATCCACTGGTGGCCCTCGATCCGATGAAGTTGCCGGGGCCTCCTGCCGGGCTGGACAGCTGGGCGATCAGGTCAGGCGCTGCCGGGGGCGGTGGCACGGGCATGCCGCCCGCCCCGGGCGCTCCGGGGGCCGGGCCAGGCGGAAGCAGTCCCTGGCCTAGGCCCGACTGGACCTGTGTGGCCGCAGCTTCCTGCTGCGGTTTGACGACAAACTCCTCGAAGACGTCGATGAGCGACTTGCCGTTCTGGCGAGCCTTGGCGATCGCAACCAACGCTTCGTCGGGCAGGGCGCCGGATTCGACGCCTTGCATCAGCTTCGACAGGGCCATCGTCTCGAACTTCTCGACGTCGAGCTGTCGCAGTTCACGCTCGATGTCGGTGAGACCTTCGATCGACTCCATCACGGTGCGCAGCGAGATCGCCCCGAGCTGGTGGTACTGGATGTGCAGCACAGCCGACTGGGCCGGCTCTCGGCCGAGGCCGAGGCCGTAGACGAGGTCGACTTTCACCCGAGGGTCGATGTCGACCGTGGGGTTGTACTCCTCCAGGAACTGCTGGTTGCGCAGCACGCCGGCCATCGTCCGAGCGCCCGGCTTGGACAGCTTGTGGTCCATCGTCAGGCAGATGCGCAGCAGCTTCTCTCCGAAGCGCTTGAAGATCAGGTGCAGCGTCTTGATCGCCGTGTTCATCATCCCAACGGATGACTCCAAGAACTTGGCGCTGGCCTGCGACTGGGCGATCTCACCGGGCCTGGACTTCGGCCACCGTCCACCGAGGTGGATGGCGTCCATCAGCTGAGCCAGCTCCTGGAACAGCGACAGGCTGGACACGGCCGGGGGAACCCGGCCGATCTTGCCGTTCGGGCCAAGCTGGATGACCCCACCGCCACCTTCGGGGATGGGGCCGATCGGGTCGATGACGTACAGATCGGAGTAGACGGCCTGGTCGGCGTAGTCGAGAGCCATGCCCTGGAGGCGCTGGTACGCCAAGAGGGGCCGGATCACCTGATCGAACTGGCCACGAGGCTCGCCGTCGGGTGTGATCCGCTGCTCAACGACAACCTGGCAGACACCCAGCTCGTTCGGGATGCGCTCCAAGAGGACGGGGATGTAGTTGCCGCTCTGCTGCGTCGAAGACGACGGTCCCGTGTAGTACAGGATGGCGACGAGCGACTCGTGGCAGTCGTGATACTCGACGAGGGTCACTTCCTCGTTGAGCTTCTGGTGCAGCGTCTGACTCTTCGACCCAGCCGCTTCCTCCACCCTGGCCTGCACGTCGGAGTCGAGCTGCGACAAGCGGACCTTGCGGGCGATCATCGCCCGCTTCAAGTTGGAGCCGGGACGCCAATCGGGCTCCGGGTAGACGGTGCGGGCGTCACGATGCTCGATGACCGGCATCTCCAACTCGCTGTCCCACGCAGCCCAGCCGGCCATCAGGCCGTACTGCACGCAGTCCATGATCGAGCGGATGTTCCACAGCTCGCCACCGGCACGTTCCACGTAGCCGGCGCAGATCCGCTCCGTCTTCGAGGCCTGCTGCTGGGCCTGCTTGGTGAGCTTCAACGGCTTGGCCCGGATTGTCGGCATGTAGGCAGCCGCCTCTGCCGTGTCTTCGATCGCTACGCCGATCACGTTCGGCGCACGGTTCTCCACCTCTTCGTCGTCGGGGCCGAAGTTGGTCAGCTCGCCGGCCACGACGGCATCGATGAGCGCTATGCGCTCATCACGGTCAGCCCACCTGTTGCGATAGGCGGTATAGAGCGAAGGCAGGTCATCAATGTCGATCATTGGAGGGGAGCACCTGCGAGGCTCAGCAAGATCTGCTCCTCATTCGCCATCTCCCGCCCGTGGCGGATCTTGAAAGCAAGCGCAAGCGCATCGCTCTCCGGCAACCCTTTGTCAACCAGCACATAGGCCGGCTTTCCGTTCGGGCGCATAGCGCCCAGCACGCTCATGCCCGAGGCGACGGCAGCCCGATGGGCCTCGGCCCACTCGTCGAAGATCATCAACCACACCCCCGTGGGAGTGCGGTCAGTAGACGGAGACCCCTCGGTTGACGTTCACCAGCTGAACCTGGTCCCGCTCACTGCCCGGCCCACCACGGCCCCAGTCCGGCATGTTGTCGTCACCCGGAACCCACTTCATCCCGGTCCCCAGGTCATGCACCCGCCTACGGCGCTGCACATATTTCGGCATCCGGTTCTTCGACTGGTAGAGCGGGGCTTGCATCGTGCGCTTGATATCCCGGATCGCCAGATAACCGAACCAGGCAGCCATCACGAGGTCGGAGACCTCGGCCATCGGGAAGCCGATCAACTGATCGATCAACGGCTGGACACGATGCTTCGTGTCGCCGTTGCCGTGAGGGATCGAGAACAGCCGGTTGTGGAACAGGGTTGACATCGAATCGACACCGAACGTGCTGTCGGTCTTGTTCCGGTGGGTGGTGTGCGGCACCACCCGGATGTTCCGGTCGGTCAGCTTCTTGATCAGCTCCAGGTCGTACTGGATCAGCTGCGACTGGATGCCGTTGACCTCTACCCGCAGCTCACGCAGCGGATAGGTGTCAGCCCACTCCAGGATCTGGTCCTTCAACTGGAAGGCCTTCATCGACTTGACGTTGATCAAGTCCACCAGGTGGTGAGCGCCCGTGTCACGGTCGTAGCCGAGAAGCACGAGAGCGGTGAAACCGGAGTTCTTGCCTGCGCCGGCCGGGTCGAGCCCGGCCACCAGCGTCCATGACGGGTCATACATTCCGAGAGTCCGGCTGTGATCCAGGCAGTTCTCGATGATCTCCGGCGAAAAGCTCGCTCCAGCGCCAGGAGTGTCGATCTGCTGGTAGATCAGCTGCCAGTCAGCCGGGGTCATCTCGCTGCGACGTTCGATCGCAGCGGAGATCGGGAAATGGTCCGGCCACAGCACACGCCCTTCGGCCTCGTCGAAGATGCATGGGTAGCGGATCACCTTCATCGTCTGGATCGCCCGCTCCAGATGGCTGTAAATGTCGCCCGAGGCGACACGAGTGCCGATGAACGCAGCCTTGCCGTTCCTGCCCACACGGGACAGGGCCATCTTGTTGATCCACTCCAGCTGCTGCTGGATGATGTCCGGGCTGCGCTGGTTCTCGGTGTCTGCGATGTCGTCGAAGATGATCCTCGTCGCACGACGACCGTAAATCTGGCCTTTCACACCCACGCACTGGACGCTCGGGTCCTTCTCGGCCGATGTTCGGCCGGTGACGTAGATCGCTTTGGCGTTCCACCGTGCGCCAGGAGACTGGAACGGCCCGAAGTCCTGGATCAGGTTGCGAGGGGTGGTCTCGTACAGGTTCGGGTCGGTCAACCATTGGACGATCGACCCGAGAAACTGCTCGGCCAGGTCGCTGGTCTTCGACACGAGCAGCGTCATGCTGTTCGGGTCCTTCACCAAGTTGTAGACCGTCGACTTCACCGTGGCGATCGTGCTCTTAGCGTGATACACGGGCACGTTGATCATCAGCCGCTTGTCCGGGCCGGCGAGAGCGTCGATGATCTCGTAGTGAAAGTCCGGGGTCTCGTGATGGACCTGGCAGTCCGGGCACACGATCCCCGAGAAGTAGAGCTTGTCGAACTCCCGGAACGACGGAACCCGAATCCGCTCGTTCGAGACGTGGACCGTCTCGCCCAGCTTCTCAGCCCGGGCCACCTCGCCACGCTCGGCAGCCTCAGCCTGCTGCTTCTTCAGCTCCGAGACACGGACGTGCAGCTGCTGGCGTGAAACCCCGTAGCGCTTCGCTGTGGTGGCCGTCGGCTTGTGGTCGAAGACCACCTCGTTGATCGCCAGCTCCATCCGCCTGGTCTTCTGCATCCGGGCGAACTGCGGGTCCATCTGCTGCTCGGCCTTGGGAACCTGCTTCTTTGGCGCTGGCATCTCATGGACTCCCCCGTGAGTCCATTGCCTAGTCCATCCTGCTCATTCGCTAGTCTAGTTGCCTAGTGAATGACGTGGTGAAGAACTACGAGGGCGAATCGCCCCTGGTGCTCTCCGTCCAGCGCCGGCTTCTGGCCGGCTCAGACGTCCCCGAGCACCTGATCGAGGCGGCCTTGAAAGCCATTCAGGCCAAAGGGCGGGCTGGGTTCCGAGGCGGTGATGGTCATGCGAGGCGCAAGCGCCAAGGGCTGACCAAACGGCGAGTCAAGAGGCACTGACCCCTCGGGGGTGTTGGTAGCAGACAGGCGTTACATAGCCCTCGGGCCAGCCACACGGATGGCGCACCACAGGTCGCTCGGACTCACTACCGAGAGGCGGTTCTTCCCGGAAACGGCCAAGTCATCCATGTGCGACAAAGGCTCAGGGCCTGGTGATCCTGGCAGGTGCGTCGCAGACCGCCCACCCCATCAGGTGGGCAAAGAGGTTCCGAGAGGCAGCCTGGGGTCCTAGTCAGACATCGATCCCCTCCACCAGGCCAAGCGACGATCTCTCGGAGCATGTCGGGGAGGCAACGGTTAACGACCGTGCCCAGTCAGTAAGCGACAGGTGGCTCCAAAGGAAGCCTTCAGTAGCAGCAGGCTAGTCGGGATCATCCGACAGTCTGCTCGCTCTAGGTTCACCAAAGGAAGTGAGCAAGCGGGAAGCCCCTCCAGGGCTTCCCGCTTGGCCGAGAGGCAAGGCTGGGAGACAGGCCCGCCAAGGGCCTGGATCAGACAGGTTTCTGGACAGGCTCCAGGACAGGACCCGACAGGGTCCCACCAGGGCTTTCTCCCAGCAAACAGGACAGTTTTCCGTCACTGTGCGTGAGAACAGCCCAGCTGTCCGAACCGTACCGCAAACGGTACGCTCCAGCCACAAAGCCCCAGGTAGAGACTGTCTTGCGCATATCTGGAGGCCCTTCTTCAATGGGTCGGTTGCGAATATAAGGCACCCCGGTCCGTGGTCGTCGGTGGGTCCCATCCAGGCCTGTGCACGGTAATGCCTGTTTGCCCCTGTCAGCAGGTCAACGACCTGCGACGCCGGCAGACAGCTCGCACGAGCCTGCTGCTCGTGCTCTCACACGGTTCAGGATGAGTGAGTTCGTAAAACAGACTCACTCTCGCATCGAGTGATGGAGAGGGAGCGCAAGTGAGAACCGTTCCCATCTGTGCACCTTGCCCCCGCTCGTGGACTGGTCTACAAGATTTCCCAGGTTTCTTGCCTAGATCACTTGACAGCCCATCTTGCCTAGTTCATACTGGTCCACATCACCAGTACAGCCCAAGCCTTGCCGGGCAGGGGCAGAACAGAAAGAGGGAACATCGTGGCAACGATGAAGGGGCCGCAAGGCCATTGGTGCCCGAACTGTCGGAAGTACCTGAGTACTCGGACACCCGAGCAGGTCAAGGCGATGAAGGCGCACCATGCCAAGTGTGCGGGAGCGACCAGCGACCCGGGTTGCGTCATGAGCGGGCAGTTTGCAGTGTGGTACGCATCCGCCGGATGCCTGCCTGACGCAGCCGAGCCTGAGTTTGTGGGCACAGAGATCGCACGCAAGCGCTACGCAGGACGCTCACGAGGGCACAACCTGCACGGGATGCTTGAAGCGTTCTGAGCATTGCGCCCGCTGTCCCGGCTCACGTCGGGACAGGGACCGGAGTGCTCAAGCTCCAAGCGAATCCAGTACCGATTTGGTGCTGAAACCAACATCACCAGAACACAGCTCTTGCCGGAGCTGAAGACAGAGAGGGAGAACCATCGTGGCAACGATGCAAGTGCAGACGCCGGAGCTTCGGCCTGGCGACGTGATCGTCTGGCCGAGCGGCGAGCGTGACACGGTCACGGCTATCTTCCTGCCGGATAACCCCACGGCCATCGTGGCCCGTGTGAACGTTAGCCGTGACATCTCGTCGAGGGTCACGCCAGCTCATTTCTACTCTGGCCTTCAGGCCACGCACACTGTCGAGCGTGACGGTTGGGCGCAGCTCACCATCGCCGGCGTCACAACCAAACCAGCTCCGATTATCGAGGGGTTGCACAACCCCAGCTCGTGCAACGGCGAGAGCTATCCGGTCAATCCTTCCGCTCCCGATGAGGGCAGCGACATTCATCACGAGAGCGCCTGGTGCCCGTTCCACGGGCTGACTGAGGTTGCGTCATGAGCGCCTGGATCGTGAGCAAAGCTCACATCGACACACTGGTCCAATCTCTCGCCGCCGAAGGCCTGATCGACTTCCGGCAGGCCCACGAAGTGGGACACAGCGTCATGAGGAACGAGGACACTCCACGAGTGTGGGTCGGCTGCCTGGCCTGCTACAGCACTGGTCGCCTGGTGGGCGATTGGTTTGATGCTAGCGAGGCTGGAGACATCACGATTGACCAGGTGCACGACCTGTACGCCAAGGCCGGGTCGCTGCGACTGATTGATGTGGCCGAGCACGAGGAGTTGTGGGTCTTCGATCACGAGAACTTCCACGGCCTGCTCATGGGTGAGTGCTCACCTGCTTTTGCGCAGCACTTGGCCGAACGAATTGAGACTGTGACCGAGCTTGGCTATCCGGTGGCCGCTTATGCGGCCCACGAGGACTACACAGGATCGAGCAGTGTGGTCGAGTTCGAGGACGCCTACAACGGCAAGCATGACAGCGAAGAGGATTTCGCTCGTGGGCTCGCTGATGAGCTTGGGCTCATCCCCGAGAACTACCAATGGCCTGTCTCGTGCATCGATTGGGAGCAGGCAACCCGAGAGCTGTTCATGGGCGACTACTGGTCGTCACCTGCGCCCGATGGTGGCGTGTACGTGTTCCGTAGTTGCTGAGAGATTCCCCTACCGCTTAAGGCGTGGCCTTCGATGGCAAGTAGGGACCGTATGAGTCATAGCCGTGACTCGTGCTGACAAACCATCAACCAAGGAGAGAGATCGTGGCAACTTTCACAGAGCCAGAATGCTGGCTTGATGGCGCTCCAGCCCATTGCGAGGCTCTTGGCGCTCTTCCAGGGACCGAGTTTTGCCGTGGTGGGACTCGTGGCGTTGACGTCCCCTGCGCACCCAAGTGCTCGCTGGCCGTTCCTGGCCAAGCGATCGACTACCCGCCTTGCGGAGATCATCACATCGATGAGCCTGTCGTCATGGTGGGCACTGCTGTCCCGTCAGTGCCTTCTCCCGTCACCCACACGTCGCAGAGTCTGCCTTCGACCGGGTTTGATGCCTCCGCCTTGATGCTGCTCGCTGCCGTGACGGTGGGAGCAGGTGTTCTCGGTGGGGCGATCGCTGCCGGCCCGAAGGCCATTTGGGCTCGGATCAAGCGTGAGTCGAGAGAGATCGTGTGATGAGCCTCATGCATGCCACGTACGACAGCCCCTCCACAGTTCCCGTGAAGGTCCGGAACCGGCTCAACCTTGTGCAGACGTGGCATATCCCGTCGAGCATGAATGATGAGCAGATCGAGCGTTACGTTCACCAGCTCGCTGGTGAAGTGATCGAGATCGGTCGCACATCGTGACTGAGATCATTCTCCACACGATTGTCGCTCCGATCGTTGGCCTTGTCCTTGCTATAGGGCTTGGATATGGGCTTTCGTCCATTCTGATTCGCCGGCTGGAACGCTAACCCTCTGGGCGTTCGAGCTGTGCAGCCCGGAATGGTTGTACCTAGGTTCGATTCCTAGGCCGGGCTCTATCAAACAGAAACCCCCTCTTGCCGGAGGGGCAACACAAGGAGAGAACATCGTGGCGATTGAACTACTGCCCGACGGCCGCACGCTTGTTAACGAGTACGGCCAGACGTTCGAGGAATGGGCCGTAGAGACGTTCGAGTACGAGCTGTGCGAAGAGTGCCACGGAGACCCAGAGGATCACGAGCCGTGGGTCATCATGGGCAACTGGTTTGCCCACTGCAAGAATGTGCCCGGCGATGTCTCCGACGATTGACAGCACCTACATCGTGTGGGCTTCCAGGCATCACGGCCCGCACACGATTGAGCTTGCGCTCAAAGTGATGCACCCCCTCACAACGTGGAGGGTGTCCCAGATCGAGCACGAGGCGAACAGCTTGGGCAAGTGCATGGATGGGCTGGTGGAGATTCACAGAAAGCTCCAGACCAGCAACGGGGTGGTCCACTATCCGCCCCAGCAGCAGCTCCAGGACCTGTATGCCCTGCTCAACAGCGTTGGGCTGTGGGTGGTCTGAAACGAAGTTTTCGGACCGCCTGCCATCGCCCGGCAGCCACTGACAGGTCGTGTGAGGGAGTCCGTCGCATTGCCAAGTTCAGAACTACAGATTTACTAGACTAGAACCAGCGCACCCTTAGCCGAGGGTGTTAACCAGGAAAGAGAGAACATCGTGGCTCACGAGAACACAGCCTTGCTTGGCTACTGGAATGACCACTACATCAGCGCAGCGCAAGTCGCCTACCCGTCCGTGACGAAAGCACACGACCTGCGTGTCGGCTGGAAGATCAGCTCCGTCACCGGGATGACGCACAACGGATATTATTGGCCGACCGTAGATGGCAACCATGACGTGCCCGTTCTGCATGAAGCCTCGTCATGGGATCACAAGAACGGTGGCTCATGTCCCGCCCGTGAAGGTGATGGGCTTTGCCTCATCCCGCAAGAGGATGGAGCGTTCTCGGCCTGCACGTCTGGTGGCGTACAGTTCCACCGCTCAATCGGACATGTGCTTGTCTACCCGCATGATCTCGCCAAGTGGGATGAGCCCGGTAAGGTCCGGGCGCCGTGGGTTGTGCAGGTGGACGTGTTCGAGCCAATGGTGATGCTGCTGAACGGCTTCATCGACTCCGCAAACCTGGGCTACGCAGACCTGGGCTACGCAGACCTGGGCTACGCAAACCTGGGCTACGCAGACCTGGGCTACGCAAACCTGGGCTCCGCAAACCTGCGCTACGCAGACCTGCGCTACGCAGACCTGGGCTCCGCAGACCTGGGCTACGCAAACCTGCGCTACGCAGACCTGGGCTACGCAAACCTGGGCTACGCAGACCTGGGCTACGCAAACCTGCGCTACGCAAACCTGGGCTCCGCAAACCTGCGCTACGCAGACCTGCGCTCCGCAGACCTGCGCTCCGCAAACCTGGGCTCCGCAGACCTGGGCTCCGCAAATGCGAACCAGTTGACGCTCTTCCCGACCGGATTCGACGCCAAGGCTGCCGGAGTGCAATTCTCATGATCGACCAAGCCATCCCTGTCACCGTCCACTATGTGGACGGGTCAAGCGACGAGTTCGAGGTGCAGTCCACGCCTTGGAAGTACAAGGATTTCCTTGTGCTGGAGCCCGTGGACAGCTTGAAGCTGAAGTACATCATGTTGGATGCCGTCGAGTCTTTCGACATTCCGAAAGGCTACCGATGAGTCTACTCGCAAAGGAGCCCGACAATGGGTGACGAAATCCATGTGGTGTCATCCGGGTTGTACAGCGACTACCAGGTGCTGTGTGCCTGCCCATCAAAGGAGGACGCCGAAACGGTGGCAGCCAAGCTCCGTGGCGACCGGGATGGTTGGCGCTCCGATGCCGTCGTTGAGACCTTGCCGCTGGTTTCGGGCGACGTGCGGAAGGTCGAGATCCTGCTGATGCAGGAAACGGTGTGGGACGACGGCCGGACCGATCGCATTCTGGACGACATCCGAGCGGAATGGCCGTTCGACTCGCTCCGTGGGATCGTTCGTGTCGCATGGCGCTGGGTGCGGGCGCCGATGCACAACAACCAGGGTGGGCGCTTAGAGGTTTGGGGCACCGACCACAACCGGGTCCGCAAGGTGTTCTCGGACCGGCGCGCTATGGCGCTCGCCGACGACGGCTTTCGGATGCAGCGTGAGGCGAAGGGCCGTGGCTGACTCTCTCGACCTCGACCGGCTCGCAGCGATCGCCGAGTCCACGGTCCTTCCCGAGGCGATCTTCGCTCACATGTCCGTGCCCAAGTCGACGGTGTTGGCGTTGGTTGCTGCTGCCAGGAAAGCCGACGAACTGGCCGAGGCGAATGCAACGCTGACCGCTGACCTCGATCTGCTCGGGCTCCGACTCACCGGCACGGAGTGGCAGCGTGATGCTGCGCTCTCCAAAGTGGCCGAGCTGACCCCTGCTGCCGAGTCGATGCTGGCGCTGGCCGAGGACATGAACGCTTGTCTGCTCAGCCACGCCGCCGCCTACTACGCCATCGAGAACTTCGCTCGGCACGGAATGGTCTACGAGAGCGACAAGGAGGACACCAACGATGGACGCTGACACCGACCGGCTCCGAGATGTCGCCCGCTGGATCGGCGCGACTGCCGAGAGCGGGGACTACTCGGAGAGGATGCGGTTGCTCCTGCGAGCCGACGAAGGTCACGTCAGCGCCGCAGCCGACGAGATCGAGTCGTTGCGTGTGGCGCTCTCCGAAGCCCGCGCCGAACTTGCCCGTTGTCGGGCGGCACTCGACGAGTGCCGGCAAAGCAAAGCCGCTCTCAACATCGAGTGGCAGCATCAGCAACGAAAGCTCGACGCTATCCAAGCGCTATGCGAATTCCGCTACGTGTTCCATTCCACCGGCCGGAAGGTCGACTTGGCGTCCGAAGTTCGCAAGCTGCTCGACGGTTCTGCCCGCCCGGTGCCAGCACAACCCGAGCCGTTCATTCGTTGCGGTGAGCCGCTGCTTCACGAGACGCATTGGTGGTCGCCTCACCCTGACGAAGGGCAGGCCGAAGCCTGGTGTGACGGCAACCCGATCGTCGGGCCGGTGCCAGCACAACCCGAGGAGACGCTGTGACGGTCAACCAGTTCTACTTCCGATGGTGGACCGACGACGACGACCACCCATGGGTCCGCCACGAATGTCTCGACGGCAAGGTTGACGAATGGCGCTGCCCACCGCCGTGGAAGGTGGTCGAACACCCCAGCGGTGATCGGCTCGACCCCTCGTTCCATTGCGTCCGATGCGGGCGGCACACGTTCCTCTATGCCTCTGAGCGCATCGCCGGGCCGGTTCCAGCACAGGAAGCAGAGCCCGCATGAACCCGGTCGATTTCTTCGGGCAGCCGGTCGCTGACGGTGCCGCTGCGTCGGTCAACTTCGCCATGTTCTTCGCCTGCCCCCAGTGCGGAGCGTGCGTGGTCGACATCGAGTTCAGCCAGGCCAACCGGACGAAGCATCACGACTGGCACCGTGCCGGCCGGGCCAGTGAAGGAAGCGAGCAGAACGATGGGTGACGTTGTGACGATCGAGGACGACGACGGGTTCACGACCGTGTGGCCGATCGGTGAAGGAGTGTCAGCGCTCCACGCAGCATCCACGATTGATGCCTTCCAAGATGCTCACGACGCCCTGCGGGCGCAATGGAAGGTCCGTGCTGCTGAGGGCTCAGATTGACGGGTAGGTCGAGCCTGAGGCTCGCAACAGCTCCTTGTAGTGGTCTGGACTGTCCACCATCTCGGTGGACAGTCCTTTGCTTTGCGCCAGCTTCACGTCTGCTGTCACAGCCCGACGCACAGCGCCCGAGCTGAACACGACAAACCATGCCGGGTCGTATCCTGCCGGCCACCAGTTGCCGCTCGGCTGGTAGATCGCAAGCATCACATCATCCTCCGTCATCACCCCCGGAGATGGCGGGATTGGGGTCTCTAGCGTCACAGACGCAGGCGGAGCGAGCAGGGTGGCTACTCGTGCCCGCAAGGCGGGCATCTGAGCTATCCGTGCCGCTCCAGGGCAGGTCTTGCCGGCGTAGCTCGACCATTCCGGGTACAGGCTGTGATGGCCGATGCCGGAGGCGTCCCACGCCGAGGGCTGCACGATCCTGATGTCGTAGGCGTCACACAGCGCTGCGTGCGCTTGGGCTAAGGCCTCGAACTGCTCTGGCGTCCAAGGCGTGTACGGCAGCGATGGGCTGCCGTTGTCTTGCGTCTCGAAACTGATGGCGAACGTGTTTGCCTTGAAGTTGCAGTCAGCCCGGACGTGGAACGGCAGGCATTGGACGATCAGGCCTGTCATGTCGACGAGGCAGTGGCAGTCCATGACGATGTCGGTTCTCGCCATGTACTTCCACAGCGCCTCCCAGCCGGTCTTGCTGGCGCCAGCGTTGCTGTGGTCGATGATCGTGCGAGGGCTGATCTGCGCTTGGGTGACCACCTCGGGCAGCAGTTTGACGATCACCTGTGGAGCGTCGTCGGTGAGTCGACGCAGAATGCCGTCGACCACTGCTAGCTTCCGTCCGCTCATCCATCAACCACCCCGAAGGATGGTTGCCAGCTAGCACTTGTCGGGGTCGTAGCCTGCTTCTCTGATCTTGCCTTCGAGATAGCGCAGCCGGTTGGCGTACTGGTCCCGTTCGGCTTCCACTTGCACCATCCGCCTGGCGATCGCTCCGATGACCGCAAGGTCAGCTTGGGGCTCCCCGTAGCCGGCTGCGATCTCGACGGGCCGGAGATGCACTCCGCCTCGCTTGGTGGGCACGCCAGCCTGCTTGACGAACTTCATCATCGTGGTCTTTGTGGTGTTCAGGCGCTCTGCGAGCTGGAGCTGATCTTCGACCGTCGGGTTCCATGCGAGGTACGCCTGGACGATCTGATGGCGCTCCTCGTCGGAGTAGCGCCGTGCCTTCTCAACCGCCTTGACACTCTTCGTGGTCTTGCGGGCTACCCCGTCGGTAACCCGTCCAGATCGTGCTGTCATGTTGACCAGGGTATTCGCTAGGAACTGTTAAATCAACCGAACGGACTTTCGTCCCCCGGCGGGCTTTGATCTTGCCATCTTCTTGATTCTTGATTGACTGGGCAATACCCGGCCAGTACCCGATGTACAGTGATGTCAGACAGGAAGCGGGCGTGACGGTGGGCACCGAGCGGGCGACAACCTATTGGTGGGCTGGGCCGAGGACGGACTCGGGAGCCCCATTCCAGAACGCCTGGACGTTCTCGTTGGTTGTGTGGCGCACACCAACGGCGCCCATCAGCCGCACGCTGCGCAACACCCCCTGGCCAAACTCCCCGAGTGAACCACAGTCGGGGCAGAAGGTGGTGGATCTCGGTGGGCACTCGGGCTGGCATCTCGCCTTGTCGCTCATCAATCTCCTCCCCCGAAGCATCACCATTGCCAAGTTCGGACGTGACAATGATGTACTGTGGTCCACATCAGTTAACTCAGGAAGAGGGAGACCTGTGGAAGCAGCGGTGACAGATGTGATGTCGGGATGGCTGAGCCATCCCGTGACGGCGAAGGCTCGCCGGGCGGTGGACTTCGATGCTCGATACTCGCAAGGGGACGAGGGAGCCCTCGGGGATCTTCTTGCCCAGATGTTGACCGAGCTAAACCATCTCGATGAGATGGGTGTCACCCCAGCCGGCAAGCTGGGCCCTCGGGTCTCGCAGCGCAACCAGCATTGGCGCTGGCAGAACATGTTCAAGTACCTCGACCTGGGCCTCGACGACGGGCTGCTTCACGACGCCGGGTTCAGCCCGGAGTTCATCGCCAAAGCTCGGGCCAAGTACCCGGAGCTGCGCTCCCGGGTGTTCGCCCTGCATCGCCAAGACATTCCCCAAGACCAGTGGGCCGACGCCCTCGGTGAGCGCCAGTGCGACATCAACCGGATGTTGACTAGGGCGGGCAGGCCAGAGTTGTGCAGTCAGGGCAAGACGGTGGGCAGGCGTGGAAATCCACCGTTGAAGGCTGCGGCCTGACATGACGGTCGCCACGAAAGTCACTGTGCGTCAATCACTTTTAGGGTCGGCGGATAAATGTTTGAGATCCTTCCAGTACAGCCTGGAACGCCCGAAGGGCTTCCAGGAGGGTGGCTCGATCCAGCGCTCGCTGGGCACCGGCTACCACAACGGCGGCATGGAGCCTTTCTACAAGGCGCTAATGCTCGGCCACCCGGTCCCCACCATCGACGACTCAGTGGCCCTGGCCCTAACCGAGATGCACGACGACATCGCCAAGGCAGACCCCGAGAACTTCAAGTGGTCGAAAGAGATCACCGACGTGGACGCTGCCGACCTGAAACTGGCCAGCATGGTGCGGACCTACTTCGAGGAGGAGCACTACTGGCCCGAGGACTTCAAGGTCCTCGGCGTCGAGCACACCTTCGACTTCCCCTACATGGTTTACGGCCAGCCGGTTCACGGGACGATGGACCTGGTGCTGGAGGACCCGCTCGGCTACATCGTGATCGTCGACCATAAGACCTGTGGTCGGATGTGGGACAGCACGAAGCACAAGCCTCGCAAGCAGAACCAGCCGGCCTTCTACACCCGGGTGGCAAAGCTGATCTGGCCCGACAGGCCCGGCTACCGCTTCGTGTACGACATCATGAGCTACGCCGGCAAGTTCGAGAGGCGGATCTCCGATCCGACCGAGGCGCACGAGCAGGCCGTGTGGGACAAGGCCGAGCAGCTCGTCGCTCTCTACAAGATGATGCGTGGCTCCGGGCTGGACCTGCCGGTCAACCCGTCGAGCACCCTCTGCTCGCCCGCTTTTTGTGACTTCTGGCCTGTGTGTCCCCAGGGCGAAGCGCTGGACAACTGATCTGCCACGGGTGCGGCGGGGGTGACGACGATGAACGTGAAACTTTGCCCCCGTTGTCTCCAAACTCTCTCGACCGATCTGTTCAGCCGCAACCGATCCAACCCCGACGGGTGCCAGAGCTACTGCAAGGCGTGCACAAAGGAGTACGTCCCGACCTCCCGTCACCCGAGACTTGATTACGGCCCTGATGAGAAGCCGTGCTCGAAGTGCTCTCGCATCCTGCCACGGACCCAATTCTACCCAAAGAAGACGGGTCTGGTCTCGTGGTGCCGAGAGTGCTACCAGATCCACCGCCCCGCTCGCTATCGCAAGACAACCTACGGGATCTCCGAGGGGGGATTCCAGGCCCTCTGGGCCGAGCAGGCCGGGAGGTGTGCCATGTGCTCTGGGCCGCTGGAGGACGGCAAATACCACGTCGACCACGACCACGGGTGCTGCGCAGGGCGCAAGTCCTGCGGGTCGTGCGTCAGGGGAATTCTCTGTATTGGGTGCAACGTAGCGCTCGGCCAGATCGAACGGCCAGGGATTCTTGCCCTCGCCCTCGAATACATCGCTCAGTTTGAGCGAAGCAAGACAGCCGCAGTAGCGGCCTGACAGAAGGAGGACCGCTACATGGACCAGCGGGAAACATCCATCGCAGTCAACGTCGGGGCCAAGGTCGCCACCGACCTGGCGATCGCCCACTACAACATGGAGGGCAGCGCTGGCGACCAGACGCTCGGCTCCCTGTTCGAGAGCTACCTGCCTGAGGTGGTCGAAGTGCTCGTCAAGTTGCACGAGCAGTCGGCTGTCCCGGTGGCGACAGCCAGTGTTGTCGCTGCCTTCCCCGGCTCGGTCGTGACGAGCGGCCCACAGGAGAACACGACGGTGGCCCCGAACTCGGCACCGACAACCGGCTCGGTCTCTGCGCCGGCCCCGATCCCCGGGGCGACCACAGGCGACGAACTGTGGCGTGAGCTGATCCAGAGCCCTGGCAACTGGTTCGACAACCGGCAAGGCAAGCAGAACCCGAAGGCTCCCGACTTCCGGCACAAGACCAAGCTCGGGCCTGACGGCAGGTACAAGGTCGGCCTCTGGCTCGACAAGGCCCCGACCTGGGTCAAGCAGCACTTCGGCCTGGCTGCGTAAACCACACCCGGTTAGTGCCCTCGGGGGGTAGCCAGGTCGGGAAGCGAATGCTTCTCGCCCAGCACACGAACTGGATAGCCGTCCAGTTCGTGAACGCCCCCCGAGGGACCGACATTCCCAAGAAGGAACATCGTGGCAACCAACAACCTATCACCCGTGGGACTGGCTGAATCCCTGCACCTCGGTGGCAACGGACTCGTTCCACGTGTGGCAGCGACTGCATTCGCTGAACTCCTCGCCCGACTCCGAGAGGGGTGAGGCGGCATGAACGTCCTTGACGTCAACCACGGCATCCTCTCGTACCAGGCCTGGGCCACCGACCCGACGCCTCGTATCGGGTTCGGGCTCCCGTTCTTCGACGAGGCGACCCGAGGCGGGATCGCTAAAGCCGAGTGCGCCATGATCCTCGCCTACAGCTCGGTCGGCAAGACCTCGCTCGGGCTGAACGTGATCGTCAACAACCCGCTGATCCCCACCATGTTCTTCTCACTGGAGATGAGCTGGCGCATGGTTGTGGCTCGCCTCGCAGCGATCCACACCGGCGTGCCCACATGGGAGATCGAAGGTCAGTTGCGCCGAGGTGAGACCTCGGACGCCCTCCTGGAGACCCGCTCCCGCTACCCGTACCTTCTCGGCAACGACAAGTCGGAGCTGTCGATCAAAGAGATGACAGCTCTCGTCAAAGAGGGCGGCAACTATCTAGGGCAGCAGATCCGGCTGGTGGTCATCGACTATCTGGAGCTGATCGGCGGCGCAGGCATGCTCGGCAAAGCCGAGCAGGTCGACAAGGCAGCACAGAAGATCAGGTCCCTCGCCAAAGACTGTGACTGCTCGGTCATCGTCCTGCATCAGGTGAGCAAAGGGGACGGCTCCGGTGGCCACAAGCCACTGAGCCTCGACTCCGGCAAGTTCGGAGGCCATCACCCGATGGATTATGTCGTCGGCGCTTATGCCCCACGTCTCGACCGAGAACTGTCGAAGGACGCCCGTGACCGGGTGCAGGACGAGCTGTGGTTGCAGCTGCTGAAGAACAGGTCCGGCCAGGCGCACCCCGATGGGATCAAGCACCGGCTGAACAGCCGGACGGGCCGGCTTGGCGGGTGGGACACCCAGTTCCTGTTTCAGCCTCGTGGCTACCAGCCGACTTTCACCGACGCTGGCTCGGAGCCTGACGACCGGGAGGACTTCGCATGGCAGTAGCGGGCCTGCGTCGGGCGAAGAAGCCGACGAAGATCAAGACGGCCGAATCGCACCCCTACGAGGTGCGCAAGCGCAACGAGTGCGTGTCGCCCGGCGGGGAGAAAGTCTTTCCCTCGTTCGAGTCCGCACGCAACCACGTCCGTGGCCAGCTCATGGATTTAGAAACGATGGCCAAGCATCTGAACGCCAGCGAAATGCTGACCAGGCTGCTCGACCTGCGCTCGATGCTCGACAACTTGACCGACGCTGGCGGGCTGGTTGCTGGCGTGTTCGACCCGCACACAGGCATGTCGTTTGATGCTCTGATCGTGAAGAGGGGTTGACGTGCCAATCCCTTTGCGCCGGCTCCCGATGGAGCCATTCATCGACTTGGCGTGCAGTGGCGCGCAAACCGACACCCACTATGGTGCGCCAGGCGAACATGCTCACCTTGCCCGGCGCTTCGATGTCCCGTGGTCGACGTGGCGGGGCTGGGTCACTAGAGGCGTCCCCTGGCCTACAGCAGACAAGCTGGCGATTGAGGCCGGCAGCCACCCGGCCTTGATCTGGGGCGCCGATTTCTATGAGGGATGCGATGACATCGACATCCCTCCACCGCCGAAGGCCTGCAAGCGCTGTGGCGAGTTGAAGCCCGTCGAAGATTTCGGGCCGCAGCGAGCCCAGTGCAGACCGTGTCACATCCTAACCCGTCGAGAGAGGAGAGCAGCGTGAGCCTGCGAGAGCTGTTAGGTAAAGAGAGCCCGTGGCCACGGGCTGCCATCCCGAGCGAGGTGAAGGTTGGCGCCTATACCTACAGGATCGCCACCGACAAAGCCACGTTGAACGAAACGCAAGTCGAGCACGGCCAAGGCCTATATGGGGCGCTGGTCTACGGTAAGCAGCTCATCGTTCTTGACGTGGATTCGGGCGCTGATGTTCTTGCTGACACGGTGCTGCACGAAGTGCTGCATTCGGTGTTCCGGTTCATCCGCTTCGACGATGACGAGGATCTCGTCGCACGGATGACGCCCGTGTTGTTGGGTGTGCTGCGTGACAACCCCGATCTGGTGAGGTTCCTCACCCATGCCTGACTTCAACAAGGGCGACTTCTTCCTGTCTTTCAAGCAGAACGGATTCGATGATGAAGCACGAGTGGTTCTTGGGCCGTTTGCGTCGGTGGAAGATGCTGCGAAGCAGATCCCGTCCGACGCTCTCGGAGTCGCCATCCGTGAACAGTTCCGGCTTGACTTTGGCAGCGCCAGTGAAGCGCCGTGAACGGGACGGAATGCAGGCGTGGGTAGATCACCTGCGTGAAGAGAACGAGCGCCTGCGTGACGAGCTGGGCGCTGCGATCGTGCTGATCGAAGCGCAGGACGTGGACTGGGAGAAGTTCGTGGATGAATGCCTGATCGAGAAGGGTGAGCCGTGAGGCTCGTCGAAGGCATCCAGATATGGAGCCTGCGCCTGATCTGCGCTCAGGCCCATGTGTTCAGTTGGGCGATGCAGAAAGTGTGGATGCGATGAGCGAAGACTGGAGTGAAGTCTCTCCGACCCCGGACCTGATCCGAGAGACTGTCGACATCCGTGATGTCGCTGAGTTGCTAGGCCTTGAGGTCACGCATGATGACTTCATCCACAGCCCGTACAACGAGGCGGACGACAGCCCGAGTTGCAAGTTGTACGGCGATCATTTTCATTGCTTCAGCACTGGTCGTGGCGGTGACGCCATCGACCTCGTGTTGGCTGTGAAGCCGGAGCTGTCCTGGCGGCAGGCCCTCTGGCAGATTTGGACGAGAGCCCTTCGTGCCGGCATGGAGCCTGGGGATGTCCAGCGCAAGCCGAAGCCAGAGGTGAAAGATTTCTTCTCGGAGTTCGTCGTCCTCGCAGCCGGATGCGAATGGCTCGGACCGTGGGCTGAGACGTTGCGACTTCCCGAGGAATTGCTCCTCCGCCTGCGGCGGCACGACGACATCAAACTGTCGGCGGGGACCCTGGTCATCCCGCATTGGCGCTTCTCTGCCGAAGACGGATGGACCATCCCTGGCGTGAAGACCCGAGCGATAACTGGATCGAAGGGCGCTTGGACAGGCAGCAACTTCTCGCAGGGTCTGTATGACGTCGACGACTTTCAACACGGGGGCGCAAAGAGGGCCGTGATCTGCGAAGGCGAAAGCGACTGCTGGGTTTTGGACTGGCACTGGCGAGACGAAGACGTCCACGTCTTCGCCCTCCCCTCTGGGGCCGGTCACTGGAAGGACGAGTGGCTGAAGCAGCTGGAGCCCTACTCGAAGGTCTACATCTGCATGGACTTGGACGAGGCAGGCAAGCGAGCGAGAGACAAGATCGCTCGGGCCGTCGGCTACGAGCGTGCAGAGTTCCTATACCCGGTTGGTGGGAATGACGCCCGTGAGGCGTACATCAACGGCTGGCGTCCAACCCTCCATTGACAGATTGACTAGTGGTGGTCTAGTACACTTCAGTCCATGAGCGGCGAGTTCACGGCCTTCCCGAAGATCCCTCGGTTGTTCCGAGACTGCACGATCACGGAGAAGATCGACGGGACGAACGCAGCAGTGGTCATCGGTGATGACGGTTCAATCCGTGCCCAGTCACGGAAGCGCTTCATCACGCCGGAAGACGACAATTACGGGTTTGCCGCCTGGGTGCGAGATAACGAAGATGAGCTTCGTGCCCTCGGCCCAGGCGTGCATTTCGGTGAGTGGTGGGGCCAGGGTATCCAGCGCCGCTATGGACTCAACGAGAAGCGGTTCTCGTTGTTCAACATTGAGCGCTGGGGCCAGGAGCGCCCCAACTGCTGCGACGTAGTCCCGGTCCTCTATTCGGGGACTTTCGACCTCCACCACGTCCAGTGGTGTCTGGATGACTTGAAGTTCAAGGGCTCTTGCGCAGCGCCAGGGTTCATGGACCCGGAGGGCGTGATGATCTACCACCACGCTGCCCGGCTCTACTTCAAAGCTCCATTCAGGGACGAGGCAAAGGGCGCAGCATGAGCAAGGCGAGAGCCAAAGGGACAGTTGGCGAGAATCACTTCCTGCCCTTTCTCCGCTCCGTATTCGGTGAGCGTGTCGAGCGAGCACCCCTGAAAGGGATGCAGGACAAGGGCGATTACGTCGGCGTTCCGTGGCTGCATGAGAGCAAGAACACGGCCAAGCCTCTGTTCCTCGCTTGGGCGAGGGTCTGTGAGAAGAAGGCCGGCTGTCGGTGGGTGATCTTGTGGAAGGGCGACCTTCGCAAGAACGAAGGACCATACGTCCTGATGCCCTTCGACTTCTATCTACACCTCGCCAATGCGGAGCAGAACCTGCCGGCGAACGTCCGGCTACAGCAGGCAGGGAGGGTCGACCTGTGAGGTGGACGAACGGTCTTGTCTATGGACTGGTGGCCCGATGAAGGAGTTCGGCATTCTGGTCGGCGGGCCACGAGATGGCTGCGTTGTCCACGAGACGCAGAAAGACGCCATCCACGTCCGTTACACGGACGAAGATGGCCGGACCATCTTCCTCAACTACATCCGTGGGCCGGTGCTGGAGAACGGCGAGACGGTCTACGAGTACGAGAACTATGAGTCGCTGGCAGCTGGCCATGACGCCACTCGGGTGGTCGACTGATGGGCGAGCCGAAGCGGCTGTTCTGCCGCCTCAACGTCCCCGCTGAAATGTTCAAGCGTGAGGACGGGCGTGACTGGGTTGAGCGACGAATCCGTCATGAGATCGCAAGCAAGGTGGCCGACAGTTACGTGATTCGGATGGATGCCCGCCCATTGCCGTTCGGGTGGTACCGCTAGTGGCTTACGCCAGGACGGCAGCCCAGCGCACAGCCGACAGGCTGCGCTCCAAGGCTTTCGAGGAGACGGTCGGGACTTGGCTGGGCGATTTTAAGATCGCCCAGACAGCCAGCCAGGACAAGCTCGACTACTGGGTGCCCGGAATCTTTCTGGATGTGAAAGAGAAGCACGGCTCGATCTCGAATCGCTGGCCGTTGATGGAAGGCGTAGATGAGCGAGACACATTCATCCTTGACGAGCTGTCGCTCAGAAAAGCCCTCGCACATTTCCCTTCCGCCTACTTCCTTCTGCACGACATCCCAGGTGGTGGCCGGTTCTTTCTTGCACGGGCTGACGAGGTCGCCTGCGTTGAGCGTGTCCGGGTTAACCGCACAGGCGCTACGGGACACGCCAAAGGAAAGCTGCTCATCCCAATGACAGCCTTCCGGCAGTTGGAGAGCCCCGCCGAAGAGTTGTTGCCAGCTCTGCTGGCAGACCAGATCGAGATGTCGTGGAAGCGAAGCGAGTGTTTAGACCAGAGACCAGTGGAGGAAGTGTAATGAGCCTGGCGATCGTCGTTTCTGTTGTGTTCTGTATTCTCTGTGGCTTCGCAGGGGTATTCGGCTGGTGGATGGGTGGGAGATGAAGATCGCCTGCGACATCGATCATGTGACCTTGGACTTCCGGGCCGCATGGACTGAGCTGTACTTCACCTGGTTCGACCGGCATCCAGTGGACATCGATGCTGAAGCCGTGGACAAGTGGAACTTCCTGCCGTCCACCCACTTCAAGGACTATGACGAGTTCTACGAGTGGTTCGATGTGGCCAACGGCTGGGCAAAGCTGCCGTTCGTCACTGGCGCCCTTGGTGGCTTGTGGTCCCTGGTGAAGGCCGGCCACAACATCGAGCTAGTGACAGCGAGGAACCCGGGGGCAGCCCGTGTTGCTGCTCATGGCCTCGCCAAGGATCTCACCTTGGCGTTCGCTCGCCCGATCCAGGTGTCGTTCCTGTCTGGCCAGAACAAGTGGCAGGCGAAAGCCGACGTGTGGATCGACGATAGCCCGGAGGTGCTGAAGGAGCTGAAGGCTCATAGCAAGAAAGGCATCCGGTTCAACAAGCCGTGGAACAAGACCTCGCCCTATTTCGCCAAGGCGGATGACTGGTTCGAGGTTCTCAACATCGTGAAAGGACTGGCGTGATCGTAGACACTACTCCTGGCTATTCGGAGGAGGTTGTTCGGATCAACGACCGCACCTACGACGAACTCTGCGCCCGAGTGGACACCAACGTCATCTCGATCGATGGCTTCATCGAGCAGCTCGTCACTCGTTGGGTCGCAGGTGAGATCATCAAGGAGGCCCGAATCTAATGCTTCTAGGAATTGGACATGTTGCCCGCACAGGCAAGAGTGTCAGCGCAGAAGCGCTGGCACGAGCCCTCGGGTTCAGGATCGCCAGCTTCGCTCAGCCTTTGAAGGATCTGGCGTTGCACGCCGATCCGCTCATCCAGCCCATGCAGGCGACGAACGTCGGCATCGGGCATGGCCGGCTGAAGTGGATCGTCCAGGGCACTGGCTGGGAGGAGGCGAAGGACCGACACAAGGAGGTCCGGCTGTTCCTCCAGAACCTGGGGCTGGGCGCTCGCAAGGTGTTTGGTGAGAACTTCTGGGTGGAGCAGGCGATGGCTCGCTATGAGGTTCTCACGGACAAGATCGTGTTCGCAGATGTGCGCTTCATCAACGAAGCCGAAGCGATCCAGGCTGCTGGCGGGAAGCTCATCAAGATCGACCGACCGGGCCACAAGGCGATGGGCCACATCTCGGAGACGGAGCTTATCGATTTCGATAAGTGGGATGCGGTGATCGATAACAACGGCTCGGTGATGGATCTGGAAGAGAAGGTCATCGAGACCGTCCGGGCTTGGCTTCCCAAGGAAGTAAAGAAGTGAGGCGGTACAAGCCCGAGCCCATGCTGCTTTCGCAGCACTGGGACCACACGACCCGCAACACGATGTACGTGTACCCCGGTTCGGACTACTCGGTGCGAGTGGATGTCGTCTCTCGACGCAGGCGCAAGGTTCTGACCGTTTACGTCCACCGGAACTGGCTGTACCGCCTCGGGATCGGCCAGATGCATCGCCGGCTGCGTGAGTCACTGGACCTTCCCGAGGCCACCGTGGGTGACATCATCGAGTTCGCCGGGTGGCTCGGGGCCGCAGGCGAGGATCGCCCGGAGTCGTGAAGACGGAGCAGTCGGGTTTCGACATGGACCTGTTCGAGGGTTCCGCCCAGCCCATGTCACTCGACTGGCTGAGAGAGATCGTGGACAGCCTCCCGCCGTTGGAGCGAGAGGTGATCGAGTGCCTGTTCTGGCAGCAGCTCTCTATCGAGGCTGCCGCCCTTGAACTCGACCGCAGCACATACGCAGTGAGAGGGGCGCTGGATCGTGGCAAGAAAGCGATCGCCAAAGCAATGCAGGAAGGTGACCACCTGGGGCAGGTGCCAGCAGAAATGCTGCCCGGACTCCGTTCTTTGCGTCTCCCACTTGCGTTGGTCGCTGACCGGCAAGACGCCCGATCCCTATTACGAGCAAAAGATCGTCGAAGCAAGAACCGTCCCCGCTGACGTGTACTTGTCGGAGACAGAGATGGAGACGTTGATGAACGGCAGATATCGGGGTGACGGACGGCGCCTGGATCTGTACACGATGCCCGATCCTCTAGGCATCGACTTGTGAAGCGTGAACTGACAGACCGGGAGAGCGCCTTTCTCGAAGACCTCGTCGCTGTGCTTCGGAAGCACGGAGCGTCGATGGGTGCTTGCTGCGACGGCAAATGGGAGTACAAACCGGGATCGAGCTGGTGAAGTACCAGCTGGTTGGTGGGCCGTACAACAACATCCAAGGCGACCTGGAGACCGGCAGCCTCGCTGACGTGTTCGAGCATGCCGGTGACTACCAGTACGCAGGCACGGCCGATGGCTGTGCCTTCTACTCCTACGTGGAGCCTGTCGTAGATCAGTTGACGCACGAGGCTGAGGATCTCGGCCTGTATGGCGAGCCGAAGACCCACTCGTGGGTCATGGACGAGGAGTTCCAGCGGCTCCTCACAGAGGAGACGCTGTTCCAGATCAAGGGAATCATCCGCAAGGCGTCGGGCGACACATCGACCGGCCTGCTCCGCTACTTCGCCTACGCCGAGGCCTTGGCCTCGATCAAGGAACTGCTCGATGTGTGAGGTCTGCGATCACACCAAGGCCAACGGCCGGAAGTCTCTCTCGGACCCGATCGTGTGCCGGCGCTGCCACAGCAGCTGGACCGGCACCGAAGCCCAGCACTGTGTCACCTGTCATCTGACGTTCACGTCGATCACCTCTGCTGACAAGCATCTGACCAAGCAGGGCCGGCACCTTGTGCCGGACCCGACTGCTGGCTGGGTGGAGTCCCGTCCGGGCGTGTGGGCGTGGAGCCCGTATCGCCCAGGATCACCCTCTCCAGCCACCCACACAGCCTCGGTGGGCTGAGATGGTGACGGAGACCGGGAAAGACCCTCTCAACGGCTGGCTGTGGTTCTGGGGCGGGCCTCTTGACGGCTATCTGCTGATCGACGGGAAGCAGGGCTACGAGCCCTGCTGGTGGTGGCGGAGCAGCATCGAACCCCACGACAACTGCCTCACCCTGTCGGACGTGACGGTGCTGGCGGATGGGTCACTGGAGACCACGACAGCACACGGCTACACCTGCCGATACCGTGTCGACAACGGTATCCTCAGGCACGTCCCAAACTCGGAAGAACGTGCCTGGTAGAAGCCAACGACTCGGTATTCTACCATAAGAAATTGCTTTACTAGTTTACCTCTGGTACAGTTCGGAGCAGGGAGAACGTCCATCAGTCAACTGTCCTAGGAGAGAGGCTAGTCCATGCGCCTGTACCCGGAAGCGACCAGAAAGTACGTGACGGAGAGCGGCCGAGTCCGCACCCCGGCCACGGCCGAGTGCTACCAGAAGACCCTTCGGAAGCTTCAGAGCCTCCATCCACGCAAAGAGGTCCACCAGTTCAAGGAGGCAGACCTCGTCGAGTTCTGCCTCGCCGGCACCCCAGCCCCGAACACCGTCAAGCTGCGCCGAACGATCTGCACAACCTTCTTCGCCTGGTGCCAGTACCAGAAGCTGGTGCAGGCCTCGCCTGCGGTCGGCCTGTCGTTCGCTGTCTCCCCCGGGAACTTCCGGGTGAGGATGGGGCGCTGGCTGTCCGACGAGGAGGTCGGCAAGCTGCTGCGCTCCTGCGACATGGAAGACCAGTGCGGCAGGCGTGACAGGTTGATCCTCATGTTCGGGTTCTTCCGGGGCTTGCGCAGGAACGAGATCGCCAGCTTGCGCTGGCCGATGTTCTCGAAAGACCTGCGTACCATTGACCTGGTGGGCAAAGGCCAGAAGCTCGACTTGATCCACCTCCCCGAGCAGCTGCATGAAGAGGTGGTGCGCTGGCATCAGGAAATCCGACGACATCAGACGTCGGAGAACCCTCCGGTGTTCTTCCGGTTCACACACGGCTCCAGCGAAGAAGGCGAGTGGGACAGGACCAGCCTGTATGACTGCCCTCTCGGCTTCCACGGGATCGCCCAGGCTGTCCGCTCGGCGTCACGCCGAGCGAAGGTGCCATGCTCCCCGCATGACATGCGCCGAACGTTCGCCGGGCACCTGGAGCGCAGCGGCAAGACTGTCCTGGAGATCCAGCGTGGGCTCAGGCACACCAACCTGGCGACAACCAGCCGGTACATGGATCAGAGCCCAGCCAAGTCGCAAGCTGTGGTTGACGACTTCAGAATCGAGTGGTAGCCCTGGCTTCGTGGACCTGACCTTGAAGGAAGTGATGGTGCAGCAGGGCGACCCTGTCGCTTATGTGACAGGCCTCGCCAGAGATGTCCTCGGAGACGGGGAGCTAGACCTGTCCGGGGTCACCTATGTCACCGACCCTGACGGCAGAGTGCTCGCCAGTGGCGTAGTGCGTCAGCGAAGGTGAACGTTCCGGTCTTGCATGTGAGCTTTCAGCTCACCTTCGACACGTCCGATCGCCAGCAGTATCTGCCGGTTCTGCTCCAGCATCTGCTCCGACATCTGCACCACGTTGCCTTTGCCGTTCGGGGTGCCGATGTGGGACGTCACCTTTCTCGACATCCCCCGCCAGGTGGCCAGGGCCGTGATGATGGCTCCAGCGCCAATCAGGATCTCGCCAAGGTCCATGTCAACGCAACGCCCTTCTCATTGTGAGGACGGCGACGAGTGACGCTGTCCTTGCGTTCTGATGCGGGTCCATCACCCCTGGACCTGTTTCCACCACCTCAACACCGATCACTTCCCAGATCGTCGCCGTGCCGGTGTTCCACCAGTCGACATCCTGGAACCGGACTCGTGTCTGGGCAAGCGACTCCAACGTGCGAGCCCTCGCATAACCGAACCCTGGGCCGCACTGTTCTGCGATCTCCACCCGGTTCAAGCCGACCAGCCTGTCAGCGCAGTTGACCGGGAGAGTGAGCAGCTGATCGGCCAAGCCGATCGGATGCACTTTGGCCGTGATCGTCGACACCGAAGGGCTGGTCGCCACAGCGCCCAGCGTGATCTCCAAGCCAAGGCTTGCGCCTTGCACAGCCACCTCGGCGTGCAAGGTCTTGCTGCCAGCCGAACTGACGGTCGCTCCACTTATCGTCTGGTACGAGCCTCCAGCATCCACGCTGTACTCGACGGACACGCTGCCGTTGTTAGGCAGCGGCTCGAACACCACGTCAACCTCATCGAAAACTTTAGTTAGAGATGTTGCTAGGTCGCTGTGGGATGTCCTCAACCAGCCCGTGGTGAGAGGGGCTTCGTCATCGACGACAGCCCCATAGCCGTCAACTGTGAACGCAACCAGCCCGTTCCAGTTGACGATCGAACGCACATGCCCGGACGCAGTGTCATCATCGGCGTACAGCCATTTCGCCCAGCCGCCCGTCGACAGGTCGATGGCGCCAACACCTGAGCGGCCACCAGACGTCATGTCACGCCACGAGAAGTGGATGAACCTGTCGTCCCCACAGAACGCACCGGGGCCGTGTGCGACGCCGGCCTCCTCGATCTCCAGGACCACCTCCGGGGAAGGTCTCCCATCGGATACAGGCCCACGCCAGATGACGGCCCGGCTGCCGGAGGCGAGCGTCTCGCTCGCCCGAATGAACAGGTTCCCTTGATAGAAGGCGACAGCAGTCGGGACCTGCCCGACGGGAAGCTCGAACACGTTGAACGGAGTGTCGCTTGTGCCGGCCTGCCAGGCATAGACGGCGCCCGTGTTCCCACGGTAGGCCGAGAACCACACGTAGCCGTCACCGCCACAGATAGACGAGATCGTGGTGCCCACCGCCAGTGTGAGTCGGTTGACCTCCACTGCGCCTGCGTCTGTGAGCGTGGAGAACCTATTCGGGGCACTTCCAGAGGTGGCGTCAGCCATACAGATCCGGTCACCGGCATAGGCGATCAGCTTGGCGTTCTCGGTGCTCCAGGCTGCGACATCGGCGGCATCCACTTTCCGGAAGATGTTCGCCCCATCACACGCATACCAGTAGGTGCCATCTGTCGTCATCGACGAGATGGTTCCGGCTGCTGTGATTGTGAACGCAGTCGTCGCCCCGCCAGGGGTCGACTGCTTGGTCAGCTCGGCGTTCGCTGTCTGCACATACAGGTCGGAGCCGAGCACCACGGCGTTCTGCGCCGTGTACGTGTCAGCGAGCGTTTGGTCGGTGGCGTTGAGAAGGGTCAGCTCGCCAGGCTCGAACGGGTTGACGCCCTCCGACTGCCAGAACTTGGAGGTGTCACTGCTGCCCCTGTTCAGCCACTTCTGTCCAGCCCCGCCAGAGAAGTCAGCAGAGCCCATGAACGTGTAGCGCTCGACAGCCTGGGTGAAAGGCGTGTCGCCTTGAGCGAAACGAGGGGCATCCAGGGGGATGGTCTGACGCCGGTAGCGGTATTCGCCGCCAGGCTGATCGGACAGCATGTAGCCGGTGCCGTTGATGCCGATCTCGTAGATGGCCCCGACGTTGTCGACGTCGGGGTAGTCGACAACGTCTTCCAGCTCGACGGTGAACAGGGTCGTGTCTTCGTCAGACCAGTCATGCCCGTCAAAGGCCGAGAGGCCAAGCATGTACGTCGACAGCGACGACAGCAGATACGACGGGTTGCTGGAGGTCCCAGCACCAGAGACGGTCCCTGAGTCGAACAGGGTGGTTCCGCCATCCGACGTGTAGATCCTGACCCGATAATGGGTCTGGGCACGAGAGACGGTGGTCGTATACGTCCACGTCGCAGTGACAGTGGAAGCTGAGACCGTAGTGCCGGGGGCCGTGAGGGCGACCGTGGGCTTAGCTCTGGCGTAGGTCCCGGCGATCGCCTCGGACCCGATACGGAACGAGCCGATGCGGGTGGTCATCGGTTAGAACGGACTCCTGTAGTGCGCCCAGAGGGTGATCGGCACCAAGCTGACGTCCTGCCCAAACGATCCCGCTTCGTTGTGGTACACGATCAGGTCGATGTAGTCGCCAGCCGCCAGGGGCTGGTCAACCTGGACTGTCTTGGCGATCCCGATTGACCCCGTGCCGTCCTCGTCCTCGAAATAGCCGTAGCGCTCCGAGCCGGCATTGACCCGCATGAACGACACTCGGGTCGTGTTGGCAGCGCCTCCAGTCGCCCAGCGGAAGCCGTACCCGATCGACCACACCCCGCCGAGCCCTGCTGGGACGGTGATGCGGGTGTTGTTGGTCACGATGTCGTGCATCGCATCGGAGTCGTAGATGTCGGCGCTGTTGAATTGGATTGCCGTCGCAGTCACGGTGGAGATCGACTGCGACGTGGCCCGCTGAGCCCTGCAACGTGGCAGCGATCCACCCATCAGGACCCAGGCGCTGCCGTCGTAGACCCACAGCCGGTTCGTGTCGAGCGTCCAGACGTGCCAGCCCTCAGACGGGGATAGCGCATCCCGGGCCGTATTGTCGGCAACCGTGTAGTACTCGGCCCTGGCAGCAGTCGACAGCTTCGCCGCAGTGACGTTGGCATCGAGGATCTTGGCCGTGGTCACCGCATCCGATGCGATGCCGGCAGCAGCCACCTGGCCCCACTCCGGTGCTGTCGCCCCAGAGTTCACCTTCAGAACCTGCCCGGCTGTGCCAATAGCAAGGCGTGACGCAGTGTTCGCTGCGCTCGCATACAGCGTGTCGCCGGTCGTGGTGAGCTTCCTGAACGGAAGCTCGTTCAGATCATCCTCGGTGACGGCCGTGACCCACGCCGTGCCGGAAGCATGCTGCCTAGCGGTCGTGCCTTGCTGCGCACGGGTGATCGTGCAAGCAGTGTTGCTCGACGTGTGCGTGGTGATCTTGACAATCTCCGGAGCGCCCGACAGGCCCTCCGGGTCGAGCACCAGCCACATGTAGTCAGGGGCCGAGACGACATCCAGGTTGGCGAAGTTCGCAGCATCAACCGTCGTCCCGCCGATCAGCAACGGGTTTGTCGTGGTCGTGCCCGACATCAGGTTCTGGTAGATGGCGCTCATCAGAATCTCCGAGCCTTGCGATAGGGGCGATAGGTGGGCGCCTGGAAGAGCCTCTTGGCCTCGTCGATCGAGCGGTAGAAGTCCTGCCAAAGCATTCGCACCAGACCGGACGAGATGCCGTTCACGACCTGCTGGCTGTTGTTCCACTCCTCGGAGCGGTCCAACTGCTGCCTGCTGATCTCTCGACGGGTGACGATCCGGGCGATCGTGTACAGCACAGGCACGTCCTGAGCGCCTTCAGGGAGCGTGATCGTCGAAGCCCCAACAGGCTCCGACGGGTAGGTGCTCCAGCGATACGGAGCCCGGTAGGTGACGATCAGATCGTCCTCGTCGTCGACATAGCGAGGAATCCGCAGCAGCTTCCCGGTGGCCAGCACCGACGCCGGAACGTCGGTGAACTCCCACTTGTCCAAGTGGTACGGATGGCCGTCTTCACCGATGAAGGTGACCTGGTACACCTCACGGGTCTCGGCCGGCAGTTCGGCGTGATACAGGTCTGCTTCCCGGTTGACGGTCGTCTGCTTCACCAGAGGGATGCCGTTGGCTTCCATGCGCCCCAAGGCCGTCTTGATGACCGCCTGGACTCGCCTGCGAGGAAACAGAGGATTGACCAGCCCGGCAGTCCCGGCAGCATGAGCTGCTGCCGTCGTGCCATCGAAGCCACGCACACAGGTGAACACCGGAGTCGGGTCAGAAGTCTTGGCCGTGATGTAGACCAGCTCGCCCTCGAACTCGATGACGTCCGTGATGTTCGCCCGAGTCCCGTCGGTCAGCTCGAAGGACGTGTCGCTCGCATCAGCGAGCGCAGCAGCGCCCAGCACCACCCGAAAGCCGCCCTCGTTGTAGCGGGCAAGCTCGTCGAGGGCGGCGTCAGTGAGCTGATCGAGGGTCTTCGAGACAGTGAGCAAAGGTCACCCGTTGGGGACCAGGTACACCGACAGCGTGGTGAAGACCGTGGTCACGAAGCTGGTCTGTGCAGCTGTCAAATCGAGGCCATACTTCGCAGCTAGAGCTGTGACAGCCGAGACAGCAGCAGCCACGACCGCTTTGCGGTAAGGAGCCAGGAGGGCGAGAAGACGCTTCATCAAAGACACCCCCGGGGGTGTCGCTAGTCCAGAGCCTCGAATCGAGGGGTTGGACTTCTCGACGTGCGTGCGCCCAGGCCGCTGGAAATGGTCTTGCCCGCCTTGCCGAACCGCTCCAAGAACTGGGCGTTCTCCGAGAGCGCCATCGCCACAGAGATAGCGATGGCTTCGCCCAACGTGAACACATCCGACAGGGCGGCTTGGCTCTGGTCCTCATCGTCGACAGCGTTGCCGTCCGTGCCCGTGCCGGTGTCTGAGACGCTGACCAGAGCCGTGAGGGCGAGGGTCTCTGACCCGGTCAGGATGTCGGTGAGAGCGACCGTCGCCGTGGTGGCCAGCGAGTCGACACCGGCGAGGGCGTCCGACATCGGGATCGTGACGGTGACCGTTGCTGAATCTGAGCCTGTGCCCGAATCGGTAAGCGTGACCACAGCCGTAGTGACGGCTGCGTCGGAGACGGCGAGGGAATCAGAGACTGGGATGCTGGCCGTTGTCGCGGATGAGTCCGTGACAACGAACGAATCGCCAACCGGCACCGAGGCTGCAATCGCCGCCGTGTCGGCCACGGTCAGGCTGTCGGTCAGCGGCCAGGAGACAGAGACCACCAGCCCGTCGCTGAAAGCGAACGAGTCACTCAGGATCTGGTTCTGGTCGGTGGCGACCGTCTGGTCGAATAGCCGCCAGCGCTGGGGCCTAGCGCCCGGACGACGGGCTCCGGGTGGACGGAGGGATCTCGACGTCCAAGTGTTCGACTGGGCTGGGGCGGACCCCGGACCAGTGATCGTGTCGGAGATGGTGAGGTTGTCCATCCAGGCGTCGTACGAGGACGACTCCAGATTGGCGACATAGACGAGCAGGGTGGCCCCAGCGGCCGGCGTGGCGTCGGTGTATGTCGACCACTCCACACCATCGAGATAGACCTTCATGACGCCAGCAGCTGTGTGCGTCATCGTGCAGTGGCCTCCGGAGCCGCCTGCGCTGCCTTCGCCCGTGCGGCCCGTGTTGGTCTGGTTCGTCTTCGCTCCGCCACCAGTCCACTCTTGAATGTGGACGGCGTTACCGACGAAGCAGCCCCAGCCGATAGCGGAACCGTCGAACATGGCGATCTGAACGCCACCGCCACCGACGACCAGCGGGGCATAGAAGTCGAAGTCGACCTGCCAGTCACCGCTGACAGTGATCCCGTGCGCTCGGGTGCCGCCGTACTGGAGGGACGTGTTGCCGTTTGATGAGGCTCGGTTGCTCTTGACGTACAGGTCCGTGAGACCTGCCGAGCCCCAGCCGACGGCGTTGCCGTCAGCCTGGGTGAAATCGTAGGTGACCGAAGCCATTTAGACCCCGTGTGCCGCCCGGAGGCGGCGCATCAGCCGATGACTTCGACGATGAACTGGTGGCAGGTGATCGTGTTGGACGCCGAGCTGGTGCCCCACTGCGCCCCGATCGTCAGCGACTTCGCAGCCGTCGAGTCCCATGTCACTGTTGCTGGAGCGGAGGCGGGCAACGGAACCGTCGAGACGCCAACCGTGCCCGAGATGCCGTGAGCAAGCCCGGTGCCGAGCACCGTGCCCGACGACCCGATCGTCCGGCACACCACCCACGCCTCCAAACCCCACGTCACGTTGGTGACGCCCGAGGTCGTGGTGATGGCGCCCGTTGTGCAGATCGCAGTCCCAGCGACTCCACCCACGTAGACGCCGAGCAGAAGCGTCGGCGTGCTTGTCGTTGACACTCGCCCAGCCGCCCGGACTCGCAGAGCCATGCCGGGAGCCAGGAAGTTGGCGGGCACGACGATCGGCGGGGACGGCGAGATGTCGGTGAGGGTGGTTGAGGAGGCGAGCGCTGAACCATCTGCGATGTGCGCCGGCTGGAAAGGGCCTGTCCAGAGTTGCTGCATGAGCCGGCTCCGATCAGGCCAGGGTCAGAGTGACGGAGGCTGTCCAGGTGCTCCCAGAGGCCTTGGTGCCCATGCTCTGAACCTTGCGGTTCAGCATCGGGGCTGTGACCGTGCCGGAGCTGGCGGTCCCGAAGTCGACGCACCACTCTTCCCAAGCCCAGTTCGCCTCAGACGAGCTGAAGCTCGTCGCCAGCGTGATGCTCTGCGAAGATACCGTCGGCCCCGAGGTGACCAGGTTGAAACGCTTGTTGCTCGAAGCCTGGAGATCGGTCTGGCCAGCTGAAGCGGCCGTATTGCTGTCGCCCACGCCGATCCGGCAGTGGGTGGCGTCCATTGCCTGGGTAGCGCCCGTGCCGATGACTAGGTTCCACATTCGGGTGATCCCGGCGTTCATCAACAAGTTCGGGCCGGTCTCGATCGACTCGTCCGGGGCTAGGCCTGCCTCGAAGTCCTCAGTCCGGCGCCACTTGTCGACACGCATCGTGCCGATCCAGTGCAAGAGGTCGCAGCAGGTGTCACTCATCAAAGACACCCCCGAGCAGGGCGTCAGGCCGAGAGCGTCCGAATCGTGAGGATCGGTACGTTGCTCTGGTTGTCGATCCCTGCCGGCGTCAACACCCCATCCGTCCTGGCGATGTAGGCCGGGATGTACAGGGTGTCCCGCTCGTAGAGGCCCTGGGTGTCGAACGTGACGTCGAGCTGGCTGACGTCACTCGCATGGACCGTGTATTGCTGCACGCTTGCCGGGGTGGTCACATCGAAGACCCTGATGTAGCCAGACGCCAGCGAATGGCAGTACAAGATCCACACCCGGCCATCCCGGAATGTGGCCAAAGCCGGCCGACGGCCGTTGCTCGCAGCGAAACTCGACACCTGATCGTCATGCCACGCCGAGCCATCGTGATAGACGTGCCTGATCTGGTAGACGTCTGAAGTCTCGATCAGGATGGCGACATGCGGCCTGCCGTTCATGTCGACTTCTAGCCCACCGTTGTTCAGAATCGACGTGGTGGTACCGCCTGGCAGATCAACGATCACTTCAGCGGACGCCTTTGTGATCGGCAACGAATAGCTCGACCCGTCACTGTACTTCTTCCAGGTCACCCCGTCGTCATCGGAGTAGGCCCCGCAGAGATCCTCGTTGGTGTCCGGGTCGCCGGTATCCCGCCAGCACCAGATCAGATGCCAGCGTCCAGTGGTCCGATCCACAGCGACATGCTGTGGATACGGCGAATGACTCGACGCTTTCCCGTCGATGATCTTGCCTACACGAGTCCACACTTTGGTGGACGACGTGTACTTGTTGAGCATCAAGTCACCGTTGCCCGAGATGCCGTCCCGGTAGAAGAAATACAGCGTGCCGTTCTTCGCCTTCACGAACTGCGGATAGGTGACCGACGACTCTTCCGTGCCGACCATCGTCGTCACCCACGTCCCAGCGATGTGACCGGGCTGCGACGTCCGCATGTACTTCAACAGGTCAGACGCCCCGCCCTGCCCGCCGTGCATGTTCCCCGCCACATGCACCCCGCCACGATCGTCGACCGCCACCACAACCGAGTTGTGAGAATCGTCATCGAACGCAGCAGACAGCGCAGTCCCACCGGCAGCCGACAGATCAACCGAAGCTTCCCACGCCTTCGTGTGAGTCCTGCGGGCGATCCTTGCCTTCTTGTTGTTGTCGACCCAGACGGCCCACTGGGTGGGGCCGTCAGTCCACAGGCAGCCCTGAGAGTGGGCCTGGCTCGTCCAGCCCCAGGCGCCGTTGAGCGCAGAAGGGAGAGCGAAACTTGTGTTGGTGTCGTCGAGTGTTACGGGCGGTAAACCCAAATCGCCACATACCCGTTCGCTCCAGCGCCACCAGCGCCCGAGGCTTGCCCGTTGACACTCGCACTACCACCACCGCCACCGGCGCCCGGATAGCCGCCAGCGCCACCGGCCAGACCAGCAGTCGTGGCGTGCGCACCAGCACCTCCGCCACCGTTGCCGAAGCCGATGGCGTTCTGACGCTGATAGGTCGTGGCATCCGTGCCGGCCGTGCCGGCCGTGTTCGCTGTGGTCCCACCAGCAGCAGCAGCCTGGTTGCGAGACTCGACCCGACCGCCACCACCCCCAGCCCGAGGGACGTTGCTGGTGTCGATCCCACCACCACCACCACCCGGCGAAGGGACACTGAACATCGACGAGCCGGACCCTGCTGTCGCTGAAGTCGACGACGATCCGCCCGTGCCGGACGTCTCCATGCCGGTACGTCCAGAGCCACCGGTGCCGGCTGAAGCCGTTCCACCGTTACCGCTCGACAGACCAAGCTCGCAATAGATCAGGACGCCGGACGTTGCTGCCGTGACGCTCGAAGCGCCGCCCGACGTGCCGGCAGCGCCATCGGTCGAATCGACGGACTGTGCTGTCCCGCCTGCGCCACCGGCGCCGACGACGACAGTCAGGCTTTCAGCGAGAGCAGCCCCTCGGATGGTGGCCTTGCCGGCTGCGCCTGCACCACCACCACCACCACCGAACCGAGCCGACGAGGATGCTCCTCGACGGCCTGCGCCTCCGCCCCCGCCACCTGCAACGGCGATGATCTCGGCAGCGAGCGTGTCGGTGGGCAGGGTCACGCCTGCGGTTGTTCCGGGAGAGGTGTACTCAGCGAAGAGTTCCCAGCGTCCCCGGACGCCACCAGAGACACCCACCTCAGCCGACCTTCACGTTGCCGGAGACGGCTCCCGAGACGACCTCGACGTAGAGGCTCCGCAGCGGGCCGACGCTCTCAGCCACCGACCAAACCTCGCGAGCAGACTCGTTCGCCGTGAGGTTGACGACATCGAGGGCGGTCCCTGTGTTGTCAGTGCCCTTGTGGATGATGACTTTGGCGGAAGCTGAGCCGCTGGTCTCCCGGAGGCTGAAGCCCCAATAGGAGTCGCAGGCGACAGCTCCACTCGCAGAGACAGCAACGCTTCGCATCACAGACACCCCCGAGGGGTGCGTGACGCCTCAAATAGAAGGAGCCCCTGCCGTGCACGGCAGGGGCTCCTTCACACCCCGACGTCAGGGGCGAATCAGGATCGTCAGGCAGACGTGGTGATCTGCGTCCGACGATCGTTTGGCATGCGGGCATACAGGGTGGAGCCGGTGAACACCGGGTTGGTCCCACCAAGAATGACCGTCACCTGGACGTACTTGCTGTCGACACGAGCCCGCAGGTACTTGGTGACTCCATCCGTGGTGTCACGCTGCGAGAAGCGGCCGTAGCTGACGACGTTGGTCGACATGCCAGAGTCGTCGGCTCCCTTGACCTCGAAGTCGCCGGTGGGGCTTGTCCCAGTCACGGTGCCCGTCGTCAAGACAAACTGGATTTCTCCAGGCTTGTCGATCTGGACGGCCGTGCTGGTCGTGGTCCCCGCTGCGTTCAACGTCGAGCCAGTGAGCAGGTTGGTTGCGTTCGAGTCACGAACGAGAGTGCCAGGCATCTATCTATCTCCTTTCGTGCTCAGGCAGCCAAGATGCCGGAAACCCGGACGATGCTGTACTTGTTGAAGATGGCGATGCCGGGGTACCACTCCAGCCGGCCGAGATGCTGCGGAGCAGCCTCGGTCTCACCGAAGTCACGCACCGAGAAATCGCCACCGTGGCCGAGCAGACCCGTCACGTCGTCGGAGCCCCACTTCACGAAGTAGGCCGAGCAGGTGTCAGAGCCACCGTCGCCCGGGTCCTCCGTGAACGGCAGAGCCGCCACGACAGTGCCGGAGCCGTTGATGACGTCACCGAGGATGACGCACGAGACGCCATTCCACGACATGACCTGCTTGCCGAGCGAGTTGCGCTCGAAATCCACCATCGAAGTGCCAGTCACATCGGCACGAGCAAGGCTCGTGATCTTGCGCCGGCAGGTCCGGTTGATGAGCAGGGCGTCGGGCGTGGCCTGGCTGCGGAACAGGTCGTAGGCCTGGTCGAGCGATTCGAGCGAGAGCACGGCGCCGGTGGCGCTGTGCACGTACTCCTGGCCGAAGCCCTCGTCGATCAGGGTCTTGACGCCCTTGAACCCCTTGCTGGTGCCGTCGCCCTCGAAGAACTCGAAGTCGAAGCGCATGGCGTTCGCCTTCGCCATCTTGGCGTACTGCTTGGCCTTCAGGCCACCGAGGGTGTCAGTGACGTTGACGAGAAAGTTGTCGACCTTCACTTCGCCACCGAGAATCGCCACGCCCCAGAAGTGCGACGTGTCCGTCCCGTGCGAAGCCGTATACGTCTCCCCGACGTCACGGAAGGCGACACTCGGCAGAGTGTCCTCGACATTGTGCTGCAAGGCGTTACCTGCGAACGGCGTCCAAGGAATGCGCTCGATGATGGGCGATTCTTGGATGATCGTCTCGATAACGCCCTTTTTCAGCTGGTCGTGGCCATGCTTGGCCGCTTCCAGAAGAGTCAGGGCTCCGGTAGCCATTTACCCCCTCCTAAGGGATGCGAGAGTTATTTCGTGCGTTTGCCGTCAGGCCCGAAGACCTGCGCCAAACGATCAGCGCCAAATACGCCCTGCTGTTCGCCACGAGACACAGGCGTTCCGGGGGTCCGACTCAGCTCGGTCACCCGAGCAGCCGCCTGCCGTGCCTGTGCGTTTGTGTCGCCAGTCAGATCCGCTAGACGCTGTTCGATCTCGTCCTCCGGGATGCCTCGATCAACCAAGGCGTTGCGCAGGATCGTCTCCTGCTCTTTGACCTTGGCCTCTTCGATCTCGGCAGCCTTCTCTTCGAGATCATCGGGCTTGACTCCGACCAGATCGTCTGGCTTCACATGCTTGAAGCCTTTGGCGCTGATGAGGTCCTTCGCTGCGAACTTGCGTAGCTCGGCCGTCAGCTCCTTGTTCTTTGCGATCTGGGCTTCGAGCTTCTTGCGAAGCTGCCCTCCGGACTCCTCCGACTCCGTAGCGCCGTCGTCGAACTCGTCCATATGTCACCTCTCGCCCCTACGTCCACGCCTTCCGTAGCGGGGGGAACCCGGAAGGGATCTTCACCAACCCCTCCCAAACCCTTGGTGAACTAGCGAGGTGAACGCAGCCCCGACTGGCGGACTTGGCCGGTGCGATTGACGTCAAAGCGGGCTGTCCCCTGGGCTTCACCCAGGGACTGCTCCTGCTTCAACGCCTGGTCGAGCATGGCTCTGGTGCTGCCGTTCCCAAGGAACGCAGCGTCCTCGAAGTCAGACTGCGAGAAGTCCCGGCCGGTCCTGGTGGACCGCTGGACTGCGCCGGCATACACGCCACGCATCTGGGCGAAATCCATGTAGGCGTTGCTTGCCGCAGCCCGGTCGATGCCAGCCGAGCGGATCTCGGCAGCCCTCGCCCTATCCGGCATCTCCAACCCGGCGCCCTTTGCCGCAGCGCCGATCGCTGCGTACTCGAACGACTGCATCAGCTCGTTCAAGTTCAAGAAGCGACCACCACGAGGGTCGCCACCGTGATAGAGGGCGTCCATGATCTGGGCGGCAAAGTTGCTGTCGGTGCGCAACACGTTCTGGATCGCACCGCCTGTCAGCTTCCCGGTCTTCTGCAACTCGCCAAGGGTGTTAGCGACACGGGACAGGCCAGCTTCGGTGGCTCGGTTGATCCACGTCGCATAGTCGAATGGCTGGGCTGCGATGCGCTGGTTGTACTCGTCAGTCAACTGCTGGCCTTTGGCCGGGTCGACGACGGCCGCATACAGGTCGTCGTCGGACACCCGCATCCCGGCATAGACGTAGAAGGCGTCACTGACGTCACGTCCAGCCGAGCGGACGTTCTCGTAGACGGTGAGGCGATCCCGGACTTCGTTGGCATCCAGGTCGTTCTCGAAGAACCCGATGAAATCCTGCGGACTGTCCAGGGCAGCATCCGGCTGCCCGAACTGGCGCAGCACCTGCCGGTAGTTGTCTTCGGTCGACAGGTATTCGGCTTCGTTCATCCGCATCGTGCCGTCTTGGCGCAGCAGACCCGGGAACCGGGTCTTGTACTGCGAGGTGCCACGGATCTGCTGGACAACCTCATCAGCCGAGGCGGCTGTCGCTGCCACGTTCTGGAACCAGTTCAGTGTCAGCCCGATGCGCTCCACCCACGGGAAGGCGTTGCGCAGTTCTGCGATCAGCGCCTGAGCGCCCGTGCTGTGCATCGAGGCCGGGGCAGGGGTGTTCGGGGCTGTCTGTGTAGCTGGAGGGGGTGATGCTGCGGCTGTAGATGCTGCGGCAGCAGCAGCAAAACGGTCGCCAGCGCCGCCTGTCGGCGTCATCTGGCCAGGGCCGGTGATGTAGAGAGCCATCAGGCGACGAAGCCCATCTTGCGGCCGGCTTCAGCGACGATCGAGAACATCTCGCTCCTGGCGTTCCTGGTCCCCAACCAGTCGCTGGACTTCTTCAGCTCCTGCTCAAACTCCCACGGAGGCTTGCCAGCCGTGAGAGCGGACTGGACCTTCGGGTTGAAGATGTCGCCCTCCTGCTCCATCACCCGCTTGTACGTCTCCATCCACGGGCCGGCTGCCGTCATCGTCTCCAGGTCAGGGTCCTTCCACTGGTAGAGCTGCTGTGCCTGGCCTTTGAACGTGTTGATGACGTCGGCTTCGGACGACGTCTTCTCGATGATCGCCTTGCCGTACTCCATCGCCTTGCCGTCGCTGATCTGCACACCCCAGCGCTTAGCTAGGTCTCGAACACGGTGGGCCGTGTTCTCAATGTCGACCGGGCGCTGGCGCTGTGTCTCCTGCTCTTCACGGACCTGCCGGGACCAAGGGGACTCCGGGTTGCCTTCAGCGGATTGCTTGACAACCTGCTCAGTCCAAGCCCCATAGCCGAGTTCGCCGGAAGCGACCTTGTCGACGTAGTTCTGGATGCGAGGATCGGAGACGTCAACGACCACGCCCGCCATCGACATCCAGGCGTTCGCCATCTGCGCAGCGATGTCATCCCGGCGCTTCTGCTTCTCGGCGTCAGAAAGGCCGTTCCACTCCAGCTGGCCTTGCGTCCGGGCGTTGTACCACTCGGTGCCCTGGAGCCGGTTCTGCAACTCCTGGTCCGACATGTCCGGCCGGGCCGCATATTCGGCCAGCACACGACGGACACCCGGGTCGTCTTTCGCCAGGTTGTTGCCCATGATCTGGGTAACAACCTGCGACCAGAAGCCGTTGAACGACCCATAGTTGGCTTGGACGCCGTCAAGCTCCAGGCCGGAGCCGCCCTCCACCCAGCCGAGAGCGGACCACTGGTCGAGGCTGACCTGTTCCACTCTTGCCTGGTCAACTGGAATACCAGTCCCCGAGAGGTCATACCAGATGGTGACCCCGCCACCGAGATCGAACGCTGCGGCAAGAGGACCGCCAGCGACCTGCATCACACGGGCATCGGATGGAAGCTGGATGCCGGCCCCTGCCGGGCCGGCTGCTTCAGGCACTGCTCCTCCAGACGAAGTTGGCGTAGAAGTCCCGGCCCAGGACTGTCCGAGCAGCCCCTGGGTCTGGGCGTTGGTGACAGCGGATCGTGCCGCCTGCACGTTCGTCCCGTAGAGCGGATCGCCCTCGGCGGTCCAGCCGCCCGGCCCAGCAGCCCACGGCTGCAAGTTGGACCCACCACCCGACAGCAGGAATGCGGCCCGCAGGTTGGTCAAAGGGTCAAGCAGCTGAGCTGTGCTCGTGACGCCGATCTCACCGAGGCGGGAGACGTTGGTGTAGTTGATCTGGAGAAGCCCGAAATCCCCGACCATCGCTGACGGGTCCCGGTTGGTGCGATGGGCCTCGGTCCGGTAGCCGGACTCACGCTTGGCGATCGCAACGATGGCGACAAGGGCATCCCCTCGGAAGCCTGCTTGGTAAGCCAACTGGCTGACTTGCTCGGGGGAGAGAACGGCCATGTCATAGACCACCCCCGAGGGGGCTATGTCTGGCTGTTGACCACCGATGCAGCCCTCGCCAGGCGACCCATCAGCGTCGAGTTGTCTGCCGCACCCAGGTTGTTACCTAGCGCTTGGCCGACGGTGGTCTGGAGCTTGCCGGTCTTCATGCCCGCCTGGATCGCCTGCTTGTCGATCTGAGCGCCCAGCATCGAGTTGCTGGCGCTGCCAAACTGGGCCTGATACGACTGCCAGTCAAGGCCATCGGCCTTGCCGTACAGCTCCTGGAACTTGCCAGTCTTCTCCAAGAACGACTGGAGCCGGTTCGACAGGTCGAAGTCCTGGCCATCAGGCGCAGATGCGAGAGCTGAGTTAGCCGACGACAGAAAGGCCTGCACCACCGAATCCGGGGCGTCCTCCATGAACATCGCCTGCCACATCTCTTCCACCTGCTGCTTGACGCCGTCCTGATCGAGCGTACGCTTCGTGGCGCCCGCTCCACCGGCCTTTGCGATGGCGTCACGCAGGTCGAGGTAGTCGAGATACCCGGCACCGGACAGCTTGCCGGCGCTGGACCCTGACGTGAAGAAGCCGAGCTTGGCCATGTCGTCAGGGCTGAAGCCCCCGTCGAGGAACAGCTGCCCGGCCTTCTGGAAATCCTCCGAGCTGACGTTGCCTGTCACCCACCCCGAGGTGACACGCTTCACCAAGGCCGGGTCGAGAGCGTGCAGATAGGCAAGCTCGGGGTCCTGGCCGTAGAGGGTCAAGCCCTCCTCGTACTTCTTGCCGAGCATCAGCACCGAGTTGTCTGCGCCCTTGCGGCGCTGCTTGTTGCGGGAGAGAGCCTGCTCCTCCTTGCGGATCTCCAGCTTCAGGTTCTCAATCTCCTGAAACTCAGCCCGGTTTGAGACACTGCCCTTAGCCTTGCGGCCCAACTCCAGGTTGCGCAGCCTCTCCTTCTTCGCCTCCAAGGCTGCGGTGCGATCATCCTCTGCGAGGGCGCCGGTGAACACGCCTTCACGATCAGCCGCCTTGGACAGGGCAGCCAACGGCTGCCAGGCCAACTCTCCAGTCGAGGTCTTCAGATCAAGGACACCTGCGTACTTGGCGACCTGAGTGGCCGTCCTTGGATCGAGGCCGAAAGACCCGGAGAGAATGGTCATCTGCTCGTCGGTGAGCTTGACGCTCCCGCCGCCAGGAACCTTCATCTCATACGACAGGATGGGCTCGTCGTCATCGAGGGCTGCGTCAAGGATCTTCTCGTTGCGCAGCGTGGGGTTGGCCTCCAGGATCGGAAGCACATCCTCAAAGGAGTCCACCGGGTTGGCTGGGTTCCACATGTTCCACCACTCGACCAGCCTGTTCTGCTGATCTCTGGTGAGGTCCGTCTGGCCACGAGGCTGCACCTTCGCAGCGACCCACGCTGGGAGGGCTGAGACCTTCAGTGTCCCTGAAGGGAGGCCGAGCGCAGTCTCGGCCTCCGTGGCGGCAGCCTGGTCCTTCTCGTCGACCTTGCCGTCCTTGTTGGCGTCACTGACACGGCCCTGGTTCGTGCTGGCCTGAGTGGCAGCCTCCTGAACCGCAGCTTGGCCCTGGGCCTCTTTGGTGGGCTCATACTTCCGCTTGTTGAGCGGGGTCAGGAAGTCCTTGTCCGGGGTGGAGCCGCCAGTCTGCGAGTACGCCTGGAAGTAGCTGGCGAACTGGGAGCCGTCGAACAAGGCGTCCTCACCGATGGTCCGCAGGACCTCTTCCTGCTGGGACGCAGGCAGCTTGCGGAACTCTTCCAGCGGGGGAACGGGTCGCTTGTCGGCCACTTAGATCGTCCTCTCAATCGGCCCAAATTGCGAGCGATAGAACCTGTTGTAGATCCATTTCCACTGCGGGTTCCGCTCAGCGAACTGAATAGCCATGCCGTGGAGGGCATCCCACGTCTCAGGGTCGAGATCCTGCCAGTCCTCGATGCCGTACTGGTCCATGTAGGCCTTAACGGCATCGACCTGCTGCTCGTACTCGAACAGCATCTGGTCGGTGACTGTGCCCTTGCCAGTAGCGGCACGGGCAAGAGCGTCACGCTTCTCCATGTCGAGCGCCGTCTTGTTGACGATCGCTCGCTTCTGTGACTCCAGCCAGCCCGGGAACTTCTCACCCAACTCGGCACGCTTGGCGTTGTACGCCATCTTCGCCTCGGTCAGCGATGGGTTGCGCTGAAGGTCAGCGAACGTGTAGCCGTGGTCGGACAGCTGCTGGCTGACAGCCCGCTTGTACTCGTTCCACTCGCCGTAGCCATCCCGGGCCTCAGCGGCCCGGGTCTGATGGGTGGGCGAGAACAAGACGTGCCCTTGCTCTTTCAAGTCTTCGGCAAGGTGCTGGATGTCGTTGATCGCCGGCATCAACGCCTTCGCCAAGCCGGTCACCATCTCCGCATCGGCAGCGTTCTTGATGCTGAAACCCTGCGGGGTGAACAGGCTCATCGTCGCCTTCCACCCGAAGTCGAAAGCTCGACGGTTGATGCCACCCATTTGGCCGAGAGACAGACCGTAGGCCCACGGGTTCAGCTGCTGGAGCTTCTCCAGCGCCGGCAGGTGGTCACGCCACAGCGAGTCCAGGTCGTACTTCTCGTCGAGCAGCTGGTGCAGCCGGAGGCCGTCATGGATGATGACCGAGCGGGTGAAGTCGTCACCGATCCACTGGGCCGTGTGCTTGGCTGTCTTGAAAGCGAAGCTGAACGGGAAGAAGATCGTGTTGACCGACAGCTCGGCAGGGCTCCGGCCTTTCAGGCCGTAGCTGAACGCTTCTCTCGCAGCCTCGAACGCCTGCTTGGTCTCAACTCCTTGGGCTCGCAGGTGCGAGAACACAGAGCGCTCATAGTCGAGCGGGCTGAAGCCCATGATGCCGACCTGGCGGAAGAAGTTGACAGCCCCATCAGCTGCGTCCGGGTTGAACTGCCCACGTGCGGCACGGGCGTACTCGCTCTTCAGATGATCGACGACACCCTTGCCACCCTTCTCCCGAAGCTCGGGCGGGATCTTCAGATGCGACAGGTCGTACTTGTCGAGCTGCTTCTCCAGACGTGACGGAGCGATGTTGTATGGCAGGATCACCCGCTTGCCGTTGACGTGTGACGGCACGCCAATCTGGCCGAGCATCCCCGCCTCCGAGTAGCGGGTGATGTCGAACCAGGGCGACATGGTGAAACGCAACTGGTCCCGGAGCCTGGCGTAGTTGTCGGCCATGTAGCCGTACCGGCTCCAGCGGGACTGGTCGAAAGCCTCGCCTGCTTTACGCAGCGTTCCCTTGAAACCGACCTGTCCGGCGAGGCCTGCGGCCCCGCCGATTGCTGCGCCCTTCAGGGCGCCAGAGAACGGGTCATCGGATGTCGCTGCCCCGACGGCGGCGCCCGACACCAAGCCTGTCGCTGACAGGACGGTGAGGGCGTCCACCAGCTGGCTCCTGTTGCGCAGCTTGGCTTCCACGGCAGCAAGGCCGAGATCCTTGAACTCTGCGTTCCTGGACTTCTTCAGCGCACGCCAGACAGCCTTAGCGACCTCCGGGCTGTAGACGGCGCCGAACTCTTCGACCACATCGGCGTAGTTGACGCCGAGGCCGAGATCCTCCACACGGGTTGGTGTCGTGCTGGAATGCCAGCGGGCCGACAGCTTCCTGCCGATCGTCTCGTTGCGCACCTCTTCGAGGAGCATCTCCGAGGTTTCCTGCTTGCGGTACAGCAGGCCCTGCGCACGAGAGAGGATGTCCTTCATGTCCTGACTCTCGTCCGACAGGTCCAGGCCGTGACCGTCGATCTGCGACAGCTCCGATGCCAGGGCCGTGTACCGGCGACGGGTCTGCTCCATGCGAGCGACCTCCGGCATCCGGCCACGGAAGAAGTTGCCGAGAGACACAGCATTCATGTGCCGGGTCGAGATGTCTTTGAAGATCGGCGTAGCGCCCATCAAATCGTGGGGCGTGAGGTACTCGACGCCATGTACCAGCTTGTACCCGTCCCGCTCCAGCTGGGTCTTGTACGACCGCAGCTTGGCTGCGTCGTTCACCCGGCCGGAGTCGTCCATCTTGCGGATCAGCCCGTCCACGTCCAGTTCTGCGGCCGTGAACTTGCTGCGCTCCTGGAGTTCCTTGGCGTAGTGGGCGAGAGCCTCGTGGCCTTTCAGCACACGGCCGTCTTTGCCGGTGACAACGGTGCCGAGACCGAAGCGCTCCAGCAAGGTCTGGTCCCCGACCATGTCGTCGATGACACGCTCCATCTCCAGACGAAGGTCGGACGACGAGAGCCCGTGACGACCGGCGAAGCCGTTCATCTTCTTCAAGAACTCGGTCTCGCCAGACGTCAAGCCGGCTGCCGAGGCGATCTCGGTGAGCCGGGCACGGGTCATCGAGCCCAACTCGGTGCCAGCATCACCGATCTTGCCGAGCAGCTTCGCTCCGCTCTCGGTGATGTTGCCGGCCTTGCGAGCCTTGATCGGGATGCCGGTAAAGGCTCGGTAGTTGTCGGTCAGATCCCGCATCTTGGCGACAGCTTCGAGCAGCTCTTGCTTCGTGATCGTGTCGGCCTTGGCGAGCGTGGTCGCACCCTGCGACTGCACGCTCCGGGCGAGCGGAGCCATGTAGCCACGGGCTGCGTAGTCGTTGATGTCAACCTTGTCGAGCATGTGGTCGTCGATGCTGTCGGTCCACATGTGCGCCCGGGGCGCAGTCGGGACAGTCTCGAACTCGGAGAGGATCTTCATGCCTCGACCGTGGACGCCCTTGGCTGTGAGGTACTCAACCTCGTCGAGAAGGCCGTCCTCCGTCATGTGGCGGATGTCGGTGTAGCGCTCGGTGAACCGTGGCCAGTTGCCGAACGTGTCCCACACCTTCGGCAGGTAGGTGCGCATCACGCCGAGCTTGCCTTCGGGGTCGAGCTGCGCCCAGGCGTTGCCCATCGCCGGATCAAAGTCTGGCATGTTCTCCACCGACAACATCTGGCGCAGCGTGTCGTGCGCCTGATTGTTGTGCATGTTGGCCAGTTCCATCGCCCTCTCAGGGTCGCTCTGCAACTGACCGAGGATCTTCCTGTAGCGCTTGCCGACACCGAAGTTGGAGCCAGCGTCACGCTTGGCCATCAGATAGGCCATCTGCTCGAACTTGCCCTCAGACACAGCATCCATGTCGATGCCACGGATCTGGTTGATGAGCTTGTTCCGGTTCAAGTGGTACCGACTCTTGAAGCCCTTCTCGCCCAGCGCCTTTGCCTGCATGGTGGCCGTGTAGTCGGCCGACGCTGCGAGCATGGCGTAGGAGATAGCTGCGCCGGCAGCTTCCTCGTCCACCCCGTAGACGTTCTTCAGAGCCCCAACGAAACCCTCCCGCTGGAAGGCCTCCTGGTACCGGATCAGGTCGTCACCTTGAAGCGAGTCGAGCAGCGACTCGTGCATCACCTTTGTGATGCGCTGGTCCTTGGCGATCGGGGCGAAGCTGGTCTTCTGGAGGAAGTCCCCAGCGAACCCGACCACCTTGGCGGCACGGGTTGCGCTCAGGCCCGGGATGGAGCTGGCTGCGCTGAGCCCCTTGCCGATAACTGGGGCTCCGGCAGCGAGGCCTGCTCCGGCAGCCATGCCGGTGAAGATGTCGCTCGTGTCTTCGCCTGTTGCCGTTCCCACGCCTGCGCCGATCACGGCGCCAACGGCAGCACGGCCTGGGGCTGAGCCCAAGGCCTTTGCTCCGAAGCCACCAAAGCTCTTCGCTACGCCCGTGAACGAGCCTGGCGAGAAGACGCTGTACGGGGTGAACAGGGCTTCACCAACGCCCCAAACGAGCGGGCTCTTGGTGAAGCGATCCCGTGCGTTGGCGATCGGGTCGAAGTCGCCAATGGCGAATCCACCTTGGTATCCGGGCAGCAGGTCCTCGGCCTGCGAGGCAAGGCCGAGCTTCATGCCCTGCTGCACCACGCCCTTGGTGGCTTTCACGCCCGACAAGGCACGCCACTGCTCCAGCTTCTTGCCGATGCCGGCCGCTGTCGAGCCGCCACGCTGCAAACGCAGGGCCAAGCTGGATGCCTCGCCCATGCGAGACACGCCCTGGGCGACCTTGACGGAGTCATACAGGCTGTCGAAGATCCTCCCACCCATCATCGCCTTCTCGCCCAGCATCGCCACTCGGCCGAAGTTCATCGCTGCCCCCACGCCCGAGGCGAGCAGCCACATGTTGAGGGCGGGCACGAGAATGTCGTCGATTGGACCTGTCGCTGCGTCGATGAAGTTCTTGGCGAAATCCCACGGATTCTTGGACTCGCCCAACTTGCGCCACTTGTCTGACCAGCTGGTGAACTCCTTCCCGATAGCGCCAACATCCCAGAACAGGTCAAGGTCTACGGCTGCGCCCAAGAGGCCAGACGGTGCCGTCCACTTCGCCAGGTGCTCTAGGGCGCCCATCTTGTGGGTGCCGTCAGGGTTGTCCTCACCGAACAACGGCAGAGCGCCGAACCGATCGCCACGGTAGGCGTCGTCCATGTCGGCCCGCATCATCTCGTAGCGGATCGAGTTGTAGGACGGGTCCCAGGTGTTGTCGATCCGCTGGCCCTGCTCCAGCTTCAGATAGCCCTTCCGGGCCGCTTCGATCTTCCACTGCTTGACCGCATCGACCGAGGTCTCGGTCGGGCGGGGGTTGTTCGCCAAGTCAGAGAAGGCGACACGGAACTGGTCGAAGCCCGAGCGCTCCCGAGGGTCGTTGAAGTTCACTCGATACGGGGTCGACTGCTGAGTGATGACGTCGTCCTCGTCGTCATCAGCCTCGCCGTGGAAATCACGATCCAGGCCTTGCAGCAGAGCGCTGACGCTCTCCGGCGTCACGCCGGGAACCGATGCCAGATCGAGCTTCACTAACTCGGGCAGTTCAGGCAGACGCCAGCCCATTTCTACAGCCCTTGCGGCCTTCAGGTTCGCATCAACCCGAGAGACATCCAGCCCCTGGACGGATGCGTCGAGGCCCAGGGATGTGGAAAAGTCAGCAGCAGCCATCTAATGTCACCCCCGTTGACGTGGGGGATACCCTGCGAGCATGACGCACTACTCGTCCAGCGACGATGCGGGCTGGACTCGGGAGATGGACGTGCGGGGCTCCTACTACCCGCCTAGGCGAGCAGCGACCCCGAAGGCAGCTCCAGCCGAATCTCGCCCTTCAACCCAGCCCTCCGCATGGCGTCGGCTGCTTTCACGCTGGGCAGCAGGTCCTCGGGATCAGGAACCAGAACCCACCCAGACGCTGTCCGTTTCGCTGTCTGAGGATCAGCTTCACCGTCGTCGAGACTGGTGAGTGTCGGTATAAGCGAAGTGGTGTCCACTCGCA
>DATEDN010000115.1:0-8362 GCA_035281645.1 Acidimicrobiia bacterium | reverse complement strand
GTCGATGAACCGCGCCTGCTCCTTCGTGAACACCGCCGGGGCCATCGTGGTCTCGACACGCCCGGACGGCCCGTCGTGGGGACGCAGCAGCCGCAGGACATCCTCACGGGTGAGCTTCACGCGGGTGTTCTCGACCAGCGCGCGGCCGATGATGATCGCCCGCTCGGCGATGTCGCATGCCACCACGCGGAAGCCCTGCGCCTTTGCGAACAGTGACACCGAACCGCCGCCATGGAAGGCGTCCAGGAACGTCAGCGTGCGCCACAGGCGCCGCGGGATGATGCGGTCGATCTCACGGAAGATGATCGAGCAAAGCCGGCGCTTGCCGCCCAAATAAGGCGGCGCCGCCGACCAGAGACTCAGCTTCTTACGCGAACGCAGCATGTAAACCTCCACAATCGCTATTCATTCGCTCCGCGTCTTTTCCTGCCGATTGCGCTTGATATCGCGATCCCTTCAGCGCACTGATTGCAACGAAAGGAGGATGAGCATGGATGTGAGCAAGGTGACCGCCAACGAGTTGATGCGCGTCATCGATGACGCCATCCGCGATGCGCTGGCCGCGCGTGGGCTGGCGGCGTTTCGGTTCGATGCGCGGGTCAACATCGATGAGGACTGGCTTCAGATCAACGTGAAGATCCGCCCGACAACAAAGGAGGGATGAACGATGCCGAACGAGAAGTGCCCGGACTGCAAACGCACCGAGGGCCACGAGCCCGGGTGCTTCCAGACGGGCGGTGACCCGGAGGCGATCCGGCAGCTCATGGCCGGGTGGCTGGGCAAGCGGTGCGGACTCTGGGTTGGCCCCGATGGCGTCCGCATCACCATCTACCTGACCGACGAAGAGGCCGAGGTCGTTCGCGCGGCCCGAGGCTAAATCATGGACCGCTGCGAGGTCGCAAGGTGCCGTGCCGAGGCGAGCATCGTCTATCTCGGGCACGGCGTGTGTGAGACGCACTGGAACAAGCTGGCGGCCGAGGACGCCCCGCCCGATGCACTCAGGATGGCCCTGGGCGTCGAGAGCGGGCATCGTGCCGCCGTGGAGGGAAGGACAGTGGACGACGGAGCAAAGACCAGCAAGAGCGAGCAGGCGGAGACGCCGGCGAAGGGGAAGGGCAAGGGGAAGAAGGCGGCGCCCACGAAGGCCACCGCCAAGGCCGAGGCGCCGGCCGAGAAGAAGGGCAAGAGGGAGCCGATCGAGGACGCATGCGTGTTCGCCTTCAGGTTGTCGGTGGCGGACCGCACACGCATCCACGAGGCCGCCGGGCCCGCGGGTGCCACCCGCTTCGTGAGGTCCGCAGCTCTGGCAGCCGCGAGCGGTGACAGGGATGCCTTCAACGCCCTCGTCGAGCAGGCCCGTACCAACCTGAAGTAGCTCCACCCTGCACCACCTCCCGCCCGGGGCGACCCGGGCGTTTCTCCGCTGGTCCGAAGCCCCCACCGGATGGTCAGGGTCAAATCGGCCCGCAGCCTCGCATGGCCATGGGCCGCCCTCAGCGGCCCTGGCCGAGAGCGGTTGGTCCAGACCCTGTGAACCAACCGAACGCGACCAGGCGAAAGTGGTCTTGCTAGAAGGACTTTCCGGTTGGTTCAGAGTCCAACACATATAGGGAGAGAACTTCTGACCCAACCGCCCCTGGCGACGCTTTGTCCGGTCCTTCATGGGCGCTCCCGAGAGTTACTTCCGGGCATCAGGACCGCCTCGTTGTTCTTCCTGCCCCAGCTGTGGTCAACGCGTATCCAGCTCTTTTCCTGGGCATACGAGAGCCCCCGTTTGGCGGTGCTATCGCTCACCCGCTGGCCTTCGGCGATCCGCTCAAGAGCGACCTTCCGCTCGATACCTCGTTCGGCAGACACCAAATTGGCCATGGCGATCCCGGCCTTCTGGTACGCCGTCATGCCGCCATGGCGTAGCTGCTCGGCCTCGTCGAAGACCGTGATGCTGGTGCCACCGTCCGAGGTGTCCTGTACCCACAAGAGAAGGTCTTCCGAATCTTCAGGTGTCCAGGAGCCGGTGAGGGTCAGTCTGATCTTGAAGTTCCCGCGCTTTGATTCGGGATCCTCCTCCTTGCCGAGGCGGTCAAGCTTGTAGACTCTGCCGGCGGCGGCACCAAAGGCCTGTGCGCCCAAGAGGGCTGAGCGATCGTCCTCGCTCTTGCTCTTGTCCTGGCGCTTTCTATGGTGGTGCAATCCCACAACGGTGATCCCGTCGGCGTTGAGGGGCCCGAACGCTCGAGTGAACAGTCCTCGGACCGCGGAGTTATCATTCAGATCTCCACCAAAGAAGGCAGCGATAAGGCTGTCGAGGACTACGAACTGGGCGCCGCAGGACCGGACGGCTCTCTGAAAGGAAAGGCATCCTTCGGCGGTAGTGAGATTCAGCGGGGGCCGGTTGAAGAACGTGAGATGCCGTTCGGCCGCATAGCGAGGAATGTCCTCTGGGCGGATGCCACACCCGATGGACAATCGCCTCAGTCGTCGGTCGTCCTCCCACGAGGGCATCTCAAGCTGGAAGACCGCAGTAGGCAGCGGCTCCCGAACCTGGAACCTGCCGAACGCGGGACAGCCCGTGATCACATCAAGCGCGAGGCGGTACGCCATCAAGGTCTTGCCGCTCTTCCACGTTGCGCCGATGACCGTGGTGTCTCCCGCAGGAAGCAGGCCGTCCACTAGGTATGGGACCTTGGCGGCTTCAGGGTTGGCAACGCCCTCCAGCGTTGACGCCTTCCAGGACGAAGCGATGTCCGGCAAGGATCGTCCGAGGTCGGTCAAAAGCGCCAGCAGATCCATGGTGCCAAGGCTGTTGCCGGCAGCACGCTGGAGCGTCTCAGCATCACGCATGATCTTCCTGCGCCAAGACTTCTCCTTGACGATGCGGATGTACTCGCCCACGTTGGCCGACTTGTATGCCCCGTCCAAAAGTCGGCCGAGCCGGTTCTTGCCACCGGCCTGCTGAAGTTCGCCGGAACGAGAAAGTTCCTCAGTGAGTGTGACCAAGTCAATTCTGGAGCCACAGGCTCTCAAACGGCACATGCTCGCGTAGATGGCCTGGTGGGAGACTCGAAACAAGTCACCGGCTTGCACGGCTGCTTCTATCTGAGGAAGTAGTTCGTTGCTGACGACGATGGATGCGAGAAGGGCGGCCTCCGCCTCGTCGTTGTGGGGCAGATCAACGACAGGTGTCGCGACATCCCGGAGCTTATGCATGTTGCCGCGACTCGTTCGACTCAATGGTGAAGCCCTCCTCGCCAAACTGCCGTGTCAGCAGGGCCGTGAAGATCCGGACGAGGTCGCGCCCCACCTCGGTCTCCGCCTGAACGGTGCACGTCCGCTCATCCCTGTCGAGGTGGAAGTTGGCCTCGAGCTGCACCCTGGTTCGGCCATGGAGACCTTCCGACGCCATCAGAGACAGCACCAGGGAGTCGTGCACCTCCTTGATTTTGACCTTCGGTCCGAATCGGAAGTGAAACGAGGTTTCTCCCACACACGTCCTCATCGTCTGGCCACATCCACTAACTTACTGAGTCGCCACTCAAATCGTCGGCTCACCCGTCGACCTACCGGTGAAACCCCGCTTCCTGAAGGTTTTCTCTCAGCTCCGTCATCCTCTCGTAGAGGGTGCTCCTAGGAATGCCGGTACGCTTCGAGACCTCGCTGACGCGCTCGACCATGAGCGACCGTGCGAGGTCGCGTTGCGCCGGTCGCATCCGGTTCACTGCGCGGCTGAGGTCCACTCGGAGGTGGATGCCGGCTTCAAGTGTCCACTGGGAGGAGGTGACGGCCAGGTAGCTCTGAAGATCGAACGAATCGCTGCTGTTCTGGGTCTCCGGGAAATCCTCATCGAGGGATGCCACCTCACGCCAACGCGCACGACGTTGAGCCTTGGCTTTCTGAAGTAGAGCGGCTGCCTTCCTCTGAATAACCGTCCTGACGAAGGTGGTCCACTTTCCCCTGGCCGGGTCATGGAGTCGCCGTTGGCGAAACAGGTGCAACCGAAGTTCCTGCTGGAAGTCCTCGGCCTCATGTGCGGGCAGGCCGGCGGCCGAGCAGATGAATACGGCACGATTCCGGATATATGAGTCACTGAAGCGATCGAACAACGGTGCGGCGTGCTTGGCACTGCCCATCTTGTCTCCCCCTGGCCGGGGAGGTCTTGAGGTGGGCGTCACGCCGTGCAGCAGCCGTCGGAGGGAAGGGCCGTCGTGTGCGTCGGTTGACGCCCACAACGACCTCCGCCCTTGACGGCCAGTCGCTGTCTGGCAAGAAGAAGTCTTTGGTTACGAGTCTCCGTGCTGCTCTCTGAGAATCACCCGGTGCGGCAAGCCCGCCTGCACCACGACTCGCTCGATGGTGGTGTCCCTTTCCTCATCGAAAAGCTTGAACAGGTCGGTCAACTCATTACGCAAAGCGAAATCTGCGAGGCCGCTCGCCGGGTGAGGGCCCCTCGGCTTGCCGAGGGCGATGTCACGAACGATGGTGGGGGGCGGCCGCAGGATCGGTTCCCCGTCACGGATCAGAAGTCGTTCGATGGAGCCGAAGTGAATGTCCTGCAGAAGAGCGATCAGCTCTTGCCGCTGGAGCGAAACCTGTGCCTTGCGCACCGGGCGGTCCTCCCAGCTAGGGCTGGCCTTTCCGAATCGGCTCATCCGAATCCGGACAGGCGCACCTGTCGCGGACGTGATAGATCAGCCGGATTAACTGAAGCTGGGTGGAATCTGTGTTGAGAATGTGATGAAAGTGTGGAGGCTGGCGGCGAGTCTAGAGGATGACAATCTTCTCGGAGGGGATCTCCATTCGATAGCCCAGGTGCCGTTGCATGGGGAAAAGCTGACGGACCTTTGCAGGGTTCATCCCGGGAGCCTTCACGTAGGCGCCTCGAAGACGTCTCATGACATCATTGATTTTGTAGGAAGGCACCTCGTAGTTCTCCGCTTGTTTCGGCCAGAGAATCTCCTCCAGATGGGCACGCTCGACCCAACTTCGCCCCTGTAGAGCCTTCTTGGCCAGTATGAGGTTCACATCGAAAAGAAAAGCGCTGAAGCGAAGCTCCTTTCGCCGGTAAAGCACACGGTGAGCGGCGGTATCAATGACCAGATTGTCAGTCCGCGCCGCCTTATCTGCGATCATCGACCTACGCGTCGGGCCCTGACTTGAAGTCGCAGGCCCCGAGGAGAACCGCCTCATCCGGGCAGGAATCTCATTGAGCAGTCTCCCGAATCCTTGCTCGAGTTCGTAGGTGGTCGTTTCCCCTGGAGTGATGAGACCCAAGACACGTTCTTCCGCAAGACATTCCTGAAGTGCACTGCTGAAGGCTAGCCGTGATTCCTCGCTCGCGAGCCACCTTCTATCGACGGGCAGCACGAGACACTCTGGTCGAGAGGGGAAAGTGCGGAAGATGAAGGCTGGGAGGCGAGACCGGTCGACGCCATAGTATGCTCGGAGCTCTTCCACCTCGCGCAGTACATGGTTCATCTCGCTGCCGCGCGATTCAGCTAGCTTCTTGTAGATAACCGCTTTCGCCTCGCCGCGGCGGAGAAGCTCGGGACCACCAAGTCGCTCGCAGACTTCACCGCGTTCGAGGGGGTTCCCGACCGGCCAGCCGTAGACGGCTTGTCCCCAGGCCTTGTCGAACAATCTGAGACGGTCGCGCGCGAACTGGCTGAGCTGAAGCGAATCTCCGTCAAAGAGAATAGCCGCCAATACCCATGGAGGGCCCTGGGCGACCACGGGAACGGCAGAACTTCCCGCCGAGACGATACGACCGGTTCGCATCGGTCCGGGAGGAGGTTATTTCTCGAGCTTCCCGCCTGCCTGTGCAGAAGCGGAGGGGGGATTCTGTGGAATGAGATCAGTCGGCTTGAGCGCGATGATCTCGGATGCGGTAGGTGAATGGCCGTACCCCTTCTCCAAGGTTCCGCTTGGCTTCATGGTCGTGATCGGTTGATCCGCCGACGGACGCAGTCCAGATAGCAGATTGTCCAGACTCTTCATTTCTACCCTCCCTAGGACAGCTTCGCCTGTTGTTATGCGCGGGGCGATTGCAGGGTACCATCGCGCAAACGTCGTGTCGACGTTTTCGAGACGATGTCAGTAAATTCCACCATAGGGTGCTATTCGAGTAGCAGTCCCATCCCCCGGTGACTGACCGGCCCAACGGTGGAGGCAATCACGGGTAGCGTGAGGACCGATCGTGCGCTTCCAGAGATCGCCAGTTCCTTCACCCGATCCCCACGTCTCTGAGATCAAGGGGGGCCCTTCGCCTTCTGGCCCACTTGCTCGTGCGTGCCTACCGGGCGGAGAAGAAGGCCGCGGAAGCTCCAAGCACCGACGCACGAAGGGATGACCATGCCCCCGCCGCCCCGCTGCGATGACCCCGATTGCATCCGCTTGGTCTGGCGCGATGGCCTGTGCTGGTGGTGCTGGCAGGTGGCCCACCCCGGGGGCCGCCCGTGACCACCGCCCCGGACACTACTCGCCGGCTCGCCCGCATCCTGGCCGCCGCCTATCTGCGCTTGCTCGCCGCCCGAAAAGCGGCGTCAGACGGGCAGAATCCCACGCCGGACCGGCAGATTCCCCTTGATGTTGCTCGCCAGAACAAGGCTCCATTGCCACCAAGGAGACGCGCCCGTGGCTGAGAGCATCGCCGCCAGGATCGCCAAGCTGGAGAGGATGACGACCTCCGAACTGCGGCAGGAATGGCGCAAGGTGATCGGGGGGGTGCCGACCTCGTTTAACCGGCGGTTCCTCTACAAGCGCATCGCCTGGGCCGTCCAGGCCAAGGAGTACGGCGGCCTCTCCGCCCGGGCCCAAGCCCGGCTCGAGGAGCTGCTCCCCTACGCCGAGCAGTGGATGCCGATCGGGCGGCGCGGCCTGGCCGACCCGCCGCCCGCCACCGCGACGACCACCCCGACGCCCGGCACGGTGCTCACCCGCACCTACAAGGGCCGCACGGTGGCCGTCCTGGTGCGTGACGACGGCCGGTTCGAGTGGGATGGCGACATCTACGACTCCCTCACCGCCGTCGCCAAGGCGGTCACCGGCGCGCACTGGAACGGCCACCTCTTCTTCGGCCTGAGGCCGGCCCGGAGGCGCGCGTGAAGGCCCGCAGGCGCCTGCAGGCCGTCGACGGCCGCCAGGACGCCGCCACGACCCGCTGCGCCATCTACACGCGCCAGTCCGTGGAAGAGCGCACCAAGTCCGACTTTGGCTCCCTGCAGGCGCAGCGTGACCGCGGGGAGACCTACATCGGCCTGTTCGCCGAGAAGGGCTGGGTGGCGCTGCCCACGGCTTACGAGGACTCCGGCTACTCGGGGGGCACCCTGGAGCGGCCGGCCCTGAAGCAGCTCCGGGCCGACATCGCCGCCGGCTTGGTGGACGCGGTCATCGTGTACCGCTCCGACCGGCTCTCCCGGTCCATCCGCGACTTCCTGGAGCTCATGGAGGAGTTCGAGCACCACGGGGTGGCCTTCGTCTCCGTCTCGGAGCAGTTCGACACCTCCACCCCCGGCGGCCGGATGCACCGGAACATGCTGCTGACCTTCGCCCAGTACGAGCGTGAGCTCATCGCCGAGCGCACCCGGGACAAGGTCCATGCCGCCCGCAGGAAGGGGCGCTTCACCGGCGGCAGCCTCCCCTTGGGCTACGACCGCCACCCCGACGGCGGCCGGCTGGTGGTCAACCCCGCCGAGGCCGAGCGGGTCCGGGCCATCTTCGGGCTGTTCCTCGAGCTCGGTTCCCTAGTCGAGACCGTCCAGGAGCTGTCCCGCCGCGGGTGGCGCCTGAAGCGCTGGACGACGAAGGGCGGCAGGACGGTCGGCGGCGGCGAGTTCGACGTCCACGGCCTCCGGCGGCTGCTCACCAGCGGCCTCTACGTGGGCGAGGTCCATTTCGACGGAAAGGTCTACCCCGGCGAGCACGAGGCCATCGTGGACCGCGAGTTGTGGGACCGGGTGCAGTCCAGCATCGGTGGCGGAGCGACGACCGGCACCCGACGCCGGAGCACCCGGCCCCCCAAGGCACCGCTCGCCGGCCTGCTGCGCTGCGTGGCCTGCAACGCGGCGATGAGCCCATCGTACTCGCAGAAGCAGGGCCGCAGGTGGAGGTACTACATCTGCCACAAGGCCCACCGCCGCGGCTGGTCCACCTGCCCAAGCCCCTCCCTGCCGGCGCACCAGATCGAGCGTTTCGTCGTGGACCGGATCCGCGCGATCGGCACTGATCCGGAGCTGGTGGCCGCAACCCTCGAAGAGGCCCGCCGCCTGGCCGGACCGGACGAGCGCGTCCAGGCGGCCGATCTGCGCAAGGCCCTGGCCGACTTCGACGCCGTGTGGGCGGCCATGACGACACCTGAGCAGGCGGAGGT